>JAFVAN010000033.1 GCA_017480485.1 Ruminococcus sp. | reverse complement strand
CACAGTTGTAAGCGAGCTTGCGAGCGTCACGCGACTTGCCCCGTCGGGGCACCGACCGCGAGGGGATCCCCTTACATTACACAGTTGTAAGCGAGCTTGCGAGCGTCACGCGACTTGCCCCGTCGGGGCACCGACCGCGAGGGGATCCCCTTACATTACACAGTTGTAAGCGAGCTTGCGAGCGTCACGCGACTTGCCCCGTCGGGGCACCGACCGCGAGGGGATCCCCTTACATTACACAGTTATAAGCGAGCTTGCGAGCGTCACGCGACTTGCCCCGTCGGGGCACCGACCGCGAGGGAGCCTCAACGATTTGCACCGTTGTGAGGCGGCTCCGCCGCCGCTCACGCGACTTGCGCGCCCGCGCCCGGGACGCGACTTGCGCGGTCGCCGCGGCGACCAAGATTATCCTGTTGACAAAATCTGCGTTTTTTTGTATAATAAATGGTAGCACATCATTTTCCGCTTGTGTAAAACCCCCGCCGTAAAGATGCAAAGATATTATATATGCCTCCGACGCGGCAGCCCAGGAAAGGATAGGTCTTTTTATGAAATTAAGAAAAGCTGCGGTAAGCGCCCTGCTGTCATTGCTGCTGCTGGCGCAGACAGCCCTTCCAGTAACAGCCGCAGAAGCACAGATACCCGATACCCCACAGGCCGCAGAGACCACCGAAGATATCGACACCGCCGAGGATGGCGACACCGCGCCGGACCTCGAGCTCTCGGCAGCCGAGACCGCAGGGAACAGCGGCCTTGCGTATCTTAACGCCGAGGTGGGGCGCCAGAAAGAAGAGGAGTACCTCGGGAAAAACCCCGAGCTGGCAGAGCTGGGGGACTATGTCTTTGAGGGCGATACCCTCCCCTGCTCTGAGAACGACCCCTCGTACCATAAGTATATCTCCGCCCTGATGCAGCAGAGGGACATGGCTGCGCCCTCTCTCGATGCCGCCTTGGGCGCCAGGATAGTTACCTCCTATGTGTATAACAGCGAGAATCTGGTCCATCAGGCGCGCTTTGCAAGCTGCCGCAAGACCTACGGCATCGACGTCTCCTACTATCAGGGGAACATCGACTGGGCCAAGGTCAAGGCCGAGGGCTTCTCCTTCGCCATACTCAGAGTGGGCTACAGAGGCTACGGCTCCGCAGGCACCCTCGTGCTGGACGATAAGTTCCAGTCCTACCTCGTGGGCGCAAAGGCCGCAGGGCTGGACGTGGGCGTGTATTTCTACACTCAGGCCATAACTGTCGCCGAGGCCCGTGAGGAAGCAGACTTCGTCTATAAATACATCAAAGGCACAAAGCTGGAGCTGCCTGTCTATTTTGACATGGAGACCGTCGAGAACGCCGTGGGCAGACTGGACGCCGCAGGCCTCACCAAGGCCCAGAAGACCGAGATCAACAAGGCCTTCTGCGAGCGGATAAAAAGCTACGGCTACGCCCCCGGCATCTATACCAACATCAGCTGGTATACATATTGGCTCAACGGCGAGGAGCTGTCCCAGCTCTATCCCATCTGGCTTGCCAATTACACCATGCAGACCAAGTTCGAGGGGCCCTTCGATATCTGGCAGTACGGCTACGGCACCGTCAACGGCATCAGCGGCTACGCCGACCTGAATGTAAAGTATGATATCTCCGAGCCCCCCGCCGCAGTTGAGGGACTGTCGGTCTCAGGCACCGTCTCCACCACGGCGAAGCTCAGCTGGAAGGCCTCTGCGGGCAGCACCAGCTACGATGTTTTCAGAGTCGCAAGCTCGGGAGACGTCATCGTCAAGACCGTTTCCGGCACCAGTACCACCATCGACCTGACCAGCGGGTTCAGCACCTATTACGTTCGGGGCTATTACCTTGTGAACGCAAACAAGATCTACGGCGACCCATCAAACCAGGTGAAGCTGAAGCAGTCGGCCCCCACGGCCCCCTCCCAGATCTCCCAGACCACGACCAGCATCCAGCTCACCTGGAACGCCGTTGCGGACGCCGACGAGTATACGGTCCAGATCTACAACGAGTCCACGGGCAAGTATTATAACCATTCGAGAGTCAAGACCAATACCTGCAATGTAACGGGCCTCACAGCGGGCACCAAGTACAAGGCAAGGATACGCTGCTACTACTACGAGGACGACGGCACCACCACCACAGGCAGCTACGGAGCCGAGACGATAATAGCCACCCAGCTCGCCGCCGTCGCGGCACCCGCCTTTGTTACAAAGACCGACACCAGCATAACTATCTCCTGGGACAAGGCTGCGGGCGCCGAGGGCTATCAGGTGGTGTACTACAGCTCCGCCGCAGGAAAGTATGTGGAGCTGGCAAGGACCACCGCCACAAAGGCCACCCTCTCGGGCCTCTCGAAGGGGACCATCTATTTCTTTAAGATCAGCGCCTATCACAGCGCCGACGCGGGCTGCATCCTCGGGGAGTATTCCGAGGGCCTGCTCTGCGCCACCCGCTGCGAGGCCCCCGCAAGCTTTACCTGCACCTCAGACGACAGCGCGGGAACAGCCACATTTAAATGGTCGGCCTGCTCGGGCGCCAACGGCTACAGGCTCTATGTCTCCAAGAACGGCGCCGAGGCCCAGCCTCTGGCCGAGACCGATTCCCTTACCGCTACAGTCAGCGGCCTCGGGAAGGGCGTTTATACCGCCTACCTCAGGCCTTACATCAAGCTGGACGGCGTAAGATACTACGGCAACAGCTCCGCAGAGACGGGCTTCGTCATTGGCAAGGCCGCCCCTGTGGTAAAAGTCTCTGCTTCCACCCCCCGCACCGTTACCGTTAAATGGGCGGCGGTGGACGGCGCATATCAGTATCACACCTATGTATACAACACCGAGACCCTTGTTTACAACCGCAAGGGTACACTGGACAGCAGCATCCTTACCTACACCTTCACGGACCTGGAGCCCGACACGGACTACACCTTCAAGGTAAGGACCTACTATAAAAACGGCGAGTACAAGTATTCGGCGGCGGTCAAGGTCCACACCCCCCAGCTCACCCGGAACGATATCGGGAACTGCAAGGTGTCAATCCCCTATGCCTCCTACACCTATCGGGGCTATGCCATTGAGCCCGCTGTGACCGTTAAGGACGGCAGCACGAAGCTCACCCTTGATAAGGACTACACTCTGAAATATGAGAACAACCTGAACGCAGGCACCGCCACCATAACCGTTACTGGCACGGGAGAATACACGGGCACCTACAAAAAGACCTTCACTGTAAAGCCTCTGGATGTCTCCACAAGCTACGCCAAGGTGACGATACCCTACGCCTCTTACACCTACACGGGCTTTTTGATAAAGCCCGAGGCGACGCTGCGCTTCAAGGACGGCACCGCCATCCCGAAGAGCGACTACTCCGTGAGCTACTCGAAGAACAGGGCCGTGGGACTTGCAAACATCACTGTATATCCCGCAGGCAAGAACGTGACGGGAAGCTTCACCCGCACCTTTGTAATAAAGCCCGAAAAGAACACCATCACCTACCTGTCCTCGGGCAAGAGCGGGGTATTCACCCTTAGCTGGAAGAAGGGCACGGCAGGGACGACGGGCTATCAGGTGCTTTACTCCACCACCTCGGATTTCTCGGCAAACGTACACTCATGGACGACGACGGACACCACAAAGCTGGGCGAGAACTTCTCGTCGGTGCCCAAGAGCGGCGAGACATGGTACGTTAAGGTAAGGTCCTTCTACACCGCCAACGGCACAAGGTACGGAAATTACAGCGCGGTGAAGAAGATCAAGGTAAAGTAAGAGCAGAAGCCCTAACACCACTCGCGGAGCGCTTAAAAAACGCGCGCTCAAGCCTCGCGTCAGAGGCTTGTCGCCGGACCCGGCGAAACGGGCGCAGACTTAATGCCCTACACACGGCGCAGCACAATCTTAAATGGGCGCACAAAACAAAAACCCCCACCCATCCCGGGTGGGGGCTTTAATGCTGCGCCGCAGCGACGCTGCCTCTTCCACAAAGCAGGAACAGCGAAGCGCTTTCCGTCCGTAGGAGGAGAAGGCATACAAAAGCCCACGCACCCACTGAGCGTCAAAAAATTTTTTTCAAAAAAACAGTAACCTTTTTCCTCCTCACTTACTCTAATGATCAGAGCAAGGGGAAAGGCCCCGTGCAAGAAAGAAGAAAAAAACATATCCGGAGGTAATTATTATGTTAAAGAAGATCACAGCAGTAATCGCAGCAGCAGTTATGAGCCTGAGCCTGGCGGCCTGCGGCAGCACAGACGAGAGCTCGGAGCAGGATAAGGGCGTTAAGATCGTCACAGGGTCGACAACCAAGACAGCCCCCGCCGACAACGGCGACAAGGCCGACAGCAAGGACCCCCTCGCCCCCAAGGAGCAGGAGCCCGAGGAGGAGCAGGTGACCGTCAAGGAGTATCTTATGGGCGGCGCTTGGTGCTATACCGACGAGAGCTTTGCGGACCTCAGAGAGACCATGAAGACCCGCGAGGCAGGTGATTTCTTTGAGGAATACTACTGGGAGAACACATGGTTTCGTGAGGATGGCGATGGATGGAGCCCGTTTTGCATGGTTGAAAGCCTTCATGACTACTTCTCCTATCGGCTGGATGACGAGGTCGAGAACGAGATCTACGAGGCAGAGAAAGAATATGATCTGAAGCTGGGCTTCGGCTTTATGGGCGTCAACGCCACATTATCGGATGGCAGGATCACCTTCGACCGCGTTGAATACAGCTATAGCAACGACGGGTGCAGGGTGGATACGAAAGACCCTATAACCCTTGTGAGGAAAGAAACCATTACGCAGGAGGAGTTTGAAAAGGACTTCCCCGGCAGGTACAGGCTGGTACAGAACGATTATATTTTCGGTGAGATGGACAAGGGCGATCAGGAGAGCTATGATAATTTTTACGGCGTCAATGACCTGGTGGTAAGGGATGACCGCACGGCAGTCTGGGAGCCCGAGGGAAAGACCATGGAGGTAAAATACCTTGGGGATAAAAACGTGAACAATAATGCGGTGGTAGGCAATCTTTATATCAACTATCTCTACATGGAGCATGAGACTTTTTTATACGCAAGGGTTGCAGGTATAGATACATCCATAATACTTGAAAAAATAGGCTGAGGCAATGTGCCGGAGGGGGTCCCTGCCGGGCGTTGCAGCGCTTTCCGTCCGTAGGAGGAGAAGGCATACAAAAGCTCATGCACCCACTGAGCGTCAAAAAATTTTTTTCAAAAAAACGGTAACCTTTTGGGAAGTCAGCCACTCTAATGATCAGAGCAAGGGGAAAGGCCCCAAGCAAGAGAGAAAAACATATCCGGAGGTTATCACTATGTTAAAGAAGATCACAGCAGTAATGGCAGCAGCAGTTATGAGCCTGAGCCTGGCGGCCTGCGGCAGCAGGGACGAGAGCTCGGAGCAGGATAAGGGCGTTAAGATCGTCACAGGGTCGACAACAAAGACAGCCCCCGCCGATAACGGCGACAAGGCCGACAGCAAAGACCCCCTCTCCCCCCAGGAGCAGGAGCCCGAGGAGGAGCAGGTGACCGTCAAGGAGTATCTTATGGGCGGCGCTTGGTGCTATACCGACGAGAGCTTTGCGGACATCAAGGCGGCTCTGGAGACCCGCGAAAAAGAAGATTGGTTCAATAGATTCTATTTTATGAATACGATTTTTAATAATGACGGAAAGATGTATTCCGCGCTCTGCCTTATAGGGGAGACTCAAAGTTTTTGGGGGAAATACTGGTTCCAATCTGACGATGAAGATGAGATATATGAGGCAGGAAAGGAATACGAGATATATTTTTCCTTCGGCTTTATGAACAGCGATGCCACCCTGAAGGACGGCAGGCTGAGTCTTGATTATGTCACATATAATTACAACCCCGAGGACAGACAGTATGGCGAAGATTTTTACGCCCCGTATAAGCTGGAAACGAAAAGCCCCATAACCCTTGTGAGGAAAGAAAAAATATCGCAGGAGGAGTTTGAAAAGGACTTCCCCGGCAGGTACAGGCTGGTACAGAACGACTATATTTTCGGGGAGATGTACGAGAACGATCAGAAGAAGTTTGATTACTTATACGGCGGCAAGACCCTGACCATAAAGGACGACCGCACGGCAGTCTGGGAGCCCGACGGAAAGACCGTGGAGGTAAAATACCTCGGGGACGAAGACGTGTACGATAATGCGGTGGTGGTAGGTTATCTTTTTATCAACTATCTCTACATGGAGCATGAGACTTTTTTATACGCAGAGGATGTAGGTCGAGGAATATACATGATACTTGAAAAAATAGGCTGAGGCAATGTGCCGCAAGATGCGAAAAAAGGTATCCCACCCCCTGCGGGGGGTGGGATACCTTTTTTCGCCTTATTTTAGGCCCTCCAGCCATTTCTGGATGTCGTCCTTCGAGGTGGCGGCGTCCTTGTCATAAAGCTCGAAGACCTCGCCGCTCACGGTGGCGCCGGAGGCCTTTTCAAGATCCGCTATGCTGTCTGCCTTGCCGCTGCCGCCGTGGGAGACTATGGCGTATACCGTCTTGTCCGAGATATCGGCGCTCTTGACAAAGCTCTCCACCGCCTTGGGCACCGTGCCCCACCACAGGGGGTAGAGGATGATGACGGTATCGTACTTCGTCATATCAGGAAGGTCGCCCGAGAGCTCGGGGAGCTCGTCGTTTTTCAGCTCGTCCGAGGCCTCGTTCACCGTTCCGCTGTAGCTGGAGGGGTACTTTTTCACAGTGCGGATGGCGTAGATATCGCCGCCGACGGCGTTCTGCACCATCTCCGCGGCCAGCTCGCAGTTGCCGATGAGCTTGTCGCCGTCCCGCATCAGCGAGGCGCTGGAAACGGCATCAACGCCCTCCTTGAAGTCGCAGTTGCCGTTGCGGGTGAAATAGACCGTGAGTATCCTGTCGGTGCCAAGGTCCACTTTGTCCATGGCCGTGGCCGCCTGCTCATCCACCTTGGTCTCGATAAAGTGCCGCTGGATGTAGGGCACCCCGAAGATGACGAACAGCACCGCCGCCACCGCGACGATAACGAGTATTATAATAAGCTTCTTGTGCTTTTTCATTCGATGTTCTCCGTGGTCTCGGCCTCGCGGCGCTTTTTGTCTTTAAGGGGCTTCTTGTTGAGCTTGGAGGCATAATAGATCATCAGCGGTGTGGCGACGGCCACATAGATGAAGATCAGCACGTCGATGAACTTTCCAAGGGAGGTTATCTCCTTTGTCTCCGCAAGTATCTGAAGCATAGCTGTTTCCTTTCTTTTCAGTCATGATAAGTGATGTATTGTGCCCTCGCCGCCTGCGGCGGGGAGAACATTTTACGCTGAATTATTAGTCATAATCCTCGTACTCCGCTTCCTCGTACAGCTCGTCAAAGACGGCGTTGATATCGGAGAAGGAGTAGCCCTGACGGACGAGGGCGTTTTTCACTTTTTTGATGCCGTCCTCGGAGTCGAGGCGGCGGGCGTACTTGGTCTCTACCAGCTCGCGGATGCGGTCGCGGACGGAGTCCTCATACTGCTCGAGGGCCTCGTCGATGAGCTCCCGGCCCAAGCCCTTGAGGTGCATTTCCTGTCGGGCGCGGCGGAGGCCGAATTTTTTGACCTCCACATACCGTCGTGCCAGCTGTGCGGCATAGCGGCGGTCATTGAGCACTCCCAGCTCGGTGAGCTTATCGCAGACGTCGTAGCAGAGCTGTTCGGAATAATTTTCCGAGAGCTTTTTGAAGAGCTCGGCGTAGGAATGATCTCGGTAATCAAGGAGGTAGAGGGCGCGCTCCTTGGCGCGGCGCAGGTCATTTTTATAGACGACCTCGTCCCACTCCTCCGAGGAGAAGGAGGAGTCCTTAGTGACGCCGCAGTCATAGCAGACCTCGGCGTTTATGAAGGCGGGCTCCCCCTCAGAGAAGTCAACGCGCATAGTCTTGCCCTTGTAGAGCTCGACCTTGGTAACGGTCAAAATAGCCACCTCTTTTTTTAAGTCGCGTGAGCACTCGCAAGCTCGTTTACAACTGTGTAATGTGCAGGGGCTCCCTCGCGGAACGGTGGCCCTCAGAGGGCTGGTGCGGGCCGGAAGAAGTTGAGAGTTAGGAGCAGAAGCCCTAACACCACCCGCGGAGCGCTTTCCGTCCGTAGGAGGCCCCCGTAGCCTTGACGCTCGCCGCACGGAAAATCGCTTCGCTCTTTCCTGATGGAGCGGGCCGCTCAGTCGTTGCGGCGCATCATTGCGCCCCACTTAGGGATGGAGGTTATCGGGAAATAGCTGCTCCCTTGTGGTGTTGTGCTGCGCCGCGGTTTAACGGTAGTTTGGTGCGTGTTTCGCCGGGTCGGCGACCAGGGCGCTGCCCTGGACCTGCCAAGGGCTAAGGCCGCCCTTGGAACCGGCCAATATGCGGACGGTGTGCTGGTTTACTCCCCTAATGCCGTTATATCCACCGGGGCGAATTCCTCGAACTCCTCTTCGGCCTCTGTGGGGGCTTCCTCCGGGCTCTCGGCCTTTCCGCCTGCCGCGGCGGTCGCCTTCTCCTCCAGCTTCGCCGCCTTCTTGTTCTTCTTCGATGCCATTACAAGCTCCCCGTCATAGCTCCTGATCTTCTCTTCGATCTCTGCCATTACCTCGGGGTTAGCTGCAAGATAATCCTTCGAGTTGTCACGGCCCTGTCCAAGCTTCGAGTCGTTGTAGCTGTACCAGGCTCCGCCCTTCTTGACGATGCCCATGTCCGTCGCAAGGTCAAGCACCTCGCCTACCCGCGATATGCCCGTGCCGTACATGATGTCGAACTCGCACTCCTTGAAGGGGGGAGCTACCTTGTTCTTTACTACCTTGCAGCGGGTCCTGTTGCCAATGACCTCGGCGCCGTTCTTGATCTGCTCGCCTCTTCTTACCTCGATGCGCACAGAGGCGTAGAATTTCAGCGCCCTGCCGCCTGGGGTGGTCTCGGGGTTGCCGTAGATAACGCCTATCTTCTCTCTTACCTGATTGATGAAGATGGCGGCGCAGCTGGACTTGGAGATAACGCTGGTGAGCTTACGCATGGCCTGAGACATGAGCCTTGCCAGCTGGCCAACATGGGTGTCGCCCATTTCGCCGTCGATCTCGGCCTTTGTTACCATTGCCGCAACAGAGTCGATGACGATGCAGTCGATGGCGCCCGAGCGGGCAAGGGCCTCGGCGATCTCCAGCGCCTGCTCGCCGCTGTCGGGCTGGCTGACCAGCATATTGTCGATGTCAACGCCCAGAGCCTTGGCATAGACGGGGTCGAGGGCGTGCTCAACGTCGATGAAGGCCACCTCGCCGCCTGCCTTCTGGGCCTCTGCAAGGCAGTGGAGGGCCACGGTGGTCTTGCCGGAGCTCTCGGGTCCGTAGATCTCGATGATCCTTCCCTTGGGGATGCCGCCGATGCCGAGGGCCATGTCCAGAGTCATGGAGCCCGTGTGGATGGCCTCAACGTCCAAGGCCTTGCTGTCGCCCAGCTTCATGATGGCGCCTGCGCCGAACTGCTTCTCGATATAAGCGATGGCGGTATCAAGGGCCTTTTTCTTTTCGTCCTTGTCAACTATCTTGGTGACGGTGGCCTTGCCTTCTTTTTTCTTTTTGTCGATTCCCATTGAGATCATACTCCCTTACAAGATTTTCGGAGCTCGCGCTCCCTGTGGTTATATTAAGTTCCTTTTTCCTTGAGCCCTCGCCGCCTGCGGCGGCTCGGGTAGGAGCGGAAAATGCACAGAGCGTTTTCCGCCGAATTATTTCTTTGCCTTTATTATTATAACATATTTTTTCAAAATAAGTGTATCTTTTTTTGGACTCGTTTTTTAATTCCCCCACCATCTTTCACCTGTACGCCTGACGGGACTTTGTGCGCCTCCCCGGAGGGGAGGCGGGTGCCCTTGTGGATGAGGCGGCGGTGCAGCCGTTAGGCAGGATTTTTGTTCACCCACCCGCTTTTAATGGTGCGCCCTGGCAGTGACTCTCAGCAGGTGTCGAACGGGCGCTTTTTGCCTCCCCTGAACAGCGGCAGCGAAGCAACCGCGGGGGTGGAGGGGTTCCTTCGGAGCACCTGCCCTGTCCTTCTACGCACGGAATGCGCTCCGCGGGTGGTTTTAGAGCCTCTGCTTAATATACGGGCTTCTCGTATCTTTCCCCGTAGACTACTCTCTCTATTCCGCCTGCATCCTTGGCGCGGCGGACATTTTTGAACCCGTGCTGTATCATAAGCTCCGCTACCTCTTCGGCCTGCCCGATGCCGACCTCAAAGGCAAGGTAGCCCCCAAGCTTAATATTATCCTTCCACAGCCGCACTACGGCCCGATAGAAGTCCAGCCCGTCCTCGCCGCCGTAGAGGGCCTCAACGGGCTCCGCCCTTACCTCGGCCTGCAGCTCGTCCATGTCCCGTGCCGTCAGGTAGGGGGGATTGCAGACGATAAGGTCCGCCTTCGGCAGCTGTGGGGGCAGGTTCTCATCCAATACATCCCCCTTCACAAGGGCGGCCCGAGACCCCAGGCTCAGCTTGTTTGTTAGCATATAGGACATGGGGTCGGTGTAGTTCTCCACCAAGGTGGCCGAGACGTTTTTGAGCCTCTGCTCGATGGCGAAGCCGATGCACCCGCTGCCCGCGCAGAGGTCGATGAGCTCGGTCTGCTCCGCCTCTCCCCGCAGCTTGATGGCAATGTCCACCAGCAGCTCTGTATCCTGCCTCGGGATAAGCACTCCCGGCCCCACAGAGAGGGTGATACCGTAGAACTCCCACTCCCCGAGGATATACTGAAGGGGCTCGTTTTTCATCCTTCTCTGGACAAGGGAGTAAAACTCCTGCTCGGCGGCGTCCTCGGCCTCCTCCCACAGCAGCTGCTCGAACTCTGCCGAACGGCAGTCCACGCCCAGGGCCTTCCCCAGCAGCTCCTTAGCCTCCAGCGCCGCATCGGAATACTCGAGCTTCTCCAGCTCCCTCATAGCATCTGTTATCAGCTGTCCATAAGTCATTTTACTTCCCCCTCCAAGGTTTCAATTCTGCGTACATGAAAAGTCTCAGCGCCTCCCCGGAGGGGAGGTGGGTCATTTTGTGTATGAGGCGGCGTTGCAGCCGTTAGGCAGGCTTTGTGCGGGCGGGTATCCGCCGGCCTGTGCGGGTAAGTGTACGATTGGCGCAGGTCCTTCGGAGAGCGGAATAAAGACCGCTCCATCCCTCTGAGTGCCACCGTATCGCGAGGGAGCCCCCTAATATTACACCGTTGTAAGGCGGCTCTGCCGCCGCTCACGCGACTTGCGTGCTACACGCCGTGTAGCTCGCCGCCTTCGGGGATGACGGCTTTCAGGGCTGCTATTGCACATTCGATCTCGTCGGGCTTCGGCTCCTTTGTCGTTATCCGCTGTATCCACAGACCCGGCGCCGAGATTATCCGTGTTGCTAAGTTATCGTACTTTCCTGCAAGCCTGATAAGCTCGTAGGCTATCCCCGTGACTACAGGTATCAGCGCGATCTTGTAGACCACTCTCAGCAGCACATTCCCCCAGGTCACGCGGAATACCGTGTTCACAAAAATGCTGATGAAAAGCACAAGGAAAATAAAGCTGGTCCCGCAGCGGGGGTGGAAGCGGCATTGCTTCTGCACGTTCTCCACCGTCAGCTCCATCTCGTGCTCGTAGCAGGCGATGGTCTTGTGCTCGGCCCCGTGATACTCGTAAAGCCTGCGCATATCCTTCATCCTGCCCGTCAGCGCCGTGTAGCCAACGAACACGCTTATCTTAATTATTCCCTCGATCACGTTTTTCAGCACCGTGGGGATGGAGACTATCTTGTCCAGCAGCTTGATGACCAGAGAGGGCAGATACATGAACAGCAGTATTGCCAGCCCCAGCCCCAGCACCACGGAGAGCACGGACATTATGGGCATTATCTTGTCGCCCAGCTTTTCCTCCAGCCACTTGTCGAGCTTAGAGGGCTCCTCGTCGTCCTCGGCGTCCAGCTGCTTGTCGGCGGCGCGCATAAGGCACTTGTAGCCGTCGATCATAGAGACCAGAAAGTTGAATATGCCGCGAACAAAGGGCACCTTGCGGTACCAAGGGATATTTTTGCCGCCGCGGATGGGCCAGATCTCGAGGTCGATCTCGCCGTTTGGCAGGCGGTTGGCCATAGAGGCCTTGTCGATGCCGCGCATCATAACGCCCTCGATAACGGCCTGGCCGCCGATCTTGGATTTAAATTTTTCCTCCCCGACCTCGGGGGTAACAGGTGTTTTGCTCATTGATTGCCCTTTCTATAATTGAGAGTTGTTAAACCGTAAAAGCTATCGGCCCACATCGCGAAGCTCATTCGCCGGTTCCAAGGGCGGCGTTAGCCCTTGGCAGGGTTCTTAGGGGCAGCGCCCCTAAGTCGCCGACCCGGCGAAACATGCACAGATCTAACGGCTACAAACGCGGCGCCGCAACGACTGAACGTCCTGCACTATCAGGAAAGAGCGAAGCGATTTTCCGTCCGGCGAGGGAAAAGCTTGTGCCTCTCCGATGAAACCCCTCCGTCTCGGCTGGCGCCGAGCCACCTCCCCTTTCAGGGGAGGCATATGGGAGCCGCTGCCACTCAGTAGGGGTCGAACAGGCATTCTGCCTCCCCTGAACAGCGGCAGCAAAGCAACAGCGGGAGGGGGACCGCCGCCGACAGGCGGGGGTGGAAGGGTCCCAAGGACTACTGCACGTTCAGGTTCTCGTCCGTCGAGATCAGCTCAACGTTCACCGTGTCCTGATTGTCGGGCTTCTTGCTTTGCTCCATGCAGGGCAGAGTTATCATTACCGTCGTGCCGACGCCGCTCTCGCTGTTGATGGTCAGCGTTCCGTCGTGCCGCGCGATTATCTCGTCAGCAACCGCAAGGCCGATGCCGGAGCCGCGGCGGGTGTGGTTGGCCTTGAAGAACTTCGTCTTTATCTTCGGCAGGTCCTCCTTCGCGATGCCAATGCCCGTGTCGGAAACGGAAATGCATATCTCCCCGTTCTGCTCGTAGGCCTCGATGGACACCGTGTCGCCCTTGTCCGAGTATTTTATGGCGTTGTCTACTATGTTTATGAAAACCTGACGCAGCCTGTTCTTGTCGCCGTAAACAAAGGGCAGCATCTCGGGCTCGTAGTAGTTCAGGGTTATGCCAAGAGCCCGCGCTCGCTCCTGATATATAAGCACCGTCTCGCCAAGCTCGGCAAGAATGTCGATCTTCGCCTTTTGCAGCTGCAGGCGGTTGTCTTGGATGCGGGAGAAGTCCAAAAGCTCCTCCACCATCTGTGAAAGGCGCTCGGTCTCGGAGGTTATCACCCTCATGCCCTTGCGGAAGGTCTCCTCGTCGTCGCCGATGGTGGTAAGGGTCTCGCTCCAGCCCTTGATGGCAGTCAGCGGCGTTCGCAGCTCGTGAGATACCGAGGATATGAATTCGTTCTTCATGGTCTCGGTGTTGGACAGCTCGTCCGCCATGTAGTTTATGGAATCGCAGAGCTCGCCGATCTCGTCGTCGGAGGTCTTTTCGATCCTCTCCTCAAAATTGCCCTTTGCAAAGCCCCGGGCGATCTCGCCTATCTTGATAACCGGGAAAACGATGGAGCGGATGAAGAACATTCCCGAGAAGAATATCAGCAGTACCACCGCAGCAACAACTATAGTTATTATCACGGAGATCACCCGTATCTGGTGGTCTACCTCCTTCATGGAGGCCACCATCCTCAGGGCCTCGTACTCGCAGCCTCGGGGAGAGATCATGGAGGTAACAGCTATGACCTTTTCACCGGAGGGCAGCTTGAAGACCGCCGTTGCCGTGGCCGAGGCAGACTCCTTGGCCTGATGGTAGTCCTCGAGGCTCACGTCTCCCTCGGGAGAGAAGCCCGAGGAGGTGATGTCGATGCTGCCGTCGGTCTTGATGGCCATCAGCTCCAGCTTGTCCTTATCGGAATAGCTCTCGACGACGGAGCGTATCTCGGCGTTGTAGTTGGTGTTAGCGTCATCGGAGTTATGCATAACGGCGTTGGTAACGATATTCATTTTTGAGGTGATATACTGTCTTGCGGAGCTGTAGTAATAGCTGCGGACCGCAAGGATGAGCAATATCTCGATTATCAGCAGCACAACGATGACGGCGCCCATGGTGTTTTTTATCCAGTTGCGGACAACGCTGTGTTTACCGTGATGCTTTTTGGATGTCAAAATGTTCGCTCCTTTTAGAGGTTAGAGGTAAGAAAAGCACTGTCGAGCCGAAAAGCTTGTGCCTCTCCGATGAAACCCCTCCGTCTCGGCTGGCGCCGAGCCACCTCCCCTTTCAGGGGAGGCAAATCGTTCGCCCAAGGCCGACTTAGGGGCAGCAGCCTTTTGAGGGCCACCGTTCCGCGAGGGAGCCTTTGCGGCCTTCACCGTTGTAAACGAGCTTGCGAGTGCTCACGCGTATTGGGCCGTGCGCCCTTAGCACCCGTCCGCGCTAGGACCCGCTCCACTTATACCCAAAGCCCCAGATCGTCAGGATGTACTTCGGGTTCGAGGGCTCGTCCTCTATCTTCATCCTGATGCGCCTGATGTTTACGTCAACTATCTTGTCGTCTCCGTAGTAGCTCTCGCCCCAGATGTGGTTCAGGATGCTGGTGCGGTCAAGGGCCGTGTTCTGGTTCTTGAAAAAGTATTCCATGATCTGATATTCCACCTGAGTCAGATCAATGGTCTCGCCGTTCTTCGATACCGTGCGGCTCTTCAGGTTGAGCACAAAGGGCCCCGAGGTTATGGTGGAGGAGGCCTCGGGCTTCGCGTGGGACATGCTTACCCTGCGGCAGACTGCGTCTACCCTCGCCACCAGCTCAGAGATAGAGAAGGGCTTGGTTATGTAGTCGTCTGCCCCGTTCATAAGCGAGGATATCTTGTCCATCTCCTGCGACTTGGCCGAAAGCATTATGATGCCCATGGTGTCGCTCTTCTCGCGGAATTTCTTGCACACCTGCTGGCCGTCGATGCCGGGCATCATGATGTCCAGCAGCGCAACGTCAAAGCCGCCGTCAGCCTCCTCAAAGGCCGCAATGGCGTCCTCTCCGCAGTTCACGTCTACTACCTCGTAGCCGCTGCGGGTCAGGTTGAGGACTACAAACTCTCGGATGGAATCCTCGTCCTCGCAAACTAAAACTCTTCTCATTGTTGTACCTCCGTTTCGTTATGAAAGTGCGGGGCTCTCGTCCCGCGTTCGTTTTTATGTCGGGACTACATAGAAATTGTTCGACACCTCATCGATGGTCAGGATGAGCTGCTCGCGCCTGTCGGTGGGCAGCTTCACCAGATAATCCAGCTGGCCCACGGTCCTTACCACCTGATAGCCGTCGTAGATATAGTCCTGAGAGAGGGGCTTGGCCTTCACCGCGATGCGCATGAGCTCCGTCATCTCGGCGTTGATGTCGCCCTCGTATTTGTAAAAAACAGTCTCTTCCGTGGCGGAGTCCTTCTTGACTGTTACCTTGTCGGTCCAGCGGGAGGGGAAGATCATCGTGAAGCCGTCCGGCACCGAGTAGTAGCCGGAATACTTGGGCTCCAGCTCGTAGAAATCCTGATAGACGGTCCAAGAGGTCATGAGTACCTGATCCTCGGGCAGGGCGCTCTCGTAGCCCAGCATCACCCGGGTGGCGGGTATCTCGATGACGCCGTCTTCGTCGATGTCAACGCTGTAATAGCCCGTGGGCCGCGTGCACAGGGGCAGCAGCTTCTCGCTTCTCAGGCTCATGGGGTTTTGCAGGGCGGAGTAGCGGTAGTAGATGATCTCGGTCTGCAAGCTGCCCTCGGCGTTGAGGGAGTCCACATACAGCGCCGTGCGGCCGTCCTTGACCCGCGCGGCCCTTGCCCTGACGTAGGAGGTCACGTTGTCGCACATATCGATGCTCTGGACCGCGGTTATCTCGCCGTCCTTCATTTCAAGCAGTGAGGCCTTGGCCGTTACCTGCCCCGTTTCGGCGTTGGTGCTTCTTCTGATGGTCACAAGCTCGTTGGTGCCGTCGGAGTTGAGGTCGATGGCCTCGAGGACGGAATAGGTGTCGGTGCCTATCCGCGAGAGCTCGCCGTCTCTGTAGGAATAGATCTCAAGGGTCTTTTCCTCGCCTGTCATGGTCTGGTAGCCCACCAGCACGCAGGTGCCGCTTACGCCGCTCACCTTTGTAAGGATGACCTTGTCTATCTCGGTGCCTGCGCCCGCGATCTCCTTAACGGAGTACCACTCCCCGTCCTCGTTGCGGTCAAGTAGGTTGACGCGCAGGCCGTCCTCGTTGCCGTCGGCGCCCGAATACTCATAAAAGACCATGGCCTCGTCGGTCTCCTCGTTGTCGATATCGGCAACGACGTAGGCCGAGCGGTTGTCACCGTTTCTGGGATATTTAAGGGTTATGTTGCTTCCCACGGCGTTTATTAGGGCCTCGTGTATCTCCGACTGCTCGTTAGTGAGCTTCGGCGCCGCCAGCAGGTTATCGACAGAGAGGTTCATACTCGTGCAGCCGCTCATAATAATAGCCGCCGCAGCACAAGCCGCCAGCCTCAATGATCTCAAAGACAACGCCCCCTTTCATCGGACACAAATACACATTCTATTATACCACAATCAAAGAAATAAAGCAAGTCTTTTTTGTGCACGGCGGTGCTAGCGCGCACGGCGCAATGCCGCCTTTGGGTAAAATGGTTTTGGAGGTCGGCTTTGTGTGACGGCGGGTCGGGGCTTGGTGTGAGCTAAGGTCGATATTTCTTGTTATTGCTGAAATGGGGGAACGTGCTGCTGTGGTATTGTTCGGCTTTGCGCTTGACTTTCCGTTCTCTTCCGTGATATACTTATCTCATAACAACTCGACAGGCTGATATCAACATTGAGGTGATACATAATGACAGAGCTTGAGAAAATGGAACGCGCAAAAAAGTATATTGACAGTCTCGCTATGGGCATTGACCCCCTCACAGGGCGGGAAGTAAGTGACGAGGACATCATCAACAACGTTCGCATCTCGCGGTGCTTGTTTTACGTTTCCGATGTGCTTAAAAGAGTGATAGACAACGGAGGAGAGGTCTCGGTGCCGAAAAATGCGAAAAAGGTACATCTCCCGCAGGGGGAGATGTACCTTTTTGTCTAAAGCCTCTTACGGGTTCAGCCTGTTGGGGCCGCGGAAGATGAACATTGCTTCCTTGATGTGCAGGCCCAGCAGCAGCATGGTCAGGCGGTCAACGCCGATACCGAAGCCGCCGTGAGGGGGACAGCCGTAGCGGAAGAACTCGAGGTAGAACTTTACGTCCTCGGCAAGGCCCTTTTCGTCGGCCTGCTTTTTGAGCACCTCGTACCTGTGCTCGCGCTGGGCGCCTGTGGTTATCTCGACGCCTCTCCAGATAAGGTCGTAGCCAAGGGGCACGCCATTTTCGTCCCTCATGTGGTAGAAGGCCCGCTTCTCGGCGTCAAAGTCGGTAACGAACAGGAATTCGTGGCCGTAGTGCTTCTGCACCCACTTGTAGCTGAGCTGCTCGGCGTCGGTGGTCAGGTCGCCCTTCTCCTCCTCAGGCACCTTGTAGCCGAACTCCTCCTCGAGGCCCTTGTAGAGGTCTGCAAGCTTTACAACGGGGAAGGGGGTCTCGGGGACGATGACCTCCTGTCCGAAGAGTTCCTTTATCTGCTCGCCGTACTTTTCCTTAACGGCGGCAAGTCCTGCCTTGAGCAGCTGCTCCTCCATTGCCATAACGTCCCTGTAGCTCTCGATATAGCTGAACTCCAGGTCGAAGCCCGTGAATTCGGTGGTGTGCTTGCTGGTGTAGCTCTTCTCGGCCCTGAACACGGGGCCTACCTCAAAGATGCGCTCGAAGCCGCTGGCCATGGCCATCTGCTTATAGAACTGGGGGCTCTGGGCAAGGTAGGCGTTGCGGTCAAAATACTTTACCTCGAAGACGCTGGAGCCGCTCTCACTGGCGGCACCGATGAGCTTGGGGGTGTGGATCTCGATAAAATTCTCTCCCAGCAGGAACTGCCGCATGGCGTTCACCATGGTGGTCTGGACCTTGAACATCAGCTGGTTCTCGTCGGTGCGCAGGTCTATCCAGCGGTAGTCGATGCGCTGGTCGATGCTGGAGCGCTCCACGGCCTTTTTCTTCTTGGTGGCGGGTATCTCTTTTCTTGCTATGGGGATGGCGTCGGCGATGCTCTCGGGGATGACGTCCTCGGGTATCATCTCGAGGCCGCCCATTTTAACATAGTCGTTCTCGAAGACCTGTCCGATGACCGTAACTACGGAATCTCCCGTCAGGCTGTCCAGCTTCTCGTTGAGCTCGGGATGCTTTTCCTTTTCGACGGTCACCTGAAGCTTGCCTGTGATGTCCTTTACCACGATGAAGGCCATGGCGCGGCCGTTGCGGTAATTCTCGACGAAGCCCTGCACCTTTATGGTCTCGCCCAGATGCTCCTTAACGTCCTTGATGTAAGTTCTGTTCATTTTATTTTCCTCCGTTCAGAGTTATTTACTGTTATGTTCCTCGGTTTCCTCCGGCGCGGCGGTGGGCGCAGCCTTTGGAAGGGCCTCGAGGTAGGCCCGAAGCGTGGGCTTCTTGTTATCGCTGAACATGAACCAGACGCCCACGGCCCACAGGGCTCCGAAGCAGCCTGCGGCAGCGTACTCCTTGAGCGACACGGAAAACAGCGCAAGCACTGCGATGACCAGCGTCCAGACGATGCCGAAGACGTAGGTATAAGCAGGCTTTCGGAAGCTGCCGCTGATGCGGGAGCCGCTCTCGGTGGCCTCTATTTTGCCGTAGAAGCCTGTTGAGCCGCCGTCCCGTTTCTTCGCCTGATGGTGAAAGAGCCTGAACTCGCTGCTGCTTGTGCGGCAGCCGTAGTAGCAGCTTTCCAGCCGATACTTGCGCATGAACCTTCCCTGAGACATGATATTTATGGTGGGCCTATGCTCCACCAGATCCCGATCCAGCTTTCGCGCCAGTCTTTTGGGGCTCAAAGAGGTCTCGGTCTCAAAGCTCACGGGCAGGAAGCTAAGCATTGGTATTATCGGCCTCCGCGTCCTTTTTCGGTTCGGGGTCGGGGTAATCGGCGGGGTCAAAGACCTTATCGTTGATCTTGATCTGTCCGCCGACTCTTGTATTGGCGAACATACCGTAGATAGTGCCGCAGCTCTTGCACCTGAACTGGTGGAAGAACTTAGTTTTCTTCACCATCCCGGGTCTAAGCAGCAGCTCGATGGGAAAGCTCTGGTAGACGATCTCCATATCGCCCCCCATGACCATTCCTGCGAAGGATTGCAGCGCTGCTGCATAATCCGCAGGCGAGCCGAACTCCACCAGCGGTATCATTTCACATTTTTCACATCTGCTCATGTTATCTCTCCTTTTTAAATCGCGTGAGCGGCGGCACGCCGCCTCACAACAGTGTAAACATAGAGGATAGAGGTCAGAAGCTATAGGATAGAAGAACCCCTCCGCCCTATCGGGCATCTCCCACGGTTGCTGCGCCGTTGGTAGCCGATAGTTTTGTGCGTGTTTCGCCGGGTCGGCGACCAGGGCGCTGCCCGATTTTCGTCCGAGTTTATGCGAGGACAAAATATACCTGCCAAGGGGCTAAGGCCGCCCCTTGGATTCCGGCCAATATGCCGCAGCTGTGCTGACTTTTTACTCTCCAAAAGCTTCTACAAAATTCCTGAAATTCTCGTCGTTTTCCATCATCATCTCGTAGTATACCGCCCCGAAGCTGTCCAGCAGAGTCTCGTCCAGCGCTACACCTGTCTGCTCTCCTGTCTTCATGTTCTTTAGCTTCGCCTTGCCTTGGGCGATCTCGTCTCCGCCCAGCACGATAACATACTTAGCCCCGATCTTGTCTGCATAGTTCATCTGCTGCTTCAGCTTCCTGCCTACAAGATCGTATTCTACCCGGAAGCCCTCCTGACGCATCATCTGCGCCAGCTCTACTGCCTTCTCGGCGGCCTCGTCGCCCAGCGTCACAAAGCACAGGTCGCAGGTCTTCTCCTCCGCAAAGTCGCAGCCCTGCTTCTCCATTGCCATGATGATCCTCTCCAGACCCATTGCAAAGCCCAGAGCGGGGGTGTCCTTGCCGCCCATGGTGCCGATGAGCCCGTCATACCTTCCGCCGCCGCAGACCGTCCCTTGAGAGCCGATGTCCGTGGAGATAAACTCGAAGACCGTGCGGGTGTAGTAATCCAGACCCCGAACGATGCGGGGGTTGAGCTTGTATTCTATGCCCATCAGCGAGAGGTTCTTTTTCACCGTCTCAAAGTGCTTGCTGCAATCCTCGCAGAGGTAGTCCAGTATCACAGGCGCGTCCTTGGCGATGGCTTGGTCCTCCTCGCTCTTGCAGTCCAGCAGCCGCAGGGGGTTCTTGTCGAGCCTGTCCTTGCAGGTGTCGCAGAGCTCGTCCCTGTGGGGCTCAAAGTAGGAGACAAGCGCCTCTCTGTACTTGGCGCGGCACTGGGGGCAGCCGATGGAGTTCAAGTTCAGCTCGATATTTTTGAGGCCCAGCCTGTCGATGACGTCCTTCGCCAGAGCGATGAGGTCGGCATCGGCGGCGGGTGCGGCAGAGCCTACCAGCTCGCAGCCGAACTGATGGAACTCACGTAGCCTGCCTGCCTGCTTTTTCTCGTGGCGGAAGCAGGAGAGGAGGTAGTACACCTTCTGGGGCATAGTGTCGTTGAGCATACCGTTCTGGATGACGGCACGGATAACGCCTGCGGTGCCCTCGGGGCGGAGAGTAAAGCCCTCGTCGCCTGCGGCGGTGACGGAATACATCTCCTTCTGGACCACGTCGGTGGTGTCGCCGACGGAGCGGACGAAGAGGGAGGTCTCCTCGAAGGTAGGCACTCTTATCTCCTTAAAGCCGAACTGCTCGGCGCTTTCGCGGGCCACCTGTTCAACGGTGTGCCACTTATAGACCTGTGCGGGGGTAACATCCTCTGTCCCGTTAGGTCGTTTAGCAATCAATTCCATAATATTTACTCCTTTTTTAATTCCCCCACCATCTTTCAATTCTTCTCTTGGCAGGGCTCAGTGAGCCTCCCCGGAGGGGAGGCGGGTGCCTTCGTGAATGAGGCGGCGGTGCAGCCGTTAGGCGGGCTTTTTGCGGGTGTTCCTATCATAGAACCATTTTTCACAGGACCACCGTACCGCGAGGGAGCCCCCTCACACTTCGCAGTTGTAAACGAGCTTGCGAGTGATCACGCGACTTAAAACAAAAAGGTCGCCCCATAAGCAAAGGGACGACCGTGATCGTGATACCACCCTGATTGCAGGCGAAAGCCTGCCTCTCATCATCTCTGTAACGCAGAGGATACGCGCCGCCTTTGTCAGCGGCGAGCTCGGGGGTGTCCTTCGGGGCATCTGCTGCGGACGCTTTCACCGTACCGTCCTCGCTTGTTTGCAGGTGTGATGCTCTTACTCTCCCCGTCACAGCTTTTCAAATATTTCCTTTATAGTTTACGGCATTAAGATCATGCCGCCCCTATCTGACCTCTTACGAAGGATTAACTATCTCTCTCCAGTCGAGGTCGCCGCGCTCGAGGGCGTGAATAAGCGCCTCGGCGGTGGCTATATTTGTAGCTATAGGTATATTATGCACATCACAGAGCCTCAGCAGGTCGCTGTCGTTTGGCTCGGACGGCTTTGCCGAGATGGGGTCTCTGAAAAACAGCAGTATATCTATCTCGTTGCAGGAGATGCGTGCAGAGATCTGCTCGCCGCCGCCCTGAGAGCCGCTGAGATAACGCTGGATCTTCAAGCCCGTAGCCTCGCCTACCATTTTGCCTGTCGTTCCTGTAGCGCACAGGGTATGCTTGCTGAGTATCCCGCAATAGGCAATGCAGAACTGCACCATCAGTTCCTTCTTTGAGTCATGCGCTATCAATGCGATATTCAAGAATATACCCTCCGTTTCTTAGTTGGATTTTTTGGCCTTGTGTTTGCGCTCTGCGCTGTCTTACATCTTCAGCGACAGCGGGATGTGCTCGCCCTTGATCCTCCTTGAGATAGCAGAAAACGCCAAGAAGCCCATAGAGCTGGAGGAAAGCGGTGCGCCCTTGCCGGTGGCAAGCGGGATAGCGCTGTCCTCGGGGATAACGCCCAGCAGCTGAACGCCGACGGTGTCGATGATCGCGTCAAGGTCGTCCATCTCGTCAAATTCAAAGATCCTCTTGTTGGCCTTGTTGATGAGCAGCCTCTGCTTCTGGTTGCCCCTCTTGTAGAACTCGTCGCTCATCATACGGGCGTCACGAACGCACACAGGGTCGGGCGTTGTAACGATAAGGATAAGGTCAGAGTTTGTAACTATATCGAATACCGAGCCGTTGATACCGGCCGAGGTGTCGATGATGATGTACTCGAAATACTTTCTCATTTCAGAGGTGATCTTCTCGATATCCTCTGCCTTGAGCTGTACGAACGGGTCGGAAGGCGCACACAGCACGCTCAGGTTGGATGCCAGCTTAACAGTGGTGGTTGCCTTGTAAACGTCGCAGGTGCCCTCGAGCACGTCGCCCAGATCATAGGTTATATTTCCCTGCATACCGAGCATGATATCCATACATCTAAGACCGAAGTCCAGCTCGATGATAAGCGTTCTGTTGCCCTGCTTTGCCAGAGCGTAGCCAAGACACGCACTTATCGAGGACTTACCTGTTCCGCCCTTGCCTGATGTTACCGCAATGATCTTTGACATAGTAAATAATTGCCCCTTTCGTTATATCACGCCGACACGCTTTTCTGCGCTGTCGGCAGTAATACTGATCATTATTCAATATGAAAAGTTCACACCTCGTCACCAATACACGGAATGGAAATAATTTCCAACGCCGTTCGGTATTTTGACAAGCGTTACCTACTATATATTTTACCACATTATTCTCAAAAGTCAAAGCCTATTTCACAAAAAAGACTAAAATCGTTAATTCATCTCAATTTAGCACCTTTTTATTAGCTATATTGCACAAAGGTTTTTTAACTCTTCCATCACGCCGCCGAAACCCCTCCGCCCTATCGGGCACCTCCCCTTTCAGGGGAGGCAAAAGTGCTCGGTCGACACCTGCTGAAAGGCAGCAGCCAATATGCCTCCCCTGAACAGCGGCAGCGAAGCAACCGCGGGAGGTGTCTCGGCGAAGCCGAGACGGAGGGGGTTTCATCGGAGGGGAACAAGCTTTGCCGCTCGCCGCACGGAAAATCGCTTCGCTCTTTCCTGATGGAGCGGGGCGTTCAGTCGTTGCGGCGCAGCATAAAGCCCCCACCCGGGATGGGTGGGGGCTGTTAGCTTTGTGCTTCTTCGTTTGCTTGTGCTGCGCCGCATATTACCGATAGTTTGGTGCGTGTTTCGCGGGGTCCGCGACTTAGGGGCTCTGCCCCTAAGGACCCTGCCAAGGGGCTAAGGCCGCCCCTTGGATTCCGGCCAATGCGCTCCGCGGGACTATTTATCGGCCTGCACTATTTTGGGCGCGAAATTCGGCCGTGCGCCGTTAGCACCCGCCCCTTGGATTCCGGCCAATGCGCTCCGCGGGACTATTTATTGGCCTGCACTATTTTGGACGCGAAATTCGGCCGTGCGCCGTTAGCACCCGCCCCTTGGATTCCGGCCAATTTGCCGCAGTCGTGCTCGGCCCGCCTTGATTATCAACTCTCAACTCCGCTCTCCGGCTTCACCTTAATTATTACACTGTCGATCCTTTGCTCGTCAGCCATTCGCACCGTCATGTCGAACCGTCCGCTGTGTATGAACTCGTTGGGCTCCGGAAGGCGCTCTAAAAGCTCCATTATCCAGCCCCCTACCGTCGTCCTCTCTGTCTTGATCGTTCCCTCCGGCAGCTCTAACCTGTCAAGCAGGTCCATCACCGAAAGATTAGCCGCTACCCTGTACCTGTTCTCCCCAAGCCGCACAAAGCTGGTGTCCTCATCGTCGCTCTCGTCGTAGATCTCGCCCACCAGCTCCTCGATGATGTCCTCTAAGGTGCAGATGCCCTCGGTGCCGCCGTATTCGTCTACTACCACCGCCATGTGCTGCTTGGCCCTTTGCAGCTCCCGCAGGGCGTCCGAGATGCGCCTGTTCTCTGTGAAGAACACAGGGGGCTTCATTATCTCCCCGATATCCCCGCCCCCGGAGAGGTACAGTTCGAAAAAGTCCGCCTGGTGGATAACGCCTACGATGCTGTCAATAGTGCCCTCGTACACGGGCAGGCGGGAGAATTTTGTCTGTATGAACAGCTCCTTGATGTTCTCCGAGCTTTCGCTGCGCTCCACCCCGATGATGCTCACCCTCGGGACGAGCACCTTGGAGATGGTTATCTCGTCGAATTCCAGAGCCGAGCGCACAAGGTCGGACTCCTGCTCCTCCAGAACGCCCTCGTCCTCGATCTCCTCGATGATGGTCTTGAGCTCCTCCTCGGTGACGCTGGGCTGGGCCTTGCGGCTGCCAAAGAGCTTGGAGGCAAGGCTGTTTATCCCGGAGAAGATGAAGATGAGGGGGGTGATGACTGTCATAAAGACAGACAGCAGCGGCGCCATGAAGATGGAGAAGCTCTCGGAATTCTCCTTGGCCAGACTTTTTGGGAGTATCTCACCGAAGATCAGCACCAGCACGGTCATCACAAGGGTGGCAAGGCCCACGCTGCCGGAGCCGAAGCGCTGGGTAAAGAACACGGTGGCCAAAGCGGAGGAGGCGATGTTGACGACGTTATTTGCGATGAGGATGGCTGTCAGGGCCTTGTCGTAGTTTTCGGTTATATCGAGGGCCTTGGCGGCACGTCTGCTGCCACCTGCGGCAAGGTTTTTGAGGCGTATTCGGTTAGCGGAAGAGAAGGCAGTTTCGGTAGCCGAGCAAACGGCAGAGACGGCCAGCAGCAGCGCGATCACTAAAGGGATCATAGATAGACCTCCAAAGTAAATGGTTAAAAATCAAGTCAATTATAACATATGACCTGAATAAAGTCAATGAGAAGCTATCGCGCACCACGGCTTTTGCACGAGTTAAGTGGTGTCTGAAATGGTATCTCCCCCTGCGGGGGGAGATACCATTTCAGACCGAATATTGCACTTATTAAACTATTTTTTTACTCGTGCAAAAGCCATGATCGCGCACACACGGCAGGGGAAACTCTCTTCCGGCCTGATAAATGGCCTGCAATAAAAACGGCACCTCAAACCGCTGGGGCGAGGTGCCGTTCGTAGCATTTTTCGGTGGGGCTTACTTAACGGTAGTGATGTCCTTGCCGAACCACTTGGTGCTGATCTCGGCAAGCTTGCCGTCGGCCTTCATCTCCTTCAGAGTGCCGTAGACCTTGTTGCAAAGCTCCTGATCGCCAAGACGGAAGCCGATGGCGTACTCCTCGGGCTCGAGGCCTTCTTCAAGTACCCTAAAGGCCTTGCCGCTGGTGGTGATCTCGTACTCCGCAACTACGGAATCGAGGAACACGGCCTGACACATATCCAGCTCCAGCTGCTGCAGAGCCTCAACGTTGGTGGCAAGCTCCATGGGGGTGATGGTGGCGCCCACGTCGGAGGCGTTCAGTATCTCCTGAGCGGTGGAGCCGTTCTGAACGGCTACGGTCTTGCCGCTGAGGTCGTCAAGGGTCTTGATGTCGCTGCTGTCGTTTACAACGAACACCATCTCGTTCTCCATGTAGGCGTCGCTCATGAGCATTACCTTCTTGCGCTCGTCGCTTACAGAAAGGCCGTTCCAGATGCAGTCGATAGTGCCTGTGTCAAGCTCCATCTCCTTGGTGTCCCAGTCGATGCCGCGAAGCTCCAGCTCGATGCCAAGGCGCAAGCAGACCTCCCTTGCGCAGTCGATGTCGAAGCCAACGATCTCGTCGTTCTCGTCGGTGTAGCCCATAGGCTTGAAGGTGGCGTCAAGGCCAAGGACCAGCTTGCCCGCAGACTCTACCTTGCTCCAGGACTTGTCCTCTCCCGAGGCAGCGCTGTCGGCGGAGGAGCTGTCGCTGCTGCCGCAGGAGGAAAGCGCTATCATGGCGGCCATTGAAAGGGCGCCGAGGACAGTGATAAATGATCTTTTCATGATAATTCTTCCTTTCGGTTTAGATAATATTGACTTTCCACAATGACTATGATAACACAGCAGCGAGGAAAAGTAAAGCAAATTTCCAAAACTTTGGCATTTTAGCCCAAAAGACACGCAGCACCGCGCCTCGCGGAAATCATTTTCCATAAAATTAAGCAAAAAACGCACGCCGTCCGCATATTGGCCGGAATCCAAGGGGCGGCCTTAGCCCCTTGGCGGATTCCAAAGGCAGAGCCTTTGGTCGCGGACCCCGCGAAACACGCACAAAACTATCGTTAAACCGCGGCACAGCACAAGCAAACGAAGGAGCACAAATCTAACAGCCCCCACCCATCCCGGGTGGGGGCATTATGCTGCGCCGCAACGACTGAACGCCCCGCTCCATCAGGATAGAGCGAAGCGATTTTTCCGTCCGTAGGAGAATAGGGCCGTGCGGCATTGCCTTAAAAAAGAAAAAAAGCCCTTGAAAAAGAAGGTGAACTGTGCTATAATCATTACAGACATCGCCGCGCAGGCGGCTTTATGGAGGAACGATCATATGCCGATACAAATAAAGAAAAGAGTTATCCCCGCGGCGGAGAAGCACAGCTGCGTGCTTGCCATCATCACCGCCCTGGCGGGGCTGGGCTTCGGGCTCTGCTTTATCATCCTGCTGCCCGATATAGACGGAGACAGCGCCTCGACCCAGAGGGTAAAGACCATTGCGGTTTCGTCGCTGTATGCCATCTTCGTGCTGCTTTGCATCGTTCATGCCGTGGTCTCGCTGGTGGCCAGCAAGAAGACCAATAAGATGGGCCTGATGCTCGGAGGCTCGCTGTCGGGAGTGTCCGCATTCCTGGCGCTGCTCACCGCAAGGTTCATGGCAGCCCTGCTTTTTTCGGGCTTGGGCAGAGAGGACCTGGCCGATAAGGTCATAGGCGACAACACCTACTCGGCCTTCATCACCGCCCAGGGCGCTGCCTTTGCCTGCCTTGTCATCGCGCTGGCAATAATGCTGGTGATCGCCGTGATCTCCATCATCGACCTGGCAAAAACATGAGCAAGGCACAGAACAGCGGCCCCTGCGAGGAGTGCGCGAATTATTATTACGACGAGGACTATGAGTGCTATGTCTGCGGCATCGACCTGGACGAGGACGAGATGCAGAGGTTTCTCAGCGGAACGGAGTTTTCCTGCCCCTATTGGAGCAGCGGCGACGAGTACGCCATAGCGCGGAAGCAGTAGACAAACCACCGACAGGAAGGAGCGGAGCCACATGAAAGATCTCTCCTTCCGCAGGAACGACGTCAGGCTGCTTTTGCGGCTGCTGAAGCTGGCGGGCTTCGGCAGAGCTGAGAAGCAGGCTCGGGACCTCGTCCTTTTTTATGGCAGCTTGACCGAGATCGGCCGCGCCGACGAGGCGAGCCTTGCCGACAGGGGCCTTGGGTCCTGCGGCAGCATCGGCCTGCTGCAATTCTATATTAGATACACCACCCGCCCCGAGGAAAGGGAGCTGTGGGTCACGGACCTCAGGGGCCTTAAATGGGCCATTTTCAGCACCCTCTGCGACCTCGAGCGGGAGCAGCTGCTTGTTTATCCCGTTCGGGACAGCGGCAGGGTAGACGCCCCCGAGATCGTCCACGACGGCAGGAACCTCGTCGCCGCCTTGCACGAGGCGGAGGCGATAGCCGAAGCCCACCGATGCAGGTATATCCTGCTGGCCCACAACCACCCCCGAGGCAGCTGCCAGCCCTCGGACAGCGACGTCAGGTCAACGCGCATCTTCTCCCACGAGATCTCGGAGCGGGGCCTGCGGGTCATCGACCACTACATCGTCTCTCCCACAGGCATCTGCTCTCTAAAGGAGATGGGAAAATTCTTTGACTATGAAAAAAGCTGAAGGCGCCGTGGGCAGGGCCGCAGGCGCCCTGATGGACTTTGCGTTTCCGCCAAGCTGCCCCTGCTGCGGGCGGCTGACAGAGAAGGATCGGCCTATCTGCGGCGAGTGCGAGGAAAAGCTTGTGCCTGCGCGGCTTTCTGTTTCGCCGCCCGAGGGCTGCGAGTATTCCGCCAGCGCCTTTGTCTACGACGGCCCCGCCAAGAGCGGCGTGCTCTCGATGAAGGACGGCGCGGGAAGGGCCTTTGCGGCCTACACCGCCGAGCTGCTGGCCCCGAGAGTCGGCAGCAGCGCAACGCTTGTTACCTCGGTGCCGATGCACGCCCTGAAGCGCCTTGCCCGCGGCAGCGATCAGGCCGAGGTCTTTGGGCGGATGCTGGCCGAAAGACTGGGCCTGCCCTATAAAAAGGGCCTGCTGCGCTGCAGACTGAGCTTGAAGCGCCAGCACGACCTCGCCGCCCCCGAGCGGCGCATACACGCCGAGAGCATTTTTGAGAAGGCCCCCGATGCAGAGTCCCTCGAGGGCCAGAGGGTCATCATCTGCGACGACATCCTGACCACGGGCTCCACCCTGTCGGTCTGTGCGCGGCTGCTCCTTGAGCTTGGTGCCAAGGAGGTCGGAGCCGTGACCGTCTGCCGCACGAGCCCGCCGGAGGAGAAAAGAAAAAATGAATAGTGAATATCGAATAATAATAATGAATAATTAAGGTAACGCCTGCGGCGATAACAAAAAAGGAGCTCTTCGCAAAGAGCTCCTTTTTTGGTTTCAGATAATGAATTTTTTGGCTTTGTTCACGATGCTGCGGTCATTTTCGTAGGCGAGCACCTGCCCTGCCCTGTCGATCTCGACCCACTTGATCTCGGAGATCTCGTCCTCCTGGGGGACAAAATCCGTGTTCTTTGCCTTGGCTATGAAGTAGACGACGATCTTCTGTGTGTCCTTGCGGGGAGAGTAGGACACGATCTCGCGGAAGGTGGGGTCAAGATTTACGTCTATGCCCGTCTCCTCCATGATCTCGCGCTTTGCTGTCTCCACCTCGGTCTCGTCGCCTTCAACGTGCCCCTTGGGAAAAGACCAGTGACCGCTGTTGATATGCTTTATCAGCAATATCTCCGTGTTGCCGTGATACTTTCTGTACACGATCGCGCCACAGGATTTTTCATGCAGCATTGTAAGGTTCCTTTCGTTGTATTCTGCGGGAACAGAGGCTCCCGCCGCTCGTTGATATCATTATAACACATTTATTTTGATTTGTCTATAGCTTGAAAGAAACCTGCGCCATATTTGTACATATTGCACAACCAAGCGGCGCTCGGAGGTTAGAGGTGAGAGGTTAGATATGGTGCGCCTTCGGCGTATATTTTAAGTTTTTGTCCGCTTTGCGGACACCTTTTTCTAACCTCTAACATCTAATTTCTATCCTCTGATTTTCTTCGCCCCGCTGCATTTTTCCAAAAGGCTCTCCAGCAGGCCCTCGGGCATATCCCGGCGCATGATGAAGATACCGTAATAGTGCTTGTTCACAAGGGCCACGGCCTTGTCCGTGATGACCAGCCGGCGGATGCTGCTGTAGGGGATGAGGGCAAGGGGCCGCTTATAGAAAAAGCCGTCCTCTGCCGTGGCGTGCATCGCCAGCTTGTCGGAGTAGAAACGGAATTCATACCGCCCCGCCTGAGAGGCGTGGAGGGTCTGATAGATCTCGTTCAGCTGCATCAGGCGGAGTATCACCGCCCTGACCCCCACCGCCAATACTGCGCAGGCCGCAAGGAAAAAGTACAGCAGCTGCAGGTCTGTGTAGCTCGCGGCGTTCACGAGGGTGTAGGCCAGTATACCTGCCCCCAGCACAAAGGACACGGCGGCCTGCACCCCCCGCCTTTTGCGGTAGAGGGGGTAGCATTCAAGCACCGTTTCGGTCTTTATGAAGGTGGAGAGCTCGGCTATTGGCTCCTCGGTGTTGCGGGCGTCAAAGTCCTCCTCCTCGCAGGTGAAGAACTCAGAGACGTAGATGCTGCTGCGTTCTCTCTCGTTTTGGTCGTTCATGCTGTTCATACGTCAGCTGTGGGCCACCGCAAGTATCTCGCCCTGCATATCCTCACTGCCCTCGGCCATAGAGATCTCTATCTCGTATTCCTTCTCCACGGGCTGCAGGCCCAGCAGGTTCACCTGAGGGTTGCCCCAGCCGCTGCTGGTGACGGTCTGAATGTCCTTTTCGTCGTAGAGCTCGCCGTCGCAGGTGATCTTTACATGAAGGGTGCCAAAGCTGCCGCTGCCCACCTCCTTGTATATCAGGTAGGCAAACTTGCCCTTGAACTTGAAGACAATGGGCTCGTTGTCGCCCTCGGGGTCGTAGGTCCAGCCCTTTGTGAAGGTGGAGATGGTAGAGCCCTCTGCCCAGCTTCCGGCGCTCTCGGGGTCAATGCCGTCGTTTTCAAGCATGGTGATGCCCGTGTCGCACATGGAGTTGAGCCTGTCGGGCATAATGCTCACGGAGCCGTCGGTCTTTGCGGCCTCGTCAAAGTAGTGGTCCACCATCTCCGCCACAAGGGCGTGGCCCTTGACGTTGGGGTGGCTCTTGTCGTCGGAGAAGTCCTTCCACTTCATCTTATCGTTCTCGAACATGAACCGCAGGGCGTCGCAGTAGGAGATCATGGGCAGCTGGTAGGCGGTGCCTATCTCCTTCATGTAGTCCTGAGCCGAGTAGTCGTCCGCCGTTACCGAGAACAGCAGCACCACCGCCACATCGTGCTCCAGCAGGGAGATGATGATGGATTCATAGGCCGCCTGGTAGTCCTCGTTCGTGCCGTCGTTCACCGCGAACTCAACAAAGCAGATGTCGGGGTCGTGGTCCAGCACGTCCCGCTGAAGGCGCACATTGCCGAGGATGGAGGGCGTGCCGCTGAGGCCCGCGTTGACGTATTTAACGTTGTCCCCGGTGCTGAAGGTCTCGGCGAAATATTCATAGCTCAGGCGGGCGTAGCAGCGCTCGCTGCCCGCAGAGATCCCCTCGGTGATGGAGCCGCCAAGATAGGCGATAGTGACCTCCTCGCCGTCCTGGGCCTTCTTTATCTTTTCCAGCATTGGCGCCGTGGCCCCCACGGTCACAAGAGACTTGTCTATCATGGCCTGGTGCCACTCCTCGTCGGTCTCCGGCAGCTTCTCGGGCTCAGCGCTCTCCTCGGAGGAATCGCCGCCGACGGCAGCGGGGGCCGACGCGGTCTCGCCCTCAGAGCTGTCAGCGCTCCCACAAGACGCCAGCCCGCAGGCAGCCACAGCCATTGCAATAAAAACCGCAAAAAACTTCTTTATCCTCATAATTACCTCTTTTCTCACCTCTAACCTCTAAAAGAACAGCCCCTTCTTTTTGGGAAGGGGCTGAAATATGTTTAGTTTCAGGCTATCAGTTGATAACAGTCTTCTCGGTGTCCTTGTCGAACAGGTGGATCCTGTTGGGGTCGATAGCGATCTTGATCTCGTCCTGAGGACGGGCGGTGGATCTGGGAGAAACTCTTGCGGTGAGCGGGATGCCCTCGCAGGTGAGGTACAGATAGGTCTCTGCACCCATCATTTCTGTAACTTCAACGGTAGCGTTTACAACGCCTGTTGTAGCGGAGGAAATGAACATCTCTTCATCATGCAGGCTCTCGGGACGAACGCCGAGAACAACTTCCTGATCTACCAGGGGCTCGAGCAGCTCTTCGTCTACCTTGGAATCGGGAACCTCAACGGTGTACTTAACGCCCTTGGAGGTCTTGGTGTCCTCGGAGCCGAACTCAACGATGTACTTGCCGTTGGCCTTGAGCAGCTTAGCGTCGATGAAGTTCATCTGAGGCGAGCCGATGAAGCCGGCAACGAACTGGTTAACAGGGCTGTTGTACAGGTTGGTAGGAGTGTCGATCTGCTGGATGTAGCCATCCTTCATAACAACAATCCTATCGCCCATGGTCATAGCCTCGGTCTGGTCATGTGTAACGTAGATGAACGTTGTACCCAGCTTCTTGTGGAGCTTGGAGATCTCGGTTCTCATCTGAGCACGCAGCTTGGCGTCGAGGTTGGAAAGAGGCTCGTCGAGCAGGAATACCTGAGGCTCACGAACTATAGCACGGCCAAGGGCAACACGCTGTCTCTGACCACCGGAGAGAGCCTTCGGCTTTCTGTCCAGCAGATGAGCGATGTCGAGGATCCTTGCAGCTTCTTCAACCTTGCGGGCGATCTCGTCCTTGGGCACCTTGCGGAGCTTGAGGCCGAACGCCATGTTCTCGAAAACGGTCATGTGAGGATACAGAGCGTAGTTCTGGAAAACCATCGCGATATCTCTGTCCTTAGGAGCGATATCGTTAACGAGTCTGTCACCGATATACAGCTCACCTTCGCTGATCTCTTCGAGTCCTGCGATCATACGCAGAGTGGTGGACTTACCGCATCCGGAAGGACCTACCAGGATGATGAACTCCTTGTCCTTGATCTCAATGTTGAAATCGGATACGGCGATTACGCCGCCTGCGTACTTCTTATAAATTTCTCTCAATGATACACTTGCCATTTATAAGAACCTCCTAATAAAAGATTTACTAATTTTCCATATTAGCTATACACCTATCATAACAAATTTTTCATATATATACAAGAGTTTTTTTAACTAAACTTTATGGCATCTCTTTATAAATATTGACGAAAAAAACTGAACGATTACCAAAAATTCCCAGACGGTTCAGCTTTGCGCTAAAAGTTTTTCAACATCTTTGTGCAAAATCTCCAAACACTTTCCGGGGGCTAAATTTTCGTCAAGCACCATATTTCCGATACTTATACGTTTAAGATACAATACCTTGTTGTTGACAGACAGGAACATCCGCTTGACCTGGTGGTACTTGCCCTCGTGGAGCACAAGGGTAACAAGGCAGGGATCGGGGGAAATAGTGAGCTCGGCGGGCAGACATTTCTCGTTCCCGTCGATAACAGCACCCGCCGCAAAGATGTCAATTATACCTTTTTCGCAGGGCTTTTCCAGTTTTACCAGATAGGTCTTTGGCACATGGCTGACGGGGGAGAGCATACGGTGGGCCAGAGCGCCGTCGTCCGTGAGCAGCACAAAGCCCTCGGTGTCCTTATCCAGCCGCCCCGCGGGGAAGAGCCCCGCCCGCCTGAGCTCCGGAGGGACCAGCTCCAGCACGGTCTTGGAAAGGCCGTCCCGGGTGGCGCAGATGACCCCTGCGGGCTTGTTGAGCATTATGTAGACGTGCTCTCGGTAGCTTATCTCCTCGCCGCCGAGGCAGACGGTGTCCGAGTTCTCGCTTATCTGCATATCGGCGCGGGAGGCTGGGGCGCCGTTCACGGTGACTCTGCCCCGCTTTATAAGGGCCTTGACGTCGCTGCGGGAAAGCTCCGCCCGCTGAGAGGCAATAAATCTGTCAAGCCGCATCGCTGTCCTCCGTTCTGCTGTCTGCGCCCTTGCGCAGGATCACGCCGTGCTCGTCGATCTTGTCGGAGGGAGAGATGATGATATAATCCTCCAGCTCGTGTATTCTGGCGGGGGTAAAGCCGTCGATGATGATAAGCTCATCAATGACGCTGAAGGCCACGAGGTCCTCTCTTAGCTTAACGATCTTTTCGGCCTCCTCCGGGGTCAGCAGCAGGGCCTCGGCGATCTCCTCTGCGGAGGCAGTATTGATATCAACGGGTCTGCGCTGCGGCTCGGGGTCGGGCTCCTTTGGGGAGGGTGCCTCGTCGGAGGCTGCGGTGGTGGTTTCCTCCGGCGGGGCGGGGGCCTCGGGAGGGGCAGTCTGCGGGGCGGCGGTGGCTGCCGGGATAGAGGGGATATAGTCTGCCTCCGAGATATAGAAGCTTTCCTTTATCACCTGCAAGGTCTTTTCGCCGATGCCGTAGACATTCAAAAGCTCGTCGAGGTCGTGTATCCTGCCGGTGCTTTGGCGGTAGGAGAGTATGCTTTCGGCGGCTGTTTTGTTCAGGTTCGGGCAGGCGTAGATCTGCTCGGCTGTGGTCTCATTGATATCGGCTGGGAAGGAATACGACACCTCTGCGGGGAGGGCCTTGGGGGCGGTGGTGGTCTTCTGTTGCGAGGAAGAGGTCACTGCGGCTGCGGGGCCCTTTGCGGGGGTCGTGGAGGTTTCTGCCGAGGTCTCGGGGGCGGGATGGGAGAGGGAGACATTGAGGCCTTTAGTTCGGGAAGAAAAAAAGAAGGCAGCGCATACGAAGAGGGCGACTGCCAGGGCGGGCAACAAAACAAAAAGAGGCCGCATCCTGACCTGAGGGGCATCGGCAGGTGGCGCGGTCCTATCGGGGCGGGTCTCTGCGCTGCCATTTTCGGCCATAGCGATCTCTCACTTTCCTTAATAATATTTGCGTGATATCACAGACACAGTATACCACACCCCCCTCCAAAAGTCAAGTGCACAGCGTGCACCACGCAGGTCGCGTGAGCGCTCGCAAGCTCGCTCACAACGGTGGAGTGTGCAGGGGCTCCCTCGCGATAGAGGCTAGAGGCTAGAAAAGGCGCAGAAGCGTTCGTTCCACCCGCGAAGCGCATTCGCCGGTTCCAAGGGCGGCGTTAGCCCTTGGCGGATTCCAAAGGCAGAGCCTTTGGTCGCGGACCCCGCGAAACACGCACAAATCTACCGTTAAACCGCGGCGCAGCACCAGAGAAAAAGGGAGCAGCGATCTCACGCCCCGCTCCATCAGGAAAGAGCGAAGCGATTTTTCCGTGCGGCGAGCGGCAAAGGGCTTGTGCCTCTCCGACGGAACCCCTCCGCCCTATCGGGCACCTCCCCTTTCAGGGGAGGCGAGCTGCCGCTGTTCAGGGGAGGCAAGCTGCTCACACAAGGCCATTTGGGTGGCAACAGCCTCAATTTCTGCCAACGATCAGCAATTTTCCCTCCAAAACACCAGCTGAGAAAATATACGGACAGTTGATATATCGCATATAATTGTTGAAAACTCTGTTGAAAGTGTTAAAAACTCGCTTGAAAATGTGCTTTAGACGGGCCAAAACTTCCGACTTTTCAACAATGATACAAAAAAACGCCCTCTTGGGGCGGGTTGAAGAAATTACCAGTCGGGGTGGTGTACGAATAATTGGCCATTATTACTGTTTCGGAAACGTACGCAAAAAAAGGTATTCCCACCAATGATGGGAATACCCTCTTTATGCTTAAAATATTTCTCAGCCGATATGGTCCTTGCCGCCCATGTACATCCTCAGAGGCTCGGGGATGGCGATGGTTCCGTCGGCGCGGAGGTTGTTCTCCAGGTATGCGATGAGCATTCTCGGGGGGGCGACAACGGTGTTGTTCAAGGTATGGGCGAAATACTTGCTGCCGTCCTCGGCCTTGATGCGTATGCCGAGGCGTCTTGCTTGGGCGTCGCCAAGGTTCGAGCAGGAGCCGACCTCGAAATACTTCTGCTGTCTGGGGCTCCAGGCCTCTACGTCGCAGCTCTTGACTTTAAGGTCCGCCAGATCACCGGAGCAGCACTCCAGTGTTCTTACGGGGATATCCAGCGAGCGGAAGAAGTCAACGCTGTTCTGCCAGAGCTTGTCGTACCAGGCCATGCTGTCCTCGGGCTTGCAGACAACGATCATCTCCTGCTTCTCGAACTGATGGATGCGGTAAACGCCGCGCTCCTCGATGCCGTGGGCGCCCACCTCCTTGCGGAAGCAGGGGCTGTAGCTGGTGAGGGTCTTGGGCAGCTCGCGCTCGGGGGTGATGGTGTCGATGAACTTTCCTATCATGGAGTGCTCGGAGGTACCGATGAGGTAGAGGTCCTCGCCCTCGATCTTGTACATCATGTTCTCCATCTCGGCAAAGCTCATAACGCCGTTAACAACGTTGGAGCGGATCATGAAGGGGGGAACGTAATAGGTGAAGCCCCGATCGATCATGAAGTCTCTTGCATAGGAGAGGATGGCGGAATGGAGCCTTGCGATATCTCCCGAGAGGTAATAGAAGCCGTTGCCGCTGGTCCTTCTTGCGGCGTCAAGGTCGATGCCGTTAAGGCGCTCCATTATGTCAACGTGATAGGGCACCTCGAAGTCGGGGACAACGGGCTCGCCAAAGCGCTCGATCTCGACGTTCTCGCTGTCGTCCTTGCCGATAGGCACAGAGGGGTCGATGATATTGGGGATGATCATCATTCTCTTTTTGATCTCCTCCTCCAGCTCTGCCTCGCGGGCCTCGAGCTTCGGGAGCTCCTCGCCGAGCTGCTTTACCTCGGCCTTTACCTTTTCGGCCTCGTCCTTCTGGCCCTTAGCCATGAGGCCGCCTATCTGCTTCGAGAGGCTGTTTCTCTTGGCGCGGTACTCGTCGCACTTGGTCTTGGTGGCGCGGTACTCCTTGTCCATCTCGACTACCTCGTCAACGAGGGGCAGCTTATCGTCCTGAAATTTTTTTCTGATGTTTTCCTTAATGAGCTCCGGCTCGGTACGGAAAAGTTTGATATCAAGCATTTTTATCTCTCCTTAGAAAAGTAAATATTTTTCCATTAGAATTATACAACAAAACAGATACATTGTCAAGCTCTGCACGGCGCGAAGAACGCAGTCCCGATCAAACCACCGAGCCACCGCCGGATAGGTGGCCCTTGCCCCTCACTTAGCCTTTGGAGAGCATTTTGCCTCCCCTGAACAGCGGCATTTTGCCTCCCCTGAAAGGGGAGGTGCCCGATAGGGCGGAGGGGTTCCAACGGAGGGGTCCTGCCGGTCGCCGCAGCTTTTTCGCTCGCCGCACGGAAAAATCGCTTCGCTCTTTCCTGATGGAGAAAGAGGACGGCTTTTGCGGCGCAGCATAATGCCCCCACCCGGGTTGGGTGGGGGCTGTTAGATTTGTGCTCCTTCGTTTGCTTGTGCTGCGCCGCGGTTTAACGATAGTTTTGTGCGTGTTTCGCGGGGTCCGCGACCAAAGGCTCTGCCTTTGGAATCCGCCAAGGGGCTAAGGCCGCCCCTTGGATTCCGGCCAAT
>JAFVAN010000004.1 GCA_017480485.1 Ruminococcus sp. | reverse complement strand
GCACCTTGGCGAAGAGGTCAACTATGTTGACGGCGACTTCCCCATCGGCAACAAGCTGAAGGCACTGGACGGCTACAACGACGGCACCTACATGGTAAAGGCTAAGCTGGACGACGACGGCAACCCCAAGCTCGACAAGGATGGCAACGTTAAGTTTGAGGAAGACGTATACATGGTAGAGGACGACACCAAGATGGCTCCTCTGTACATGAAGCCCGATGGCTTTATCAAGTGGAGCGACGAGGCTTGGATGAGCTGGGGCTCTGACACTCAGACCCTCGAGTTCACCCTTACCAAGGACTGCGTAAACTTCATCCTTGATTCTATCGAGGCTGCCAAGGAAGCAGGCGAGGTTGACGAGAACGGCGTAAACGCTAACGACTACGGCGGGATCCTGTTCCAGTGCAGCGGTAACTTTGAGGTGAAAAAGGTCACCATCGACTACGGAAATATTTTGATGAACAGCGACTATGAAGAATGGGCCAAGGCCCACCCCGGCGAGACTTGGGGCGAATGATAAGGAGGTACAGAAATGATCGTATGTAAAAAATGCGGAGCAGAGCTCACTCAGGGGGCAAAGTTTTGCCGAAACTGCGGCGCCCCTGCCGACGAGGCAAAGCCCAAGAGGCTCTGCGAGGTCTGCGGCGCCGAGATAGACGAGGACGCCAAGTCCTGCTGGCGGTGCGAGACCGAGTTTGCACCTGCCGCCATCTACCGCACTTTCAGCGCGGGGTTCTACGGCGGCGACGCCAGTGTCCACTCCGCCAATAACGGCGACCGTGGAGAATACTACGAGGAGGCCCCGAAGCCTCAGCAGCAGGTGCCCGTGCCGCCTGTACAGCCCTCGGCGCCTACCTCCTACGGCCGCCCGCCTGTGCAGCCTGCGGCTCCCTCCGAGCCCGTGGCGCGGACCACATATATGGCGCCGCCTCCCGCTGTTCCCACGGCACCCACAGCGGCGTATTCTCCTACCCCTGCTCCCGCACCTGCGGCATCCAAGAAGAGCAAGGGCCCGCTTATCGCGGTGATAGCGGCGCTGGTAGTGCTGGCAGCGGGCTTCGGCACCTATTTTGGGGTCAAGGCACTTACCAAGGACAAGGACAGCGACGATGACAGCGTTCAGGAGAAGGTATCCCGAACCACCACCACCGAGGCCCCCGCCGAGACCACCCCTGCCGAGACCGCCCCGCCCGAGACCACTACCACAACGACCACCACGACCACAACCACTACCACCACCACGGCCCCGCCCGAAGATGAGCATGGCCTTTCCGATGAGGAGCTGGCTCTTCTGAATTACATCAATTATGAGCGCATGGCGGCGGGGGTAGACACCCTCAATATGAATTACGCCCTCTGTGATGCCGCAGAGATAAGAGTATCGGAGATAAAGAGCGATTTCAGCGGCAACCGCCCCAACGGCGAGACCTGGGCGGACCTGTTAAAGGCCACCGTGGAGGACAACGACTGCAATGCCTCGGAGACCCGTTCAAGGAATTATTATACCGCCTATGATCTTATGTACCGCAACGACACGGCAAGTGGCGATTACGGCTGGATGACGGATTCTGACGAAGGCTGCAAGAACGCCGCCCTCAACGCTAAATATACCGATGTTGGCATAGCCTACAGCTCCGATGGCGGCTATTGGGTGGTGCTCTATTACGGCGATTGACGAGGCCGCAAAAAAATATTGACTAACGAAATAATTGGTGCTATAATCAAAGGTGAGATGAAGCGTGACCCTCGCAGTCATGTTATCGACAGGAGGTAATTGATATGATATTTTGTCCAAATTGCGGCACCCAGCTGGCGGACGGCACTAAGTTCTGTGCAAGGTGCGGAAGTGCAATAGCCGCGGCGCAGGCGCCTCAGCAGCAGTATGCTCCCAATCAGCAGCCGCAGTATGCTCCGAACCAGCAGCCCCAGCAGCAGTATGCTCCGAATCAGGCGCCCCAGCGCAGTATGCACAGGGGCAGGAGCCGCAGTATGCTCCGAACCAGCAGCCTCAGCAGCAGTACGAGCAGCCCCAGTATGACCAGACCATGTATGCCGGACAGCAGGCACAGCAGTACGCTCAGCCGCAGTATGAGCAGCCCGCATACGCCCCCCAGCAGGAGCAGTATGCGCAGCCTCAGTACGCCCAGCCGCAGTACGCTCAGCCCGCAGACCCCGCCGCACCCACAGAGGCTGCAAAGACCAAGAGCAAGGCCCCTCTGATCGTTGCAGCGGTCGTAGCGCTTGTTGCGGTCGGCGTTGGCGCATTCTTTGGCATCAGCGCCCTCACCAAGGACAAGGACGATGACGATGACGATGACGACAAGAAGTCCCGCAAGAGCAAGGATTCCTCCGACGACGAGGAGGATGTGGAGGACAGCGAGGACGTGAGCGTGCCCGCTGACGATCCCGTGGTGGATGTGGACGATTCCTCAGATTATGAGGTCCCCGCCGACAGCAGCGAGGAGGAGCTCCCCGTTGTTACTCCCACAGACCCCGACCAGCCTGTAAACTCGGGCAGGGTCTATAATATCTACGTCTGGAACACTGAGTTCAAGGAAAGATTTGAGACCTATTATTGGGATCAGAGAGATACATCCCTCTGGGACGGCGTAGAGGTCAACTGGGTTATCAACGAAAACATGGATAACCTGTATCAGACCAAGCTCGATGAGGCTATCAGCGCTCAGAACTACGCTGCTGATGACGACAAGGTCGATATGTTCCTCGTAGAGGCCGACTACGCGATGAAGTATGTGAACTCCGACGCGCCTCTCGATGTCAGGGGCGAGATCGGCCTTACCGATGATGACCTTGCAAATCAGTACAAGTATACACAGGATGTAATGACCGACAGGTACGGCAACCTCAAGGGCGTTTCCTGGCAGGCCTGCCCGGGACTCTTCCTCTACAACGCCAGATATGCAAGAGACGTCCTTGGCACCGACGACCCCGATGAGGTCCAGAAGCAGTTATCTAACTGGGACAAGTTTGAGGATGTTGCCCAGAAGATGAAGGAAAAAGGCATCGCCATGGTATCGGGCTTTGATGATACCTACAGGTGCTTCTCCAACAACGTGTCGGCTCCTTGGGTAAGCGAGGACGGCGCGGTTACGATCGACCCCATGATCAAGTCATGGGTGGACCAGACAAAGGAATTCACCGACAAGGGCTATAACAACCAGACCAGCCTTTGGGACGATGCTTGGAAGGCCGGCCAGAAGATCGACGGCAAGACCTTCGGCTATTTCTTCTCCACTTGGGGCATACCCTTCACCCTTCTGGGCAACACCGGTGACGAAGGCTTCGGCGAGTGGAGAGCCTGCCTGGGGCCTCAGTCCTATTTCTGGGGCGGCACATGGATATGCGGCTGCTACGGCTCCGACAACATAGCCATCACCCGCGACATCATGCTCAAGCTCACCTGCGATACCGACACAATGGCCAGGATCACTAAGGATACACAGGATTACACCAACAACAAGGCGGCCATCGCCGATCTGGTGGCTGGCGGCTACACCAACGACTTCCTCGGCGGTCAGGATCACCTCTCGCTGCTCAGCAAGTCGGCAGATAATATCGACCTGTCTAACAAGCTGTCCGCCTACGATCAGGGCTGCAACGAGAAGTTCCAAGGCGCTATGAAGGATTACTTCCTTGGCAACTGCACCTATGACGAGGCGCTCGATAATTTCAAGAACAATATCACAGATGTTTATTGGGACGTTTACTGCAACTTCTGATAAAAACAGCACACAGCACCGCAGCCCGCAGGCAAACCGCTTGCGGGCTTGCTTTTTGTACAAAAAATCCCGCACTGTTTTGTGTATTTTTACATTTTGCCTCTTGCAATCTGCGGGATTATTTGATATAATTATAAAGGCTAATTATGCGATAAATACAGAGACGGGAAGCAAGGACTGTCCACGAAGCGGACAAAGTAAAAAATGATCTGCGCCGCAGGCGCCGCCTTGTCTTGCCTCTTGCCTCTTAAAGCGGAGCGTTCTTGCTTCTAGACAGCGGAGATGAGAAAAATGAGCGACAATAAGGAAATAAAGGACATAGAGACCGAGGACGGCGAGCTCCTGGCAGCCGAGGCCGCCCCCGAGGAGCTGTCTATTATAGATGACCTGCTGGAATGGTGCGAGGCCTTTGTTATGGCCATCTTCGTGGTCATCCTTGTGTTCATCTTCTTCCTGCGGGTGGTGGAGGTCTCGGGAGATTCCATGAACGACACCCTCACCAACGAGGACAGGATCCTTATATCCCACCTGAACTATACCCCCAAGAGCGGCGACATCGTGGTCTGCAACTCCGATGGGCTTGAAAAGATAATAGTCAAGCGCTGCATAGGCGTGGCGGGTGATGTGGTCAAGGTGGACTACAGCACAGGCACCGTCACCGTCAACGGCGAGGTCATGGATCAGAGCTTTATCAAGGAAGAGATGCGCGACGAGGCCAACTTTGACCAGACCTACAGAACGGGCGACCACGAGTACACCTACACCGTCCCCGAGGGGACCATCTTCGCCATGGGCGATAACCGCAACCACTCCACCGACAGCCGCTGGGCCGCGGTGGGCTTTATAAGCACTGACGACATTCTGGGCAAGGCAGTTTTCAGGATACTGCCCTTCGGCTCCTTCGGAAGGATAGGTTGATATGAGCGAGGCACCGAGCATACAGTGGTTCCCGGGCCATATGGCCAAGACCCGCAGGATAATGCAGTCCAACCTAAAGCTTGTGGACGCCGTGGTGGAGCTCACCGATGCGCGCATCCCCTATTCCAGCCGCAACCCCGAGATGGACAGACTTGTGGGCGCAAAGCCAAGGCTCGTGCTGCTGAACAAGGCCGACTCCGCCGACGAGACCGTGACCTCCATGTGGCTGGACAGCTACAAGCGCCGAGGTATCACAGCCATCGCCACCGACTGCCGCAGCGGCAAGAACGTCAGCCGCCTGGGTCCCGCCCTGCGGGAGCTGCTGGGCGATAAGCTTGCTCAGTGGGAGCGCAGCGGCATGACGGGCAGGCCCATAAGGCTGATGATCGTCGGCATACCTAACGTTGGCAAGAGCTCGCTGATAAACCGCCTTGCGGGTGCAAAACGCGCCAAGGTGGAGGACCGCCCGGGAGTTACCCGAGGCAAGCAGTGGGTCACCCTCGACGACGGCATGGAGCTGCTGGATATGCCCGGCGTGCTGTGGCCCAAGTTCGAGGACAAGCGCGTGGGCGAGATGCTGGCCTTCACCGGGGCTGTCAAGGACAACATAATGGATATGGAGTATCTGGCCTGTCGGTTCTTGGAATTCATGAACAAAAGCTACCCCGAGCTGCTGACACAGCGCTACGGCATCGAGACCGCCGACATCCCCGAGAACGAGGATGAGCTGGCTGGCTGCGCACAGGGCTATGAGATACTTGAAAGGATAGGCCGCAGGCGGGGGTTCCTTGTCTCAGGCGGAGAGATAAACACCGAGCGGGCAGCCATCACCGTAATGGACGAGTTCCGCAGCGGCAGGCTCGGCAGGCTCAGCCTTGAAAAGCCCGCCGATTTCAGGGAGGCTTAGAATGACTCTTTTTGAATTTGACAACGCCTACCGCGACCGCTACAAGCTGATCTGCGGAGTTGACGAGGCGGGCAGAGGCCCCCTTGCGGGAGATGTGTACGCCGCGGCGGTGATCTTCCCCGAGGGCGTCGAGATCCCCGAGATAAACGACAGCAAAAAGCTTTCTCCCAAGAAGCGGGAACAGCTTGAAAAAACCATACAGGAAAAGGCCCTCTGCTGGGCTGTGGCCACCGCTTCTGTTGAGGAGATAGAAAAGCTCAATATCCTTGAGGCCGCAAAGCTTGCCATGCAGCGGGCGGTGGAAAAGCTGTCTCAGCGGCCCGATGTGGTGCTCATCGACGGCAACCAGCCCCCGAGGTTTGAGCAGGACTATGAGGCCATCGTCAAGGGCGACGGCAAGTCTCAGGCCATCGCGGCAGCCTCGGTGCTTGCAAAGGTGGCAAGGGACCGCTACATGGACGAGGCCGCCAAGGACTACCCCGAGTACGAGTTTGAAAAGCACAAGGGCTACGGCACAAAGCTGCACTACGCAAAAATAGACGAGTTCGGCCCCTGCCCACTGCACAGGCCCAGCTTTCTGAAGAAATATTATGCAAGGAAAAACGCCGAATAAGCGGGCCGTTGGAGGCGCGGGCGAGGAGCTGGTCTGCGGCTTTCTCCAAAAGAACGGCTACCGCATAGTCTGCCGCAACTACACGGTGCGCGGCGGCGAGATAGATATTATAGCCGAGAAGGAGGGCATCACCGCCTTTGTGGAGGTCAAGCTCCGCAAGAGGGGCGCATTGGTCTCCGGAGAGGAGAGCATCACCGCAGGCAAGCGCCGCAGCCTTGTGCGCACCGCCGAGCGCTGGTGCCTTAGCCACCGGTGCGGCAGCTCCCGCTTTGATGTGGCTGTCCTCGAGGAGGACGCCTTCGGCGGCTACAAGCTTAAATATTACGTCTCCGCCTTCGATGCAAGCAAGTGACGGGCGGCAGTACATACAGCATTTAGGAGGAATTTTTTATGTATTACAAGAGCACAAGAGATTCAAGCGTCAACGTTACCTCGGCCCAGGCCATCGCTCAGGGCATCTCTAAGGACGGCGGACTTTTTGTCCCCTCCGAGATACCTGCACTGAGCCTCGAGGAGATAGCAGCCCTCGGCAAGCTCAGCTACGCCGAGAGAGCCTTCTTTGTCTTCTCGAAGTACCTCACCGACTTCACCGAGGCCGACATCCGCTACTGCGTCGAGGGGGCTTACAACGACAAGAACTTCGACTCCGACAACATTGCGGAGCTTGCCCACCTCTTTGACGGCACCTATATGCTGGAGCTGTGGCACGGTCCCACCTGCGCCTTCAAGGACATGGCCCTGCAGATACTCCCTTACCTGCTCACCACCTCTGCAAAGAAGCTGAACGTGGAGGGCAAGATAGTTATCCTCGTTGCCACCTCGGGAGATACGGGCAAGGCAGCCCTCGAGGGCTTCAAGGACGTCCCCGGCACCGAGATACTTGTGTTCTATCCCGATAACGGCGTCTCCGCCATGCAGAAGAAGCAGATGACCACTCAGGAGGGTGCAAACGTGGGAGTCTGCGCCATCAAGGGCAACTTCGACGACGCACAGAACGGCGTTAAGGCCATCTTCACCGACCCTGCCATCGCCGCAAAGCTTAAAGAGAACAAGCTTCAGTTCAGCTCCGCAAACTCCATCAACTGGGGCAGGCTGGCGCCGCAGATAATCTACTATGTTTCCACCTACGCGCAGCTGGTGGAGAACGGCGACATCAAGGCAGGGGAGAAGATAAACATCGTTGTCCCCACGGGCAATTTCGGCAACATCCTTGCGGGCTACTACGCAAAGAAGATGGGCGTGCCTGTTAACAAGCTCATCTGCGCCTCCAATGCCAACAACGTGCTCACAGACTTTATCAGAACAGGCGTTTACGACCGCAACAGGCCCTTCCACACCACCATCTCGCCTTCTATGGATATCCTCATATCCTCGAACCTTGAGAGGCTGCTCTATCACCTCTGCGGCGAGGACGACAAGCAGATCAGGGAGTGGTTCGGCGCACTGGCAGAGACAGGCCGCTATGAGGTGACTGACGCAGTCAAGGCCGTGCTCTCCGAGGAGTTCTACGCGGGCTTCTGCGACGACGCCGAGACGAAGGCCTGCATCAAGGAGATCTACGACAAGTATTCCTACACCTGCGACACCCACACAGCGGTGGCCGTTAAGGTCTACGAGGATTACAAGGCGGCCACAGGCGACGAGACCAGAACAGTGATCGCCTCCACCGCCAGCCCCTACAAGTTTTCGGGCTCAGTCCTCTCGGCCATCGGCGAGGACACCGACAGCGACGAGTTCGCCCTTGTGGAAAAGCTTGCAGAGGTATCCAAGCTCCCCATCCCCGCATCTCTTGCGGCCCTCAGGGACAAGGATGTCCGCTTCACAAAGACCATCGAGAAGCAGGACATGAAGGACTACGTCTTCGACGCCCTTGGCATAAAATAAGTATTATTCTTATAAAAAACTGCGCCTGCGGTTTTATCGCCGCAGGCGCTTGCTTTTCGGAGCCGCGCTCCTCACTTCTGGGAGAAGGTGTCGCAGAGGGTCTCGTCCGCGCAGTCGGGAGATGCGCAGGTGCAGCGGACGGTTATCTTGTCCGCGCTGCAGCGCTTGCCCTCAACATTGTGGACGCAGCTCGTAACGTCGCATTTTACCGAACTGAGAGTGTCCTTCATTGTGTGTGCCTCCTTTGGGTTTTGTGACCTTAGTATGTGCAGGCGGCGCCGGATTATTCGCAAACGATAGAAAGCAGGAAAAATATGAGCCTTTTCGTTATCGCAGATCTTCATCTGCCCCTTGCGGTCAACAAGCCGATGGATATCTTCGGCGGCTGGGATAATTATGTTGAGCGCATCGAGCAGAACTGGAAAGCGAAAATACGCCCCGAGGACACCGTTGTCCTGCCGGGGGACATCTCCTGGTCAATGTCATTGGAGGAGTCCTACCCCGATATGAAGTTCATCCACGACCTGCCCGGGACGAAGATAATCTCTAAGGGCAATCACGACTACTGGTGGAACACCGCCTCGAAGATGAACCGCTTTTTTGAGGAGCAGGGCCTTACCAGCCTTAACATCCTGCACAACAACCACTACGCCTACGAGGGCTTTGGCATCTGCGGGAGCCGCGGCTGGATAAACGAAAACGGCGAGGCCGCCGACATGAAGGTGCTGCTGCGGGAGGCCCAGCGGCTGGATGTTTCCATCCGCTCGGCAGAGGCGGCGGGGCTTAGGCCCGTTGCCTTTTTGCATTACCCCCCCGTCTATGCCGAGACCAGCAACGAGCCCATGCTCGCGGTGCTGCGGGAGCATAATATTAAATGGTGCTTCTACGGCCATCTCCACGGCAAGAGGACCCACGCAAACGCCGTCACCGGCAAGCGGGGCGGGATAAACTACCGCCTTATCGCCGCAGATTACTTAAAATTTGACCCCCTTGATATCACCGAGCTGATAAGGGAGGAGTGATCCCTTGTGCATTGTGCACTGAGCACCGCGGACTTTTTGTGCAAATTGACAATTTACAAAAAATACTTGAAAAACCGCGCGGAGTATGATATAATTATTTGGATAGATTTCATTCGACCGAAAATGACTGTTTAAGGACCGTCGGGCGGACGAATAATAATATTGGAGGAATTGTAAAATGAGTCTGACATCAACTAACAAGGTAGATACAAATAAGGTAGAGCTGGAGGTACAGATCTCCCCCGAGGCCTTTGAGGAGGCCCTGCAGAAGGCTTACCTTAACGCAAGGAAGAAGATACAGGTCCCCGGCTTCCGCAAGGGCAAGGCCCCCAGAAAGCTCATCGAAAAGACCTACGGCGAGAATGTTTTCTATGAGGATGCCGTAAACCTTATCTACGGACCCGAGGCCGACGCAGCAGTCAAGGAGGCAAACCTTGAGCTGGTTGCCCGCCCCGACGTTGAGATCACCGCCTGCGACAAGGCAACAGGCGTTACCATGAAGATCACCTGCATCACCAAGCCCGAGGTAGAGGTAAAGGACTACAAGGGCATCGAGGTGGAGAAGACCGTCAAGGAGGTCACCGACGAGGACATCGACCGCGAGCTCAAGAAGCTTCAGGAGAAGGCTGTCCGCATCGTAACCGTTGACGACAGAGCCGCCGAGACAGGCGACACCGTTACTATCGACTTCGAGGGCTTCAAGGACGGCGAGGCCTTTGACGGCGGCAAGGCCGAGGATTTCGACCTTGAGCTTGGCAGCGGCCAGTTCATCCCCGGCTTTGAGGAGGCCATCGTTGGTCACTCCATCGGCGAGCAGTTCGAGATCAACGTTACCTTCCCCGAGGAGTATCAGGTAGCAGATCTTGCAGGCGCTCCCGCAGTATTCAAGATCAACCTCAAGGCCATCACCAAGAAGGAATTCCCCGAGATCGACGACGACCTGATCTCCGAGACATCTGAGTTCGACACCGTTGACGAGTTCAAGGCCGACGCCAAGAAGAAGCTTGAGGAGGCAAACGAGAAGCAGGCCGACAACGAGGTCGAGACCGCTCTCCTTGACAAGCTGGTAGAGAACATGACCGCCGAGATCCCCGAGGTAATGTTTGAGAACCGCGCCAACGAGATGGTCAACGAGCTGGCCCAGAGGCTCCAGCCTCAGGGCATAAGCCTTGAAATGTATATGCAGTACACAGGCCAGACCGCCGAGACCCTGAAGGCCACCTATATGGAGCAGGCCCAGAAGCAGGTAAAGCTCAGGCTGGCGCTGGAGCAGGTTGCTAAGAACGAGGGCATCGAGGCCACCGAGGAGGAGGTCACCAAGGAACTCGAGGGCATCGCCGAGAACTACAAGCTGACTGTAGATCAGGTAAAGATGTACATCAGCGAGGAGGACGTTGCCAAGGATGTTGCTGTCGGTAAGGCAGTAGAGTTCATCAAGGAGAACGCCGTTATCAAGTAAACGACAGAATAATGCTTTATTCGCCTGCAATGCTCTTGCGGGCGAAAAGCATATTTAGCATTGACAAAAGGAGGAAGCATTTATGGCACTTATACCTTACGTTGTTGAACAGACGGGAAGAGGAGAGAGAAGCTACGATATATATTCAAGGCTGCTCAACGACAGGATAATCATGCTCTCGGACCCCATCGACGACGCCGTTGCAAGCGTTGTTGTGGCCCAGCTGCTCTACCTTGAGAGCCAGGACCCCGAGAAGGACATAGACCTTTATATCAACAGCCCCGGAGGCTCCATCTCCTCGGGCATGGCGATCTACGACACGATGCAGTATATCAAGTGTGACGTATCCACCATCTGCATCGGTATGGCGGCCTCTATGGGCGCCTTCCTGCTGTCATCGGGCGCCAAGGGAAAGAGGTTCTCCCTGCCCAACAGCGAGATAATGATACACCAGCCCCTCATCGGCGGCGGCGGGCTCTCGGGCCAGTGCACCGACATCAAGATACACTCCGACCACCTTGTAAAGACCCGCGAGAAGATGAACCGCATCCTTGCCGCCAACACAGGCAAGAGCATCGAGCAGATCACGGCCGATACCGAGAGAGACAACTACCTTTCGGCTCAGGAGGCCCTTGAATACGGCCTCGTTGACAGAGTGATAGAGCACAGATAACAGTCCTGACCGCGGGAATTATTTTTACAAAATAATTCCCGAGATGTTAGAAATTAGATGTTAGAGGTTAGAAAAGGTGTCCGCAAAGCGGACAGAAATTTAAAATCAACGCCGACAGGCGCACCACATCTAACCTCTAACCTCTCACCTCTGACTTCTCGGAAATTGATTTCCGTAGTCCTGACTTAAAGAAAGGAAAACGCTTATGGCAAACGATGTTTACAAGCGCTGCAATTTCTGCGGAAAGAGCGAGATGAAGGTGAAGAATATGTTCACCGCCGGCACCAACAATATCTGCGACGAGTGCGTGACCTACTGCTACGACATCCTTCGCGATCAGGGCCTTGCCACCCCCGCAGATCTGCGCCTAAGGCCCGAGGAGCCCAAGGCCCCCACCGTTGACCTCAAAAAGCCCGCAGAGATAAAGGCCGTGCTGGACGAGTACGTCATCGGGCAGGAGGAGGCCAAGGTGACCCTCTCCGTGGCCGTTTACAACCACTACAAACGCATACTCTCTCTGGAGGACACGGACGACGTTGAGATACAGAAGAGCAACGTGCTGCTGCTGGGACCCACAGGCACGGGCAAGACCCTGCTGGCCCAGACCCTTGCAAGGCTTCTTAACGTTCCCTTCGCCATTGCCGACGCCACCACCCTCACCGAGGCGGGCTATGTGGGCGACGACGTTGAGAACGTGCTGACAAGGCTCATTCAGGCCGCCGACTACGACGTTGAGGCCGCCTCGAAGGGCATTATCTATATCGACGAGATCGACAAGATCGCCCGAAAGAGCGAGAACACCTCCATCACCCGCGACGTCAGCGGCGAGGGCGTTCAGCAGGCCCTGCTGAAAATTATCGAGGGAACTGTCTCCAACGTTCCTCCTCAGGGCGGCAGAAAGCACCCCCATCAGGAGTTCATCCAGATCGACACCAAGAACATCCTCTTCATCTGCGGCGGCGCCTTCGAGGGTCTTGAGAACACCATCAAAAAGCGCACGGACTCCAGCTCCATGGGCTTCGGCGGCAACATCAAGAACAAGGACGAGGACATCAACGTTATGAAGAAGGTGCTGCCTCAGGACCTTGTGAAGTTTGGCCTTGTGCCCGAGCTTGTGGGCCGTCTGCCCGTCATCACAGTTATGGAGGAGCTTGACGAGGCTGCGCTCTGCCGCATCCTCACCGAGCCCAAGAACTCCCTTATCAGGCAGTACACCAAGCTGTTCCGCCTGGACGAGATCGACTTCACCGTCACCGACGAGGCCAAGGAGGAGATCGCAAGGCTCACCATCGCCCAGAAAACCGGCGCTCGCGGCCTGCGCTCCATCGTCGAGAGACTGCTGACCAAGCTTATGTTCGAGGCTCCCTCCGACCCCTCCATCGTCGGGATAACCATCACCCCCGAGGCCGTCCGCGGCGAGGCCGAGCCCGTTATAACCCGCCTGCCCGCCTCCAAGCTTGCCAAGGAGAAGCAGGACAGGGTAGGATAAAATATTTTTAAGCAATAAAAAAGCTCCCCCGCGGGGGAGCTTTTTGTTTGTCATATCACCCGTCCTCAAACGTGCACCGTAAGCGGCACAAGCTCGCCCAGGTCGTAGGGGGTCTTCTGGTATACGCAGTAGTTGAGCCAGTTGGCGTACATCAGGTTTGCTGAGCAGCTCCAGTTGAAGATGGGCTTTTCGGCTGGGTCGTCGCCGGGGAAGTAGCTGTAGGGTATCTTTATATCCAGCCCCTTTGCCTTGTCGCGGAAGTATTCCTTGGAGAGGGTCTCGCGGTCGTACTCCCAGTGGCCAAGGATAAAGAACTGCCGCTCCTCACGGTCAGAGATGACGTGGACGCCTGCCTCGTAGCTCTCGGCAACCACCACAAGCCCGGGGCGCTGGTCGATATCCGAGCGGCGCACCTCTGTGTGGCGGGAGTGGGGGCAATGGAAGACATCGCCGAAGCCCCGCAGCAGCGAGCTTCTGGGATAGGTTATATGGTGCTTGAAGTTACCGAACATTTTCTCCTTCAGGGGATATTTCGGGATTCCGTAGTGGTAGTAGAGCCCCGCCTGCGCTCCCCAGCAGATGTGGATGGTGGAGTAGACGTTGGTCTTGGACCACTCGAATACCTCGCAGAGCTCCTCCCAGTAATCCACGTCCTCGAATTCAAGGTTCTCGACGGGGGCGCCTGTCACGATGAGGCCGTCATAGCGGTTCTCCCTTATCTCGTCGAAGGACTTATAGAATTTGAGCATATGCTCCTGAGGGGTGTTTTTTGAAACGTGGTTCATCTGCACCAGATCGATGTCGACGTGGAGGGGAGTGTTGGAGAGCAGCCGCAGCAGCTGGGTCTCGGTGGTTATCTTATCGGGCATCAGGTTGACAATGGCGATCTTCAGGGCGCGGATGTCCTGATGGTCCGCCCGCTCGGTAGGTATAACGAAGATATTTTCCTTTTCCAGCGTTGAAAACGCCGGCAGGTTATCGGGAATTTTGATAGGCATTTAAGGTGCCTCCTTTGCGCTTTGATGGAATTCTTAAATATTATACCACAGTTTTTCAGACATTTCAACGTTTTTTTATGAATAAGTGGTACACAGCGTGTACCACGCAAGTCGCGTGAGCAGTGGCACGCAAACAGGGCGACCGCCGATGTTGGGCTTAACATAAATCCAAGGACGTGCCACAAGCCCCGCAGGGATTCCCTCCGCCATTCCTATTTTATACCAAGAATTAAAACCAAAAAAGGCTTGATTTATCTAATAAAAAATGGTATTATATAAATTGGAGTATAATGAAAGGACGGTGGGCGGCGTGAACGGACAAAATCTCTTCAAGCGGATGCTCTCGATGAGAAATATACTCGTGTTTATGTATACCATTCTGGGGATAGTTGTCTTCGGGCTCGTGGCGATGTTTTTCCTGCGGGCAAATAACAGCGCCCTGAATAACCAGTCTCTGAGCTATACAACAGGGGCCGCCAGGCAGTCGGTGAGGAACATCGAGAACTACTGCGACGGCTTCGAGGGCGCAGCCTCGGTGCTCTATTCCGAGCCGGGGGCAGAGGCCTTTTATCCCAAGAACAGTGAGCCCACCCCCGCGGAGCTTGATATGCTGGCCCGCATAACCGACAGCTTGAGCCTTACGGCCTACCTGCTGGAATACAGCGACTGCGGCGTGCTCTATTCAAACGGAATGACTGCGGGTCTGGTCTCCGACGGTTTGCGGGACAGCCTTGGGACCGAGGGCTTCCAAAACGGCATAGATCTTCTGGACGGCAGGGACAGCACCTGGGTCGTTTTCCCCGACAGCACTCTGCCCCGCGCCTGCTATATCAAGAAAATAAACGACAACGCCCTTTTTATTAGCGGCTTTTATACCACCAGCCTTGGCAGCGTTTTTGAAAAGATGAACGGCGCTGCCGAGCTGGCAGTTTACGTCACCGACAGCAAAGGACGGGTGATCTTTTCGCCCGAGTTCGGCGAGGCCGAGGTGGGCGGCCCTATCCCCTCGTCCGTTACCGAGGGGCTCAGAGACTCCGGCTCTGCCGTTTGCAGCAGCAAGCGCTCGGCCTGCATGATGACCGCCGATAACGGCTGGAACGTCTACGCCGTTATCCTCCACGGGGACGCCGCTGACGCCGGCAGGATGCGCACCGTGAACTTTGCGCTGATAACCTTTGTTTCGATGCTGTTTGTGTTCATCGTGGGCGGCATCATCGTTTCCTCGGTCTATCTGTACTCGGGACATTCGCCTGCTCTGGCACGGAACGCCACCGACCAGCTCACGGGCCTGATGAGCGGCTATTACTGCGAGGAGCGTATCTCTGACGTGATGGAGACCACTCTGGTGGGCAGCACCTGGGCCTACGCATTGGTGAAGATAAAGGACTACGAGCTCATCCGCAGCAGGCTGGGCGACGAGTTCGCGGATACCGTCATGAAGAACATCGCGGAGCTCATCAAGGGATATTTTGACAACGACACGGTTGCAGGCCTTAACGACAAGGCCGAGTTCATGATCTTTGCCGATTATTCGGATTACGATATCTTCAAGGCCCACGACGAGCTTAAAAGCCAGCTGACAAAGCTCTGCGAGCAGCTGAGCGAGCTAACGGTGGGCGGCGAAGAGGGCACAAGGCTCGGCATCGGAATGGGCGTCTGCATCTATCCCGACGACGGCAGCACCTTTGACGAGCTCGACTTTGCGGCGTCCGAAGCGCTGGCGCTCTCCCTTGCCGAGGAGAAGAGCGTATGCGTCTTCTACAAGCCCGCTGACGGAACGGAGGGAAAGCATTGAGCAAGAGAATGAAAAAGCTTATCCCCCTCCTAACTGCCGCGGTGCTGGGCCTGAGCTCCTGCTCCTTCGAGTCCTCCCTTAAAGGCAGCGTTTCAAGGACCACCCGCATAAGCTTCTCTTGGTGGGGCAAGGACGTGCGCCACAGCTACACTGTGGACGCACTGGCAGACTTTGCAAAGCAGCACCCCGAGATCGACGTCGTTGCGCGGTATAGCGAGTTTGACGGCTACCGCAGGCGTATCGCCATAGATTACGCTGCGGGCAATAACTGCGACGTTATGCTGATAAACTACGACTGGCTGGAGGTCTTCTCCCCCGATGGCGAGGGCTTCTACGATATGTACGAGCTGTCGGATCAGATAAAGCTCGATAATTTCTCCAAGGAGGACCTGTCCTACGGCACCGTGAACGGCAAGCTGAACGGCATCTCTACGGCCCTCAACACACAGATCTTTTTCTACAATAAGGACATCTACAACAGCTACGGCCTTGACATCCCCTCGGACTGGGACGACCTTTTCGAGGCCGCCGAGGTCATGAGCCCCGACGGGATGTACCCTCTGACAATAACCCGAAAGTCCGCCTGGCTCATGGCAGTGGCCTACGAGGAGCAGAAGCTTGGCAAGCGCATCCTTGACGACGACAACAGGCTGGGCTTCGACCGCCAGCAGGTAACGGATATGCTGGACTTTTACTGCGAGCTGCTGCGGCGCAAGGTTGCCGTGCCCATCGCCGAGATCGGCAAGAACGACTTCGCCGACCTAAAGTCTGCGGGCATGGTGATGTGGATATCCGATGCCGCCTATTACTGCACGCCTCTGCTGGACAGCGGCGTGGAGGTTGCAATAGGAGATTTCCTCTGTGCCGATGGGGCGCAGGTCTTTGGCTGGTACGCCAAGCCCACCAGCCTCTACTGCATACGCAAGGACACCCAGCACCCCGCCGAGGCCGCCGAGCTTGTAAACTTCCTGCTCAACAGCGAAGAGATGGCCCAGAAGCAGGGCCTCGAAAAGGGCATACCTCTCAGCCGCTCCGCTCAGGAGGTGCTGGAGGCCAACGATATGCTGGCGGGCATACAGTTCGATGCCCACACAAAGCTTGTCCGTGAGCCCCGCATGACCTCCATCGCGCCGCTGCTGGAAAACGACAGCATCGTCTCCGCCTTCGAGGAGCTTTCGGGAAATGTGATCTACAACAACGCCGACATCAACGAGCAGGGAAGTCAGCTCTATGACGTCATTGCCGCCACCGTCGGCGCGGAGTAAGCTGATATTAAGATCCGGCGGAAAAATGGTATCTCCCCCGAAGGGGGAGAATATCTTTTTCCGCTCTTCCCCGAGCCGCCGCAGGCGGCGAGGGAATACCCAATGCGGAGAAGCCTTTCCGCAAAAAAACTATCCACAGCATACAAGCAAAGAAAAGGAGAACCCTACCATGGACGTGTTCAAGGAGCAAAATGTTATTAGACAAACGAGCAAGAATGACAATACCCGCAAGATACTCATCGTGTTCATCGCGGTGATGCTGGCGATGGCGCTGTTCCTGTTCAGCATGATGATACCGCAGCTGCTGATGTTCGGCATTGCGCTGGCGGCCCTGTCCCTCTACGGCGGCTATTATTTCGTTACCGCCCAGTACATCGAGTACGAATACATCCTGACCAACGGCGAGCTGGACGTTGACAAGATAATCGCCCAGCGCTCCCGCAAAAGGCTCTGTACGGTGCAGCTGTCAAAGGCCACCGCTCTGGGCGAGGTCAGCGATTCCTCGGACGCCGAGACAGACGGCGCAGACACCTATGTTGTGGCCTCTGCCAACGACCCAGAGGAGCAGGATTACTACCTGAGGGTAAAGCACAAGAGCCTTGGGGACACCGTGATAATCTTCACCCCCAACGAGGAGATGCTGGACCTGATAAAGAAGTCCCTGCCGCGGACCATGCGGGTTTAAGGGCTATGAGTATAAGGATAACAACGGGCATCGACCTTGTGGAGATCGACAGAGTAAAACGGGGCTGCGAGAACCCGCGCTTTGTGGACAGGGTCTATTCCGCCGCCGAGCAGCAGCTGTTCTGGTGTGAAAAGAAAAGCTATGAGTCGCTGGCAGGGAACTGGGCGGCAAAGGAGGCCTTTTCCAAGGCCCTTGGCACAGGGGTTCGGGACTTCTCCCTCACCGAGGTCGAGGTGCTGCGGGATGAGCTGGGCGCCCCATATCTGCGCCTCTGCGGCAGGGCCGCAAAGGCCGCCGAGGGCCTGAGCTTCTCGGTGAGCATCACTCACACCCGAGAGCTGGCCGAGGCGATATGCGTGGCGTACGATGCACAATGAACAAGAGGAGGAATATGTATGGAGCTTGATAAGCTTGTAGTAACGCCGCCGCAGATGAGAACTGCGGAGCTGGCGGCAGCCGCCCACGGCGTTACGATAAAGGAGCTTATGGACACTGCGGGAGAGGCCCTTGGAAGGCGCGTGCTCACCGTTGCCCACAAGCTTATGAAGGATAATATCGTTATAATCTGCGGCATAGGGAACAACGGCGGCGACGGCTATGTGGCGGCAAATTACCTGCTGCCCTCGGCGGCCCATGTTACCCTTGTGCGCTGCGGCGAGCCCAAGACCGACTTGGCCAAAGCCGCCTATGCCCTTGTTAAGGATAAGTGCGAGATAATAAGCCTTGACGAAGCCGCCGACAACGGCAGCGTCTTTGCCTCGGCAGGGGTCATCGTGGACTGCGTTTTTGGCATCGGCTTCCGCGGTGAGCTTTCCCCTGATGTGCAGAAGCTCTTCCTGCGGGCCGCCCTCAGCGACGCCTACAAGATCGCCTGCGATGTGCCCTCGGGCATCAACAGCCTCAGCGGCCGCATAAGCCCCAACGCCTTCGAGGCCGACGAGACGCTCACCTTCCACAAGCCCAAGCTGGGTATGCTGCTCTCTCCCGCCAAGGAGCGCTGCGGCAAGGTCATCGTTGCCGAAATAGGCATCGGTGACTATGTGGACGAGTATTGCCGGGAGAAGATCTTTACCACCGACAAGGCCTTTGTGCGCAGCCTGCTGCCCTACCGAACCGAGAACACCCACAAGGGCACCTTCGGGCGGGTGACGCTGCTCTGCGGCTCTGCCCTCTATCCCGGGGCCTCGATGATCGCCGCAAAGTCTGCCCTGCGTTCGGGGGTTGGCATCGTGAACCTTTGCACCTCGCGCGCCGCCATCCCCGCCATGGCCTCTGCAATGCCCGAGTGCACCTTCACGCCCCTGCCTGTTGGCGAGGACGGCCTTTTCACAGAGGAGTGCATCGACACCGTAATGGCCCAGATTGATCGGAGCCAAGCGGCTGTCATCGGCTGCGGCCTTGGCTTTTCGGAGCGTACCACGGCTCTGGTGCAGGAGATAATCAGGCGCTCACGCACCCCGCTGATAATCGACGCGGACGGAATAAACTGTGTTTCCTCGCATATAGATATACTAAAGGAAAAACAGACAGAGATCGTTCTCACGCCTCACCCTGCGGAGCTTGCGCGGCTCTGCGGCACCGACACCCAGAGCGTTATGCAGGACTTCTTCGGACACGCCTGCGAGATCGCTGGGCAGTACGGTGTCACCGTCCACGCCAAGAACACTCAGACCCTCACCGTGGCGGACGGCGTTTGCTGGCTCACGGATTTTGGCTGCTCGGCCTTGGCCAAGGGCGGCTCGGGAGATATGCTGGCGGGGCTCATCGGAGGCCTGACGGCACAGGGCATCAGCACCGACCGCGCCTGCATCCTCGCGGACTACATAATGGGCACCTCCTCTCGGGAGCTCTGCCGAGAGCTGTCCCCCCGAGGCGTGCTTGCAAGCGACATCATCGACCGCTTCCCGAGAACGTTCTTCGAGATGGAGCACGAATAATTTCGTAGACAAAGCCTCTCCTGTCTAGATGCAAGAGCGTCAGAAGCAAGGGGCAGGAAAAGGAGCGCTTTCAGCGCGTATATAAGACTCTCTGCTTTGCGGACACCTTTTCTTGCTTCTTGACTCTGAATTCTTGCTTCCAGAGGGAGGGGCTTTTTTGTTGGGAGGTACTATGAAAAAGCTTATAATCATCGCGGCGGCGCTTGTGCTTTCGGGCTGCGGAGCCGCAGGGGACAAGACCGAGCCCATCGGGCGGGAGCTTGACTGCACCGCCGAGATAACCTCGAACGGCTATGACTACTCGGCAAAGATCGAGCGTACGGAGGCCGAGGACGGCGCAGGCGCATATAACTTCACCTTCACTGCCCCTGAGGGGCTGGCGGGGGTCAGCGTGAGCCTGATAGGCGAGAGTTGCACCCTGACCCTTGGGGACCAGAGCGAGAGCATCCCCCTCTCGGAGCTGCCCGCCCACGGGATGCTTCTGCTGTTTTCGGAGGCGGCGGAGGGCGCCATCAACGGCGAGCCCGAGGGCAAGGTGCGGGGCATCCCCTACAAGGCCGAGGCCGAGGACGGCAGGCTCAAGCGTCTGGAGCTTGGCGACGGCACCAGCTTCGAGCTGTCATAAAATCGGGCACAAAAAAAGAGAGCGATCACTCGCTCTCTTTTGCTATTTGTTAGGGATTATTCGCCCCAAACAGCGCCGGGATTAGCCTCAGCCCAAGCCTGATAATCGTCGCTGATGAGGATGTTGCCGTAGTCGATGGTGACCTTGTTGACCTCAAAGTTACCGCTGCACTGGAACAGGATCCCGCCGTAGTCGTTACCGTTTACGCCGTTCTCGTCAACCTCGCCTGCTTCCTTGGCAGCCTCGATAGAATCAAGGATGAAGTTTACGCAGTCCTTGGTAAGGGTGAACTCAAGGGTCTGAGTGTCAGAACCCCAGCTCATCCAAGCCTCGTCGCTCCACTTGATAAAGCCATCGGGCTTCATGTACAGAGGAGCCATCTTGGTGTCGTCCTCTACCATGTATACGTCTTCCTCAAACTTAACGTTGCCTTCCTTGTCGAGCTTGGGGTTGCCGTCGTCGTCCAGCTTAGCCTTTACCATGTAGGTGCCGTCGTTGTAGCCGTCCAGTGCCTTCAGCTTGTTGCCGATGGGGAAGTCGCCGTCAACATAGTTGACCTCTTCGCCAAGGTGC
>JAFVAN010000032.1 GCA_017480485.1 Ruminococcus sp. | reverse complement strand
GCGAGAGCACTCGCAAGCTCGTTCACAACGGTGAAGTGTGAGGGGGCTCCCTCGCGATACGGTGGCACTCAGAAGGGTCGTGCTGGGCGATAGAAGTTGATAATTAGGAGCAGAAGCCCTAACACCACCCGCGGAGCGCTTAAAAAACCCGCGCGGGGGCCTCGCGTCAGAGGCTTGTCGCGGACCCGCGAAACAGGCGCAGACTTAGTGCCTTACACCCGGCGCAGCACCGGTGAAAGCGGGAGCAAAAAAATCCGCGCACCGCTCCACCCCCGCTGGGAGCGTCATGCTGCGCCGCAAAGATGTCGCCTCTTACATAAAGCAGGAACAGCGAAGCGCATTCCGTCCGAAGAACGCAAAGGCTTCTGCTGGGAGCCCGCCGCCTCTTGGCGGCTACCTGGACCCCTCCGCCCTATCGGGCACCTCCCCTTTCAGGGGAGGCAGAATGCTCACCCAAGGTCATCTGAGAGGCAGCGGCCACATATGCCTCCCCTGAAAGGGGTGGTGGAGGGGGTACCCCTGCCAATTATGCCCAAACTATCATATACCTGTCACAAAAACCAACTACAATATATAATGGCATATAGCGCGAGAGCAGAGCGCTCTCACTATAAAAAGGAAGGACTGATCGTAAAAAATGATCGAAGTACAGAATCTGTCCAAGCACTACGGCGATAAGCGCGCCGTGGACAATATCTCGTTTCGGGCAGAGGACGGCGAGATATTGGGCTTTCTGGGGCCAAACGGCGCCGGGAAATCCACAACGATGAATATACTTACAGGCTATATCTCCGCCACCGACGGCCGCGCCCTCATCGACGGGATAGATATCCTCGAGGAGCCTATCAAGGCAAAGCAGAAAATAGGCTACCTGCCGGAGCAGCCACCCCTGTATCTCGATATGACCGTCAAGGAGTATCTGAGATTTGTCTACGATATCAAAAAATGTAAGCTGCCAAGGAATACCCACCTGAAGGATATTTGCAGCCTCGTCAAAATAGAGCACGTCTATGACCGTGTCATCAAGAACCTCTCTAAGGGCTATAAGCAGAGAGTTGGCCTCGCACAGGCGCTGGTGGGCAACCCCAATGTGCTCATCCTCGACGAGCCTACCGTCGGCCTCGACCCAAAGCAGATAATCGAGATCAGGACCCTTATCAAAAAGCTGGGAAGGAACCATACGGTCATCCTCTCCTCCCATATCCTCTCTGAGGTGCAGGCCGTCTGCGATAAGATAGTCGTCATCAGCGAGGGCAGGCTCGTGGCAAACGATACCGAGGATAACCTCTCAAAGACCCTCTCCGCCGACCATAAGCTCTCCGTCCGCATCGAGGGCAGCAAGGAAAAGGTAACGGCAATGCTGGAAAGCATCCGAGATGTGGAGTCCGTCAATATCGGCGCCCGCCACGATAGCTCTGTGTTCGATTATAAGATAGAATCTAAGGAGGGCTCCGACGTTAGGCGCGAGATCTTCAACCGCTGCGCCGACAGAGGCTTCCCCATCCTTGAAATGCGCTCCAGCGAGCTCTCGCTGGAGGATATCTTCTTAAAGCTCACTATGGGCGAGAGCCTTGAAACAAACGGAGGTGATAACTGATGGGTGCAGTGTTCAGAAGAGAGACCCTCTCTTATTTCACATCCCCTATAGGCTATATCTTCCTTGCAGCCTTCTACGCCTTCTCGGCCTTCAGCTTCTCCCGCCAGTCCCTTATCTACGGCACCACCTCTATGGACGGTATGTTTCAGGAGATAATGATAATCCTCATCGTGCTCATACCTATCCTTACCATGCGCACCCTCTCTGAGGAAAAGAAAAACAAGACCGACCAGTGCCTGCTTACGGCACCCGTCAGCCTCGGCGGAATCGTCGCGGGCAAGTTCCTCGCGGCCTTCCTGATCTATGTGCTGGGCATCGTTATCACCCTTGTCTATGCCATCGTCATAGCCGCCTTTGCCACCCCGGACTGGATGGTCATAACAGGCAATATCATCGGGCTGGCGCTGCTGGGCTCTGCCTTCATTTCTGTTGGCATCTTCTTCTCGTCCCTCACCGAGAATCAGGTGGTCTCGGCGGTGGTCAGCTTCATCGGCATGGTAATGCTCTACCTGCTGACCAACGTGGGCGACGTGGTGCCTACCGATTTCATCGAGAATATCATGCCCGACCTCTCGCCTGTGTGGAGGGCCGTGATCGTTGAGGCGATAGTGATCGCCCTCACCGCCGCTGCCTTCTTCATGCTGGGCAAAAAGACCGCCGCCCTTATCATCGGCCTTATCGCCGCTATAGTTCTTGGCGTCTTCGCCGTCAATGGCGAGATCATTCCCGCAGTGTTTGAAAAGCTCTCCTTCTGGGAGAGATATGTGGGCTTTACCTACGGCCTCTTCGACCTTTCAAACGTGCTATATTTCATCAGCGCTACCGTAGTGTTCCTGTTCCTCACGGTCAGGGTGCTCGAGAAACGCCGCTGGGCTTAAAAGGAGGGGATAGAATTGGCAAAGAAGAAAAACCGCAGGCAGCAGCCCGCAAACCAGAACCCGCAGCCTAAGCCCTCCGAGGCTATTGATAAGCAGGAGGAGCAGCAGGCCGCCGAGCCCGAAGTCAAGGAGGCCGAAGCCCCCGAGACCGAGGAGCCCGCAGAGCAGACCCCTCCCGCCGAGAAGATATCCGCCCCCATCGAGGAGCTGCTGGGCGACGTGGTGAAGACCCAGAAGGCAGGCACCAAAAAGGACCCCGAGCCTCAGGATGAAGAGGATGACGAATACGAGGAGGAGGAGCCCGAGAAAAAGAAGAAGCCTAAGACCAAGGCCAATCTTCGGCAGATAAAGCACGGCATGAGCGCCACTGTGCTCACCATCGTGTTCATCGCGGCGGTGGTGCTGGTGAATGTTATCGCCACTGTGCTCTTCGAGCGCTACCCCCTCACCTTCGACCTGACAAGCAAGAAGAAATTCTCCATCTCGGAGGAGTCCATTGACTACGTCAAGACCATCAATACCGATGTGCTCATTACCGTCTTCGCCGACGAGGACGACTTCTGCTACCTCAGCGACTATACCAATCAGGCAGTAGAGGTAATGAAAAAATATTCCCAGTACAACAGCCGCATAACCTACCGCTTCGTGCCCATCGACTCCAACCCCGATATCGTGGCGGACTACGGCGTTGATACCACAACTACCTACGACATTATCGTTGAGACCAACCCAACCAGCGACATCAAGCGCACAAGAAAGATAGTCCTTACCGACCTCGTTGAGTTCCAGAGCGAGTTTTTGCAGAACCTGAATAGCTACTACGGAATGACCATCGAGCAGCTGGCCAAGGACTACGGCGCCCTGAGAGTGCTTAGGACCTACGGCAGCGCCGTCGAGGCCTCCCGCGCAGACGAAGCCTTTGTCTCGGCCTTTATGGCCGTGGCCGACCCCAATCCCACAACAGCCGTGTTCCTCACAGGCTGCGCCGAGGTCACGGACCTTGCCTACCTCCACACCCTGCTGGAGGCTAACGGCTACTTCGTGCAGGACATCGACATAACCAAGGAGGAGATACCCGAGGAGGCCGCCTTGGCCATCATCCCCGCCCCCACCAAGGACTACCTGCCCGAGGAGGTCCAGAAGGTCGAGGACTTTTTGACAAACGACGGAAAGATGGGCAAGCAGCTGCTCTACTGCGCCTCTATCCAGCAGGGCAAGACCCCCAATCTGGATGAGCTGCTGGCCGAGTGGGGCCTTCAGTTCGACGAGGCCGTCATCTGCGAGCAGAATACAAATTTCTACTACCAGATGCCCTTCAATTCCATCGCCGCAAACGTGTCCGAGAATTTCACACAGGACGTCTCCACCGACTCCCCCAAGCTGCTGAATCTGGGCTCCAGACCCATCAAGCTGCTGTTTGACGAGCGCGGCAACACCGGCACCGAGGCCTATGTGACCTCCAACACCAGCGCCTATGCCGCCGATATGAATACCGGAGAAAAGCTGAGCAGCGGCCAGCAGATCTATACCGCCGTGGCCTCCCGCGCCGTCTTCGACACCGATGGCGTCGGCACCTACAGCAACATCATTGCCTACGGCGCCGTAGAGACCCTTTCGGACTCCTACCTGCAAAACGCCAGATTCAACAACCGCGAGTATGTGCTCAGCCTGCTCAACGGCCTGACGGGCAAGACCAGCACCGGCATAACCATCGAGCCCACTGTCATTCAGGCCGAGCTCTACTCTCTCACTGAGAAGCAGACCTCTGTGCTCCAGTGGACCTTCATGCTCATCATCCCCGCAGTGGTGCTCCTTACAGGCGGCATCATCTGGTACAGGAGAAAGAACAGGTAAATCAGAGATCAGAGGTGAGAGGTCAGTCTTTTCTAACCTCTAACCTCTAACATCTAACTTCTGAAAATGAGGTGATCTTCAATTAACGGAAAGATACAGGGAATAATCGTCGGAGGCGTCGTTGTCGCCGCCCTCGGCGGAACGCTGGCCTTCCTCGAGCTAACGGGCGGAGGGAACGACGCCTCCTCGGCGGACGATTCCTCGGCAGTGGTCAAAAAGGTCGACGACGAGGAGGACCCCACCCAGCTGATAAACGTGGAGGCCTCGGATATAATCTCGGTGGTGGTGGATAACCAGTTCGGCGGCTACACCCTCGAGCGGCCCGCCTCGGGCAAGAGCGAGTGGAACGTGGTCGAGCTCACGGGACTGGATCAGGTGGCGTCCTATAAGTCGGATATCGCCACCGACCTCTCCCAGCTGACTACCTACAAAACAGTTGAGGAGAACACCGAGGACCTTGGCAAATACGGCCTTACGGACCCGGACACCACCTTCACCGTAAGCTTTGCCGACGGCACCGAGCGCACCTTCCTCATCGGCGACGTGGCCACAAAGAACCGCTATCGCTATTTTTGCGAGAAGGACAGCACCACTGTCTACATGGTGGTCAAGAGCGTGCTGAATAATCTAATCGACCGCAAGGAGGAGTTCGTCAACAAGTTCCTCATCTCCGATACCTCAGGCACCGACCCCTACGGCGAGCTGAGGGTGAAAAGAAAGGACTTAGGCTACGAGATGGCCTTCACACAGGACCTCACCGAGGACGAGGCGCTTATCTCCGCTCAGGTGATGACCGAGCCCATCTACGCAAATCTTAACATCTCGGTCTCGGCTAAGATAACCCACGGCCTCTACGGCCTGACCGCCGCTCGGTGCGAGCTTATCTTCCCCACCGAGGAGGACTTCAAGACCTACGGCCTTGACGACCCCCAGTGCACCGTCACCTTCAAGGGCGAGGGCTACGACTACGAGCTTAAAATAGGCAACAACATCTACGCCACCGACGAGAACGGCAAGGAGATCGACCAGGTCGCCGCCTATTATTGCTACGTCACGGGCGTTGACGGCAAGGACTGCATCTGGCAGATAGATGCCGCAAGCCTTCTCTATCCCAGCTTTATGCCCGGAGACGTCATCTCCCTGATGACCACCAACAGGATAGAGAACATCGACACCATGAAGGTCACCACCCCCGACGGCAAGACCCACGAGTACAAGGTCATCACCGACAGCGAGGGTCAGGTAACTAACGTTAGGCTTGGGAATGAGGAAATTGACGTCTACAGCTTCAAGAGCTTGTACCAGTACCTGCTCTCCTGCCCCACGGACGAGATCTATTTTGACGATATCCCCGAGGGCTCCAAGCAGCAGCTAAAGGTGGAGCTCCACCTCACCGACGGCGAGCAGGACGTGCTTGAGTATAACGAGGAGACAGCAAGGCGCTCTCTGGTGGTGCTCAACGACAGGCCCTCCTACAGGATCGAATCCCGCTGGGTAGACGGCTTCGTCGAGAACGTGGGCCTGCTGGAGGAAGGAAAAGAAGTAAAAGGCTATACTGAATAAGGAGAGGATAACAATGGCAGAAAAGAAATCACCGTTTTTCACCTACAAGGGCGTGCCCCTTGTAAGAAAGGGCAACATGATCTATTTCGGGAATATGTATGACGAGTTCATCGTAGAGATCGCCGTGCTTGGCACAGAGCAGCAGGGCGGCATCGAGGTGGCCAATAAGGTAAGGATGAGGAAGATGGCAACAGACCTCACCCTGCCCCCCAACAAGCAGATCGTAAAGATGGCCGAAAAGTCCAGCCTCTACGAGGCTCTGGATATCGCCTGCGCCTGGCTGAAGGTATAAGCAAAAAAAGAGGGCTCCCCGCCGCGGGAGCCCTCTTTTTTTGAGCATCTGCGGCGCTGCGAAGCAGCGCGGCAAGACGCGAAAAGAGCCCCACCCCGAAAAGCGCGGTGGCGATAAAGAAGTATTTGACAATTACAGCTTTGTATGTGCCACCGCTAAAAGAATAAATAATAAAGAATAAAGAATAAACAAGGTGTCCGCTTTGCGGACATATTTCAAAATATATCGCCGCAGGCGATACCTTGATTATTATTTCTTATTTATTCTTTCTTCTTTTTTCTTTTAGCAGGCGCTGCACTAAGTAACGCAAAGACACTTCTGCCGTGATACAGCAGAAGTGTCGGAATAAAAACTTCTTTATTGCGCCTGCGCTAAGGGGTGGGAATCTTTTCGCTTAAAGAACTGCGTTTGCAAGCATAAGCTTTATCCGGTTCTCCTGATTGACCTTCGTGGCGCCGGGGTCGTAGTCTATCGCCACGATGTTGGCGTCGGGATATGCCTCCTTGATAACGCGGCTCATGCCCTTGGCAACGATGTGGTTGGGCAGGCAGCCGAAGGGCTGGGTGCAGATTATGTTCTTGGTGCCGGTCTCCGCAAGGGCCGCCATCTCGGCGGTTATCAGCCAGCCCTCGCCCATCTTCACGCCCTGATTCATGTACTTGTCGGCACAGCGGCGCAGGTGCTCAAAATCGTGGGGCGGCTGGAAAACTCCGTGGTCCTTGATGACCTTTATCTGCTCCCGCTGGAACTTGTAAAGCACCTTGTATCCGATCTGGTAAAGCGTTGTCATTCGGGACTTGGTGCCGTAAAGATCCTTGTCGTTGAGCAGGTCGGAGCAGCAGTAGAGCACAAAGTCCATGAGTCCCGGAACGTTGGGCTCGCAGCCCTCGGAGAGCAGGAACTTGTTAAGGTCGTTGTTTGCAAGGGGCGAGTATTTTACATATATCTCTCCCACAATGCCCACACGGGGCTTCTTCTCCTTGCTGCGGGGGATGGCCGCAAAGTCCGCCAGCATGGCCTTGTAGATGGGCTTCGGCATAAGATAGTCGTTCTTCTCCATCAGCTTTCCAAGGCGGTGCTGCCATCTGGCCAGCAGCTCGTCGGTCTGGCCCTCGTGCAGTTCGTAGGGCTTGCACTGGTTGTATAGCAGCATGAGCATATCGCCGTACATAACGGCGTAGATGAGCCTCAGGGCAATGGCAGGAGTCATGGGGAAGGCGGGGTTCTTTTCAAGCCCGCTGAAATTCAGGGAGATAACAGGCACCTGAGGGTACTGGGCCGCTATGGCCTTGCGTATCAGGTGTATGTAGTTCGAGGCTCTGCAGCCGCCGCCCGTCTGGGACATGATGAGCGCCACCTTGTCAACGTCGTACTTGCCGCTGTTAAGGGCGTCGATGAACTGGCCGATGACCAGCAGCGCCGGGTAGCAGGCGTCGTTGTGGGTGTTTTTTAATCCCTCGTCGATGACGTTTCGGGAGTTGTTCTGCAAAAGCTCCATGTGGTAGCCGAAGTGCTCGTATACCTTGATGATAAGCTTGAAATGTATTGGCAGCATATCGGGGACAAGGATGGTGTAGTCCTTCTTCATGTCCTCGGTGAAGATTGTTTTGTATACTCTGTCCGAGCCCGCGATCTTGAAGGGCTCGTCTTTCTTCCTGCTCATTTTCTCTCCTCCTTTTCCTCGAGAGCCGCCGCCAGCGAGCGAAGCCTTATCTTTGCGGCGCCGAGATTGGTGATCTCGTCAATTTTAAGCTGGGTGTAGAGCTTGCCCCGCTCTTCCAGTATCGCCCTCACCTCGTCGGTGGTGACGGCGTCGATGCCGCAGCCGAAGGACACCAGCTGCACCAGCTGCAGGTCCTCGTTTCGGCAAACATATTCCGCCGCCCGATAGAGGCGCGAGTGATAGGTCCACTGGTTCAGCACGTCCAGAGGCGGCACGTCAACAAGGTCGGAAACGCTGTCCTCGGTGACCACCGCGAAGCCAAGGGAGGCTATAAGCTTGTGGATGCCGTGGTTTATCTCGGGGTCGATGTGATAGGGCCTGCCCGCCAGAACGATGGTCTTCTGGCCGCGGCTGCGGGCCGTGCGGATTATCTCTTGGGCCTTGCGCTCGATCTCGCGGCGGTATCTCACCTGCTCGGAGTAGGCCTTGTTCAGCACCTCCGCCACCTGCTTGGGCTTGATGCCGTAGCGCGAGAAGCACTCCGCCACCACCTTTGCAACGTGCTTCTTGACGTTGATGTTCAGGTAGGGGGCAATGAAGTTCCGGTCGTTGAGCTCAGGGATATTGGCCTTCAGCAGCTCGGGATAATAGGCCACAACGGGGCAGTTGTAGTGGTTGTCGGAGCCGCCCTCGTCCATGTTGTAGCTCATGCAGGGATAGAATATCATGTCCACGCCCTTGTCCAGCAGGGCCTGTATGTGTCCGTGGCAGATCTTTGCGGGATAGCAGACAGTGTCCGAGGGGATGGTCTGCTGGCCCTTGTAGTAGGTGTCGCGGGTGGAGCGCTCAGAAAGCACCACCTCGAACCCCAGCTCTGTCAGCAGGGTGTGGAAGAAGGGCATAAGGTCGTAGTAGGACAGGGCCAGCGGTATGCCGATCCTGGCCTTGGGGGCCTTGGGCTTTTTCTCCTCGTAGGCGAGGATGGTCTCGTACTTGAACTCCACAAGGTTCTCCACCTTGTTGTCGATCTTTATGCCCGCGCCCCGCTCGCAGCGGTTGCCGGAGACAAAGCGGTGGCCGTCGTTGAAGCGGATTATGGTAAGATTGCAGTGGGCGGTGCAGCCGCGGCACTGAGTGGCCACGGAGTTGTAAGCGAAGTCCTGCAGCTGTTCCTTTGTCAGCACCGAAGAGGTCGCCATGGAGGCCGAGCGCTCTTTGGCAAACAGCGCACAGCCCAGAGCGCCCATCAGCCCCGCAATGGCGGGACGTATAACGTTCCTGCCCAGCTCCAGCTCGAAGCTGCGCAGCACGGCGTCGTTCAGGAAGGTGCCGCCCTGCACCACAATATTCTTTCCAAGCTCCTCCACGCTCTTTGCGCGGATTACCTTGTAGATGGCGTTCTTTATGATAGAAGACGAAAGTCCCGCAGAGATGTCCTCCACAGAGGCGCCGTCCTTCTGTGCCTGCTTTACCGAGGAATTCATGAAAACAGTGCAGCGGGAGCCCAGCTCCACGGGGGCCTTTGCAAAGAGCCCCAGTCTGGCAAAGTCAGCTATCTCGTAGCCCATTGCCTGAGCGAAGGTCTGTATGAAGGACCCGCAGCCCGAGGAGCAGGCCTCGTTGAGCATTATGCTGTCGATGGCGTTGTTCTTGATCTTGAAGCACTTTATGTCCTGTCCGCCGATGTCGATGATGAAGTCAACGTCGGGGCAGAAGTAGGCTGCGGCCTTGTAGTGGGCGACGGTCTCAACGATGCCGAAGTCCACGCCCAGGCCCGCCTTTATCAGGTCCTCGCCGTAGCCCGTGACAGCCGAGGCCTTGATGTTCAGGCCGTCGGTGGCAAGGTCGTATATCTCCTCCAGCTTTGCGGCAATGACGTCAAGGGGCTGGCCCTTGTTGGAGCCGTAGTAGTGGTAGAGCAGCCTGCCCTCGGGGGTTATGAGCACCAGCTTTGTGGTGGTGGAGCCCGCATCAATTCCCAGGTATGCGTCGCCGCGGTAGGTCTTGATGTCCTCGTATTTCAGGTCGGACTGCTTGTGCCTCTCGACGAACTCGCGGTAGTCCTCTCTGTCCTTGAAGAGGGGCTTGCCCGTAACGATGGAGTCGGAGGTCTTGGAGTTCACTATCTTGTCAAGTGCCTCGTCGATGGTCATAAGGTCGCCCATCTTCTGGGCGTGCAGGGCCGAGCCGTAGGCCATGAAGCAGGGCGCCAGCTCGGGGAACACGGCGTGCTCTTCGTCCAGGCGGAGGGTGTCAACGAAGGCCTTGCGCAGTCCCGAAAGGAAGGACAGAGGCCCGCCCAAAAACAGCACCTTGCCCGCCACCTTGCGGCCCTGTGCCAGTCCGGAGATAGTCTGGTCAACAACGGCCTGGAAGATAGAGGCGGCGATATCGCTTTTCTTGGCGCCCTGATTAAGCAGGGGCTGGATGTCGCTTTTTGCAAACACGCCGCAGCGGGAGGCGATGGGGTAGATCTTTTCTGCCTTGAGCGAGAGGGCGTTGAGCTCGTCGGCGGTAACGCCCAGCAGGCTTGCCATCTGGTCGATGAAGGCGCCTGTGCCGCCTGCGCAGGAGCCGTTCATTCTCTGCTCGACGCCGCCTGTGAGGAAGATTATCTTAGCATCCTCGCCGCCCAGCTCCACGACCACGTCCGCGTCGGGGTAGCTTTTATTGACGGCGGTAAAGGCCGAGAAGACCTCCTGTACGAAGGTTATTCCGCAGGCCTCGGCTATGCCCAGGCCCGCAGAGCCTGTGATGGCAATGCGGAACTTAGCGTCGGGGTATTTTTCGCCGATAAGGCGCAGCTGCTCCGCGACAGTTTCTCTCACCCGAGAGAAATGTCTTTCATACTTATTATAGATTATAGCGTCCCCCTCGAGGATAACGGTCTTGACAGTAGTTGAGCCGACGTCGATACCGAGGGAATAGATCTTTTCCATAGAAGCACTACCTTTATACAAAAAATGATATTCGACAATAAACGAGTATTCACACTATTATACCACAAAACCCGCCCTTATGTCAAGCTACACGGCGTGTAGCACGCAATGTCGCGTGTGCACTCGCAAGCTCGTTTACAACGGTGTAAGGTGAGGGGGCTCCCTCGCGATACGGTGGCACTTAGAGGGCTTGTGCGGGTTTTGTTTCGCTTCTCAACTGGCCTTGGGCAAGCATTTTTGCCTCCCCTGAACAGCGGCAGCAAAGCAACCGCGGGAGGGGGACCGCCGCCGACAGGCGGTGGTGGAGGGGTTTTGAGGCAGAAGCCTTTGTGTCCTCCGGACGGAATTCGCTTCGCTGTTCCTGCTTTGTGTGATAGGCGACGTCGTTACGGCGCAGCATAGCGCTCCCAGCAGGGGTGAGCGAGGTGCAGGCTTTTCTCTCCCCTCTTTCACTGGTGCTGCGCCGTGTGAAACGCACTAAGTCTGCGCCTGTTTCGCGGGTCCGCGACAAGCCTCTGACGCGAGGCCCCCTCGCGCGTTTTTTTAGCGCTCCGCGGGTGGTGTTAGGGCTTCTGCTCCTTCAAGCTCTTGAGATCAAAAACGCCCTGCACGGAGCGCCGTCGCTGCCGCCTAAGTTCAAAGGCGCGGCGCTCAGAAAGTACCGCCCCTCGGCAACGCCCTCAAGGACGATGCCCTCAAGCAGCACTACCCCCGCCCCCAGCAGGATGAGATGAACCTCCATCGGGGCGTCCTCGGGGCCGAAGGTCTGGCTCTCGTTTCCGATGAGCTTTATCCCCGCCGCCGCGAAGACCTTCGCAGCCTCGGCGGTGACTACCGCCCTCCCTGCAATAAGTATCCTATCGGGAGCCCCCGCAGCTGCGGCCCGACGCAGTATCTCTCGGGCGTCCTCGGCACCTACGTCCCCCTCGTGCCGCGCAAGAAAGCACTCGCCCACAAAGACCTCCAGCCCAAGCCGGTCAATGGCCGCCCCGCCCTCGATAAAATGGCAGGGGGCGTCAACGTGGGTGCCGTTGTGGGCGCACATGGAAAGGGCAGTGACGCTGCAAACGTCGCCGCCCGCTATGCTCGAAAATACCCTCCGCTCGGGGGCGGGGTCGCCGGGATAAACGCGGCAGGAAAAGACCTCTTGGGAAATGTCTATTATCATGTCTGACCTCCCCTCAGCCAAAGTGCTGGCTGAGCTTCATGAGCCCCGCGGCAAGCCCTGCCGAAAGCCCAACTATCACCACGAACCACATCACTGACATGAACAGGGGCTGCTCGTAGACGTACAAAAAGGGATAAGGCCCGTGAACTATCTTTGCAATATTCAGCACCACGAACACCACCGCGTAGAGCAGCGTGGGCGCCGCCGCTATCAGCACAAGCTTCATCCCGCCCTCGGGAGCGGGCTCAAGGAACACGAAGCTTGCCGCCGAGATCAGGGGGCACAGGATGTGGTGATATATCTGCGGCCCCTTGTAGAGCACATTGGCCGCCGTCCCGCTGGGCATCGCCATGGGCACCAGCACCGTCACAACTATCAGGAAGGTCACGGAAAGGCAGACCGCCGCGCCGTATCTCAGCAGCAGCACCCATTGGGGCGGCTCTGCGGCATTTCCGACCAGCGCCGATATCGTGTAGCACACCGAGGCCGCCAGCGCCAGCACATTGCTCAGCACCGTGTACCAGATGAAATTCTTAATGCCCCCGTTTGAGAGGCTTATGCTCGTCCCGATGATCTCAAGGATAATAAGTATTATGTTTGCCACGATAGCAAGCTGTGTCCGTGTCATGGTCAGGCCTCCTCAGCGTCTTCGTTCTCTGTGGGATTAAAGTATTCATAGACCGCGCGGGAGATCTCGCGGTGGCGGCTGCTGTTGTCCCAGCCCTTCGAGGGGGTGGCCCCCATGATGCAAAGCACATAGTCGCCGCCCTCGGAGTAGATTATCCCGCAGTCGTGGGTGTGGTTGTTGGTGTCGCCTGTCTTGTGGGCCACTCTGGTGCCCTCGGGCAGGCCGGTCGGTATCTTGCCGTTGATGGTCTGGCGCAGCAGCCGCGAGAGCATCTTGGCCGAGGCATTCTCGGAGACGCACTCTCCCTTGTAGATGCTTTCCAGCAGCCGCCCGCAGTCCTCCACAGAGGTTCGGTTCATGTCGTTGATGTACATATCAAGGCCGTAGGAGTTGTAGTTCTTCCCGAGGCCGTGGCACTGGAAGGTTGCGGGATAGCCCTGCTCCTCGCACCAGCTGTTTATGTAGCCAAGGCCCAGCCGTCTGGCAAGGCTGTTGAAGCACTCGTCGCTGCTTACGGTTATCATGCTTTCGAGCTCGCTTTCGACGCTGCTTTCGGAGATGGTGCCATTTTCTATCTCCTGATAGATGCAGGCCATGCAGTACATTTTTATGAGGCTGGCGGCGTAGAGGGAGTGCTCGTTGATAGAGAAGGTCTCGCCCGTTTGCAGGTGCTTGACGTAGACTGACCACTCGCCGTACCAGTCGCTCATCATGTCCTCCAGCTGAGCTTTAAGTTCATTTATGTCCCTGCCGTAGGGCTCGGGGGCGGTGTGGGGCGACTGTTCATCACGGGCCGCCACAGCATCTCTCAGCCACTCGCGGGGGTCGGGCGGGCTCCACAGCAGCACCTGTGCTTTTGGTGCCTGCGGCTCCTCGGCGGCTTCCGCTGTTTGGGAGGGAGGGGCAGTTGAAACAGCCACAGAAGTCTCGGCGGAGGAGCTGTCAACGCCCGCAGCGGAAGAAGAGCTTTCGCTGTTCCCACAGCCGACCAGCGCCAACGCGCAGGCCAAAGCAAAGGCCCCGAGCCGTTTCATCAAATCCCCCCCTTCCGAACAATATCAAATATTAAGGTAAATTATACCACACAAGACGAAAAAAGTAAAGACGCTAACGGTGCACAGCGTGCATCACGCAAGTCGTGTGGGCTCTCGCAAGCTCCCTCGCGAAGGAGCAGAAGCTTTAAATCGATCCGCGGAGCGCTTTAAAAAACGCGCGCTCAAGCCTCGCGTTAGAGGCTTGTCGCGGACCCGCGAAACAGGCGCACATCTCGTGCATTACACCCGGCGCAGCACCAGTAAACGCGGTAGCAGAAAGCCCGCGCCTCGCTCACTCCCGTTGGGTGCGCAATGCTGCGCCGCAACGATGCCGCCTCTTCCACAAAGAAGGAACAGCGAAGCGCTTTCCGTCCGGAGGATACAAAGGCTTCTGCCACGAAACCCCTCCACCCCCGCCTAACGGCGGCGGTCCCCCTCCCGCGGTTGCTTTGCTGCCGCTGTTCAGGGGAGGCAAAAATGCTCGTTCGACACCTACTGAGAGGCAGCAGCCAATATGCCTCCCCTGAATAATGGCAGCAGAGCAACCATGGGAGGTGCCCGATAGGGCGGAGGGGTCCCAAGGCACAAGCCTTGCCGCTCGCCGCACGGAAAAATCGCTTCGCTCTTTCCTGATGGAGCGGGCCGACCAGTCGTTGCGGCGCAGCATTGCGCCCCACTTAGGGGTCGAGGTTAAATCTGAGATAGGTGCTCCCTTGTTAGTTGTGCTGCGCCGCGGTTTAACGATAGTTTGGTGCGTGTTTCGCGGGGTCCGCGACCAGGGCGCTGCCCTGGACCCGCCAAGGGGCTAAGGCCGCCCCTTGGATTCCGGCCAATATGCGGACGGTGTGCTGTTTTTTTCACTTCTTTGCTTGACAGGGCTCAGCATATGCGGGGCAGCAGCTCGCCGCCGGGCTGTGGCAGCAGGGTCTGTGAGCCAACCTCCGTCAGCATTACTACCTTCCCCGCGTTCTCTTCCGTTACCCGCCCGATGATCGCCGCGTTCTCTGTGTACTTCCCGCACCGCAGCTTCTCAACTATGGCCTCCGCCTGCTCCCAGGGCGCTACTATCACAAGCCGTCCCTCACAGGCAAGATACAAGGGCTCCAGCCCCAGCATCCCGCAGACACCCTTGACCCTCGGGTCAACAGGTATCTTCGCCGACTCCAGCTCTATCCCTACGCCGCTCTGCCCCGCGATCTCGTAAAGCACTGTTCCAACACCTCCGCGGGTGGCGTCCCGTATAACGTGGATGTCCTTCGTGACCTCCAGCATACTCTCAACAGCACCCCAAAGCGGTGCGCAGTCGCTGTCAACGTCAGCTTCGATGCCGTAGTCGTCCCGCGCCAGAAGTATGGTGCAGCCGTGGCGTCCCACGTCTCCCGAAACGATCACCGCGTCCCCGGGCTTCGCAAAGGCCCCCGAGGTCTCGGCGCCCTCAACTATCCTGCCAACGCCCGTGGTGGTGATAAAGATCTTGTCCACCTGACCGCGGCCCGCGACCTTTGTGTCTCCCGCAACGATGGCAACCCCCGCCTCGGCGGCGGTCTTTTCCATGGCGGCGGCTATCTCCTCCAGCTTGTCCATTGGGAAGCCCTCCTCGATCACAAAGGCGCAGGTCAGATACAGCGGCCTTGCCCCCATGCAGGAGAGGTCGTTGACTGTTCCGCAGATCGAGAGCTTTCCAATATTCCCGCCGTTGAATTCAAAGGGCGAGACGATGAAGCCGTCGGTGCTCATTGCAAGGCGGCCTGCCTCGGCCTCAAAAACTGCGGCGTCGTCGGCGGTGAATTTCGGGTTTGAAAAGTGGGCCTTGAAGACCCTGTCGATAAGCTCATTGGTTTGCTTTCCGCCCGCCCCGTGGGCGAGTGTGACGGTATTGTTTGACATATATATTTCTCCTTTTTTAGTCGCGTCCCGGGCGCGGGCGCGCAATTCGCGTGAACGGCGGCACGCCGCCTCACAACGATGTGATGTACCGGGGTTCCTTCGCGATACGGTGGCTTTATGTTGTATTCAGCGAGAGGAGGCAGCATAAGCGGCCCGCTCCTGACCTCTGCTCTTATATCGAATACTGATAATACGCCGCGCAGGCGCCTTCGTCGGAGACCATGCAGGCCCCAACGGGGTGCTGGGGCGTGCAGCCCTTTCCGAACACGGGGCAGTCCGAGGGCTTGCACTTGCCCTGGAGAACCTCTCCGCAGCGGCAGGCAGGGTTCGGGCGGCCCGTGATCTTTGGCATCCCGTATTTCAGCCGCGCATCGAACTCCGCGTATTCCTCTCTCAGCGTCATCCCCGACTGAGGGATGACTCCAAGGCCCCGCCATTCGGTGTCGCAGGGGCGCATGGTCTTTGCCACCAGCGCCTGTGCCGCGGGGTTGCCCTCCTCGCGGACGACTCTCGGGTAGCAGTTGCGGAAGAAGGGCTCGCCCTTATCCGCAAGGGTCAGGGTCACTGCCAGGGCCGTCAAAAGCTCCGAGGCTGTGAAGCCCGCCACAACGCCCGAAACGCCCTCCTCCTCGCAGAGTCTGCGGCAGACGGCGTTGCCCGTGATGGCGTTGACGTGGCCGGGATACAGAAAGGCGTCGGCGCTGTGCAGCAGGGCGTGGTAGGCGTTTGGCATGGTCTTGTTGGCGGTAAGGATGGAGAAGTTTTTGAGCCCCAGCTTCTGCGCCTGGTGGACAGCCACACAGGCCGAGGGGGTCGTGGTCTCGAAGCCCACGGCAAGGAAGACCACCTGCTTCTCGGGCTGGTCCTTAGCAAGCTCCACGGCATCCAGAGGGGAATATACAGGCCTTACCTCGGCGCCCTTTGCGCGGGCTCCCGCAAGGCTCATTTCCGTGCCCGGCACGCGGATGAGGTCGCCGAAGGTGGTGATAGTGCAGCCCTTCTCGAGGGCCAGCCAGATGGCCTCGTCGATAAAGCCCACGGGGGTCACGCAGACAGGGCAGCCGGGGCCGGAGATGAGCTCCACGTTCTCGGGCAGCAGCTTGCGCAGGCCAAGGCGAAAGATCTCGTGGGTATGTGTGCCGCAGACCTCCATTATGCGCAGGTCGCGGCCCTTATAGCCCGTTACTATCTCACGGGCGGTCTTGATGCTTTCGTTCATATTATCGTCTCCAATATCTCGTCGGTCTCGTTCTCGTCGCTGTCGGTGATCTTGGCGATGGCCATGCCCGCATGGACCATGACATAATCGCCGGGCTCCAGCTCCTCCAGCAGCTCTGCGCTGACCTCGCGCTTAGCGCCGCCTGCGTCGATGAGGGCGGTACCCTCCTTAACGCTTACTACTCTTGCAGATAAACCTACACACATTTTTATTACCTCCGTTTTTAGTTTTTTATATTAGTTGATAGTTATTTCAAACAATGCACAATAATGTTATGGAGCGAGGAATGACTCCTCCGGCTAAACCCCCTCCACCACCGTCTATTGGCGGCGGGGCCCCGGCAGCAGCCATCTCCTCCTCCGGACGGAAAGCGCTTCGCTGTTCCTGCTTTGTGGAAGAGGCGACATCGTTGCGGCGCAGCATAGCGCCCCACTTAAAGATGGATGGGGGCTGTTCGTTTTGTGCGCCCATGTTTGATCGTGCTGCGCCGCGTGTTGACCGATAGTTTTGTGCGTGTTTCGCGGGGTCCGCGACCAAAGGCTATGCCTTTGGAATCCGCCAAGGGGCTAAGGCCGCCCCTTGGATTCCGGCCAATATTGCCACAGTTCGGCAGACTTTTTCACTTTGTTCGCTCGCCCCTTCTGAGTGCCGCCGTATCGCGAGGGAGCCTTTGCGGTCTTCACTGTTGTAAACGAGCTTGCGAGTGCTCACGCGACTTGCGCCGTGCGCGCTAGCACGAACCGTATAGCGCCTGCCCCAGAGCTATCCCTCCGTCGTTCGGCGGGATGAGGCTGTGTACCAGCACCTCAAAGCCCCGCGCTTCAAGCCCCTCCCTGCAAAGCCGCGTCAGCAGCCTGTTCTGGAAAACGCCGCCGCTCAGGGCCGCTGTGCCAAGCCCGCTGCGCCTCCGCAGCTGCTCGCAGGCAAGGACGATCATCCCCGCCAGCTCCCGGTGGAATAGATACGCAAGCCTCTGTCTGTCCTCTCCCGCAAGGCGCCTCCGCGCAATGGCGGCAGCCAGCGAGGTGGTGTCAAGCTCGATGAAGCCGTCTCTGTCTCTCGCTTCCGCTCCAAGGGCCTCCGTGTCTTCGCCGTGGGCCGCAAGGTAGCGCTCTGCCTCGAACATCAGCGCCGTGGAGGCCTCGCCCTCAAAGGTGGAGCTCCGCCTGATGCCGAGGATGGCCGACACCGCGTCAAAGACCCGCCCGCAGCTGGTAGAGACCACGGAGTTCAGCCCCCGCTCTGCCATTTTGCTTTGCAGACGGAATTCCCCGGCCGAGCAGATGTCAAGGGCTTCGCAAAGGCCCTCGGCCTCCTCGCCCTCGCTGTCCCGCAGCAGGGCAGAGGCTATGCGCCAGCCCTCCCTCGCCGAGAGGTCGCCCCCGGTCTGGATGAAGGGCCTGATGCTCCCGACACGCTCGAAGCCTCGGGTGTCGCAGAGCATGAGCTCGCCGCCCCAGATGGTGCCGTCGGTGCCGTAGCCCGTGCCGTCCATGCTCACGCCGATGACCGGCCCGCTGCTGCCGTTCTCGGCCATGCAGGAGAGGATGTGGGCGTAGTGGTGTTGGACCTTGATGAGGGGCAGACCAAGCTCCTCCGCCAGCTCCTCGGCGGCCCGTACGGTGTTGTATTTCGGGTGCATATCGCAGACGATGACCTCGGGCTCCGCCTCCAGCAGCTCGCAGAGCCGCCGCAGGGATTCTTTAAGGGCGTTCACCGTCCTGATGTCTGCCATGTCTCCAACATAGGGCGAGGGGTAGAGCAGCCGCCCCTTGCTGATGCAGAAGCTGTTTTTGAGCTCGCCGCCGATGGCCAGGGCCTGACGCCTCGGCTCCTCCCGCAGCATCACGGGAAGGGGCGCAAAGCCGCGGCTGCGGCGTATCATATAGGGCCTGTCAAAAAGCCAGTCGCAGACGCTGTCGTCGGCGCGGATAAGTATGCGCCGATCGTGGGAAAGGATGATGTCGCAGAAGCCGCCGATCTCCTTCACCGCGTCCTCGTCGCTGCGGCAGATGGGGGCGCCTCGGGCGTTTCCGCTGGTCATCACAAGGCAGTCCGTCATCTCTATCCCGTCGGGGTAGTCAAAGAGCAGCATCTGCACAGGCGCGTAGGGCAGCATCACGCCCACGGTCGGGTTGTCGGGGGCGATCTCCTCCGCAAGGGTGTAGTCGGGCCGCTTTTCAAGCAGCATTATTGGCTTCTGCCAGCCCGTGAGGTATTCCTCCTGACCGGGCTTGATGACGCACTCCCGCCTGACGGCCTCCATGTCCCGCAGCATAAGGGCAAAGGGCTTCATGGGCCGCTGCTTCAGCTGCCGAAGCCTTGCCACGGCCTCGGGGCTTTTTGCGTCGCAGCAGAGGTGAAAGCCGCCGATGCCCTTTACGGCCGCGATGCCGCCCTGCATGATGCGGCGGCGGACCTCGGTGATCGCCGCCCCGCCCCGCAGGCTGCTGCCGATGATGTAGACCTCGGGGCCGCAGTCGGGACAGCACACGGGCTGGGCGTCAAAGCGGCGGGTAGCGGGGTCGTGATATTCCTTGGCGCAGGGCCCGCACATGGGAAAGTCCCGCATGGAGGTGCGCTCACGGTCGTAGGGCATAGAGTCCAGTATAGTCAGCCGCGGCCCGCATTGGGTGCAGTTTATGAAGGGGTGCAGGTAGCGGCGGTCGCTGCTGTCGAAGAGCTCGGCACGGCACCTGTCGCAGGTAGCGATATCGGGAGAGACGAAGATATCCCCGTACTCCTTCTCGCTCTCGATTATTTTGAAGCCCTCAAATGGCATGAGTGGGCAGTCGGCGGAGTCGCACCCCAGCACCACGGCCCGCTCGGGAGGGGAGTTTTTTATTTCATTCTCGAAGGCCCGAAGCTGCGGCTCCTCGCCTGTGGCGAAGATATCCACATAGGAGCCCTTATTGGCGACGGTGCCTGTAATGCCGTGCTTTTCGGCGCACACAGCGGTAAAGGGCCTGAACCCCACCCCCTGCACGATGCCGAAGACGCGGATGTTCGTAGTTTTCATTTTCATTCCTCGATGTAGTGGTTTCCTCCTGTGGACGGAAAGCGCTTCGCTGTTCCTGCTTTATGGAAGGGCGGCGTCGTTGCGGCGCAGCACTGCGCTTCCGCACGAGATTTAGCAGTCCGTGAGATAGCTGATCCCGTTTTCACTTGTGCTGCGCCGTGTGTAATGCACGGGGTCTGCGCCTGTTTCGCGGGTCCGCGACTTAGGGGCTCTGCCCCTAAGAACCCTGCCAAGGGGCTAAGGCCGCCCCTTGGATTCCGGCCAATATGCGGACAGTGTAGGAGGGATTTCACTTTGTTTGTTCGACAGGGCTTATTTGTTTTTCGTTCCGTCGGGGCACCGACCGCTTGCGCCAAAGTGAGGCAGGTCTATCCATTCTCCCTTGAATCCCTGCGCAGCGCGGCGGAAAAAGCTGTCGGCTATGATAACATCGAACCCTCGGGAGATAAGCTCCGAAAAATCGTCCTCGCCCGTGATGTGCGTGTCTCCCTCTCGGGCAAATTCCTTGTCAATGGAGAACCAGCTGGCGACCGTGACCTCGCAGCCCTGTGCCTCTAATTTCTCTCGGACTGCGTTCGCGCACATCTGCTGGTGCACCGCAAGCACCCGCTTGCCGCTGATGTCAAGCTCTGGCAGCATGGGCCAGCCCGCTTTGTAGGGCGTCCCGAAGCGCTCCCGCAGCAGCCGCGCCGCCCTCAGCCCCGAGGGCGCTATCACCAGCAGCTCCTCGCAGTCGGAGGCGTTTGCGATGTCCTCCAGCCCCGAGCCAAGCCCGAAGCACACGACCTCTTCCCAGCCCTGTGCTTGCAGGGCTGCAAAGATGCGGGAGTGCTCTGTTTCCCCTGTGTTCAGAGGCGTGGCCCCGATCACTCCGAGGCGGCCTTTTTTTATTGCTCTTTTCTCTCTCGCGAACATATCAAAAACGCGGTAGTAGGCCATCTCCTCCCCCTTGTCGTAGAGGCCTGTGCCGTCGGTGGGCAGGGCGATGCAGGGCAGGCCCGTGCGCCTTTCGCTCATTCTTTCCAGAGCCTTGTAGTCCGTGGCGATGACCGCAGGCACAGGGGTCCCGACGATGGCTGTGAAGGCAGGGGAGTCCAGCTGCTCGCAGCAGAGGGAGAGCTTTTTCACCAGCCTGTCGTCCCGCCCCAGTATAGCGTCCATGTCTCTGAGGCCGGCGCTGAACAGGGCGGATCTTTTTGTAGCCCAGCGGGGCTCGTCAAAGCCGCAGACATTGCCTGCGCAGCCGCCCGCGTCGCAGATGACCACTACCCCTTCCAGCTCGTAGAGCACAGAGCAGGCCCCCGAGTCGTCGGGCGCAAGGGGAGAGAGGTGCTTGAGAAGTTTTTTCATGGTTGTCTCCTTTAGAGGTTAGAGTTTAGAAGCTGATAGTTATTTGCCCAAGGCCGCTTCCAGCTCGCCGAACAGCTTCACCACTCCCTCGTAGCCGAAGGGCTGGCGCTCGGAGTTGAAGTCCGTCCCCGGGAGGTCGGGGTGGTAGTAGCGGGCGTCTACGCCGATGACAGCGTCTATCTCCGTCAGGCGGCGGTAGGAAAGCATCGAGGGAGATAGGTTTGAAAATATCCTCGTCTCGGGGGAAAGGGCAGCAAGCTTTTTGATGTAGACAAAGTTCCGCTCGCCCACCGTGCCGTAGATCTCGCTGACCTTAAAGCCGCTGCTCACAAGGGACAGCGCCAGCTCAAAGCTGTCGGCGTTCACGCACTCGCCCACCGCAAAGCGCAGGGAGCCGTGGCGGTCACGGAAGGCCTCTATCGCCTCTTCGGCTCTCGCCCTTGCCTCGCTGTCGTCCAGCTCCGCCCCGATGGCCTGGCCCAGCAGGCGGTACTGGTTGTGTATCTTATCCGTGCGGTACATCCGCGAGAGTTCGATGAAGGGTATCCCCAGCCGCTTTTCAATGTCTTGGGCGGCGTACCGCGCCTCGGCGTTCAGCACAAGGTTGAAGTTGGAGCGGGAGAGCTGCGCGTATTCCTCAAAGGTCTCGCAGCGGCCCAGCTCGTGTATCTTTTTTATCCCTGCGCTTTTCAGCAGGGAGTAGAGCTCGCAGTCGTCGTCAAGGGGCGAGAAGAAGCCCATTATCCCGCACTCGTCGGGGCGGCGCTTTTGGGGCGAGAGCAAAGAGTACACCGACTGGCGCACCGCCGCCATGGGGGGCAGGCGCTTCTCTCTCGTCAGGGCGTACATATAGGCGGGGACCACAGGCACCCCGCAGGCCTCGCTGCATCGGCGGCAGACCCGCTCCATGTCCGTGCCAAGCAGGGCGTCAACACAGGTTATGCAGATCATTATTGCCGTGGGGGGCGCATCCAGCTCGCCCATCAGCTCCCGACAGGCCTCGGGTATCTTTGTCAGGTGGCGGCCCGTGACGATGTCCGTGTCGTCCAGCATCAGGTAGAAGAACCTCTCGCTGTAGCCCAGCTCGTTCAGCAGGGCGGTGTTGCGCCCGCAGCAGCCCGGGGCCACAAGCAGCATCACGGAGCCCGGCACCGCCAGCCCCGCCCGCTTCACCCCGTAGCCCTTGGCGCCGGGGGAGTTGAAGTCCAGTGTGGCGGGAGAGGAGTAGATCAGATGCTTGGCCGAGAGCAGCTCCTCGGGGGTGTTCTCAAAGCCCCCTGCCGCCAGATCGCGTGCGGTGATGTAAAACGCTTCCTTCATGTCATCTGTCCTCTTCGATAAGCTTTTTGGCAAGGGCAAGAAAGCACTCGGCGGCCTCACAGTCGGGGGCGCCCTCGATCACCGTCATGCCCCTGTCCTCGCAGCGGATGATGTCCTGAGATCTTGGGATGTCCGCGACTATCTCGAGGCCCGCGCCCTCTGCAAAGGCGCGTACCTTTTCCTCCTCGCCCTCAACGTTTCGGCGGTTCATTATCAGTCCCCGCACCCGGGCATAGCTGCGGTCCTCAAAGTTCTTCACGGCCCTCTGGATGTTGTTGGCGGCGTAAAGGGCCATCTTCTCTCCCGAGGTGACGATGAGCACCTTTGAGGCGTAGCCCTCGCGGATGGGCGCTGCAAAGCCCCCGCAGACCACGTCCCCAAGCACGTCGTAGAGCACCACGTCGGGCTTCTCCCGCTCATAAAGCTCCAGCTCCTCCAGCAGGGAGAAGGTGGTTATTATGCCCCTTCCCGCGCAGCCGAGGCCCGGAGTGGGGCCGCCTGTCTCGATGCACAGCACGCCCCCGAAGCCCCGCTCGGATATCTCCTCAAGGGTCTCGGGCTCCTCGTCCCGCTCCCGCAGGTAGTCCATAACGGGCTTCACGGGGGTGCCCCCCAGCAGGTTCATGGTGGAGTCTGCCTTGGGGTCGCAGCCTATCTGTATCACCTTTTTTCCCAGAGTGGCAAAGGCCGCCGCAAGGTTGGCGGTGCAGGTGGATTTTCCTATGCCGCCCTTTCCGTATATAGCAAGACTAATCATTCTATCAGTTCCTTTATGCTGAGTTTTACAAGATCGGCCGTGTCCCGCAGGTAGCTGCGGCCCGAGAAGGCCGTGTGGGGCAGGGGCGCCAGCCGCGTCCCCTCGGGGACGACGTATTTATACAGGGGGTCTGCGATGACGGTCTTGGGGGAGAGGTCCCGCAGCGCCGCCTCGATGTCCTCCTCGGCGAAGATGTCAAGGTCTCCCTCTGCCAGCTGGCCCGTCTCCGAGGGGAGGGGCGCGATGACCGTCGGGGAGCGCCCTGTGTCGCAGAAGATGGCTGCCGCCAGGGCCTCGGCCTGCACCGTCTCGCCGATTATGACGGTGTCGCTCTCGGCATTGCTGCGGGGAACGGGTGAAAGGCCTGCGGCGTTTTCCGCTGCCGCCTGCCTAAGAGCCTCCGCCAGAAGCTTCTTGTACCTCTCGCCCATCGGCACCCCGCAGACAAAGGGGATGCCCAGAAACCTGCGCATATACTTGGCCGCCGCCAGCCCCGACTGAGAGATCACAAGGTTCACCTCCGCCTCGGCGGCCCGCCGCAGGTCAGAGAGCGTCCTGCCCATTGCAAGGCAGCAGAGTGGCTCAAAGCCGTTATCCCTAAGCCACCCGCCTATGCTCTCAACGGTGCCTGAGAGGCCGAAGTCAAGGGGCGTGGCCCCAAGGATATTGACGCTCCTCGGGGTCCTTTTGCCTGTGCTGCGGGCGTATTCCTTCACGACGGCCTCGAAGGCCTGAGAGGCGCCGCTGATGTAGGGCAGGGTGCCGTTGGTATGCAGGCCGAAGGTGCGTATGCCCGAGCGGGCCTCGATCTCGGCGGCGATGGCGGTGAAGTCCACCCCTGTCATCATAGGCATAGGGGAGCCGCAGAGGGCGATGAACTCCGGGTGCAGGTCTGCGGCGGCGTCGGCGGTGTCCCGTATCAGCTGCTCGTCGTTTCCCATGATGGCATCCAGCTCCGTCAGGGCGGAGATAAAGACCATAGAGCGCCTGTCGTACCAGCGGGGCTCGTCGTGGGTGGTGTAGGTCGAATTGCACCCCGAGGCGTCATGGATGACAGTCATCCCCCCCAGCTCGTACAGCGCCGAGCAGACCCCCGAGGTATCCGCAGCATAGCAGGGAAGTATTCGGCTAACGTTCTTCAAGGTAAAGATCAAACTCCTTTAGAGGTGAAATGTCAAAAAGTTGCAGAGGCTTTTTCTCCTCCGGACGGAAAGCGCTTCGCTGTTCCTGTTTTGTGGAAGAGGTCACATCGTTGCGGCGCAGCATTGCGCTTCCAGCGGGGTGGTGCAGAGAGCATGAACGAGACTTCCCCTTTCACTTGTGCTGCGCCGTGTGTAAGACACTAAGTCTGCGCCTGTTTCGCGGGTCCGCGACAAGCCTCTGACGCGAGGCCCCCGCGCGCGTTTTTTAATGCGCTCCGCGAGTGGGACGAAGACCTCTGCTCCGCACTTTAATTGCGTATCAAGCAGCTGCATCCCCACCCCTTGTGCTGGATGACGGTTCGCCTGTCCTTGGGGGTGGTGAAGGCATCCTCGATGAGGCCCGCAAGCTTTCTAAGGCCCACAAAGCCCGTGAGGTCGCCGTTCTGGATGATGTCAACGAAATTGTCGGTTGCAAAGAACCACGCCGCCTTCTGGCCAATGGCCAGCACCCTCCCGTGGGGCTCGTCGGCGGTGCAGAGCATATTCACATTGTCCGCCGACCAAAGGGTAATGTCAGGGCGCTCTGCCCGAAGGGCCTCGAAGGCTTCTCGGTCCTCCCCAAGGTCGTCGCAGATGATGTGCTGCACGTTCATGCCCCGCTTCATCAGCAGCAGCGCCAGCTCGAAGGGCCGCGTCACCGCCGTGTAGTCGATGGCTATGGGGGTGTCTCCCAAAAGGGCAGCCGCCCGTTCAAGGGCCTCCTCGGCCCCCCGCTCGTTCTCCGAGAGGTCGGGCAGCGGTACCTTCAGGGCCTCGCAGAGCTCCGCGAGCGTCCGCCTTATGTTCTCGGGCAGGAAGGAGTGGGGCAGATGCAGATGTCGGGCTCCCGTTCGCTCTGCCAGCTCTCTTGCCCCCTGCACCGCCGTGGGAAGGCAGGTGATGTCCAGAAAGCTCTGCCCCAGCTCCATGAATTCGTCGTAGCTGCGGCAGCGGGTAAGGTCCCGCAGGGTGAAGCCGTTTTGGCGGATGATCTGTATCAGCTCGCTTTCGTCGTCCAAGGGCCTGTCGCAGCCGATGATGCTCACCGAGCGGGGGTCGAGAGGCAGGGGCCTCACCAAGGAGTACATCCGCTTGACCAGCCACACCACCGGCGAGAAGGTCTCCCGCATGGTGGGGGTCATGTAGCAGTCCACAAAGTCGATATCAGGGTGGCGCTCCCGAAGTTCCGAGAGTATCACCTCATAGTCCGCCCCCGCGAAAAGGTGCATACAGCTAAGGAATATCAGCACCGCCCGGGGCCTGTGGGGAAGCTTTTCGATGACCTCGCTGACGCCGTCGGTGACGTCGCTTTCCAGCGTCCCGTCAAACATATCCTCCTCCGACAGGGACACCCAGCTGAGCCTGTCCATGTCTCCTGTCTCGGCCACCGTCAGGGTCACGCCCCGCAGACAGCCCTGGGCGCAGACGTATACCTGATGCCCCTCGGGAATCAGCAGGCCCATGTGCACGATGTTCCACACCCCTCGGGCAGGGGCGTTGTATTCCAGCCCCCGAGGGAAGAAGCTGCCCGCCTCGGCCTCGCCAAGAGGCATAGAGGGGGGCTTTATAAGGGCTCTCTCGGGGCCCTCTCCAAGGGGTCTAAGCATCCTGTTCTCCTTTGCAGATCTCATACATCCGCTCCGCCACAGCCGTGAACTGCCGCGCAGGCAGGCTCTTTGGCGAAGCGCTGACTATTGCCTCCCCCGCGTCATCCGCCGAGGATATCTCTATGCTGCGGTCGATGGCGCCGATGATCTCGGTATCAAAGTCCCGCGCCAGCTCCGACACGGCCTCGTCCTCGTTCTCGACGTTGCGCCTGTTCAGTATCAGCCCGCCCAGAGAGGAGTAGCCCCGCGCCCTGAAATTCTCCACCGCCATGCAGATGTTGGCGGCGGCGTAGCGGGCCATCTTCTCTCCCGAGGTGACGACAAAGACCTTGTCGGCGTAGCCTCGGCGCATGGGCATGGAAAAGCCGCCGCAGACCACGTCCCCCAGCACGTCATAGATCAGCACGTCAGGGCTGTAGACGTCATAGGCCCCAAGGCGCTCAAGGCTCTCGAGGGCGTTGATTATCCCCCGCCCCGCGCAGCCAAGCCCCGGGATGGGGCCGCCTGCCTCGACGCACAGCACCCCCGAGGGGCTCTCGAACACCACGTCCGAAAGGGCGGTGATGCGGCCCTTGTCCCGCAGGGTCTCCAGCACCGTGGGTATCCTCTCGCCCCCGTGGAGCAGGGCGGTGGAGTCGGCCTTGGGGTCGCAGCCTATCTGCATTACCTTTAGCCCCTTAGCCGCCAGCGCCGCCGAGACATTGCAGGACACCGTAGATTTCCCGATGCCTCCCTTTCCGTATATCGCAAGCTTTATCATGTATATCTCAATCCTTTTTTTAAGTTGCGTGCCGCTGGCAGAGCCAGCTTACAACTCTGTAATGTTAGGGGGGCTCCCTCGCGGAACGGTGGCCCTCAAAGGAGGCCGTGCGTTACGGGGCAAGTTGATAGTCTTCCATTGGAGAATCCCCCCGTGATGCGCTTATCTCGTAGCCGATGAAGTTCATCCGCCTCTCGAGGCAGCCCCGACATTCCGCGCTCTCGTCTCCCGTGCAGATCTTGTTGTCGTAGAGCATATATTTCTTCCTCACCGCCGTGGGTGAGAGGTTGGGCATTATTACGTTTGCCCCCGCCAGCACGCCCTGCTCGCGGCCGTTGGCCCGAATGGTCCCCAGAGCCGTGGTGGCGGGCAGCAGCACCTCGGGCAGCATTATCCTGCAAAGGCTCAGCAGGAACAGCGTCAGCTCGTAGGAGCCCTTGGGCTCGCCGCCGAAGGGGGTGTCCTTGTGGGGCAGGAAGGGCCCGATGCCTATCATGTGCGGACGGAACTCCTCGAAGAAAAGCATATCCTCCGCCAGACACTCGTGGGTCTGGAAGGGGGAGCCTACCATTATCCCCGCACCCACCTGATAGCCCAGCTCCCGCAGGTCCCGAAGGCACTGCATACGGTGGGCCCAGGACATTTCGGGGGGATGCATCCTGCCGTAGTGGAGCTCGTCGGCGGTCTCGTGCCGAAGGAGGTAGCGGTCTGCCCCTGCCTCCTTTAGCAGCCTGTAGTCCTCCCGTTCCAGCTCGCCGATGGAGAGGGTGATGGCGCAGTCGGGGTGGGCGGCCTTTATCCGCCGAACGATCTCCGCCATGCGCTGCGGGGGATAGGCGCCATCCTCGCCGCTCTGTAAAACGAAGGTGCGAAAGCCCAGCTCTCGGCCCTCGTCGCAGCAGGCAAGTATCTCGTCGTCGGTGAGGCGGTAGCGCTGTACATTTTTGTTAGAGCGCCTGATGCCGCAGTAGAGGCAGTCGTTTTTGCAGACATTTGAGAACTCCACGATGCCGCGGATGAAGATCCTGTTGCCGAAGACGGAGAGGCTGATAGCGCGGGCCAGCTCGGCAGCGAAGGCGCGGTCATCCTCGTCCCAGGAGGAGAAGACCGAGACCCATTCCTCTCGGGAGAGAGACTTGGAGGTATTCAGTTTTTGGATAAGGGAGCGAACGACCTCGCCCATAGAGATCACCTCGGTGTTAGAAGTTAGATGTTAGAACTTAGAAAGGCGCAGCCTCGGTGCCGTAACGGCGCCGCCTCTTGCTCGATCTTTCTTAATGCCGCCGTTACGCGAGGGAGCCCCCTCACATCACACAGCTGTGAGCGAGCTTGCGAGCGTCACGCGACGTAAAAAAAGCGAGCGTCACGCGACGTAAAAAAGCCTCGCTCAGTTTAAACAAAGCAGAGCAAGGCCAAAAGCAGGCGCCGCCGAGCGGGCCTGTAATTTATCGCTGCTTCTGCCTCAAGCTTGTTTCGGCATCAGGGTGGATGTCAGTATTCGGTTGTGCATTCGCGCTTGGCTGCGCCTTGCGAAAATGCCTGCGCCCTCAGACGGAGGAATACACCGTCTTGGCAGTAACGCCGCTCAGCCTGCCTATCCTGCCCGCAAGGGAATTTATCTTGTCCTGTGGGGCGTCAATGGCAATGCTGATGATGTTTATGCCCTTGGCGTGATAGGGAACCCCCATCCGCCCGATGATGTAGCCTGCGTACTCGTGCAGCAGGGCGTTCACGCCCTCGGAGGAGGTTATGTCCTCGATGATGACAGCTATCAAAGCTACTCTTGTTTCCATTTATTTTCCTTTCAGAAAGCGGGTATCTGTGTCCAAATAAAGTATACCACATTCGTCTCCAAAAGTCAAGGTCGGTGCTAACGGCGCACGGCCGAAGTCGCGTGAGCACTCGCAAGCTCGGGCGGTGCCCCGCCGGGGCAAGTCGCGTGTACACTCGCAAGCTCGGGCGGTGCCCCGCCGGGGCAAGTCGCGTGTACACTCGCAAGCTCGTTTACAACGGTGTGGTGTGAGGGGGCTCCCTCGCGGGACGGCAGTGTGACCGTGGGCCGAAGCTTGATGTGTGATAAAGAAAATTGGCGGTATTTGTACTAAGCCCTCCTTGGTCATAATGATCTGTATTGCCCTGATCGTTCCGCGCATTTGGCAGTTGGCTGTTTTGCGGTTTTGTGGTATAATATATCCAGAGAAAGCAAGGAGTGCTGCCGCGTGCCAGAGATAAGCCTGTTTTATGGGTTGAGAGTAACTATGTATTATTCTGACCACAATCCGCCGCATTTTCATGTTGAATACGAAGGGTATAAAGCAGGATAGATATTTTGAACGGAACAGTTATGCGCGGCGGACTGCATTGATATCGACCCCTTCACCGTTGCCGAAGGTGAGGCCGTGACCGACCCGTTAGAGGTGGCCTGAACCGAAGAACAACACAAAAAAGGCATCTTGCTTCTTTTGAAAGCAAGGTGCCGTTTTTTATTCATAGCTGTCTGTGAGGCCACGCCTTTCTCGGCTGCCCGATGTGTTCAGCGCTTGACCTCTACCACTATCGCCTGCTCGCCCTCTACCCTGAATCTCACGTCCAGCCCCGCGTAGCGCATACCGTAGACCCGCTCGGGGTCGTGCTGGTAGGAGGGGCGGGGGTCGTCAGAGAGACATTCTTTAAGGGCCTGCAGCTTCTCTTCGGGGACAAGGGCCGCCAGCTCCTCGGGAAAGACCACCTCAAGGCGGTGAGAGAAATGCTCGTCGGCATAGCCGCCCGTGGCCTCGGGTCGGCAGTCTCCAAAGGGGATGTAGGGCTTGATGTCAAAGATCGGTGTGCCGTTCAGCAGGTCGCAGCCCGAAACGACCAGCACAGCACCCTCACGCTCGGTGTGCTCCACCCGCTCCAGCTTGACGCAGGAGAGCCCCAAGGGGTTGGGGCGGAAGGGCGAGCGGCTGGCAAAGACCCCTATCCTCTCGTTGCCCCCAAGGCGCGGCGGCCGCACGGTGGGCGACCACTGGTCCCTGTGAGCGAGGGAGAAATCAAAGATCAGCCAGAGATGAGAAAACCCCTCGATGCCCCGCAGGGCGTCTGGGTCCCGGTATCGGGGCTCGAAAACAATGCGCCCCGCGGCCGAGGGCGCGCGCCCTGCCTGCCGCGGGATGCCGAATTTCTCATCAAAATCTGTGAGAATGTGTGCAACGGGCTCTATCAAAACGCCCATCAGAGCTTGTATTCAACGGGCGGCGCCGTGAAGGAGCTGATGACAGCGCTTGCGTTTTTCAGGTAATAAACCTCGGTGTTGCCGTCCCCGGGGGCGTACATGGCCCTGAGGCTCGGGTAGTCCTCAAGCATACTCTCCTGAGCCTCGATGCGCTCGTCAAGCACGGCCTCGCCGGTGACCCTTATCCATCTTCCGTCCTGCGCCATGGCGCAGAGCTCCACGCGGGGCTCGGCCTTCAGCTGGTCGGCCACCTTCTTGCTCTTGCCCGTCTGGAAGTAGAGCTTGCCCTCGAACTCGTGGGCGGTGCCAAAGGGCCGCACCCTCGGCTGGCCGTTCTCGCTGGTGGCCAGGTAGTAGGTCCCGCAGGCCTTCAAAAATTCAAGCACTTCATTCATCATTATCATTCCTTTCAAGCTATTGCTTTATTGCTTCTGGAAGTAGATTATGGACTCGTCAACGGACATTACAAGGTAGCCGCCCTCGTAGGGGGTGGTGTAGTCGTCGGGGCCGTCGTGCAGGATTATGCCGCTGCCGTAGTCCTCCCAAGAGCAGGGGCTGGAGGTGCCGCTGGAGGTGAGGGTGCCCGTTCCGTCCTCGTAGAGGTCCATTACCATGAGCTCTCTGACGATCTCGCCGTAGATGGGGTCGTCGATGGAGTAGCTGTCGCCGTCATAAAGCCACAGCACGCTCTGCCACTTGCCCGCGAAGCTGCTTGTGGGAGCAGGCGCGGGATCGGGGGCCTTGGTGTCCTTGGGAGCCTCGGTAACTATAGGGGCATCGGTGACTATAGGGGTCTTTCCGCCGCCGTCCTCGTCGCTGTCGTCGTCATCGTCGTCATCATTATCATCCACCGCCGAGGAGGAATTCTTCTTCTTGGACTTGGAGCTGTCGTCATCGTCGCCGCCGCCCGTTGCAAGAAGCACCACCAATCCGATGATAACGCCCACCAGCACAAGTATCACCAGCACCACGATAATGGGCGTCTTGCTCTTCTTTGGGGGAGCTGTGTTGTAATCGGGGGCGGTATAGCCGGGCTGGGTGTACTGGGGCTGCGGCTGGGTGTATTGAGGCTGGGCGTACTGAGCCTGAGGCTGCTGATACTGCGGCTGAGGCTGCTGGTACTGGGGCTGCGCCTGATATGGCTGCTGGGGCTGTGTGGGCTGTGTGGGCTGCACGGGAGGAGCACTGTACAGGGGCGTGCCGCCTGCGTACATGGTCCCTTCGGGATAGGCCGTTGGCTGCTTCGGCACTCTGCTGCCGCAGGATGCGCAGAAGACCTCGCCGTCCAAAACATTTCCACCGCAATTAGGACAGATCATATGGATTACCTCCTTTGATGAATGATTCTGAGTTTCCTCTCCGCCTGTCGGCGGGGATGTCTTTTTCCGCCGTTTTTCTCCAATACAATAATACCATATTTTGTTACCGATTGCAAGGGCTTTTAATATAAAATCTACAAACATCTTGGATTTACTGTGAAGTATATGTTATTTTTATAACAATCGGTTGACTTTTTTGTTAACATATGGTATAATCAACTCATAGAAGCGTCGGGCAAGGCCCGAACCGAGAACAAGGAGGAAAAGTACTATGAAGAAAATGAAGAAGATCATGCTCGTTGCGCTCTGCGCAGTAGCAGCCTGCCTCATGCTCGTTGGCTGCAGCGGCAAGTTCGTTGGCACCTGGAAGACCGTTGCTGTTGAAGAGGACGGCGAGAAGGTAACTGACGATTCCATTAAGGATTTTATTGTCCTTGAGATCGAAAAGGGCGGCGAAGGCTCTATTAAGTCCTTGGGCGAGAATCAGGATCTGGAGTGGGAGGCCGACGGCGACACCATCACTCTTACCATCGACGGCGACGATGCAGACGCTACACTCGAGGACGACCAGCTCGTTCTCAAGCTCACTGAGGGCGTTAAGGTATACCTTGAGAAGGACGAATAATAAAACAGACGGCTCGTGACGGCCCTTGACAGAATCGTTGGGGCCTGCATAAAATACGACCAATGCAAAGCAGGAGCGCCCTCTCGGTGTTCCTGCTTTTGCAGATTATTGAGAGCAGAGGAGGGGGAGAGACTGTGAACTGTGAAAACTGCGGAGCGCCCATAGTCGGCGGCAATGCCTTTTGCAGCAGGTGCGGCAGCCCCGCGCCCAAGGCTGTCCCCAAGCTCTGCGGGGTATGCGGCGCCGAGCTTGGGGCGGATGACACCGTCTGCTGGCGTTGCGAGACACAGATAGCCTCAGTCGAATCTCCCGAGCCCGAGTTCGGGACCATAAGGGGAACGTCGGCGGGCCTGCCAAGGGTCGAGGTGGAGCCTATCATACCGCCCGCTGCCCCCGCCGAGCCCTCTCCCGTGATAGCGCCGCCTCCTGCCCCTGCTAAAAAGAGCAAGGCGCCCCTGATAGCTGTCATTGCCGCTGCGGCGTTGCTGGCGGCCGGGCTGGGTGTGTTCTTCGGTACGAAAGGCCTGACCAGGGACAGCGGCGACGACTCCTCGGGCAGCAGCGCCGTGCATACCGCCGAGGTCACTCAAAATGAACGCAGCGGCGACATCGCCACAGCCTCTGCGGCCCTGACGGAGGCCACCACAACGCCCCCGCCCGCGACAACTACGACTACCACCACAACTGCTGCAACTACCACGACCACAACTAAACCTACAACAACGACCACCACCACGACAACTACCAAAAAGACCACGACGACCACCACCACCACCACCGCCAAAAAGACCACGGCAGCTACAGCGCCCCCGGACAGCGGCTCCCTTACCGAAAGCCTTCTGGTGGGCAGGTGGAAGAGCGTTGCCTTCTATTCGGACGGCGAATACTACAGCGCAGACGACCCCGACACGGGCTTCCTGATAGACGGGATGCTGACCTTTGAGATATGGAGCGGCGGCACGGGAAAGATCGTCCCCTATGGCTTGGAGGAGGAAGCGGTCGCCATGACCTGGTCCCTGAACGGCGGCGTTGCCACCATCAAGGCAACAGAGAACGGCAGCCCCCTGACTGGCTATTATCAAAACGGGCAGCTGGTGCTCTTTGAGCCCGAGACGGGAACTTATTTCTATATGGAAAAGCAATAGCGCTTTATGCCCATAAGGCGCTGTGAAATAATGGCAAATGTAAAAGCAGATAGACCGAAGCTATGAGAAAGGATGATCTTATGAAAAAGCTAAACGCACTGCTGGCCTTCGGGGCGGCCCTCTGTCTGGCCCTCACGGGCTGCGGCAGCTCTGATGATGACGACGATTCCGAGGAGAAGAAGACCAAGGCCTCCGCATCCTCTGCCGCTGACGAGGGCTCTGACAGCGACAGCAAGGAGGACCCCTCCGCGGATGATGATGACTCCGACAGCAAGGACGAGGAGCCTCAGGCTCCCACAGATATCCCCGTCGAAAGCGAGCCCGAGAACCCCCCCGTCGACATCAGCACCCCCGACGAGAGCAAGCCTGACGAAAGCACTCCCGACGCCCCCAAGCCCGTGGAGACCCCTCAGGGCATCTCGCTCACAAAGGACAGCGTGATCGGTGAGTGGAGCTCCACCAAGATGATCTTCATCTACGACGGCGGCACAAGCGAGGAGCAGGAGGCCGAGGGCGCGTGGAGGAGCTATTTCTATGAGGACGGAACAGGCGTCCTCGAGGCAGTCGCTTTGGACGACCGTGCGGACTTCTTATGGCAGATCTCGGGCAACACCATGACCCTTACCGAGCTGGACGGCGACGATGACGATATCGTTACCGGCTGCATCGAAAGCAACGGCACCCTTGTGCTCTATGACGACGAGATGCAGATCTTATTCGAGCTGACCAGCAAGGTGCCGGGACAGCCCACAGTAGGCGGCAGCGCAGACACCTATGCCGATCTTGCGGCCAACGCCACAAAGCCCACCGAGGCCGACCTTGTAGGCAGCTGGAAGAGCTCGGCGATGAGCTCCGACGGCGAATACTACACCGCCGATGACCCCGACTACGGCGAGATGATAAAGGACGTTCTGGCCCTTGACATCCAGAGCGGCGGCAAGGGCAGGGCCATCACCGACGGCGAGGAAAATGACCTGACGTGGAAGATAGACGGATACGATACAGAGCTCACCGTTGAGGGCGACACCATTAAAGCCCTTTATGTCTCCGGTCAGCTGGTGCTTGATCTATACGGCGACGGAGATTTGCTGCTGTACATGGACAAAAAATAAGGAAGTGGCTGAATGAAAAGGCTTGCGGTATTCATCCTCTGCGCCGTTATGTGCATGGCGCTGGCGGGCTGCGGAAGCACCTACCTTGGCACCTGGCACACCCGCAGCGTGGAGCAGAACGGTCAGGTCATCGACAACGAGGATGAAGAGCTGGGAAAGACCATCAAAAACTATATGATACTTCTCATCGAGAAGGACGGCAAGGGCGCCGTGTCCTACTACGGCATCGAGAACGACATCGAATGGACCATCGAGGGTGACACCCTGACCATCACCGACGGCGCAGCCAGCTTCACTGCGGAATACGTCGATGACACCCTTGTCATCGAGGACGACACGCGGCGCATCGTGCTGGAAAAGTGAAGAGCGAATAACGGACAGTGAATAGTTACAGCGTCCGCCGCGGGCGGGCGCCCTGACTGTTCACTTTTCGCTTTTGGGCAATACCGATAAAGCTATTTTTATGGGAGGTCATCATATGAACAGAAGCGAGCTCATTATCCGCCCCCTTTCTCCCGACGAGGTCGAGGCCGCCGTGGAGCTGATCTGGGAGGTGTTTTTGCAGTTTGAGGCGCCCGTATATCCCGAGGAGGGGGTGCGGACCTTCCGCGCCCTTCTGGACGACAAGGAGAAGATAGGGATGCTGAAATTTTACGGCGCCTTTGACGAGGGCCGATTGGTCGGCACCATCTGTATGCGAGGTCAGCATATCGGCGGCTTCTTCGTAAAGGCCGACCACCACCGCCAAGGCATCGGCAGGGCGCTGTTCGAGAGGATGAAGCAGGACTATGAAAAGCGGGAGTTCACCGTCAATTCCTCGCCCTATGCGGTAGAGGTCTACAAGCATCTGGGCTTTGTTCCCACGGACACCGAGCAGCTAAAGGACGGCATCCGCTCGACGCCAATGCTTTACAGAAGCAAGAAAATCAGAGGCAAGAAGCAAGAATAATGCTCCGCAGAGCGGAACGTGTCTGACTTCTTGCATCTCACTTCTAACATTTTATACGGAGGTGTGAAGCAGTGAAAAAGCCTTCCATTACCGTGGTCATCCCCGCCCATAACGAGGAGAGATATGTCCGCAGGTGCATAGCCTCAGTTAAGAGGGCCGCCGCTTATTACGGCGGGCAGACAGAGATAATAGTGGTATGCAACCGCTGCACCGATCGCACCGCCCAGCTGGCGAAGATGGCGGGAGCTCGGGTGCTCTTCAACGAGGACAGGTGCATCGCCAAGGTCCGCAACACAGGCATCGCTGCCGCCTCGGGAGAGATCATCGCCACCATCGACTGCGATAACCGCATGACAAAGGGCACTCTGCGAGAGATAGCAGCCCTCCTCGGCACGGGGCGGTACATCGGCGGCGGCGCACCTATCAGGTTTGAAAGATACTCCCTTCCCCTGTGGCTCAACGACCTGCTGTGTCGGGTGTCCTTCGGGATAACGGGGCTCTACTGCGGCATCTTCTGGGCCGCGACCGAGACCTTCCGCGCCGTGGGCGGCTTCGAGGAGCTTAAAGCCATGGAGGACGCCGCCACCGCCAAAAAGCTAAAGCGCTACGGCAGGCAGCGGGGCCTGAAATACACCACCCTCCGCAGGAACTGCCTCATAAACTCCACCCGCAAATACGACGACCTTGGAGACTGGCTGTACCTGAAGCTCATGGTGGGGAACCTTGGAGCCTTTTTGAAGGCCGCCCTTGGGGACCGTCGGGAGCTTGACGGCCTGCTGGACCGACTGTTTTACGATTATAACGGATAAACGACCGGAAGCAAGAAAAGGAGCAGAAAATGTCACTTATCACAGACCTCAGCAAATCCAAATACTGCAAGGGCATCCAGTGCCCGAAGATACTCTGGCTGGACCACTACAAGCCACAGGAGGCAGAGGACGTCCTTTCGGAGACTGTTATGGAAAACGGCAATCTTGTTGGCGACCTGGCGCGGCGCTACTTCGGGGAGTATGAGCTGGTGGGCTTCTCATATGATAAAACCGAGATGACCGCCAAAACGCAGGAATACATAAACGCGGGCGCTCAGAACATTGCCGAGGCGGCCTTTATGACCGACGGCCTCTACTGCGCCGTGGATATCCTCCACAAGAACGGCGACGGCTGGGACATCGTGGAGGTGAAAAGCTCCACCCACCTGACGGATATCTACGTCGAGGATATGGCCTTCCAGTATCACGTCCTGACGGGGTGCGGCGTAAAGGTGAAGAGCGTCTATAATATGCACCTCAACGGCTTTTATGTGCGGCGGGGAGAGCTGGACCTGAAGGGCCTCTTCACCCTCGAGGACTGCACCGAGAAGATAATCGAGATGCAGCCAAAGGTGGCTGAAAACATTAAAGCTATCAGGAGCTATGTCTCCGCAGAAGCAGAGCCCGAGCGTGACATCGACCTCTGCTGCGAAAAGCCCTACGAGTGCGCCTATAAGAAATACTGCGGCAGACACCTGCCGGAGCATAATGTTTTTGACCTTGCGGGCATACAGGCCCGAACGGCCTATAAGCACTATCACAACGGCATCATCTCCTTTGAGGACCTGCTGGCAAACGCCAAGAAGATAAAGCTCAACCCCAAGCACAGGCGGCAGATCGAGTTCACTCTCGAAAACCGCCCCGACGAGATAAACAGAGAGAAGATAGCACAGTTCCTTGACACCCTGACCTTCCCCGTATATCATTTGGACTTCGAGACCTACCAGCAGCCAGTCCCCGAGTTCGACGGCGTCAGCCCCTACCAGCAGATACCCTTCCAGTATTCCCTGCACATCGAGCAGGAGGACGGGAGCTGGGATCACAAGGAATTCCTTGCAACGGAGGGCACCGACCCCCGCCGCGCCCTTGCAGAGCGGCTGGTGCAGGACATCCCCATGGGCGTCTGCTCCCTGGCCTATAACATGAGCTTTGAGAAGACCGTCATCAAGCGGCTGGCAGAGACCTTCCCGGACCTTGCGGTGCAGCTCATGGACATCCACGATAATATGCACGACCTGATGATACCCTTCAAGGACCGGGACTACTACAGCACCGCCATGGAGGGGTCATATTCCATCAAGTACGTCCTGCCCGCCCTCTATCCAAACGACCCGGAGCTGGACTATCATAACCTTAATGGCGTACACAACGGCAGCGAGGCCTCGGCGGCCTTCGCGGATATGCCGAACCACACTCCCGAGGAGATAGCGGTGATGCGGGACAACCTTCTGAAATACTGCGAGCTGGACACCCTTGCCATGGTGAAGGTCCTGCGAAAGCTGCGGAACAGTCAGTAATATCCCCGCCGCCGTACCGCGAGGGAGCCCTCGCGTCTTACACCATTGTGAACGAGCTTGCGAGTGCTCACGCGACTTGCCCCGGCGGGGCACCGCCCATTTGACAAAGGGGGCATTGATGTGATATAATAACCATTGGCGGCCTTGGGCCGAAAAGAACAAGTATATAAGGAGAAGGAAGAATATGAAAAGATCAACTGTACTGCTTATTGCGCTGGCGGTCATCGGAATAGTCATGGGGGCCGTGGGCCTTAAAGACTCTATACGCATCTTCAAGGACGACTTCAGTGACCTCACTGCCATGAAGCAGACCGAGTTCGAGAGCGGCGACCTTGCAGAGGGCGAGCTGTTTCTGGTCATCGACCAGATAGCCACCGAGGAGACCACCCGCACCTACGGCTTTGTCCCCGTAAGCAAGAGCGAGACCCCCTATTACCTTGTGACCAACGACGAGTGCTATTTTGTCATCAGCGTCGGCAACAAGGATAGGCAGAAGGAGTTCGACGACTACTGCGACAAGAGCTTTGTTTACATAACGGACGACACCTACACCGTTCCCGCCCCCGATGGCTTGAAGGTATCGGCAAAGGCCTCGGACATGAACTCCGAGGTAAGGGGCTATCTCGAGGACTACTGCAAGAACACCCTTGGCATGAGCGACGCGGATTACAGAGAGCTGGTAGTCACCGACGTGTGCCTCAGTGCGGTGCAGTATAGCTCTATGAAGTGGATGCCCTTCATCGGCTTCGGCATCGCGGCCCTGAGCATCGTTATCCTCATCGTCCTCAAGAAAAGGTCATCAAGATTCTAAGACAGACCGAAATACACAAAAGCCCCGAAGCGGCCCGCGACCGCCTCGGGGCTTTGCTCTGCCCGAAGTATTTATTAGGCCGAAAGAGGGTATTCCCCGCCAGCGGCGGGGGAATACCCTCTTTCGGCACCCGCAATTTTGCCGCTCTGCAGCAAAATTGCATAAGCAAGCATGAAAATTGATTTCAGTGAAACATTAAGTAAAAGCCTTTACTTTTTTTGAACAATATGATACAATATAAGGTGGTGCAGTCTTGGCTGCAAAAATCATTTCACGATGAGGACTTTATCATGATAGAAAAACCAGGCTTTTTAAAACGCATCTCCCTGCCAAGGGGAGAGCTCTACGGAAAGCTCTTTGCCATCGCCTTTTTTGGCATGATGGTGGGCTTCCTCCCCTCAATGATCTATAATAAGGGCATCTTCCTCTATTATGGCGACTTCAATTCTCAGCAGATGATGTTCTATTACCATGCCAACGAGGCCGTGCGCAGCGGCTCCCTGGGCTGGGACTGGGGTACCGATCTGGGAGCAAATTTCATAAGCTCCTATTCCTTCTACCTGCTGGGCAGCCCCTTCTTCTGGCTCTCGACCATCTTCCCCCTGAAGGCCGTGGCCTACCTTATGCCTTGGCTGCTGGCCCTGAAGACCGCCACCGCCGCCATCACCGCCTATGCCTATGCCCGCAGGTTCGTCAAGAGCCCCGAGGCCGCCTTTGTCTGCGGCCTGCTCTATGCCTTCTCGGGCTTCCAGACCTATAACGTGTTCTTCAACCACTTCCACGATGTAACGGCCTTCTTCCCCCTGCTGCTTTTAAGCTTCGAGCTGGTGACTCAGGATAACAAGAAGGGCCCCATGGCCCTGATGATCGGCCTGCTGGGTGTCATAAGCTACTTCTTCCTGGTCTGCGAGTTCGTCTTCATGCTGATCTATTTCTTTATCCGCTGCACGGATAAGGAATTCAAAATGGACTTCAAGATCTTCGGCCGCCTTGCCATCGAGTGCGTGCTGGGAGGGATGCTGGCCTGCGCCATGCTGCTGCCTGCGGTGCTGGATACCATCTCGAACCCCCGCGTTGCGCGGTATCTCTACGGCCTCGATATGGTGGTATATGCCGAGAACGTCCGCATCCCCCGCATCTTTCAGGCCTTCTTCATGCTCTCGGATATGCCCGCAAGAGTCAATATCTTCGATGCCGACAAGGGCCGCTGGGCCTCGCTGGCGGGCTATCTGCCAATGTTCTCCATGTGCGGTGTCATCGCCTTTATGAGGACCCGCAAAAAGCAGTGGCAGAACAAGATGATGATCATCTGCACAGTTATGGCCTGCGTGCCTGTGCTCAATTCCGCCTTTATAATGTTTAACAGCAGCTACTACACCCGCTGGTTCTATATGCCCATCCTTATCATGTGCCTCATGACCGCACAGGTCATCGACGAGGACCCGAGGGTGCTCAGAGAGGGCTTCATCCCAACGGCCGCCGCCGCGGCCATCTTCGTGGGCATAGGTCTGCTGCCAAAGCAGCAGGACGGCAAGACCCTCTACGGCCTTGTGCCCCAGTACCCCGAGCTTTATTACGTTCAGGGCCTCGTCACCGCCGTGATGTACGTTATGCTCTTCTTTGCGGTATATAAGATCGCATGGGACAGAGAGGCAGGCAAGAGGCTGCTCTGCGTCATGACCACAGCCGCCTGCGTCATCTGCATGGCCTCGTCGGTGATCTACGGCGTTGTGCAGGGCGACCTGAACCCCGACTACATCGACCGCTGCATCAACGGCTCCGAGAACCTTGACATGGCAAAGCTGGACGGGGATATGTCGGGGATGGAAAACACCTTCTACCGCATCGACACCTCGAAGAACGTGGACAACTGGTGTATGTACTGGGGCCTCAAGTCCATGCGTGCCTTCCAGAGCGTAGTGCCCGTGTCGCTGATGACCTTCTACAAGGAGATCGGCCAGACCCGCGACGTGGCCTCCCGAATGGAAACCAACCTTTACCCCTTGCGGGGCCTGTTCTCCGTTAAGTATTATTTCAGTGAGCTCAACGACGACCAGCTGGCGGGCAAGGCCAAGATAACCCACAACAAGACCATCACAAATATGTCCGACTTCGAGTGGGTGGATATGCAGAACGGCTTTAATATTTTTGAGAACAAGAACTTCGTGCCGATGGGCTTTGCCTTCGATGAGTTCGTCACCGACAAAGACATCAAGAATGCCTCCGAGGTGGGCAAGACCATCCTGCTTATGCAGGCGCTGGTGCTGGACGAGGAACAGGCGAAGAAATATCACGACATCGTAAGCAAGGGCAGCTACACCTCTCAGGAGCTAACAAAGCAGCTCTACGACAGCGCCTGCGAGGAAAAGCGCGCCCACTCCTGCTATTACTTCAAGGAGGACAGCTACGGCTTCGACGCCAAGATAAAGCTTGAAAAGGATATGCTGGTGTTCTTCTCCGTGCCCTACGAGAGCGGCTGGACCGCCGAGGTCAACGGCGAGGCCGTGGACGTTGAGTGTGTGGACTACGGCTTTATGGCGGTGCGGGTGCCTGCGGGCGACAGCACCATCAGCTTCCACTACAAGACCCCCGGCCTTGCGGCGGGCAGAGCCATCTCTCTTGCGGGCGTGCTGCTCTTTGCGGGCTATGTGGGCTACGCCTATATCGACCTTGACAAGCTGAAAAAGCGCAGGGCGCAGAAATGATAATTGATAGTTGATAATGATTTTTGAAGGGAGCTTTTAATATGCATCAGACAGCGGAGCATCTGGAGGAAAGGACCCTATCCAGCGAGCAGAGGTTTGACGGGATAGTGGTCAAGCTCTTTGTTGACGAGGTGGAGCTTGAGGACGGCAGGGAGGCCGTTAGGGAGCTGATAAAGCACCCGGGCGGCGTGTGTGTTGTGCCCGTGGACGACGAGGGCAACGTGTACATGGTAAAGCAGTTCCGCTACCCCTTCCGCAGGGTGCTGACGGAGATACCTGCGGGTAAGCTTGAATACGGCGAGGACCACCGCCAGTGCGGCCTGCGTGAGCTCAAGGAGGAGATCGGCGCCGAGCCCGAGAGCTTTGAATATCTTGGCTGCCTCTACCCCACGGTGGCCTATGATACGGAGATCATCCATATGTATCTTGCACGGGGCTTGAAATTTGGAGAGCAGCATTTGGACATGGACGAGTTCATCGACGTCATCAAGCTGCCCTTTGAGCAGGCCTTGCAGATGGTCTACGACAATGAGCTGCCCGATGCGAAGACGCAGCTGGCAATACTTAAAGCTGCAAAATTGCTGAGATAGCAGAGGCCCAGTCCGCTTACGGAGGAGCAGAAGTCCTAACGCCACCCGCGGAGCGCTTTCCGTCCGGCAGCCACCAAAGCCGGAGCCAAACAGCAGCGATCAGCGCCCCACCCCTATCCCCGTAAGCCGAGGCTAACTTATTTTAACAAAATGTTAAATTAAATAAGCCAAGAAGTAAAATTTGGCGGGGTCGGTTGCAATCATCATACAAAAATAGTATAATTAACTTGTTAAACAAGCGCTATCTTAAATAATTTTTAGGAGGTCTTTATATGTTAGTTACAGCTAAGGATATGCTCGATAAGGCAAAGGAAGGCAGATATGCAGTAGGCCACTTCAACACCAACAATCTTGAGTGGACAAAGGCTATCCTTCTCACAGCTCAGGAGCAGCAGAGCCCCGCTATCATCGGTGTTTCCGAGGGCGCAGGCAAGTATATGGGCGGCTTCGAGGTAGTCACCGCTATGGTAAAGGCTATGGACAAGTCTCTGGGTATCACCGTTCCGATCGCACTGCACCTTGACCACGGCACCTATGAGGGCTGCTACAAGTGCATCAAGGCAGGCTTCACCTCGATCATGTTCGACGGCTCGCACCTCCCCTTCGAGGAGAACGTTGCAAAGACCACCGAGCTCGTTCATGCAGCACATCAGCTTGGCCTTTCCATCGAGGCTGAGGTAGGCGCCATCGGCGGCGAAGAGGACGGCGTTATCGGCAAGGGCGAGTGCGCTGACCCCGTAGAGTGCTCCACTATCGCTCAGCTGGGTATCGACTTCCTTGCTGCCGGCATCGGCAATATCCACGGCGTATATCCCGACAACTGGGAGGGCCTCAGCTTTGAGACTCTTGACGCCATCAAGAAGCAGCTGGTCGCTGACGGCTGCGATATGCCTCTGGTTCTCCACGGCGGCACAGGCATCCCCGATGATATGATCGCCAAGGCCATCTCCCTCGGCGTAAGCAAGATAAACGTAAATACCGAGTGCCAGCTGGTATTCAGAGATGCTACAAGAGCCTATGTTGAGGCAGGCAAGGACCAGATCGGCAAGGGCTTCGACCCCAGAAAGCTGCTGGCTCCCGGCTTCGAGGCCATCAAGGCCAAGGTAAAGGAAAAGATGGAGCTCTTCGGCTCTGTCGGCAAGGCCTGATAAATGGCTCTCTTTGGAGACAAGTCCTACAGGATAGACCTGGCGTTCGGGTGCGATGTGAACACCGTGTTCAATGCGGTGCTCCAAGGCGCCCCCGCGGCGGGCTTTTCGGTGGTCAATACAGACCCGGCCAACGGCGTTATAAACCTGACCAAGGGAATGAGCCTCTGGACATGGGGCGAGAACATAACCGTGTATCTGGGAGTGCTCCCGGACAGCAGAACGGGACTTACCATCGTAAGCGCCCCCAAGCTTGGCACGGAGTTCGGCGCCTCCAGCCAGAACAGGAAGAACGCAGAGCAGCTGGCTAACCAGCTGTGCATGATGCTCCCGGGCCAGCCCATGTATCCTTCGGGCCAGCCCACCTATCCCCAGACGCCCCAAGGCCCGCAGTAAAACGGCAAGATAAAACATAATAGAGTGTAGCCCAGGAAACCACTCGTTAATAAAAACAAGGAGGGATCTTTATGGAGATCTTTAGCGCCCGAAGGGTGACGACCGTTGGTGTCGTTACCGCGCTTTACGTCGCACTTACGTTAATGTGCAGCAATTTCGCCTACGGCCAGATACAGTTTCGGGTTTCCGAGATGCTCATGCTTCTGTGCTTCTACAACAAGGATTACATCGTTTCGATGACGCTGGGGTGCTTCCTTGCAAATATTTTCAGCTCGCTGGGAGCAGTCGATCTGCTCTTTGGCACGGCCGCAACGGTCATCGCCGCGGTGCTGATGTATCTTTGCAGAAAGAAGACCAACCTGCTGGTGTCGTCCCTTTTCCCGGTGGTCAGCAACGCGCTGATAGTCGGGGCCGAGCTGAAGCTCGTGCTGGGGCTGCCCTTCTGGGTGAACGCGGCCTATGTTGCTCTGGGCGAGCTGGTCTGCGTTACCATCCTTGGCGTGATAGTTTTCAAGCTTCTGGAAAAGAACAAGGCTTTTATGAAGATCATCACCGAGGGCCGCAGCATTTACAATTAAACAACGGGGGCAGGCAATAGTCTGTTCTTGTTATATCTCGTGTTTTCTTTGAAGCATCGGTGTCTTGAAAGAAAGAACGAGCAAAAGCCCGTGGAAATATCCACGGGCTTTTTGTTGTGTCCTCGAGCAGAAGGTTTAGAGCCCAAGTAGCTGTTTCTTTTTTGCGTTGTATTCTTCTTCGGTGATAAGACCCTCGTCGAGCATGGCCTTGAAGTCCCGCAGCTGGTCGCTGACAGAGGCCTGCTGGGTCTGAGGCGGAGCAGCCTTTTCGGCTTCTCTGGCCTCTTTTTTCGCTTTTTCGGCCATTTTGACCTCTGCCCTTGTTTTGTAGCAGTTGTGGCAGGAGCCCTCGTAGTCCTTGTTCATCTCTCCGCAGGTGCAGCGCCAGCCTCCCTCTGCGGCTGCCTGTCTGGGCGGCGCGCTCTGGCCGCTCATCATCCGGTTCTGATTTTCCATCATCACCTTGAACTGCTGGTCCATGTACTGCTTTTTCATATCCGGCTTGGCGTAAGCAAGGATGAAGCCGAGCAGCCCGAGGAAGAAGCCTATGGCAAAATATTTTCCGCCCTCGTCCTCATAGCCCTTGTCAAGCACACACTGCCTTGCACAGGCTCCCCACACAAGCCCCCACACTATCAGTAATATCCAGTATACTGCGTCCATGTTGTTACCTCCTTTATTTACTCCATCATACCACCGAAGCGCAAAGAAATATAAAACCAAATTCCGTCCTACAAATACGCCTTTTGTGGTGTATCGACAAATAATTATAACATCATTTTCGTTGTTTGTCAATACTACAAATATGATGTATAATAATATCAGTGCAAGCGTAATATATGGAAGGGGGCGGCTTTGTGCAGAATCACCTTTATCTTTATCCGAATATCGCAAAGGTGCGGAAGGGCAAGCTGACACAGGCCGAGCTCGCCGAGCAGCTCGGTATCTCTCAGCAGGAGATAAGCCGCTATGAGACAGGAGAGGTCAAGGCTCCGATAAACTATATTATCGACCCTGCGGCTGTTTGTAAGGTCAGCGTCGATCAGATACTCGGCTTTAACGTTCCCACAGCTGCGCTCAGCGCTTCCGAACAGCGACTGCTTTCGATCTATTCCTCCCTCACCTTCGTGAACAAAATAAAAGCCGAGGAGCGGATGCAGGCCCTCCTCGACAGTCAAAGCTAATAAACAAAAAGGCCTCACTCCCTACGGAGTGAGGCCGATTTTTGTCTAATAACGTTCTCTTACGATATCAGCCAAGCCAGAACTTCAAAGTCGTCCTGATCGCCGGGCTCTACCGTAACGGTGACGGTATGCTTGGCGGTCTCGTCGGAGCGGTACACCTCTACGTTGGTGCCGTAGTTGCCCCAGCCGCCTGTAAAGTCGCCGTTTACCTGTGCCACGTCCTCGCCGTCGATGTTGACGTTTGCGATGCCGGTCTTGCCGTCAACGGTCTTGTAGTAGCACATTCCCAGGTTGCGGAACTCCATCTCGAAGGTGATGGTGCCGCCGTTGCCAGTGGACCAGCCGTTGGGGAAGGTGTAGGGCGTAGAGGTCTCCATAAAGTCGCCAAGGGAGGTAACGGTCACGTCGCCGGTGGTGGAGTCGCTCACCTTGCCGTACCTGTACAGGTCGCCTGTCAGTGACTCGCTCTCGGGGTCGAACTCGGGAATGTTCGAGGTGTCATAGGAATCAATGTTGTCGATGACGCCCTGAAGGAAATTGCTGATTATCTGGCAGACCATGGTGTGGCCCCAGTCATTGGGGTGGGTGCCGTCGGAGGAAACGCCGTCCTTGTCGGCGGGCTTTCTCTTAGAGGTGGTGAACAGGAAGTTGCCTGCCTCTACCTCGGGATAGATCGCGTCGTGATAGGAAAGCACGGGAACGCCGTATTTCTCGCCAACAGGTGCGTGGGAATCCTGAGCATTTCCGCCGCCCTCGAGGGACATTTCCAGCAGAACGACTGCGGGCTTGCTCTCGTAAGCGAGGCACTTTCTGATAAGGCTGTCCATAGTTTCCTTGTAGAACTCCTCGTTGCCTGCGTCGTTGATGAACTCAACAAAGATGATATCGGGCTCGTCGGAGAAAACGTCGCGCTCGACTCTGTGTGCGCCGTAATAGGAATCTGTTGCGCCGATGCCCTCGTTATGGATCTTATAGAGCACGCTCACATTTTCCTTCCACCATTTTTCAAACTGGTTCACATAGGCATATTTGGAGTTTGAAACGGTGCTTCCGGCGGTGATGGAGTCGCCGAGGAAGACGATGTTTGTAAGCTTCTTGGCGTCGGGGTCCATAGCCTCCTTGAGCTTGGCGGCAAGTCTTGTGGTATCGCCCTCAAAGTGTACCGAGCGGATGAGCATATTTTCGGTGCAGCCCTGGGTGACGTCGATAGGGGAGTCACTGACGGGGGCTTTAAGGCCGTCATCGGCCACGGGGGCGGAGTTATCCTCGGAGGTGTCGTCGGGAGCAGAGGTATTGTCGGCGGCCTTAGTGTCGTCGGCAGAGCCGGTGGCTGCGGTGGACGAATCCTCGCTGCCGCAGCTTGCAAGAGCGGCGGCGGCCATCACGACAGCCAGCGCGAGTGCAAAGATTTTTTTCATTGACTGATCTTCCTTTCTTAAAGAATAATTGTTCTTATAGAAATCTGCAAAAATATTATACTACATCCCGCGGCTGTTTTCAAGCATTTTTTGTGAATTCTCCGCCGAAGCTGCAAATATTTTCACCGAAAACGTTTAAGCTCTTGAAAAGGCTGGGAGGTTATGGTATAATAGAGGTTAGATGTGAGAGGTTAGAGGTTAGAAGCAAGAGACCGGAAAAGTTTTTCGGCTCTCACTTTGGTGTGAGCGAGCAAATTGCCTCCCCTGAAAGGGGAGGTGCCCGATAGGGCGGAGGGGTTTCAACGGAGGTACCCCGCTGCCTTGCCGCCCGCCGCACGGAAAATCGCTGCGCTCTTTCCTGATGGAGAGAGCCGATCAGTCGTTGCGGCGCCGCGTTTTAACGGTAGTTTGGTGCGTGTTTCGCGGGGTCCGCGACCAAAGGCTCTGCCTTTGGAATCCGCCAAGGGGCTAAGGCCGCCCCTTGGATTCCGGCCAATGTGCCGCAGTCGTTCTGGCTTTTTCACTTTGTCGGCTCGACAGGGTTACGCAATTTAATTGTGAATTGAAATATGGAGGAAAGAAAAATGGAAAAAAGTATGACTATCACCTATGAGGTGGGCTCCGGTCTCTACCTCAATATCACTAATAAATGCCCCTGCAACTGCACCTTCTGCATCCGGCATAACGGCGACGGCGCCTATGGCTCCGACCCCCTCTGGCTCGAGCACCAGCCCACCGCCCAAGAGGTCATCGACGCCATTAAACAGCGGGACCTCTCAAAGTATTCCGAGGTGGTCTTCTGCGGCTACGGCGAGCCCACCTGCGAGCTGGAGCTGCTTAAAGAGGTCTCTGCCTACATCCGTTCCGTCAGCGATATCAAAATTAGGATAAACTCCGTCGGCCTTTCGGACCTTATCAACAAGCGGGACACCACCCCCGAATTCAAGGGCGTTTGCGACGTTATCTCCATCAGCCTCAACGCCTCGGACTCCGAGGCCTACGCCAAGGTCACTCGCCCCAGCTTCAAGGGCGTTGACTGCTACAAGGAAATGCTCTCCTTCGCCTCCCGGGTAAAGCAGTACGTCCCCGAGGTGGTCTTCACCGTGGTGGACATCATCGGTGAAGAGGAGATCGCCCGCTCCCAGAAGATCGCCGACGAGATCGGCATAAGGCTGAGGGTAAGGGAGTATATTCCGGAATAAATAGCTCCCCAAAAAGAAAGAACCAGCAAGGAGAAAAAAATGACTAAACCATGGCAGAAAAATCTAATAAAAATCGAGCCCTACACGGCGGGGGAGCAGCCCAAGAGCGCTGACATCATCAAGCTCAACGCCAACGAGAACCCCTACCCGCCCTCGCCGAAGGTCCTACAGGCCATCAAGGACTTTGATGCAGGCAGCCTGCGGCTCTATCCCCCTATGGACGCAGCGCCCTTTAGGCGGGCGGTGGCCGAGTTCTACGGCCTCGAGCCCCAGTGGGTCTTTGCGGGCAACGGCTCCGACGACATACTGGCGACAGCCTTCCGCGCCTTTTTCAATTCCGACGAGCCCATACTCTACCCCGATATAACCTACTCCTTCTACCCCGTGTGGTGCGAGCTGCTGCGGGTGCCCTACAGGACCATCCCTGTGGACGGGGAGTTCCGGGTACACCTGGAGGATTATTACGTCCCCAACGGCGGCATCGTGCTGCCGAACCCCAACGCCCCCACCACCATCGGTTTGGGCCTTGGAGAGATCGAGGAGCTCTTGAAGCACAACACTGACAGCATCGTCATCATTGACGAGGCCTACGCTGATTTCAGCGAGGTCAGCTGCGTGCCTCTGATAAAGAAATACGAGAACCTTGTGGTGACACAGACCCTGTCGAAGTCCCGCTCGCTGGCGGGCATGAGGGCGGCTGTCGCCCTGGCGGACCCCTACCTTATCAAGTATCTTGACGCAGTGAAGGACTCCTACAATTCCTACCCCGTGGATGCGGTGGCGATACGGGCCGCCTGCGCCGCTTTTGAGGACAGGGAGTATTTTGAAGAGACCTGCCGCAGGGTGATCGCCACCCGAGAGAGGACTGCCGCAGCCTTGCGGGGGCTGGGTTTTGTCCTGCCCGACAGCAGCACCAATTTTCTTTTTGCCACCCACCCCGACCACAAGGCCGAGGACATTTTCCTTTTCCTGCGGGAGAAGGGGATATACATCAGGTACTTCAAGAAGCCGCGCATTGACGGCTATCTGCGCATAACCATCGGCACCGACGAGCAGATGGACAAACTGATAGCGGCTCTGAGCGAGCTGATAGCAGTAAATAATCAGGAGCAGAAGCTATAAAACCACCCGCGGAGCGCATTTGCCGGTTCCAAGGGCTAACGCCGCCCTTGGCGGAGTATATTTTGTCCTCGCATAAACTCGGACGAAAATCGAGGCAGAGCCTCTGGTCGCGGACCCGCGAAACAGGCGCAGACTTAGTGCCTTACACACGGCGCAGCACCAGTGAACGCGCGAACGGCTATCTCGCACCCCAGCACCATCCCCGCTGGGAGCGCTATGCTGCGCCGTAACGACGCTGCCTCTCCCACAAAGCAGGAACAGCGAAGCGCCTTCCGTCGATAGGAGAACCTCTCCGTCTCGGCTGGCGCCGAGCCACCTCCCAGCGGTTGCTTCGCTGCCGCTATTCAGGGGAGGCAGATGTGCTTACCCGGGGCCAGCTGAGAGATCGCCCCACACAAAGGAGGAAGACACCACCATGACAAAACAAAAAGAAAAATACCTCAAGGTCTTCCTGCTCACCTTCCTGACCTGCGGGATATGCTTTCTGCCCATCGTCGCGCTGAACGGCGGGCGTTTTTTCTATTATGCCGACTATAATAAGCAGCAGATAATGTTCTATACCCACCTCCACGACCTTGTGAGGGGCGGCCTGCCCCAGTGGGACCCCGCCGCCGATCTGGGCTCGGATACAGCCGCTGCCTATTCCTTCTATCTGCTGGGCAGCCCCTTCTTCTGGCTCTCTACCCTGCTGCCCTCGGGGCTGGTCATCGCCGCTATGCCTTGGCTCATCGCCTTGAAGGCCTCATTGGCCTCTCTGGGGGCCTATGGCTATATCCGACGCTTCTGCGAGAACACCACCGCCTGCGCCGCAGGAGCCGTGCTCTTCGGCCTCTCCTCCTATAATTCCGCAAATTTGCTTTTCAACCACTTCCACGACGCCGTGCTCATGCTGCCCTTTTTGCTCTGGGGATTGGAGTGTCTGCTTCAGGAGGGCAGGCGCGGACCCTTTGCCGTGGCCGTGGCCCTTGCTGCCTTTACAAGCTATTATTTCTTCTTTGGACAGGTCATCTTCATAATTCTGTATTTCCTTGTGGCCGTGTTCACAGGGCATTTCAAGCTGACGCCCCGCCGCTTCGGGCTGCTGGCGCTGGAAAGCGTCCTCGGGACCCTCTGCGCCTCTGTCCTGCTGCTGCCCTCGGCAATGTCAGTGATAAATAACCCCCGAGTCAGCGATCTCGTCCACGGCAGCGGGCTCTTCGTTTACCGCTATAAGTCCACTTATCTCTATATCCTGCAAAATATGCTGGGCCTGCCGAGCATCCCACTTATCAGGAACTTCGGCGCCGAGCGCGCCAACGAGCTGGACTCAAACTCCTTCGCCTCCTTCATCCACTTCTTCTCCCTGACGGGCATCGTCGCCTGGTTCCGCAGCGTGAAGGGCAGGGACTTTTTCAAGGTGCTGCTGGGGGCCTGCGGCGTGTTCATGCTGGTGCCTGTGCTAAATCAGTCCTTCTCCTTCTTTAATGCGGCCTTTTACGGGCGGTGGTTCTATATGCCGCTGCTCATCGGCTGCGCCGTTACCGCCAAGGCCTTGGAGCTCTGGCAGGAGGAGAAGCTTGACCTGAAGCGCGGCTACCTCCCGACGGTCATCGTTACGGCGGCAGCCCTCTGTGTGGAGCTGGCGCTGGTGCTGCTGTCGAAGAACGGCGTAATAAAGCTGGGCTTCGAGAACTACACCTACGCCTATATACAGATCGCCTTCACGGCCTTCTCCTTGGGTATGCTGGGGCTGGTGCTCTACAAGCCTGAGAGCCCCGACAGGGCCGTGATGCTTGGCAAGATGTTCACTCGGGCGCTGGTGTTCTGCGGGGCGGGGATGTGCCTTGTGGTTTGGTGCAGTTATTTCTTCCGGGGCCTCTCGGAGATGGACTACATGACCGCCGCCGCCGACTACGCCGCCTCTGACGACCGCCTGCCCGAGGGGGAGTACTACCGCTTGTCCTCCTCTCCAAACCTTATGAATATGCCCGTGGTCTGGGGCTACGACACGGTGCGCTATTTCAACTCCACCGTGGAGCCCTCGGTGACGGAGTTCTATTCCACGGCGGACATCGAGAGGGTGGCAAAGTCCAGCTACGAGCCCAGCCACTATCCCCTGATGGCCCTGCTCTCCGTAAAATACTACGTTGACGACCCCTACTACGACTCCAACGGCGACATCAAGCCCATTGACCCCGAGCTTGCAGGCACCCACGGCACCTACACCGCCATGTACCAAAAGCACGGCCTGAATTTTTATGAAAACACCCGGTTCATACCCATGGGCTTTACCTTTGATAAGTACACCACCGAGGCCGACATCTCGGGGCAGAACGAGCTTATAAGAAGCGCCTCCCTGCTGGAGGCCCTGGTGCTGACGGATGAGCAGGCAGAGCGCTATTCGCACATCCTCGAGCGCTACGACCCCACCGAAGCCCAGACCGTCTTTGCCCGCTACGAAGAGATCTGCGAAGAGCGCCGCAGCAGCGCCGCCAAGAGCTTTGCCTACACCGACGAGGGCTTCACCGCCGAGATCGACCTGCCCCGAGAGAATCTTGTGTTCTTCTCCGTGCCATATTCAAGGTGGTGGAGGGCCGAGGTCAACGGCAGGGAAGTGGAGATCGAAAAGGTGGACGGCGGCCTCATGGCCGTTCCCTGTGCCGCAGGAGAGAGCGAGATCTTCTTCACCTACAAAAACGGCTACCTCGCGGCGGGGCGGGTAATAACCATCATTGCGGCGGCGGCTCTGTGCCTGTATATACTGCTCCCTTTGATGATCCGCAGGAAGCGGAAGGAATGAATAAAGAATAATGAATAGTGAATAATGAATAATCAAGGTATCTGTTGCGCGGACGATTTTTTAACCATCGCCGCAGGCGATACCTTGATTATTCATTATTCTTTTTTCATTATTCTTTTTTCATTATTTCCGTGTCAATCACAGAGCGCCTATTTTTGTGCAAAAAGCCTATTACGAAAATTTTCTGAAAATGGTATAATATTATTGGACAGTTGTAAAACTTGCTGAAAAAGGTATCTCCCCCGCAGGGGCGAGGACTGATGATATTATAGAAGAAATAGTCTTAAAACGAAAGGCAGGCAGATATGGATTACGGAATCGGAGACCTTGTTGTATATGTTCCGGTCGGCGTGTGCAGGGTGCAGGGCTGCGAGGACAAGTGCCTTGACGGGCGCAACCATCGGCAGTACATCGTCCTTGTGCCGGAGACAGGGGCGAGGACCGTCTGCTATCTTCCTGTGGACATGGCGGAGCAGAAGCTTCGAGCCCTGCGGTCGGAGGACGAGGTCAACAGCATAATCGACCGCATCCCCGCCATCGAGCCCTGCGAGGCAGCGCCCCGAGGCGACCGCCGCACAATGTTTTCGGACATACTGAAAAGCGACGACGCCCTGAAAATAATCTCCCTTGTAAAGCTGCTGCTGACCCACCGGGACCAGCGGGAGCAGGTGGGCAAGCACCTTGCGGCAGGGGAGGAGGCCGCTCTTAAAACGGCCCTCTCCATCGTCAGTCAGGAATTTGCCATAGTGCTCGGCATCTCGGAGGACGAGGCCGAGCAGAGGATATGCGACAAGCTTTCGGCATAAAGTTAAGATATGCAAAAAGGGTATCCCTCCGCCCGGTGGCGGAGGGATACCCTTTTTTGCGGAACTCACACGCCAAAAAAAAGAGCCTGCCTTGCGGCAAGCTCTTTTAATTATGCAGTAATGTTAAATTACTTTCTCTTCTTGGAAACTACGAATGCAGCGCCAGCAAGAGCAAGACCTACAGTTGCAAGAGCAGCTGTGCCGGTAGCAGGGTTGCTGCCAGTGTTGTCAGGAGTGCTCTCTGCAGTGGACTCGGGAGTGGACTCGGGAACAGACTCGTCCTCGGAAGAATCCTCGGGCTGCTCCTTCTCGCTTACGGTGATGTAGTACTTGATGGACTCTACAGCAGCCAGGTCATCAGCAGCGATGTACTTATCTGCCCACTCGTTGTAGCCGCCGTAGGTGCGGGCGGTGTTAGCCTTGGAGTTGTTTCCGGTGTCCTCAGCCCAGAGGTAAACGATGTTGCCCTTGTCGTCGGTCTTGATAGAAGGATCGATCTCGTACTCATCGCCGTTGATCTCGCATCTAACCTTTACTTCGTAGAGGTCGTTAGGATCGCTGTCGCCGAAGGGCTCGTCGAATACGAGGGTAGGAGCAGCAAACCAAACCTTGGCGATATCGCTTGTGAAGGTGTCGCTGATCTCGAACTCTCTGTCAAGGAATACGGTAGCAGTCTGAGCGGTGATGTCGTCAGTGATCTGCTCAGCATCATAGAAGAAGGTGTTCCAGGAACCGGTAAGCTCCTCTTCGCCGTAGTTGAATGCCCAAGTAACGTTAGCGGTGGTAACCTCGTCGCCATCCTGAGCTACCCAGCCCCAGCTGGGATCGAAGAACTTGCAGCCGAAGGAAGCAGTCTTCTCCTCAGTCTCGGTAGCCTCTTCGCCGGCGTCAGCCTGCTCCTCGTTAGCCTCTTCCTCAGCCTCAGCCTCGGGAGCGGTCAGGCAGATATCGGTAAGAACCAGCTCATATTTGCCGGTCTCCTCGTTGAGAACAGGGGTCTTGTCCTGTACCCAGTTGCCGTTTACGTCGTTGTAGCCGAAGCCGAAGTTTGCATCACCTGTGATGGTAACGCCGGTAGGAGTCTTGCCCTCGTCCAGCTTCTCGGTGAACAGAGCCCAAGCCTCGGCAGCGGTCTGGTTGTCGCTGGTGAAGTCAGGAGCGTCAAGACCTGCATAGTGGCCCCAGTTTGCCTGAGTGCCATCATCGTTGGTAGCCCATTCCCAGTTGTTCAGCTTGATGGTGCCGGTAGCCTCCTCAGAGGTAGCTGCTGCAACAATATACTTGCTGTCAGCGCCGACGGAAACATAAGCGTTGCCTATGGGCTGCTCCTCGAGCTCAAAGATCTCAAGGTCTGTGATAGTGAAGTTAGCCTCAGACCAGCACTGGATCCAGATCTTGCAGGCGTAGTCGTCCTTGGAGAACAGCGGCTCCTCGCCGTTGTACTCGAGAGTATAGGTCTTGTCGCCTACGTTTTTGATCGCATAAGGCTTAACGCCCTCAACGATAGACCACTCACCGAAGCTCTCCCAGTTCTTGTCCTTAGCCGAGTCTTCGTTCTTGGCCTGATAGCCGAAGCCGCCGCCGATCCACTCGCTTCCGCCGTTAAGCATCGACTGGATAGTCTCCTCGGTAGCATCGTCAACGACCATAGTTACCTTAAAGCCGGAAACGAAAGATGCGTCCAGAGCGGTCTCATAGTAGCTGCCCTCAGCAGCAGTGTACTTGCCGTCTTCGTCCTTAACGGGATTCTTGCCCTCTTCGTCCATTACGGAATCGTAAAGGGTGAAAACGCCGGCTTCGGCATCGTATGCAGGACCGTCTTTTACTTCGCTTGCGGGGTTAGCCGCACCTGCGGGCAGAGCTGCCAGCATGGAAGCGCAAAGAGCAGCAGCGCTCATTCCTGCAAGAAATTTGCTTGCTTTCATTTAATTTTCCTCCATCTTGATAGATTTTTCCTCCGATCAGGGAGGGCAAACTGATACTCTCCCAGTATCATTGTAATCTTATTGTAACATATTATACTAATTTATTCAATAAGGCATTTTAACAAATTTTAGCGTTTCTCTTTAGCCATATTCCACAAATACCACAAATCCGGCCTGTCATTTCCTCCAAATTTTCCCGAAAAAGCGAATATTTTCACATTTTCTCTCTTTTCGGGCAAACGGGGCGAAAATGGCAGCAGTACAATTTTTTACCCAGCGGCGGGGGCAAAAAAGAGCAGCCCCGAGGGACTGCTCCTTTGTCTGTTTTTTTCGGGTTTAGAACTTTCTGTCGCCGCCGCAGTGTATCTTTGTGGTGGCAGGGCCTTCGCCGCCCTTTGCCTCTCTCAGGGATGCGTCGGTCTCGCCCCACATGGTCTTTCCGAACTCGAAGTCGTTGGCGCCCCAGATGCTCTTGGCGTAATCGAGGGCCTGCTGAACGGTGGTGCCCTGTGTCATCATCTGCTCAACGAAGGTGTTCTCCATGCAGACGTTGTACATTGTGAACACGCTGGCGTCGTTGGCGATAACGGTGGAAGCGCCCGCGCCTGCGATAGCCTCTACCAGGTCGGGAGTGGTGTAGGCCATGCAGCTGCCGATGTAGAAGGTAACGCCGTCAAGCTCGCTGTTTCTGTAGTTGTCCTGGAAGAACTTGGGCGCGATGAGGGGGATCCACTTGCCCGCTGCGGTAGAAGCGTCTCTTACGGGGATGATGCCGCCCGAGAGGATGTCCGCCTCATAGGTGTTGTACAGGTTCTCGTCGCCCTCCTGCTCAAGAACTATCATCGGCTGGTCGTCGAACCATGTGCCGTGGAGCTCTACGCTTACATAGTCATAGTCTGCAAGCTGCTTGAAATCGGAGATCGTTCCCTCGTTGTCATATTCAACGTCCATTCCAAGCTCTGCCCAGTACTGAGCGTTCTCGTAGATCATCGACTCGATCTCGGGGAAGCCGAGGCCGTAGATGATCTTGGTCTTTACGCCGCTGGCGGTGGGCACGGGAGCCTCGGAGCTGTCATCCTGGCGGACGGGCTCGTTCTCGGAGCTGTCGTCGGGAACTGACGGTGTGTCGGGAACAGATGGCGTGTCGGGTCTGGAATTGTCATTTCCGCCGTCGCCGCCCTCGCCGAAGGGATCAATGAACTTGCCGAACAGGTCCTCGATGGGCAGCAGTCTGATACCGCCCTTCTGGCCGTCGCCGTACTCAAATATGAACATTCCCGAATCGGGGTCGTACTCAAAGCCCTTGATGTAGTCATCGGCCTTCAGTCCGTCAAGTATCTCCTGGATAATGTCCTTCTTCTCGTCAAGGTCCATGTCGTCGTATTCATCGTCGTCTACGGCGTCCTTGATCTTCTCGTCAACTATCTCGGTGATGTTCTCGTCGCCCTTGTCCTTATCCTTGTCCTTCTTCAGGGCCTTGTAGGCAAAGAAGCCGCCGACGCCCACCGCTGCGGCTACCAGTACCGCTACAACGGCGATGAGAGCGCCCTTGCCCTTCTTCTTGGGGGCGGGTGCAGGGGCCGGTGCGGGTGCCGCGGGACGGATAGGAGGCGGAACAGCGCCGCTTGTCATCATTGGCTGAGGCGGAACGGGGTTCGCCGCGGGTGCTCCGTTTGGAACGGTATAGCCGCTGTTGTCCCCGAAGGGATAGGCCGCGTCGTTAGGCTGCACAGGCTGAACAGGCTGTATCGGCTGCGCATTGAAATAGGGGTTGGGCTGGTTCTGTTGCACGGGCTGTGCCGCAGGCTCTGCCCTCTGTCCGCAGGCAGGGCAGAATGCTGCGCCCTCGCGCAGTTCGTGTCCGCAATTTGCACATTGCATAATATCACTACCTTTATATACAGATTTAGGTATATTTCGCTTTTTTTATTATATCACAAGCCAAATAGGCTGTCAATATTTTTTTACCCGCCTAACGAAAAAAGTAAACCCGCGCATAAGCGCGGGCTTGCTTTATCCTTATTTGCCGACGGCAAGCTTAACGGCCTTGTAGGCGCCGTTGTAGGTGCCTGCCTCCTTGGCCTTTACGATGTTGTCGCACATGAACCGCAGGATGCTGTCGTCGTTTTGCAGGGCAGAGAGCATTGCCGCGATGTCGTTCATGGTCTCGCACTCGAAGGTGCCGTCGCCGATCTCTGCGGCGCGGATGGCGCCCCAAGCCTCGTGGCCGCCCACCCGCTTTATCATCAGCTTCGGCACGGGATAGAAGGCCAGCTCGCTGGGCTTGGTTATCAGCACGTCGCAGGCCCGCATCAGCAGGTTGGTGGAGTACACCGCCGCAAAGATGTCCTTGTGACAGAATACATGGATGCCCGAGAGCTCGCCGTCCAGTGCCTCCTCCGCAAAGCGGGAGGTCTCGGCAAAGTCGTCGATGTGCTCGGTGGTCAGGGAGCCCAGCTCCGGCACCTTCTGCTTGATGGCGTCCAGCACGTCGTAGTGGTCCCCAAGGTTTATCATCAGCATGGCCTTGTTCTTCCTGATCTTCGGCAGCAGGCGGCGGATGATGGAAACAAAGATATCCTGCTGGGCTCCCGCACCGCCGATGGTCAGCAGATAGCGCTTGGCAGCTCCGGCCTCAAGGCGCTTGATGCGGCGCTGGCAGTCGGCCTCAATGTTTGAGACCAGCTCGTGGTCGATGTAGTGGCCCGTGAAGGCGATGGAGTCGTCGGGCATGGGCTTCAGGATGCGCTTCTTGTCCATCCCCCGCAGCACCTTGTAGCCAAGGTAGGAGGACTGGGTCTGAACGGTGTGCAGCGAGCCCTCGGCCAGATGCAGGGCCATGGGCCAGTTGTCGGGAACAACGTTCACCACCCTTGTGAGGCCCGCATGAACAGCCGCCTGCGCGGGCCAAACGTGGGTCGCCGCAAAGGGGATGTCCTTCGGCAGGTCGTCATAAAGGCCCGTCATAAGCTCGGTCATCTTCTGGTCGGAGCAGTTGTAGGTGAGCTTGCGGAAGCCCTCGCTGTTCAGGGGCTCCCATACTATTTTATTAAAGAGCTTGCTTTTCTGGGAGATGCGGGAGCCCAGAGAGTAGAGGTCGTTCTGGGCGGAGATGATGTTTGTGGCGGCGGTGCCCTTGAAGGAATTCAGGTCGAACCAGTAGGGCTCGTAGCCCAGAGCGCGGGCGGCAGAGGCGATGGCCATAGATATCCTGTAGTGGCCGAAGCCCATGCGGATGTTGCCGATGATGATGCTTTTCTCGGGGTCAAGGGAGAGGGGGGTGTCCGAGAGGACGAGGTTTTTGACGCCCATAACGGGGCCGATGACGGGGTTCTCCACAGCGGCGAGGTGGTAGTGCTTTTCGCGGTCGTCGCCGTGCTTTTTAGCCATTTTGCGGGCGTTGTTGACGGCCTTGCGCACGTCCCCCGCGCGCATCTCGTTGCCGAAGATAACGGAAGATCTGTCCATGGTAAAGTACCTCCTGATAAATATAATGAATAAAAATTATAGACAACTGAAACTTTGGTGTAGGACTTAAAAACTTTTTTCTCTCTCCCCCTTGACAAAACAAGGGAAGTGTGATAGAATATGTATCATACTGATAGTTAGTCTATCACAAAAAGGAGCGTTTGTCAAGTGGAATATAAAAAAATTCTTGAAAATGCTAAAAATGACCGCATGACAGCCGCCGTTCAGTATACCGCAGAGCTGCTGCTGAAACGGGACGTGAGCGAGATCACAATGACCGATATCGCCGAGGGCTGCGAGATAGGCGTCGCCTCCCTCTACCGCTGGTTCGGCACAAAGCCCGTGCTGGTGATGCGGGCAGGCTGCCTGCTGTGGCAGTCGGTGAGAGCCCTCTTCGACGGGGTCTTCGAGTGCGATTACTATAAGCAGAAAAACGGCATCGGTCAGCTGGGCGAGCTCATGAAGGTGTTCAAGGTCCTCTACCTCTCCCATCAGGACTTCCTGCGGTTTCTGGACAGCTTCGACAGGTACATCCTTTCCGAGGACATCCCCCCCGAGGAGCTGGAACAGTACCGCCGCAGCGTGATGGACTTCTACCCCCTGCTGGAAAGCGCCTACCAGAACGGCATCAGGGACGGATCCGCCAGAGCGGGGCTGGATTTCAGGATACTCTACCTCGCCGTTACCCACGCCCTGATGCAGATGAGCGAGAAGTTCGCCCGCGGGGATATTTTTGAAGGAGAAAACGAGTTTGCCGAGCGCGAGCTCGATCTCATGATAGATATGGCTATGAGATATGTAGCCGCTAAGGAGGAACTGCAATGAATAACGCCGCCGCACAGGCTCCAAAGAAAAAGATAACCAACAAGATACTTTGGCTGTTCGCTATCGGCCAGCTTGGCTGGTCAATGCTTTCGGGCATCGTATCGAACTGGCTCGTGTTCTTCTATATGCCCGAGGACTCTGAGATAGAGCTGGGCCAGAAGACCTTCATCACCCAGTCGAGCATCGTCCTCGGACTCACCGTTATTGGCTGTATAACCGCCATCGGCCGCCTCTTCGACGCCGTCACAGACCCCTATATAGCCTCAAAATCCGACCGCAGCCGCCACAAGGACGGCAGGCGCATCCCCTTCATGAGAGCGATAGCGGTCCCCTTTGCCGCAATAACAGTGCTCATCTTCGTTTCCCCCGTGGGGCATATCTCTTGGGCCAATAACGTTACGCTGCTGGTAACGCTTTTGCTCTTCTATCTGTTCATGACCATCTACTGCACGCCCTATAACGCCCTGCTTCCCGAGCTGGGCCGGGACCCCACCGACAGGATAAACGTCTCTACCTATATCTCCGTTACCTTCTTCCTGGGCAGCGCCTTCTCCTATCTGGTCCCCAATATCGCGGACCTCTTCCGTGATTCCATGGGCTATGCCAATTCCTTCCGCCTGACAATAGGCATTATGGCGGGCGTTGCCGCTATCTGTATGCTGGTGCCTGTCTTCACCATAAGAGAGCCCGATTACGTTGACACCACCCCCTCCGAGACCCCGGCCTTTGCCTCCCTTTCAAAGACCTTCTCCAACCGCGAGTTCAGAAAATTCGTGGCCTCGGATATCTTCTACTGGGTGGCCCTTACAATGTTCCAGACAGGCCTCTCCTTCTATACCGTTACCCTCATCGGTCTGGACGCCGACAAGACCTTCATCCTCTTTGCAACAATGACAGCCATGAGCCTTGTGTTCTATCTGCCTGTCAATATCCTTGCCAAGAAGCTTGGCAAGAAAAAGCTGGTCATCAGCGCCTTCGTGTTCTTCAGCATGGTGTTCCTCTACACCGCCTTTGCGGGCAAGCTGGGTATGCCGAAGATGGTCAACGGCCTTTCGATCTCCGTGCTGGCCTCCATCCCGATGGCAGTGCTGGGCATCCTGCCTCAGGCCATCGTTGCCGACGTGGCTCAGGCCGACGGCATCAAGACAGGCGAGAGCCGCGAGGGTATGTTCTTTGCGGCAAGGACCTTTGCAATGAAGCTGGGCCAGGCCCTGGCAATGGTGCTCTTTACCTCCATCAAGGGCATAGGCGAGCACGGCTTCGGCCTGAGAGTCACCGCGGCTGTGGCCGCCGCCCTCTGCCTCTGCGGAGGCCTCATCCTTGGCCTCTATAAGGAGAAGGACGTTAAGGCCGTTATCGACGGCGCCATCGACAACGAACAGGAGGAGAACTAAATGCTTAACAAGCCTGCCGAATATACCGCGACTATAAAATTCAACGGCATGAGCTGTGAGTTCACGGACGTGCTGGAGCTGCCCGAATTCAACGCCAAGCTCATCAGCGACGACGAGCGCGTGCGCATCCGCGTGGTGCCCGCGCAGGAGGTGGAGTTCGAGGAAATATTCATCGAGGCGAAGCTCACCGTTTCCCCCGAGGACAGGGTTTTCATGAACGGCTATCAGTCCTGGACCGACAGCCGCGAGTACAGCACCAGCGAAAAAATGCGGGGCATCAACCAGATCCCCATGCCCTTGGTGAGGAAATACAATTTCGACAAATACGGCGACTACGGCTTTGTGGGCTACAGCAGCCGCAAGGGCGACTTCCACGGGTTCAGCTACGGCTACATCCGTCGGGGCGACGAGTATATGCTGATGGGCTCTGTAAGCGAGCGCAGCGGCTTCACGGTCTTCGAGCTCTTCTCGGGCCGCGAGAAGCTAAGGATTAGCCGGGACTGCGACGGGGCCGTTTACGGCGTGCCCTTCGATGCCCTCGATATCGTCACCCTGACGGGCACCGAGGAGGAGGTCTTTGACCGCTGGTTCGCCCTGATGGAGATCGACCGTCCCAAGGCCCAGCCCATCTTCGGTTACACCAGCTGGTACAGGCACTATCAGGATATCAGCGAGATCAAGCTGCTCCACGACCTTGAGGCCGTGGCCAAGAGCGGTGTCAGACAGGATATCTTCCAGATCGACGACGGCTACCAGACGGCTGTGGGCGACTGGCTGAGCATAAACAAGCAGAAGTTCCCGAACGGCATAGCCTGCATAAGCGAGGCCGCCCACAACAGCGAGATGCTCTCGGGCCTGTGGCTGGCACCCTTTGTCTGCGAGCGGGATTCGGATATCTACAGGAACAAAAAGGACTGGCTGCTAAAGGGCCCCGACGGCGCCCCCCTGCCTGCGGGCTGCAACTGGAGCGGAAGCTTCGTCCTTGACTTCTACAACGAGGAGGTCAGGGAATACCTGCGGGAGGTGTTCCGCACGGTACTCCACGAGTGGGGCTTCGACATGGTCAAGCTGGACTTCCTCTACGCCGTCTGCATCCGGCCCCAGCAGGGCAAGAGCCGCGGCCAGATAATGTGCGAGGCCATGGACTTCCTGCGGGAGTGCGTGGGACACAAGCTGCTGCTGGGCTGCGGCGTGCCGCTGATGCCCGCCTTCGGAAAGTGCGACTACTGCCGCATCGGCTGCGACGTGGGCCTGAGCTGGAACGACAACGCCGTTATGCAGCTGACCCACCGTGAGCGGGTCTCCACCAAAAACTCCATGCTCAACACCGTCTTCCGCCGCCAGCTGGACGGCAGGGCCTTCCTCAACGACCCGGATGTCTTCCTGCTGCGGGACGACAACATCTCCCTCTACCACTGCCAGAAGCAGAGCCTGGCCATCATCAACCACGTTCTCGGCAGCGTGTACTTCACCTCCGACGACGTGAGCGGCTACGACGACAGGCAGCGCCGCCTGCTGGCCACCGCCCGCCGCTGGTCCGATGCTCGGGTGCTCCGTGCCGAGTGGGACAAGGGCGAGGTGAAGCTGACCCTTTCCCTGCGGGGCAGGGTCAAGACCATCACCCTCCTGCCCGACGGAAGATTGAAGTAAAGAATAATGAAAAAGCCCGCAAGGTCGATATGTGACCTTGCGGGCTTTATTCTCTTGCCGAACCCCTCTAAGTGCCGCCGTATCGTGAGGGAGCCCCCTCACATTCCACCGTTGTAAACGAGCTTGCGAGTGAACACGCGACCTGCCCCGGCGGGGCACCGCCCGCATCTTAGCACATCAGTGTCTGGTCAAAGGCAAACAGCGCCTGATTGATCTCAAAGATATCATACCTTCGGTTCAGGATGAAATACTTCACTATCAGATCGAACTTGATGCTGTCCGAGAGGGCAAAGCCGGCCTTGGAGAGCAGCTGCTCCGTGCCGTCAAGGTCCAGCTCTAAGGCGATGGCAAAGGCCAGCACCGTCTGCTTCTTGGGCTTGTAGTCCTTCTTCGAGCGTATCTTTGAAAAAAGCTTGCGGTCGATGTTCGCCTTGCGGTAGACCTCGGGGTCGGTCATGCCGCTCTCGTCGATGAGCCGCAGCAGGTATTGTGAAAAGCTCTCGTCCCGGGAGGCCAGAAAGGCATCAAGACTTTCGGCGGGCTTGGCGGCGGCACCCATGGGCGCCATCATGGGCCTCATAGCACTCTGCTTCGGGGCCTCGGCAAGGGCCTCGGAGAACAGAGGCTCGGGCTCGGGGGCTTCGTCGGCCGCCGCGCCCTCTTCAAGGTCGGGGATGTAGGGCGCCGACTCCTGTACGGCCCGCAGCTGCATGGGGCGGCGGCGGTCGTTTTTGCGGGCGTTGTCCGCGTAGGCGTCGTCGATGAACTCCGAGATGGAGCTGTAGAGGCCGCTGCTTATCTCAAAGGCGCTGCGGTCAAAGATCACCAGAGTTATGTCCATATCGCTGCGGCGAAGGAAGTCCTCGAAGGCCGCTACAGCTATCCCCAAGGCCTCGGCCTTCGGGTAGCCGTAGATGCCGGAGGAGATCAGCGGAAAGGCAATGCTCTCGCAGCCCCGCTCCTCCGCCAGAGCCAGAGCCCTGTCGTAGCAGGAGCGCAGCTTTTGGGCCTCACCCTCTCTGCCGCCCCGCCACACGGGCCCAACGGCGTGGATGATGTATCTGCATTTGAGCTTATAGCCCTTCGTGACCTTGGCGTCTCCCGTTTCGCAGCCCCCAAGGGTGCGGCATTCCTCCAGCAGGTGCCTGCCCGCGGCCTTGTGTATTGCTCCGTCAACGCCTCCGCCCCCCAGCAGGCTGCTGTTGGCGGCGTTGACAATGGCGTCCGCCCGCACATGGGTGATATCGTCACGAACTATCTTAAAAGGCATTTTTTAATTCCCCCACCATTTTTCATTTCATCGTCTGACAGGGCTTGCCGAGCCTCCCCGGAGGGGAGGCGGGCGCCCTTGTGGATGAGGCCGCAGTGCAGCCGTTCGGAGGGCTTTTTGCAGGCGAACTCTGTCAGCACATATGCAAATGGCCGATATTGCTATCGGCCATTCTTAAAATATTCTGTTTGCTTGAATTACTCAGCCCAGGCAGGAGTATCGAAGGGGCCTACCTCGCCGAGACCCTCGATGGTGAAGGTAACTTCAAGCTTCTTGAAGGTGAGAGCGTCCTTGTCGATAGGAGAATCATCCTTGGTCTTGCCGTAGTCGTTGTAGATCTCGATACGGAAAGCGTTGTTGTTGTCCTCGATATTGCCGTAAACGATCTTGGAGGGGTCGAACTCTACTTCCTGACCGTCAGCCTTGATAGAGGTCACCTGTACCTTTACATCGCTGCCGTCGCCCTTAAACTTGCCCTTGATGTCCTTGGCGATGTTGGGATAGTTCTTGCCGTCCTCGGCGTCCTTGAGGGCGTTCTTCTCCATAGCGTTGCCCTCGTAGTTGGTGGTGCCGTCGCAGATACCGATGATGTCAACGCAGAATACTACGCAGCCCTGAGCGGGAACAACATCGCCGTCCTCGTCCATATCGGCGTTCTCGTTAATTCTGTCGTCGGGTCCGAGCACTCTGTTGTCGAGAGTAACTGTGTACTCGCCGTCGCCTGTGATGTCGGCGTCGATACCGAAGCCCTCGGTCTCTTCGCCTGTACCGTTCCAGTTGCCGAAGCGCCAGTTGGCGTCACCGAACATCAGGAAAGCGTCATAGCCCTCGAACTTGGTCTGGTATGTGAAATCAATATCCGTGCCTGCGGGAGCGTCAGCCTTGGACTCATCGGCAGTGCTCTCGGCAGGAGCCTCGCTCTCAGCGGGTGCTTCGCTGTCGGCGGGTGCTTCGCTGTCGGCAGGAGCCTCGCTCTCATCGGCAGCGGCGGTGGTGGTGGTAGTAGTGTCCTTTTTGTCTTCCTTCTTTGCGGAATCGCTTGAAGAATCGGAGTCGCCGCAGGCGGTGAGCATTGCTGTTGACATTGCGAAAGCGCAAAGAACAGCTGCAAGCTTCTTTGTAGTCATAATAAATTTCCTCCTAAAAGTTTGTTCTCCCCGGGGGAGCTTTGGTTTGGGTCTTCTTCTGTCCCATTAAAACTATAATACAAAATTTTTGGCTTTTTTTCAAGATACTAATTCAACAAATAATACGCGCGGAAATCGTTTACATTGCACAAAAACAGGTGCTGTTTTTTGTTCAAAATATTGAAATATGAAAATTGAAAAGATTATTATTCAGGTCTCCTGCGGCGTCAGCTGCGCAGGCGTATTTCGACAGATCGGCACGGGCGGCCGTGCGGTCTTGCTGTGAAATTGCTAAAAACTGGCGCTTCTTTTTGTTCAAAATATAAAAATTTTAAAAATATTCAGAAATTATATAATATTCACTGGACAAATACATAAAAATCGGTTACAATAAAGGTGATCGGTTAACGGTTAATGATCCGGCTTATGTCGGGAAAAATGGGAGGAATTGAAATGAATACTTATTCGCAACCCAAAAAGCTTGCGGCTGAGGCCTTCGGAACCTTCATTCTGGTGTTCTTCGGCTGCGGCACGGCAATGGTAACAGGCGGCTCGGTAGTGCCTACCGCACTGGCATTCGGCCTGTCGATCGTTGTGGCAGCATACACCATCGGCAAGATCAGCGGCGCACACCTCAACCCCGCGGTATCCTTCGCAATGTTCTTTGACGGCAGGATGTCCCTTAACGAGGCTATCGGCTACACCATTGCACAGGTAGTCGGCGGCTTCTGCGCCACCCTTTGCCACGTTATCCTGGTAGCCTGCGGCTTTATGGGCACCTGGGAGATGGACGACGGCGAGCTTGAGAAGGTAAAGGCCGAGGTAGGCGACACCGTTTTCGGCGCCAACAGCTTTGGCACGATGAATTTCTTCGGCGCACTGCTCACCGAGATCATCCTGACCACTATCTTCATCCTTGTTATCCTTGCTGTTACTCAGAGCGATGACGAAGGCACCAGCAAGCACGCAGGTCTTTTCATCGGCGCTGCTCTGGTATTCGTTCACCTCATCGGCATCGGCATGACAGGCACCTCTGTTAATCCTGCAAGAAGCTTCGCTCCCGCGATCTTCTCCTCCAGCGCTACTGACGGCGATTCCCTCAAGCAGCTCTGGGTATTCATCGTAGGACCCATGGCAGGCTCCTTCCTTGCTGCAATGATCAACTCGCTGCTCATCAAGGACAAGAACTGAGACTCGTCCAAGATAAATAAGCTTGTTTATGGGCGCTTCTGTCATTAAAACGGCAGAAGCGCCTTGTCTTAGTAATGAACGCAGGCAGGCCTCTCTGCCCCACGTCGGCACCTGCTGCTGCACTATTGCAAACGAGCGCGGACGGTGCTATAATATACAATACAAATGTTGTCGGGCCAAGGCCCGCAGAAAGAGGAGCACTATGAAAAAGGTTCAGATATATACCGACGGCGCCTGCTCGGGGAACCCCGGCCCCGGCGGCTGGGGGGCAATACTCAGGTTCGGCACAGCAGAGAAGGAGCTCTCGGGCGGGGAGAGGCAGACCACCAACAACCGCATGGAGCTCACCGCCGTCATCACCGCCCTCGAGGCCCTGAAGGAGCCCTGCGAGGTGGAGCTCTACAGCGACTCGAGATATATAATCGACGCCGTGCAGAAGGGCTGGGCCAAGGGCTGGCAGGCCCGGGGCTGGGTCAAGGGGGACAAAAAGCCCGCCCTGAACCCCGACCTCTGGGAGCGGCTGCTTGCCCTGCTGGAGAGACATAGGGTGACCTTCGTCTGGGTCAAGGGCCACGCAGGCCACCCCGAGAACGAGCGCTGCGACGCCCTCGCCGTGGCAGAAAGCCGCCGATTCTCCGACTGACGGAAAGCCACTTGATATCAGCGGCCCTTCCCGAAAATTTGCCGCCGATGCCGCGGGCCGATACTTTTTTCAAAAAAGGTCTTGACGAATGAGAAAAGAACGGCTATAATATATACACAGCATAGGCAGATCAGTGCCTGTCATTATATTCCGAAAAAAGGAGGAGCATTTATGATTTTTGACCGTGTATGTGAGATCATAGCCGAGCAGATGGACTACCCCAAGGAGAAAATAACCATGGAGACCTCTATCGCTGACGATCTTAATGCTGATTCCCTCGATATAATGGAGGTAGCTATGGCTATCGGCGATGAGTACGATATCGAGATCAATGAAGATCAGCTTGAGGACTTCGTAACTGTCGGCGACGTTGTAAGATTTGTCGAGTCAGAGGCAGCCGACGAGTAAGCCTCCCGCCTGCACAAAGAACAATTATTGATTTCCGCAGAAGCAAGCTGATAAGAGGCAAGACAGGGTTTCTTGCTTCTTGCCTCTGTATTCTTTCTTCTGTAAGGGGATGTTCCGCCCCGGAAGGGCGGGGCATCCGTTTTTGTATCCAAGATAAAAAACAGAAGGAGACCCCATATGAAGCTTAAAAAAATATTTTCTGCGGCGGTGTGTCTGGCGCTGGCCTCGGCCCTGAGCCTTGGCGGCTGCGGCAGCAAGGACAGCAGCACGGACGAGAGCAGCGTTCCCGCAACGGCTGCCCCAAGCCTTACAATGCCCACAGAGGCCCCGTCGGAGGCCGAGCCCTCCGAGGCAGACCCGAGCTCCGAGGAGGAGACATCCTCGGAAGAGGAGACTGACCCCAATGACGAGCAGCAGGGCATCACGCCCCTTATGTGGGAGCTCACCACCCCATCGGGCTCGCGGGTGGTGTTCATGGGCTCTATGCACGCGCTGAAGGAGGAGGTCTACCCCCTGCCCGACAGCGTAATGGACGCCTATAACAGCGCCGACGTGCTGGCGGTGGAGTGCGACATTATCACCGCCGCCGACGATTTCAACCTCACCATGCAGCAGATGAAGTCCATGTACTACGACGACGGCACGAGCTTCAAGGACCACCTTGACCCCGAGGTATACGACGGCTTTATCGGCTATGCGGAGGCCTGCGGCTACAACGCCGAAAGCTACTGGCCCTGCAGGCTTTGGGTGCTGACCAGCCTTGCGGAGGAATGGGCAATAGAGCAGACGGACCTGAGCGCCGACCTTGGCATCGACCGCCACCTCTTGCAGCTGGCCCACGATGAGGGCAAGGAGATCTTCGAGGTAGAGTCCGCAGAGTTCCAGACGGACCTGTTCATCAATATGCCCGAGGACATCTGCCAGGCGCTGCTTTCGGATTACACAGCCGAAAACAAGGACGAGATCGTGCAGAGCCTGGAGGACACCTACACGGCCTGGACCACGGGAGACCTGCAATTTTTTGAGGACTCCAACGACCTTGACAAGCGCACTGAGCTGCTTGCCGAGGAGGGCATCACCGTTACCGAGGAGGAGCGGGAGCTGCTGGAGGAATACAACAGGCTGCTGCTTTACGATCGGAACATCGGGATGAAGGAGAAGGCAGAGGAGCTTATCGAAAGCGGGAAGGATGTATTCTTTGTAGTAGGCGAGGCGCATTTTGTAGGCGAGAAGGGCCTGCTGAGCCTGCTGGAGAAGGACGGATACGAGCTGACGCAGATAAATCCGGCTATGTAACCACCCGCGAAACAGGCACAGCACAAGCTGACGAAAAAGCACAAAATTAGCAGCCCCCACCCGAGGCGCGGGTGGGGGCTTAATGCTGCGCCGCAGCAGCTCCGCCTCCTCCGCAAAGCAGGAACAGCGCCTTCCGTAAATAACGCCCCCTTTTGCGCTTATTGCTGTTTTGGACACCCGCAATTTGTGCACTTTGCACTAATATTACAAAAAATGTATTGGTATTATAGAAAGCATTTGACAAACGAACTGTTTTATAGTATAATAGATAATAGATAATTATATGTAAATTGCATTTGGCCTGAAAAACTATTTTGAACAGAGATGGTGATTATGAAAGGAAAGAATCGGAAAGGCTTTACACTGATCGAAATGATCGTCGTGATCGCAATTATCGGCATCCTTGCGGCAGTGCTCGTCCCGATGATACTGGGCTATGTCGAAAAGGCAAGGAAAAAGGTGGACCTTACAACAGCCAAGCACCTTGGCGAGACCGTAGAGCTTGCCCTGCTTGACGAGGAAACCTATGACACCTTCTATAAGGCACACGCAACAGCGACTACGACAGTCACCGCCACCACCAAGGCCGGCGGAACGGAATCCTACGGCTTACTTGTTATGACGAAAATGGACGGCCTGAAATCAGGCTATAACAACGACAAGAAAAACAAGTGGTTCGGCGCCAACACCCAGTGCCAGCCCTTTGAGGCAAAAATGAACGAGCTTATGGAGGAGAGGTTCGCAGTAAATGGCAACGACTATATCTTCCCGATGAAGTGGACAGGAACGAGCAGCAAGCGCGTTAACCGCTGGCTCATCTGCAGAAGGATAAGCGACGGTCGAGTTGAGATCTGGGCGACAGATGCCGCAGGCGCCTGGGACGGCAGCAAGAATCCCGCCTACCGAGTATGGCCAGACCCCGACGAGGAGTATTATTCCTGACAAACAGCATCAGTGAAAAGCAGAAGAAGAGACCCGTGCAAAGCGCGGGCCTTTTCTTTTTGGGTAATATTAACAGAAATGAGACGCTATTTTTGTTATATAGTATATAGAAATTTTTACTTGTCTTTGATATAATTATAGTGGTATGTTGTTTGTTCGGCCTGCGTATGGCGGCCGCCTGAAAATGTCTAAGGAGAAAGACCTATGAGAAGCTTATATAGTAAAATATTCGCGCTTGCCTGCGCGGCTGTGACCGCTGCCTCTCTGGCGGGCTGCTACCTGCTGCCCGACGAGGAGGAGGTGCTGGCGCCGCCTACCGTAAAATCCAGCGAGGTGACCTATTCCACCGTCACCGCAAAGCGCAAGGACTTTGAAAAGAAGATCACCAATTCGGGCGTTGTCACCGCCGAAAGACAGTATACCCTCGTCTACGAGAAGCAGGGCGGGACCATCAGCAAGTTCTATGTCCATGCGGGTGACAAGGTCAAGGAGGGCGACCCCATCTGCGAGCTGGAGACCTCGGAGGTGGACTACCAGATAACCGAGAAGGAGCTCTATAAGCAGCGGGCAGAGCTGAATGTGACCATCACCGCCCAGCGGGGCGGCACCCAGGCCGAGGTAGACAAGGCCCAGGTGGAGGTGGACCTTATCCAAAACGAGCTGAACAAGCTGTATCAGAAAAAGGAATCCGCTGTGCTGAGAGCCCCTGTGGACGGCACCGTGTCCTCTATCTCAAACGTTCGGGTGGGCGACAGCGTGAGCACGGGTCAGGCCATTGCCACAGTCATTGATACCACGGGCTTCTACATCGCCATCAAGCCTCAGGACCCCACCCCCTTCAAGATGGACGAGGAGCTGCGCATCCGCATCGGAGAGGAGTATTATACGGGCGTCATCTTCATGAACCCCCAGTCCCTCATCGAATATAAGGAGCAGCATCGGGACGACCACGACAAGGAGGACGGCTCGGGCATCGACTTTGAGCCCGATACAGTCTACATCCGCTTTGTGGGCGAGCTGCCGACGGACTCCGTGGGCCAGCTGGCAGACTGCACCCTCATACAGGACAGCGTCAAGGACGCTATAGTCATCTCCAATAACCTTATCAAGACCCTGAACGGCAAGAAGGTCGTGTATGTGCTCAAGGACGGCGAGAAGACCGCCGTTGAAGTCGAGGTCGGCCTTAAAACAGGCTCCCAGTCAGAGATAATCTCGGGCATCGAAGAGGGCGACGAGATAGTGCTGAGATAAAGCGCAGGAAGGATATAACAGATGCTTACATTGCTTTTCCGCAAGATGCGGAACACCAAATGGATGGTGCTGTGCCTGCTGGTGGGCTTTATCATGGCCAGCGCTATGATGAGCACTATCCCCATATATATGAACGCCTCCCTCCAGCGGATGCTGGTGAAGGATATGGAGGAGTTCCAGATAGAGAACGACATCTACCCCGGCGCCTATAACACCACCTATTCCGTGAAGATGGATATCGTTGCCTCCAAGCAGCGGGAGATCATCGACGGAGTGAACAAGCTGGTGGGAGACAGCTATAACGAGCTGGGCTGCCCCGCAGTCAACGAAAAGACCTACTTGGCCGACGAATACCTCTACGCCACCTCGGCCAGCATCGAGGATTCCTCCTCGGCCCCAAGGCTCACTCTGGGCGCGATGACAAATATCGAGGACCACATAAAGCTCAAGAGCGGCCGTATGTACGAGAAGGGCATCCGCTCTGACGGAGTGCTTGAGGTGATAGCCACAGAGAAGGCCCTCAAGGTCTCACGCCTTATCCCCGAGAACATCTACGAGATCGCCAACGTCTTCCGCCCCGACATAACCACCAGGATAGAGATCGTGGGCACCTTTGAGATAAGCGGCGACAGCGACTCCTTCTGGGGAGAGAACATCGACGAGGAGTACGCCAATACCCTCTTTATGGACTATGACACCCTCTATGGCGAGGCCCTGGATACAGGGGCTGTCAACGTCAGCTACATGGCCAAGCGCTACGCTATGGACTATCAGAAGCTGGACATGAACAACATCGACGAGTTTTTGAAGCTCTGTGACGACCAGGCGGCGGTGTACAAGAAGTCCAAGATAAGCTTCAACCTGCCTGTGGCCCAGATACTTGCAAACTACGGCGACCGCGCCGACAGGCTGCGGCTGGTGCTGTGGCTGCTGCAAATACCCGTTATAATGATGATAATCGTCTACCTGTTCATGGTGTCGCAGCTGAACGTTGAGCAGGAGAAGAACGAGATAGCCGTCTTCAAGAGCCGTGGAGCCTCCCGCGGACAGGTGGTGCTGATCTACGCGCTGGAGTCTCTGGTGCTGGGCGTTACCACCGCCATCATCGGGCCCTTTGCGGGAATGGGGCTGTGCAGGGTGCTGGGCGCCTCCAACGGCTTTTTGGAGTTCGTCAACCGCAAGTCCCTGCCCATAATGCTTACGGGCGAGGCCTTTATCTACGCGGCAGCGGCGGCGCTGGTGTTCTTTATCACCACCATGGTGCCGATAGTTCCCGCCACAAAGGCCACCATCGTCGAGCACAAGCAGTCCAAGGCCAAGAAGCGCCGCTTCCCTCTGTGGGAGAAGCTCTGTCTGGACTTCATTCTGGTGGGCGGCTCTGTGGGCTGGCTGTATTACTATCAGCGCCAGCAGAAGAAGCTCATCGACAGCGGCATGACCGACACCACCGCCACGGTGAACCCCATAATGTTCATTGCCTCCACGGCCTTTATTCTGGGGCTTGCCTTGTTCTTCATCAGGGTCTACCCCATGCTGATACGCATAATCTCCCGCCTTGGCAGGAGGGTATGGTCGCCCTCGGCCTATGTGTCTCTTAACAACATCGGGCGCTGCGCCAACGGCCGCGAGCGCTTCCTGATGATATTCCTGATACTGACGGTGTCCCTTGGCATCTTCTTTGCAAACACGGCCAGGGCCCTGAACCGCAGCGCCGAGGAGCGGGTCTCCTACGCTGTGGGGGCAGACGTTACCCTGACGGAGAAGTGGGAGAGCAGCAGGACCTCGTCCTCATCCTCTGCGGGAGCGGGCTCGCCCAACATGGCTGCCGCACAGGCAGCGGCCCAGCAGGCCTCTGCAGAGGAGGACGACAGCGACAGCGTCTCGGGAGTAGAATACGTTGAGCCACTGTTCGAGCGCTTTGAGCAGCTTACGGGTGTAAGAAGGGCCGCCAAGGTCTTTGTCAAGGACGGCGTTACGCTCTCCTCCGAAAAGATGGCTGTTCCGCCCGTCACGGACAACAGCAAGAAAAAGAGCAAGGACCGCGAGGACTACTTTGCGGACTATCAGGATCAGAAGAAGACGAAGAACTACACCAAGAACGTTAAGCTCATGACCGTTGAGCCCGACGATTTTGCCGAGGTCTGCTGGTTTTCCGACAGGCTGCTGCCCGTCCACATCAACGAGTATCTGAACGCTCTGGCAGAATACAATTCGGGCGTCATCCTTTCCACCTCCTTCAGGGACAAATACGGTATGTCCCTTGGAGACACCGTTTCCTGCGAGTGGGGCGGCAACGAGAGTTTTGAGACGACGGTGCTGGCCTTTGTTGAATACTGGCCCACCATGAACCCCTACGAGCAGGCCGAGGACGGCAGCTACAAGGATTTTGCGGTGATGAACTACGACTACGTTCGCGTAATGACCACGGTAGAGCCCTATCAGGTATGGCTCGATCTGGAGGACGGCACCACCACCGAGGAATTCTACGCATCTCTGTCGGACCACAAGATAACCCCGACCTCCATAACCGTTCGCTCTCAGAAGCTGATCTCCGAAAAGACGGACCCGATGCTCCAAGGCATGAACGGCGCTTTGACCCTTGGCTTCATAATCATCATGATAATGTGCATCATCGGCTTCCTTATCTACTGGATACTTTCCATCAAGAGCCGCACGCTGCAATTCGGCATCCTGCGGGCCATGGGCATGACCTACGGCGAGATAATAGCCATGATAGTATACGAGCAGCTGCTTGTATCGGGCGCTGCGATCTTTGCGGCGATCTTCGTGGGCGGCATAGCCAGCAAGCTTTTCGTGCCGCTGTTCCAGTCGCTCTACACAGCGGCGGAGCAGGTGCCGGGCTTTGCGGTCATCCCCCTGCGCAGCGACTACCTGAAGCTTTACGCCATCATAGCCCTGATGCTGCTCACAGGCTTCATTGTGCTCGGCCGACTGATCTCAAAGATAAAGATCTCCCAGGCCCTTAAGCTCGGCGAAGACTAACCACCGCTGCGGCGGTGCGCAAGTCGCGGTGCTAGCGCACACGGCGCAGGTCGCGGTGCTAGCGCGCACGGCGCAGGTCGCGTGAGCGGCGGCAAGCCGCCTCACAACTGTATAGTGTGAGGGAGCTCCCTCGCGATACGGCGGCACTCGTAGGGATTGAGCAAAGAATGAAGAAGCTTTTTCATGGCTTTTCTATCCGCTGATCTTTGCTGAATGAATAACGAATAACGCATAGTGAATAATGAATAGTTAAGGTATCGTTTTTGGCGATTGTTAAAAACAGTCCGCACAGCGGGCCCCTTGATTATTCATTATTCTTTTTCCGCAGACATTTCTTTTTTGTCGGTTCGAGTTGGCAATATTAAACAACTTCTCTTGCTTTTTCGGCCCTGCGATCATGCATAACGCAGAAACTTATTATAGAAAAAGTACAGAATCAAAGCCTTTGGCCCTCTCAGCTATCTGTTATATGCAGGGGCGAAGACCCCGGAAAGGAGAAAACGATGAACGAAAACCAGTGGCGGCAGCTTGTCCAAAGGGCGGTGAGCGGCGATATGACCGCCTTTGAGCAGCTTTACAGACTGACCGAGCGCTCGGTGTATTTTACCTGCCTTAAGCTGCTTGCAAACGAGCATAACGCCAAGGACGTGACCCAGGACAGCTTCATGACGGCTCTCGAAAAGCTTGGCACCCTTGAGGACGGCGCAAAATTCCCAAAGTGGATAAACGTTGTCGCAGTGAACAAGTGCAGAGCATTTTTTGTAAAGTCCCCCGAGGAGTCCCTCGACGAGCATATCGAGCAGGGTGGGGAACTGACCGATGACAGCTTCATCCCCGAGGACTATGTGACGGACACGGAGAAGCGCAGGGTGATAATGGATATCATCGACACTGAGCTCAGCGACGTCCAGCGCCAAACGGTGCTGCTTTATTACTACAACGGCATGACGGCCGCCGAGATCGCAGGCGTTATGGACTGCCCCGAAGGAACGGTCATGTACAGGCTGCACGCCGCACGGAAAAAGCTGCGGGAGGCGGTGCTTATTTACGAAAAGGAACACGACGACAGGCTGCACGCCATTGTGCCCGTGCCTGCCCTTACAAGGATCTTCCGCGCCGAAGCGGAGCAGCTCAGCCTGCCCGACATACCGCTGCAGCTGCCAAAGGCAGGTTCAGTCCCCCAAAATACAATATTAAAGAAAGCAGGAGGAAGTACAGTGAAAAAAGCATTAGCATTGAAAATAGCAGCAGGCGCTGTCGCCGCCGCAGTGGTGATAGGCGGAATAGCTGTCGCTGTCAGCAAGAGCAGCGACGATGACGACAGCAGCTCCCGCACCCGCAAAGGCAGCTCCCAGAGCTCTGCGGCATCGGTTGAGGATAGCGTCGAGGAAAACGCTGGCAGCAGCAGTCCAGGTCCCGATCCTGTTTCAGAAGGGGAAGGCGAAGTACAGACACAGACAGCTCCGGCCCGGACCACGACCACCGAAGCGGCCCCTGCCGAGCCGGCCGAGGAGCCCGCAAAGAACCTCGTTGAGCCGGAGGATATAATTTATCTTCCGTGGCTTACGGCGGGTGCCTTGAAATTTGATTATCCCTCCCACTTCGAGTATGATATAAACGTGGATTACCGCAAGCTTGAATATGCAAAAAATGAGTTTGTGCAGGGCTTTGTGCATAACACAAAGGGTCATGCGGTATTTGCCTTTGACTGCAAAATAGGTGATGCAGACAGATTTTTGTATATGTGGTATCTTGATGTTGACGAGGATACCCCCAAGGCTGCCACCAATGAGGAGGCCTACACAAGAAGCGAGCCGCTGCTGCTTGCCGAGATAAAAACCGAATACGGCACCCTTGAGGATGAGTGCGAGATAAGCATAGACAGCAAGGAGACCATACACCTTGACGCAGTACCCGTGTACAGCAACATAAGATCTGAGTATGACTATGATTTTATAAAAGGCACCGTGACCGTCCACGCCGAGGACGGCGATCACCTTGTGCATTTTTCCGGCGCCTTCGGCGCACTGGAGGAGGCCATAAGGGCATCCACCACAGTGAACAACATTCCCCTTATGCTCCTCACCTTTGCCGAAACGGAGGATGAGTACACCCTGCAATACCTTGATACCGTTATACTGAACGCCATGGAGAATATGGGAAGATCGTAATATCAGGGCTGCCTGACGGCGGCGTGAATAAATAAACACCAAAGGCCCGGCGGCTTTGAGAGGCGCCGGGTCTTTGGTGTTGTAATTGTCCTCATCGTTGAAACTGTTTACACTTTACAAAAAATTTACACTGATGTCACATAAATTCAACGGTAGAACTTTCGGGGGCGGGGGAGCAGGGGGTTTGTGCAAAACGTAAAATCGAGGTCGGCGGGGCGGCGGAAGGCTTGACTTTTGGAGAGGGCTGTAATATAATTATATAATGTATCATAATGGATCGACCTGCCCTTTTTTGTGCTTCGGGAGGTGCAAAAATACGGCGGCGGTCCTGACAATATGCGAGGGCAGAGGCCCCCTGACAGCGGCGGACAGCTGCGGCGGGGCAGGGCCCGAAACGGAAGAATTAAGGAGTGATCAGGCCTATGGTGAATGTCAAGGAAGTAAAGCTTGGCAAGAATACCCGAAAGAGTTTTGCGAAGATCAACGAGATACTTGAGATGCCTAACCTCATCGAGGTGCAGAAGAACTCGTATCAGTGGTTTCTCGACGAGGGTCTTAAAGAGGTGTTCAGGGACGTTGCCGCGATAACCGATTATAACGGCACTCTCGAACTCAATTTTGTGGACTACCGCTTTGACGAGACCCCCAAGTATACCGTCGCGGAGTGCAAGGAGCGGGACGTTACCTACGCTACACCGCTGCGCGTTACCGCAAGACTTATCAACACGGAAACGGGCGTCATCAAGGAGTCCGAGGTCTATATGGGAGATTTCCCCCTCATGACCGACAGCGGAACCTTTGTTATCAACGGCGCGGAGCGTGTTATCGTCTCCCAGCTCGTCCGCTCTCCCGGCGTTTATTACGCTTCCGAAAAGGACAAGAACGGCAAGGACCTCTACAAGACCACTGTTATCCCGAACAGAGGCGCTTGGCTCGAGTACGAGATGGATTCCAACGACGTGGTCTATGTCCGTATAGATAAGAACAGGAAGATCCCCCTTACTACCTTTATAAGAGCTATCGGCTACGGCACCAACGAGCAGATAGAGGACCTCTTCGGACCCGACGAGAGGATAAACCAGACCATCCTTATAAAGGACAACACCGCAAACCACGAGGAGGCCCTGCTGGAGACCTACCGCAAGCTCCGCCCCGGCGAGCCCGCAACTGTGGACAGCGCCACCACCCTCCTCAATAACCTCTTCTTCGACGCCCGCAGGTACGACCTGGCGCGGTTCGGAAGATATAAGTATAACAAGAAGCTGGGCGTTGCCTCCAGACTTTCTGGCCACACCCTCTCGAGGCCTGTCGTAAACCCCATGACAGGCGAGGTAATGGCAGAGGCGGGCGAGACTATCTCCTACCTCCGCGCCACCGAGATCGAGCAGGCAGGCGTTTCCGAGGCCTTTGTAAATGTTGAGACCAGAGAGCTGATAGTTAACCCCTCTACCGGCGAGCTGGAGACCAAGATCGAGGACAAGGAAGTCAAGATCATCGGCAACGGCATGGTGGATATCAAGGGCTATATAAGCTTCGATGTCTCCGAGTACGGCGTCAACGAGAAGGTCTCCTTCAAGGTGCTGCGGGAGATACTTGAGGCAGGCGGCAGCGAGGAGGAGCTCAGAGAGGCCATCAGGCTCCGAGCCGACGAGCTGGTGCCCAAGCATATCACCATCGACGATATCATTGCTACTATCTCCTACTTCCTCAACCTCTGTGAGGGCGTGGGCAGCGTTGACGATATCGACCACCTGGGCAACAGACGTATCCGCTCCGTGGGCGAGCTGCTGCAGAACCAGTTCCGCATCGGCTTCACCAGAATGGAGAGAGTTGTCCGCGAAAGAATGAACACCCAGTCGCAGGATATGGAGGTAGTGACCCCCGCTGCGCTCATCAATATCAGGCCCATCACCGCAGCCATCAAGGAGTTCTTCGGCTCCTCGCCGCTGTCTCAGTTCATGGACCAGAACAACCCCCTTGCAGAGCTCACTCATAAGAGAAGGCTCTCCGCCCTCGGCCCCGGCGGCCTTTCGAGAGACCGCGCAGGCTTCGAGGTGCGCGACGTTCACTATTCCCACTACGGAAGAATGTGCCCCATCGAGACTCCTGAAGGCCCGAACATCGGCCTTATCTCCTACCTTGCATCCTTCGCAAGGATAAACGAGTACGGCTTCATCGAGGCCCCCTACAGAAAGGTAGACAAGGAAACAGGCGTCGTTACCGACGAGGTGGTATATATGACCGCCGACGTCGAGGATAACTTTATGGTGGCTCAGGCCAACGAGCCCCTTACCGAGGACCACAGGTTCGCAAGAGCCAAGGTAAACGGCCGCTACCGCGACCAGATCCTCGAGATCGAAAGAAACAAGATCGACTTCATGGACGTATCGCCTAAGATGGTAGTGTCCGTTGCTACCGCCTGCATCCCGTTCCTCGAGAACGACGACGCTAACCGTGCGCTCATGGGCTCCAACATGCAGAGGCAGGCCGTGCCGCTGCTCAAGACCGAGTCACCTATCGTCGGCACAGGTATGGAGTACAAGGCCTGCGTTGACTCCGGCGTTGCAGTTGTTGCAAAGGCCGACGGCGTCGTCGAGAGCGTTGACGCCGACAGAGTCGTTGTCCGCGAGGAGGACGGCAATACCCGCACCTATACCATGACCAAGTTCAAGCGCTCCAACGCCGGCACCTGCACCAACCAGAGGCCTATCGTTGACAAGGGCGAGAAGATCAAGAAGGGTCAGGTAATAGGCGACGGCCCCGCCACCTCCAACGGCGAGCTGTCCCTTGGCAAGAACGCCCTCATCGGCTTCATGACCTGGGAGGGCTATAACTACGAGGACGCCGTTCTGCTGAACGAGAACCTTGTAAGACAGGATAAGTACACCTCTATCCACATCGAGGAGTACGAGATCGAGTGCAGAGACACCAAGCTGGGACCCGAGGAGATCACAAGGGATATCCCCAACGTTGGTGAGGACGCCCTCAAGGACCTTGACGAGAACGGTATCATCCGCATCGGCGCCGAGGTAAGAGCGGGCGATATACTCGTCGGAAAGGTAACGCCCAAGGGCGAGACCGAGCTCACCGCCGAGGAAAGGCTCCTGCGCGCCATCTTTGGCGAGAAGGCAAGAGAGGTAAGAGACAACTCCCTCAAGGTGCCTCACGGCGAAGCAGGCATTATCATAGACGTAAAGAAATTCACAAGAGAAAACTGCGACGAGCTCTCTCCCGGAGTGAATATGCTGGTAAGATGCTATATCGCTCAGAAGAGAAAGATCTCCGTCGGAGACAAGATGGCGGGCCGCCACGGTAACAAGGGCGTTGTTTCCCGCATACTCCCTCAGGAGGATATGCCCTTCCTTGAGGACGGTACTCCTCTGGATATCGTGCTCAACCCTCTGGGCGTTCCTTCCCGAATGAACATCGGACAGGTGCTCGAGGTACACCTGGGCATGGCCTGCAAGGCTCTGGGCTGGAAGATCATGACCCCCGTATTCGACGGCGCCCACGAGGCAGACATCAGAGAGTGCTTCCGCGAGGCACAGAAGAAGCATCTTGAGGAGAAGGACAAGGAGTTCACCATCCATACCATGGACGAGGTCATCAACCCCAGCGCCCTCGAGATGAGCGAGGACGGAAAGTTCACCGTCTACGACGGCAGAACGGGCGAAAAGTTCGACAACCGCGTAACCGTCGGCTATATGTACTACCTCAAGCTCCATCACCTTGTTGACGATAAGATCCACGCGCGTTCCGTTGGTCCTTACTCGCTGGTTACCCAGCAGCCTCTCGGCGGTAAGGCCCAGTTCGGCGGCCAGCGCTTCGGAGAAATGGAAGTTTGGGCCCTCGAGGCTTACGGTGCGGCATATACCCTCCAGGAGATACTCACCGTCAAGTCGGACGATACCACGGGCCGTGTAAAGACCTACGAGGCAATAGTCAAGGGCCAGAACACTCCCGCCCCCGGCATCCCCGAGGCCTTCAGAGTTCTTGTCAAGGAGCTGCAGAGCCTTGGCCTCGATATCAATGTGCTTGACTTCGAGGGCAACACCATCGACCTCAAGCAGTCCTTCGACGACGATGACGACTACACCCCCAAGGCCGTGCTCGAGGCTGACGAGGATATGGATATGGACTTCTCCATCGACGACGGCGACCTCAGCGAAGGCTTCATGGCCGAGGACGAGGACGGCGTTTCCGAGCTGGACGACTATCTTGACGATGTTGCAGGCAGCTACGGCAGCGACAGCGATGAAGGAGACGACTATCTCTGATCTTCGCAGCAGGATCCAAGAAGCAAGATTTGTTATTAGACGACAGAAAGAGGGTAACTGTTAGTGGAATTCAACAGCTTTGAAAAAATAAAGATCGGCCTCGCCTCGCCCGATAAGATCAGAGAATGGTCCTACGGCGTGGTCGAGAGGCCTGAAACCATAAATTACCGTACCCAGAAGCCCGAGGTCAAGGGTCTGTTCTGCGAAAAGATCTTTGGACCGACCAAGGACTGGGAGTGCCACTGCGGAAAGTACAAAAAGATCCGCTATAAGGGCAAGGTCTGCGAGAAGTGCGGCGTTGAGGTAACAAGAGCCAAGGTAAGGCGCGAGAGGATGGGCCACATCGAGCTGGCCGCTCCTGTCTCCCACATCTGGTACTTCAAGGGCACACCCTCAAGGATCGGCCAGATGCTCGAGGTGTCTCAGAAGAGACTTGAAGAGGTGCTCTACTTCACAAAGTATATCGTTATCGACCCCGGCGAGACTGACCTGAAAAAGTGCCAGCTCCTCAGCGAGAACGAGCTTATGGAGGTAAGAGAGAAGTGGGACGAGGACGAGTTCCGCGTAGGCATGGGCGCCGAGGCCATCAAGGAGCTGCTTGAGCAGATCGACCTTGACGAGCTGGCCGACCAGCTGAAGGAGGAGCTCAAGGACCTTACCACAGGCCAGAAGAGGATCAAGCTCTTGAAGAGACTGGAGATCGTCGAGGCCTTCCGCACCTCCGGCAACCGCCCCGAGTGGATGGTGCTGGACGTTGTCCCCGTCATCCCCCCCGACCTGAGGCCTATGGTAATGCTGGACGGCGGCAGATACGCCACCTCCGACCTCAATGACCTCTACAGAAGAGTTATAAACAGAAACAACCGCCTTAAGAGGATGCTGGAGCTGGAGGCTCCCGACATCATTGTAAGGAACGAGAAGAGGATGCTGCAGGAGGCAGTTGACGCCCTGATCGACAACGGCCGCCACGGCAGGCCCGTTACAGGCCCCAACAACCGTGCCTTCAAGTCCCTCTCGGATATGCTCAAGGGTAAGCAGGGACGCTTCCGTCAGAACCTTCTCGGTAAGCGTGTCGACTACTCCGGACGTTCCGTTATCGTCGTTGGGCCTGAGCTGAAAATGTATCAGTGCGGCCTGCCCAAGGAAATGGCTCTGGAGCTCTTCAAGCCCTTTGTTATGAAGAGACTGGTGGACACCAACCCCCAGATCAATATCAAGTCCGCAAGGAAGATGGTGGACAGAGCCAAGCCCGAGGTTTGGGACGCTCTCGAGAACGTTATTCAGGGACACCCTGTAATGCTCAACCGTGCGCCTACCCTGCACAGGCTCGGCATTCAGGCCTTCGAGCCCATCCTTGTAGAGGGCAGAGCCATCAAGCTGCATCCTCTGGTTTGTACAGCCTTCAACGCCGACTTCGACGGCGACCAGATGGCCGTTCACCTTCCCATCTCTGCCGAGGCTCAGGCTGAGGCCAGATTCCTTATGCTGGCCGCCAATAACCTGCTCAAGCCCTCGGACGGAAGCCCTGTTGCAGTTCCCTCGCAGGATATGCTGCTGGGCAGCTACTACCTCACCCTCGAGCGCCCCGGAGAAAAGGGCGAGGGCAAGGTGTTCAGAGATGTTAACGAGGCCCTGATGGCCTACCAGCAGGGAGAGGTCTCCCTCCAGGCTGCCATCAAGGTAAGGATCACCAAGCAGATCGGCGAGAGACAGGTCTCCAAGATCATCGACGCTACCGTCGGCAGGCTGATCTTCAACGAGTTCATCCCTCAGGACCTGGGCTATGTTGACAGGACCAACAGCGAAAAGCAGTTTGACCTGGAGATCGGCTTCCTCATCAAGAAGAAGCAGATGTCCGACCTCATCCAGCGCTGCATCCAGCAGCACGGCACCACCACGACCTCCGAGGTGCTGGATAAGATCAAGGCCATGGGCTATAAGTATTCTACCAGATCGGGCATCACCGTTGCGGTCTGCGACGCCGAGATACCCGAGACCAAGAAGGACATCCTTGCCGAGGCAGATGCACTGGTAGATAAGGTAGACCGCCAGTATAAGCGCGGCTATATCTCCAGAATGGAGAAATCCAAGAAGTTCATCGAGATCTGGAACAGGGCCACCGACAAGGTAACAGACGCCCTGAAGGAAGGCCTCGACCCCTACAACCCCATCAACATGATGGCGGATTCGGGCGCCCGTGGTTCTATCAACCAGATCAGACAGCTGGCTGGTATGCGCGGCCTTATCGCCAACACCTCGGGCCAGACCATCGAAATGCCTATCCGCGCCAACTACCGTGAAGGCCTTAACGTACTGGAATACTTCATCGCCTCCCGAGGCGCCAGAAAGGGTCTGGCAGATACGGCCCTTAGAACCGCCGACTCGGGCTACCTGACAAGACGTCTCGTTGACGTTTCTCAGGACGTTATCATCCACGAGGACGACTGCGGCACCACCGACGGCATCGACGTGTTCGAGATCGTCAGCGGCAGGACCCTCGAAAGCATCAGCGACAGACTTGTTGGCCGCTACCTCTGCGAGGACTTTAAGGACTCCAAGACAGGCGAGCTGATAATGTCCCACAACAAGCTGATGAACATCAAGGACGCAGCAAAGGTCGAGGCTGCCCTCAGAGAGGACGGCAAGGACAGGATCAAGATCCGCTCTGTGCTGCAGTGCAAGGCCAAGCTTGGCGTCTGCGCTAAGTGCTACGGCGCTAACCTTGCAAACGGCAACAAGGTACAGGTGGGCGAGGCCGTAGGCGTTATTGCCGCTCAGTCCATCGGCGAGCCCGGTACACAGCTGACAATGAGAACCTTCCATACGGGCGGTATCGCCTCCGCGGAGGATATCACACAGGGTCTGCCCCGTGTTGAGGAGCTCTTCGAGAGCAGAAGACCCAAGGGCGCAGCCACCATCACAAGACTTGCGGGCGAGGTAAGGATCACCGAGACCAAGAAGTCCCGTCAGGTAACAGTCACCAGCACGGACGTCAACGACCCCGAGCAGGAGACCTACCAGATCCCCTACGGCGACAAGATAATCGTGGCCGAGGGCCAGACCGTCGAGGCAGGACAGCCCATCACCGACGGCTCCATCTATCCCGCCGACATCCTTGCCGTAAATGGCGAGGAGGCCGTTCAGAACTATATCATCACCGAGGTACAGAAGGTTTACCGCCTACAGGGCGTTGATATCAACGACAAGCACATCGAGGTGATCGTTCGCCAGATGATGAAGAAGGAAAAGATAGAGGATTCCGGCTCCAGCTACCTGCTGCCCGGCGCACTTGTCGACAAGCACGAGGTCGTTGCCATCAACGAGGAGATACAGAAGGAGATCGACGCAGGCGACGTAAACGCCCGCCTCGTTACAACCATCCCCATCCTCCAAGGCATTTCCAAGGCCTCCAGCTACTCCGACTCCTTCCTGTCGGCAGCATCCTTCCAGGAGACCACCAAGGCTCTCACCGACGCCGCCATCAAGGGCAAGGAGGATAAGCTGATGGGTCTGAAGGAAAATGTTATCATCGGTAAGCTCATCCCCGCCGGCACCGGCATGGACGTTTACAACGAGGTACAGGTCGTTAAGACCTCCACTATCTGAGCCCCGGATAACAGCATCAGAAATATTCACCAAAACAGAAATTGCGGCGCTGCTTCGCAGCGCCGCAAAGTGCGAAAAATGGTCTCTTCCCCCTTCGGGGAAGGGACCATTTTTCGCCTCAGATCGGACCTTTATTCCCGTTAAGAAAAAAAGAGCGCACCCCCGGGGGGAGTGCGCTCTGTGAAAGGTCCTGTTAAGCTATTACGCCATGCCTGCGGTGATGATCGCCATCTTGTAGACCTCGTCGGCGTTGCAGCCGCGGGAGAGGTCGTTGATGGGGGCGTTCAGGCCCTGGAGAATGGGGCCGTAGGCCTCGTAGCCGCCAAGGCGCTGGGCTATCTTGTAGCCGATGTTTCCTGCCTCGATAAGCGGGAAGATGAAGGTGTTGGCCTGACCTGCGACCTTGGAATCGGGGCACTTGGTCTTGGCGACCTCTGCGGAAACGGCAGCGTCAAACTGGAACTCGCCGTCGATCACCAGCTCGGGGTCGAGGGCGCGGGCCTCGATAACAGCGTCGTGGCTGAGCTGAACAGTGCCGCCCTTGCCGGAGCCGTAGGTGGAGAAGCTGAGCACCGCCACCTTGGGGTCGATGCCGAAGAAGGCAGCAGTGCGGGCAGTCTCTACCGCTACCTCTGCCAGCTGGCGGGCCGCCGAGAGAACAACGTTGCCCTCCTTGTCAACTCTGTCGGTGTAGCCAAGGTTGATTGCGCAGTCGCCCATGGAGATCTTTTCCTCAACGCCATCCTTCTCGCGGAAGAGGATGAAGGAGGAGCTAACAAGGTTAGAGCCCTTCTTGGTCTTGATTATCTGCAGCGCAGGACGAACGGTGTCGGCGGTGGAATATGTAGCGCCGCCCAGCAGAGCGTCGGCCTTGCCTGCCTTAACGAGCATGGTGCCGAAGTAGTTGCTCTTTTTCAGAGCAGCGCGGCACTCCTCCTCGGTCATCTTGCCCTTGCGGAGCTCTACCATCTGGGCCACGAGGGCGTCAAACTCGGGGTAGGTCTCGGGGTCAATGATCTGAGCGGCAGAGATATCGAAGCCGCCCTCGGCAGCTGCGGCCTTGACGTCAGCCTCCTTGCCGCAGAGGATAACGCCCATCAGGTCCTCCTTGAGGAGCCTGTCGGCGGCGGAAAGGATGCGGGCATCGGTGCCCTCGGTGAAAACGATGGTCTTCTTGCTCGCTTTAAGGTTAGCGAGCAGCTTATCGAACATTGCCATAATTTTAAAACCTCCAAACATTTTTTGCGCACCCAAAACAGGCCCGCAGTCTGTAATTATATTATAGCATCCCCACAACCAAAAAGCAAGTCTTTTTTGTGCTAACGGCGCACGGCCGAAGTCGCGTGAGCGGCGGCACGCCGCCTCACAACGGTTTAGGCCCGCAAAGGCTCCCCCGCGAAACACGCACAAAACTATCGGCAAACAGGCGGCGCAGCAAAATCAAACATAGGAGCACAAAACAAACAGCCCCCACCCATCTTGGGTGAGGGCATTATGCTGCGCCGCAAAAGTTGTCCTCCTTCTCGATCAGGAAAGAGCGAAGCGATTTTCCGTCCGTAAGCGGATAAGGCCGCCGAGCAGGGAGATGACCTCAGTATACCTCCACAGCGTTGAAGCCCGTGGGGTCAAGATATTCTGGAATGCCGCGGCCAAGATCGGTGGTCTTTAATATCCTGCCGTCTGCCAGCTTCTTGTATTCGATAAAGCAGCGCGAGGCCTCGGTCTTGGGCTCGTCGTAAAGATCCCATTCCCAAACGATGGCGTCAGCATCGGTGATGTAGAACCGCCCCTCGTCCGAGAATACGTCTCTGGCGCCGTAGACCGTCAGGCTCTCGCCGTCAGCAAAATCCGCAGTCAGAAGCCCGTTCTCAAAGGACGTCCGCAGGGGCTTGTGTGTGTTGTCGAGGGGCCTGCCGAACCAGTCGCCCCAGAAACGCATCGAACCGCTTTTAAGTATCTCAACCGCCATAAAATTCCTCCGAACTATAGCTCTGTGCCTCTGCCTGCGCCTCACGGGCATCGGCCTCGGCCTCAAGCTTGTCAAATGCCGCGTCAAGGTCGCTCCTGTCCTTCAGGCCGCCTCCTGCGGATATCTGTGCCTGCGCGGTCTGCTCCCTTGCCTCCAGCAGGGCCAGCCTGCTCTTGGCGGTGTTCAGCTCCCGCACTATCTTGTCGTGCAGCTCCACCGCGTTGTCCCGGGTCTGACGCACGCTGTCGTACTGCTCGCGGGCCTTTTTCAGCTTCTCGTCAACGGCTGCCTTCTCTTTCAGGAATACCCGCGCATCCTCTGTGTTCCCAGCGGCAACGGCCTTTTTGGCGTAGCTCTCAAGCTCCTGCGACTGGGCGGAAAGGCCCGTCACCGAGGGCTCCAGCCGCTGCACCTGAGAGTTGAGCTCTCCCACCTGCTCCCGCACCTTCGAGAGCTTGATGGCCAGCTCGCTCAGCTGCCGGACGATCTCGTCCTTTTCGTTTTTCTTTTTGTCAAAGAGCCCCATATCGGCTCACCTCTTATTTGTCGTATTTCGCCTTCAGCTCATCCACGGTGGTGCCGGAGTACCCCGAGCCGTAGCCCGTGTAGCCCTCGGGATAAACGGCAGAGTCCATAGTGGGCTGCGCCGTGCCGCCCGTGCTGTAGGGAGAGGCGTAGGCTGAACCGCCCGTGCCGCCCGCACTATAGGCCGTCTCGCCGAATTCGTGCAGGTCGGAGTTAAGGATGTTCTGGGCCTGCTGCATCTCGTCGAGCTTCTGCTTCTTTTTCTTCTTCCACCATCTGAACAGGATTATGAGCACAACGATGATGAGGATGAAGATAAAGGCTATCCAGCCGTAGCTGGGGGTCTTGCGCATTATCCTGTCCGCCGACTCCGAGAAGGCCTTGGAGAAATACTGGTTCTCGTCGTAGTCGGAGTAGTAGTAGCTTTCGAGGTAGTCAAGCATTATCTGCCGCGCTTCCTCGTCAATGACGGCCATGGCCTCCTGCCCCACGCAGATGGCCACCTGAGGCACCTCGTTCTTCTCGCAGAAGAGCACCAGCACATGAGCGTCGTCGGAGATGTGCTTGTCGTACATGGCGTTGGCGTACTTTTCAAGAGAGCCGTACTCGGAGCCGTCGTTGTCGGTGATTATCAGCATCGGGAAAACGCCCGTCTCCTTGTAGAAGTGCTTCATGCCGCTCTCCAGCGTCGAGGAGTTTGTTATCCACCCCAGATCGTCGATGTAGTAGGTGGTCTCCCTAAGGGTGGTGGACTCCAGCTTGTCGCGGTCAACGGTGGATCTTGTTATCGAGCCGCCTGTGCCAGCGCTGGAGGTGCTTGAGGGTGCCAGAATGATTATGATAAGCAGTATTATCGCAACCCACTTGATGACGTGGAAGGCCGAGGGCCTGTTATTGCTGTAGCCTCCCGAATAGCCGCCGCTGTAGCGGGAGCCGCCGAAATAATAGAACTTCGGCCCGCTGTTATATCTGTAATATGAATGGTGAGGGTGGTAGGAGGAATGATGGCTCCTGCCCGAGCTATAGCTGCTTCTATGAGAGGAGCTGCTGAAGGATCGGGAGGAGAACCCTCTTGACCCGCCGAAGCTGCCCCCACGGGAGCCGCCTCCACCGCCGCCGCGACCTGCTCTGCCCATTACATAGCCTCCTTTAGAACATAGTAAAGTGCATATACACTTACACACAATAATTATACACCAAACCCCTTCCAATGTCAAGTGGTGCACAGCGTGCACCACGCAAGTCGCGTGAGCGGCGGCACGCCGCCTCACAACGGTGTAAACCGAAGAGACTCCCTCGCGGTGCTAACGGCGCACGGCCGAAGTCGCGGGCGGTGCCCCGCTGGGGCAGGTCGCGTGAGCACTCGCAAGCTCGTTTACAACTGTGGAGGCCACAGGGGCTCCCTCGCGATACGGTGGCATGCAGAAGGGTCGAGTAAGAGGAAAATAAGCGCCAGCACCAGCCAGCGGGAAAGCACCCGCACAAAGCCTTCCGAACGGCTGCACCGCCGCCTCATCCACAAGGGCGCCCACCTCCCCTCCGGGGAGGCGCTGAGATTTTACGTGTTCGCACGACTGAAAGATGGAGGGGGAATTAAAAAATGAAAGATGGAGGGGGAATTAAAAAAGGGCTTGACAATAAGGGGGGGATTTGGTATAATATAAGATGTATTTTTATGTATCCGCAACGGTGCGGCTTTGACAACAGGAAAGTATGAGAGTTATAATTATAATGTAAGGTGGAATGAAAGATGGGACTGGTCGAAGCTATATTCGGCAATTATTCCAAGAAGGAGCTTAAAAGGATCGAGCCGATAAAGAACAAGGTCCTTGAGCTCGAGGAAAAATATCAGGCGATGAGCGACAAGGAGCTCAGATCGCAGACACAGATAATGAAGGACAGGATCTCCGACGGACTGGGCACACTGGACGACGTGCTGCCAGATGCGCTGGCAGTTTGCCGCGAGGCCGCCTGGAGAGTTCTGGGCAAGAAGCCCTTCCCCGTTCAGATCATAGGCGCCATCGTCCTGCATCAGGGCCGTATCGCCGAGATGAAAACAGGTGAAGGTAAGACCCTCGTGGCCTGCCTTGCAGCCTATGCAAATTCACTGGACGGCAAGGGCGTCCATGTTGTAACAGTCAACGACTATCTGGCTAAGTTCCAGTCGGAGGAAATGGGCAAGGTCTACCGCTTTCTGGGCCAGACCATAGGCGTGGTCCTCAACGGAATGAGCAACGCCGAGAAGAGAGTGGCCTATAACTGCGACATAACCTATGGCACCAACAGCGAGTTCGGCTTCGACTACCTCCGCGATAACATGGTGAGCTACAAGAAGGACAAGGTCCAGAGAGATTTCTCCTTTGCCATCGTGGACGAGGTGGACTCCATCCTCATAGACGAGGCAAGAACGCCTCTTATCATCTCCGGCAAGGGCGACAAGAGCACCGAGCTCTATTCTCTGGCCGACAGATTTGCCAAAAGCTTAAAGCCCATCACCGTTGTGGAGATGGACGACAAGGCCGATAACGACGCCCTCGGCGGCGACTATATCATCGACGAAAAGGCCCGCACCGCCACCCTCACCAAGTCGGGCGTTGCAAAGGCAGAAAAGGCCTTCAATGTCGAGAACCTTATGGACGCCGAGAACATGACCCTGCTGCACCACATAAATCAGGCCATCAAGGCCAACGGCACAATGCGCCTTGACGTTGACTACGTCGTAAAGCCCGGCAAGAGCGGCAGAGACGAGGTCTTCATCGTCGATGAGTTCACGGGACGTATCATGGAGGGCAGACGCTTCAACGACGGCCTGCATCAGGCTATCGAGGCCAAGGAAGGCGTCAAGATCATGAACGAGAACAAGACGATAGCCACCATCACCTACCAGAACTATTTCAGACTTTATAAAAAGCTCTCCGGCATGACTGGTACCGCCCTCACCGAGGAGGACGAGTTCAGAGAGATCTATAAGCTGGACGTTATCGAGGTCCCCACCAACAGGCCGGTCATCAGGATCGACCACCCCGACGTGGTCTACAAGACCGAGAAGGGCAAGTTCAACGCAGTGATAGACCAGATCGTCGAGTGCCACGAGAAGGGCCAGCCCGTGCTTGTGGGTACGGTATCCATCGAGAAGTCCGAGCACCTTTCAAGGCTCTTGAAAAACAAGGGCGTTAAGCATCAGGTGCTCAACGCCAAGTACCACGAGAAGGAAGCTAAGATAGTAGCCCAGGCGGGCAAGTTCGGCGCCGTTACCATCGCCACCAACATGGCCGGCCGAGGCACGGATATCATCCTTGGCGGTAATGCCGAGTATCTGGCCACCGCCGAGCTCTATAAGCTGGAATATCCCGAGGAGGTCATCGTTGAGGCCACAGGCTTTGCCGAGACCGATGACGAGCAGATACTTGAGGCAAGGGAAAAATACAAGGAGTATCTGGACAAGTATACCGCCGAGGTAAAGGAGAAGGCCGAGGCCGTTAAGGAAGCGGGCGGACTCTTCATCATCGGCACCGAGAGGCACGAGTCCCGCCGTATCGACAACCAGCTCCGCGGCCGTTCGGGCCGTCAGGGAGACCCCGGCGAGAGCCTGTTCTTCCTCTCCCTCGAGGACGACCTTATGAGACTCTTCGGCGGCGAGCGCATCACGGGAATGATGGACACTCTCAAGGTGGACGAGAACACTCCCATCCAGTCCAAGATGCTCTCCAGCGTCATCGAGTCCTCCCAGAAGAAGATCGAGGGCAGGAACTTCAACATCAGAAAGAACGTTCTGAACTACGACGACGTAATGAACGCCCAGCGTGAGATCATCTACGGCCAGCGCCAGCAGGTGCTGGAGGAAGAGGATATGCACGAGTATATCCTTAACATGATAAAGGACTATATCTCCACCACCGTAAACACCTACCTTGCGGACGACGACCTGCACGAGTATTGGAACCTCGAGGGTCTGCGGGACACCTTTATGGGCCTGTTCACCGTGGACGAGGACTTCCGCTACACCGACGACGAGCTGGACGAGATCACCCGCGAGGAGATCAGCGATATGCTCACCGAGAGGGCTCTGGCTATCTACCAGAAGCGTGAGGAGGACCTTGGCAGCGAGCTGCTGCGCGAGGTAGAGAGAGTCGTGCTCCTGAAGGTAGTTGATACCAAGTGGATGGCCCACATCGACGACATGGACGAGCTGAAGAAGGGTATCTCCCTTAGGTCCTACGGACAGAAGAACCCCGTTGTTGAGTACCGTATGGAGGGCTTTGAGATGTTCGACGCCATGGTAGACGCCATCCGCGAGGACACCGTAAGGATGCTCTTTACCATCCAGGTGCGCAAGCAGGGCGAGCAGCAGCAGGCACCCAAGCGCGAGCAGGTGCTCAACGAGGCTCTCCAGCACCACAGCCTGACCAGAAAGGTAAAGAAGGTCGGCCCCAACGACCCCTGCCCCTGCGGCAGCGGCAAAAAGTACAAGAAGTGCTGCGGCGCCAACAAGCAGGCATAAGAATATATAGAGTTCTTAACAGGACGGATAGTAGGACTGTCCGTCCTTTTTTGACCGGCTCTCGGTTTGACCGGCTCCCGGGGCGGAAGAACAAAAAAGGGAAGTGAGATCATGCAGAAACAGGTGTACGCGCTGATCGGACTTGCTGCGGCGGCAGGTCTGGGAGCGCTCAGGGTGCTGGTGTTCGGCGGCAGCAGCGTTTTCTGGCTGGGCGAGTTCTTTGTCTCGTCAGCAGCAGCGGCGATCATGGCGCTGATCTGTCTTATCAATTACCTGCTGAGAAAGCGCAGGAGCGGTAAGGGCGTTTCTCCGTGGAAGCTTTTTGCGGTGATAGATGTTCTGCTGATCGTGCTGCTGGTGCTTTGGTCTGTCTGGGATATGAAGACCGACACGGGCTTTATGGCAGGCATCGGCGGAGCTGTAGGGCTCTATTACGGAGTGCCGCTGCTGGCGGTGCTGCTTGTGGTCGAGCTGCTGATCTACAATACGGTCAGATCAAAGAACGAGCCCCCGAAGGCCGAACCCCCGAAGGAGCAGCCCGTTGATATAGTAAAGCTTAAAAAAGACGACTGGAGGAAAGAAAAATGACTGCATTCAAGAAGGCGGATATACTTCTGCCGAAGGACGTTCAGATGGAGAAATGGTCCGTTGTGGCCTGTGACCAATACACCAGCGAGCCCGAATACTGGGCAGAGACCGCAAGGCTCACAGAGGGCGCACCCTCTGCTCTCGAGCTCATCCTGCCCGAGGTGTATCTCGGCGCCGAGGACGTTGACGAGCGCATCAAGAGCATCCACGCCAAAATGGACGAGTATGTGAAGAGCGGCCTTTTCAAGGAGTATAAGGACTCCCTCGTCTACCTCGAGCGCGTCCAGTCCGACGGGCTTGTTAGAGCAGGCATCGTGGGTGCAATCGACCTTGAGCAGTACGATTACCGCAAGGGCTCCAAGTCCCAGGTGAGAGCCACCGAGGCCACAGTCGTCTCCCGCATCCCCCCAAGAATAAAGGTAAGACAGGGCGCCCCCATCGAGCTGCCCCATATCATGATACTCATCGACGACGCCGCACAGACCGTGGTTGAGCCCCTTGCAGACAAGAAGCAGGGCTTTGAAGAGCTCTATGACTTCACTCTCATGCAGGGCGGCGGCAGCATCAGGGGCTGGAGAGTTGACGACGCAAGCGCTGACGGCGTTATTGCCGCCCTCGAAAGGCTGGGCGACCTCGACGAGTTCAACAAGAAGTATTCCCTGAATGAGACCTCTCCCCTTGTTTACGCCATGGGCGACGGCAACCACTCCCTTGCCACCGCAAAGGAGTATTACGAGCAGCTGAAGGCCGCGAACCCCGGCAAGGACCTGTCTAACCATCCCGCAAGATACGCCCTTGTAGAGATCGTGAACCTTCATTCGCCTGCGCTGCGGTTCGAGGCCATCCACAGGATAGTAACAGGCGTGGACGAGGCAGAGCTGCTTAAAAAGCTCACAGAGCGCCTTGCCCTTTCCGAGGAGCCCGCAGAGCAGCGCATCACGGTAGTTGAGAACGGCACTCACAGGGACCTCTATGTGCATAACACCCTCTCAAAGCTTGCAGTTGGCAGCCTGCAAACAGCCCTTGACGAGCTGCTGCCGGAGCTCGGCGGAGAGGTGGACTACATCCACGGCTTTGAGGTGGTTGACAGGCTCTCGCAGGCATCGGGGGCGGTGGGCTTCCTGCTTCCCGACATGGGCAAGGAGGAGCTGTTCCCCACGGTCATCGTAGACGGCGCCCTGCCCCGCAAGACCTTCTCCATGGGCCACGCCGCCGACAAGAGATACTACACCGAGGCAAGACGAATTGAAGAATAAATACGAATACTTCCTCTTTGATCTGGACGGCACCCTGACGGACAGCAGCGAGGGGATAATAAACTGCGCCGTTTACGCTCTTACTGAGCTGGGCCGCAAGGCCCCCGAGAGAGAGGCTCTCAGGCCCTTCCTCGGGCCGCCGCTCAGCTGGTCCTTCCGCAACCTCTGCGGCCTTGAGGAGGATGAAGCCGAGGAGGCGGTGAGGATATACCGCAGGCGCTACTCCACCATCGGGCTCTTTGAGAACAGGCCCTACGATGGCATCCCGGAGCTGCTGGGTGCGCTGAAAAAGGATGGGCTGCGGCTGGCCGTGGCCACCTCGAAGCCCGAGGTCTTCTCGGTGAGGATACTGGAAAAATTCGGGCTCATGGAGTATTTTGATGCTGTGGTAGGCTGCGGCTTGGACGGAAGCCTTGACACAAAGGCCGAGGTCGTGGCTGAGGCTCTGAGGCGGCTGGGAGTACAGGACAAGAGCCGTGCCGTGATGGTGGGCGACAGGAAGTACGACGTGGCAGGCGCCGCAGAAGCGGGCCTCAGGACCATCGGAGCAGGCTGGGGCTACGCCGAAGCAGGAGAGCTTGAAGAAGCGGGCGCGCTGTGGATAGCGAAGGAGCCAGAGGAGCTGCTCCGCACCCTTATGACCGAATAATCAGATGATCGGAGAATTACTTTGAAAAAACATCTCATTCCCTTGCTGCTGGCAGCGCTGGCGCTTTCGGGCTGCGGCAGCAGCGCCGCCGCCGAAAAGGCAGCCTATGCCGTAACAAGCGTCCCCGCCTTGGACGAGCTCCTGCCCGAGCAGGCGGCCCCCGCCCCCGAAAAGCCGGCATCCACTGCCCCCGTTCAGGAGGGCTCGAAGCTCTATCAGTTCGACCGTTTTACTATCGAGCTCCCCGTCGCTTGGACGCCAACACAGGAGGGCAGCACCGAGTATTACTTTGACGAGGCCAATGGCACTGCCTTTATGTTCAATTCCTTCCAGGAGGATAACGGCCTCTCCGCAGATGTCCTCATCGAGCGGCACCTCGAGGCCCTCGAGGGCAAAAGCCCCGAGGAGATCGCTCTCCCCTCTGACCAGATAACCGACGAGAACGGCAATGTCCTCACCCTCGCCCAGATATCATATTCCGAGGGCGGCGCCGCCAGCGTGCTTCAGCTGGTCTTCTGCCGGGGCCAGAATGTGTTCCTCAGCTTCAAGGGCACATCTCCCGACCCCGAGAACCGTCAGCTGCTGCTGGACGAGCTCGACGCTGCCGCAAGGACTGTCACCCTTGAAAAGCTTACCGAGTCCATCTCGGGCAGGAGCTATAACGTTGAGGCCGAAAACTGCCGCATCGACCTGAAAGCCGACCGCACCTTCAAGATAACCTACGACAGGAATGACAACGGCACCGTCACAGGCACCTACAGGATATACCGCGGCAACGGAGCCCTCGATGTTTTGCAGCAGGAGGAGGGCATCGATCCCGCCCCCAAGCTAAGCTACATCCGCGGCAGCAAGCTGCCGATACAGAATTACTACGCCGTCATCTTCACCTACGAAGAGGTGAAGCGCTGGGGCAGCAAGGCCAACTCCAAGGCCTATAACGTCGTTGTGGACGGCTACGACAGGGACGGCAAGCTGGAAATGTACAACCATACCACCTATATCTCTCAGGTGTGGGAGCCTATCGAGGAATAGATTTAGACTGAAAATGACCACGGAAAGGATGCTTTGCTATGATAATATCCGAAGTGAGAAACGAGCTTGAAAACCATATTGCCCCCTTCTGGGCCGCCCTACGGGACGACGAGAACGGCGGCTTCTACGGCTATATGAGCTACGGGCTGGAGCTTGACAAAAAGGCCGACAAGGGCGTTATCCTCCACTCCCGCATACTCTGGTTCTTCTCCCGCTGCTGCATGGTGCTTGGAGAGGAGAAGTACAAGGACCTGGTCTTCCACGCCTTCGAGTACGTCAAGAACCACTGCATCGACTACGAGAACGGCGGCGTTTACTGGATGACCGACTATAAGGGCGCCCCCTCGGACACCATGAAGCATACCTATAACATCGCCTTTGCTATCTACGCCCTCTCGGCCTATTACAGAGCTCTGGGAGACAAGTTCGCCTTGCAGCTGGCCTACAAGCTCTTTGACGACATCGAGCGCAACACCTTGGACGAGTACGGCTACCGCGAGGCCTTCACCATCGACTGGAAGCTTGTGCCAAACGACGCCCTTTCGGAAAACGGCCTGATGGCGGACAAGACCATGAACACCATCCTGCACCTGATAGAGGCTTACACCGAGCTCTATGCCGCCGACCAAAATGAGCGGGTAGGGGAGCGGCTTAGGTTTCTGCTGGGGCAGATGAGGGACAAGGTATACGACCCCGAGACAAAGGCCCTTAGGGTGTTCTTTGACACCAAGCTCTCTGTGATCGGGGACATCCACTCCTACGGTCACGACATCGAGGCCACTTGGCTTATGGATCTGGCCTGCGACACTCTGGGAGACGAGGAGCTCAAAAAGAGCTTTGCAGAGATGGACCTTACCATTTCACGCAACATCAGGAGCATAGCCCTTGAGGACGGCGCCCTTAACAACGAGCGGGAGAACGAGAAGATCGACCGCAAGCGCGTGTGGTGGGTGCAGGCGGAGTCTGTTGTGGGATTTCTGAACGCCTATCAGCACAGCGGGGATGAAGGGTTCCTTGATGCCTCGCGCTCTGTCTGGGAGTACATAAAGAGCGACATCATCGACAAGCGCCCCGGCGGCGAATGGTACAGCGAGGTTTCCTTTGAGCACATCCCCCACGACTACAAGGAAGAGGTGGGCCCTTGGAAGTGTCCTTACCACAACGGCAGAATGTGTCTGGAGCTGATAAGGAGAGGGCAGGATTATTGATAGTGGCGCAGAAGCCCTAACACCACGCGCAAGTCCCAAAATAGAAAGGCAAGATCATGAGCAACTACAAATACGAAACACACCTCCATACCCGCGAGGCCTCGGCCTGCGCCTCTGCCTCAGGAGCGGAGCAGGCAAGAAGATATAAGGAGCTGGGCTACGACGGCATCTTCGTCACCGACCACTTCTTCAACGGCAACACCTCCGTCCGGGAGTACACCGACTGGGCCGACAGAGTCCATAAGTTCTGTCAGGGCTTCGAGCACGCCCGGGAGGAGGGACAGCGCATCGGCCTAAAGGTCTTCTTCGGCATCGAGTATTGCTACGACGGCGCCGACCTGCTGGTCTACGGCATCGACGAGGACTGGCTGCTCAAAAATCCCGATGTCATGGATATAAACGTCTATGACTTCTGCACAAGGGTCCGCCAGCACGGCGGCCTCATCGTCCACGCCCACCCCTTCCGCGAGGCCGGATATCTCAGGGAGATCAAGCTCCTCCCACAGTGGGTGGACGCCGTGGAGGTGCATAACTGCGGCAACGCTACTCAGGCCATGAACGACCGCGCCCGCTGGTTCGCCGAGCAGTACGGCCTGCCCATGACAGCAGGCACCGACAACCATCATCTCTCCACAGAGCGCATAAGCGGCATCACCACCGAGCAGCCCCTCATGACCCCTCAGGACTACGTCACCGCCGTAAAGTCCGGCCGCGTCGGGCTCATAATCGCGTGATCCCACCCCGCCCATGCCTTGCCGCGAACGATAATTTATCCTGCTTTCTGCGAAGCTTGCTGGGTGGAAACCTTTCTGAAGAAAGGTTATCCCCCCAGACCCCCTTTCCAAAGACTTTTAGCGATTTTTGGCGAGGGTGTCTGCGACTTCGGGAAATAGCAGAGATTTTAAAGTCTGATGCACTCAGAAAAAACTCAGGCACCCTCGCCAAAAATAATTAAAAGTTTTAGTGAGGGGGTTTGGGGGATGACCCTTTTTCAAAAGGGTCTCCCCCAATAGGCTCTGCAGATAGCAGAGTAGATCATTATTCGCGGCAAGGCATGGGCGGAGTGGGATATGAAGAAATGAGGAAAGGCAGGGATAGTATGGGAAAGCTTTATGTTGTGGGGACGCCGATAGGCAACTTGGGGGACATGACCTTTCGGGCCGTGGAGACCTTGAAGACTGTGGACTTTATCTGCGCCGAGGACACTCGGGTGACGGCGAAGCTTTTGAACCACTTTGAGATCAAAAAGCCTCTTGTCAGCTACCACGAGCACAACGCCCGACAGGCAGGCGAGGCTGTTGCCGCCCGCATACTTTCGGGAGAGGACGCCGCCATCGTCACCGACGCCGGGATGCCCTGCATTTCCGACCCTGGGGAGGATCTGGTGAGGCTCTGCGCCGAGAGGGGCATAGTAGTGTCCGTTGTTCCGGGGCCATCGGCGGCGGTCTCGGCTCTTGCGATCAGCGGGCTGGACACTTCCAGGTTCGAGTTCGTTGGCTTTCTGTCGGTGAACAAAAAGCAGCGGGCCCAGCGGCTTGCTGAGGTCTCGGAAAACCGTGCTACGCTTATTTTTTACGAGGCGCCCCACAAGCTTGTCCGCACTCTTGGGGACCTTTTGCAGGCTCTGGGAGACAGGCGGGTGTCCCTGTGCCGTGAGCTGACGAAGATACACGAGGAGGTACGCCGCACCACCCTGTCGCAGGCGCTGGAGCACTACAACGAGGAGCCCCCGAAGGGAGAGTTTGTGCTGATAGTAGAGGGCGCCCGAGAGCGGCAGGAGGAGCCGGAGACGCTGGAGGAGGCCCTTGCCCGAGTGAAGCAGCTCATCGAGGGCGGCCTGCGCCCCGCCGACGCCTGTCGGCAGATAGCAAAGGCCACAGCGTTTTCAAAGAGCGAGCTGTATCAGGGATTGCTGGAGGAAAAGTAGAAGTTATTGCAATGCACAATGCACAATTGTTGTGCGGGGCAAAGAGTTGATAATTGATAGTTGATAGTTGATAATTAGGAGCAGGGGCCATATCCCCCCTCGCGGAGCGCATTAAAAAACGCGCGCGGGGGCCTCGCGTCAGAGGCTTGTCGCGGACCCGCGAAAAAGGCGCAGAATTAGTGCCGCACACCCGGCGCAGCCGAGACGGAGGGGTTTCAAGCCGTGGCCCGCTCCTCCTTCCAACGGAAAAACGCTTCGCGCTTTCCTGATGGAGTGGGCCGCTCAGTCGTTGCGGCGCAGCATTGCGCCCCCAGCCGGATTAAGCGAAACACGAAATATACTCTGCCGCGTTCACTGGTGCTGCGCCGTGTGAAAGGCACTAAGTCTGCGCCTGTTTCGCCGGGTCGGCGACCAAAGGCTCTGCCTTTGGAATCTGCCAAGGGCTAACGCCGCCCTTGGAACCGGCGAATGCGCTCCGCGATCAGGATCTAAACCTTCTGCGCCTAATTATCAACTATCCTCCGACCTACAAAGGAGACAACCATGGACATTCTTACCATCCGTGATATGACCCTCGCGGACTGCGGCGGGGTGGCGGAGCTGGACCGCGCTGCCTTCTCTCAGCCCCTCAGTAAGCAGGGCTACGAGCGGGAGTACACAAACCCCAATTCCACCACCCTCGTGGCGGCGGCAGGGGACAGCATCGTCGGCTTCGCGAACCTCTGGTGCGTCTGCGGCGAGGTCACGCTGAATAACATCGCCGTGAGGGAGGACTGCCGCTCTCGGGGCGTCGGCACCGCACTGATGCAGGAGGCCCTGCGGCGCTTCGCGGGCTGCGATCTCCTTACCCTCGAGGTCAGATGCTCAAACGAGGGCGCTATACGTTTCTACGAGCGCCTCGGCTTTGTCAGGGTCGGCACGCGCCGAGATTTCTACGACCTACCCCGAGAGGACGCTATCCTGATGACCAGATTTTTTGAGGAGTGACAGCAGATGTCAAAAACGCCTGAAATGACGGAAATAAAGGGCCTGACAGCCGAAAAGCTCCACGACGGCATCGAGATATTCATATCCCGCGAGCACCGCTTCGGGACGGATGCCTTCCTGCTGGCGGATTTTTCGGGGGCAAGGCACAAGGACCTTGTTTGCGACCTCTGCACGGGCAGCGGCATCATCGCCCTGCTGCTTTACCAGAATTTCAAGCCTCTCTCTATCGACGCTGTGGAGATCCAGCCCGAGGCCCACGAGCTGCTTAAAATGTCCCTCGCCCGCTCCGAAATAAGCACCGTAAGGCCCATTTTGCAGGACCTCAAGACCTACCGCGCCGAGAAGCCCCTTGACCTTATCACCTGCAACCCGCCCTACAAGCTGGAGGGCACCGGCATCCAAAACGACACCGAGGCCGCCTCCATCGCCCGCCACGAGCTGCTATGCACAATCGAGGACGTGTGTGAGTGCGCCAAGAAAAACCTGAAATACGGCGGGCGGCTCTGCCTCTGCAACAGGCCCGAGCGCCTCTGCGACATCCTTACCGCCATGCGCCAAAACGGCATTGAGCCCAAGCGGGTGCGGTTTGCCGCAAAGACCCCCGAGGACGCCCCTTGGCTCGTGATGGTGGAGGGCAGGCGGGGCGGCAAGCCCTTTTTGCAGGTGGAAAAGAACCTGTATACTCAGGCCGCGGACGGCGGCTTCTCGGACGAGATGAAGAGGATATATAGATTATAAAAAATACCATATAAGGTATTAAAACATATATAAGATACCGCATATGGTATTTCAAGGGATGATGATATGAAGATATTCGCAATAGAGAGCTCCTGCGACGAGACCGCCTGCGCCATAGTTGAGGACGGGACGAAGGTGCTTTCAAATATAGTTGCCACACAGATCGCCGAGCACAGGCTCTACGGCGGCGTGGTGCCGGAGATAGCCTCCCGCCGCCATGCCGAGAACATCTCCGCTGTGGCTGCCGCGGCCTTTGAGGAGGCCGGATGCACCCTCGCGGACATTGACGCGGTGGCAGTCACCTACGCCCCCGGGCTAATAGGTGCGCTGCTGGTTGGCATAAGCTTCGCCAAGGGCCTTGCCATGGCTGCGAAGAAGCCACTGATACCCGTTCACCATATAGCGGGGCACATCGCCTCGAATTATATCTCCAACCCGGAGCTGAAGCCCTCGTATCTCGGCATCGTGCTCAGCGGCGGACATTCCCATATCGTCGAGGTCCTTGACTACACCCGCTATCATGTTGTGGGCCGCACCCACGACGACGCTGCGGGCGAGTGCTTTGACAAGGTGGCCCGCACCCTCGGATACGAATATCCCGGCGGGAAGTTCATCGACGAGGCCGCAAAGCGCGGCGACCCTAAGGCTTTCAATTTCCCTCACCCTCGGGTGGAGGGCTGCGAGTATGATTTCTCCTTCTCGGGGCTGAAAACTGCGGTCATAAACCTTGTCCACAACGCCGCGCAGAAGGGCGAGACCATCTCTCCCGAGGACGCAACTGCGTCCTTCCAGCGCACGGTCTGCGAGATCGTAGTTGACAAGACCATGCGGGCCTGTCGGGACCTGGGCTACAAAAAGCTGGCACTGGCTGGGGGCGTTTCTGCCAACAGCGGCGTTCGCGAGGCGCTGTCATCGGCCTGCAAAAAAGCGGGTGTCGAGTTCTTCATGCCCGAGCTGAAATACTGCGGCGACAACGCCGCCATGATCGGCTGTCAGGCCTATTACGACTACCTTGCCGGCAAGAGGGCGGATATGTCGCTGAACGGCGTTGCCACACTTTCGCTTGACAGGATATCGGAGTGATATATATGTTTCGGTTCTTTAAGCTCTTCGGAAGTCAGTATCTGGGGTTCTGGATACTCGGTGTGGTATTTTTCATAATACAGGAAACACCATATATGGTAATGCCCCTGTTCAAGCTGGGCAGTGACCCCTTGATGCACATGGAAGAGCGTTCGCGCCTGCTTGATGTGCTCGAGAAGATCATGGGTTCCTCCTGCATCGCGCTGATGGCGCTGCTCGTCCGGGAGGACGCGATGCTCTTTTCCCTCGGGACAGGGCAAGAGAGGCTGTTTTTCGGCCTTGCGGCGGCTGTGCTGCTGCTTAATTTCTTCGGTTGGGGGCTCTATTTCGCGGGGCACCAGTCGCTATTTGTGATAATGACCTTCCTTGTGGTCATGCCGCCGCTGTATTATGTATTCATCGGCCTCTGGCGGCAGAATTACATTCTGGCAGTCTGCGGGGCGGCGTTCCTTGCAGTGCATTTTATTCATGTATATGGAAATCTTAAAAATACCATATGAGGTATTTTAATATATCTCCCCAATACGGTATATGGTATTTTATATATCTCTGTCCGCACTTGTTGTATATACTTTATAATAGGAGAACAGCTATGAGACTACTTGCTATCGACGGCAACAGTATAATGAACCGCGCCTTCTACGGCATCAAGGCCCTCTCAAACTCCAAGGGCGTCTTCACCAACGCCATCATGGGCTTTATGAATATATATATGAAGGAGCTTTCCGAGGTGAAGCCCGACTGCGTGGCCGTGGCCTTCGATCTTCGGGCCCCTACCTTCAGGCACAAATTCAGCGCCGCCTACAAGGCCAACCGCAAGGGTATGCCCGAGGAGCTTGCAATGCAGATGCCCCTCATCAAGCAGCTGCTGGGCCTGCTTGGGATACGCACCGTCGAGTGCGAGGGCTATGAGGCTGACGATATCTTAGGCACACTCTCCAAGGCTGCCGCCGACAGCGGCAGCGAGTGTTATATCCTGACGGGCGACCGTGACAGCTTCCAGCTGGTCAGCGACAGCGTCACCGTTCGCCTTGCGGGCAACAAGGAGACAAAGATCTACACCCCTGAGCGCATTCGTGAGGAGTATGGTGTTTCCCCCCGACAGATGATCGAGGTCAAGGCTCTTATGGGCGACACCTCCGACAATATCTCCGGCGTTCGGGGCATTGGCGAAAAAACAGCCCTTGCCCTTATTGCGGAGTGCGGCAGCGTCGATGAGCTTTATCAAAGACTTGACGAGCTGACCCTGACAAAGTCTGTTCGGGCAAAGCTGGAGGCGGGCCATCAGGACGCTATCGACAGCCGCTATCTGGCAGAGATCTGCCTTTCGGCCCCCATCGAGACCGACACCGCAAGCTACAAGCTGGGCGAGCCCGACGTTCAGGCCACCAAGCAGCTGCTCATCGAGCTTGAAATGATCCGCCTTCTGGACAGGCTTAAGCTGGGGGCCGATATCTCTGTGCCACAGCCTGTAAAAAGCACCGCTCCCCTGGAGGACTTTGACACCGCCGACCTGACCTCCGAGATAGTCGAAATGATAAAGGGCCAAAAGACCTTCTTTACCTACGACGGCGAGAGGCTTGATGTTGTCCTTGACCATACGGTTTATAGCGGCTCTGACCCTGCCCTCTGTCTTGCTTACTTTGTGCAAGAGGGCGAGAAGCAGTGCTTTGAGGCCAAGGCCGCCCATAAGACGGCCATCGCCGCAGGCAGGGAGCTCTGCGGCCTCACCTTCGCCTGCGACCTTGCAGGATATCTATTGAATTCTCAGACAAACGAATACACCGTGGAGAATATGGCGGTGGCCTGCCACGTCGCCTATCGCAGCGACCTTGGCGAGCACGCCGACGCTGCCACTCTGCCTGCCCTCTGCAGGTCCCTCTCCGCCCGCCTTGCCGCCGAGGATATGGAAAAGCTCTATAACGACATAGAGCTGCCCCTCTGTCAGGTGCTGGCCTCCATGGAGGTCTGGGGCGTCCGCGCCGACGCCGAGGGCATCAGGGAATTCGGCAGGAGCCTCGAGGGCGATATCACTACCCTTACCGAGGATATCTACCGCCTCGCGGGGCATGAGTTCAATATCCTTTCGCCCAAGCAGCTGGGGGTGGTGCTCTTTGAGGAGCTGCACCTTCCCGCAAAGAAAAAGACAAAGTCCGGCTACTCCACCGGCGCCGAGGTCCTGGAGGAGATCGCCGACAAGCACCCCATCGTAAACAAGATACTGGAATACCGCACCCTCACAAAGCTCTCCTCCACCTACGTCGAGGGGCTGCTAAAGGAGATAAGGGAGGACGGCAGGGTCCACAGCGTCTTCAAGCAGACCGAGACCCGCACGGGCCGCATATCCTCCGCAGAGCCCAATATGCAGAACATCCCCGTCCGCAAGGAGCTGGGAAGGAACATGAGAAAGTTCTTCATCGCCGAGGATGGCTGCACCCTCGTGGACGCCGACTACAGCCAGATAGAGCTGAGGGTCCTGGCCTCGGTCTGCGGCGACGAGAATATGCAGGAGGCCTTTCGGGAGGGCAGGGACATCCACCTGAGCACCGCCGCTCAGGTCTTTGATATGCCCGAGGATTTCGTCACCCCCGAGATGCGCTCGGCGGCCAAGGCCGTCAACTTCGGCATCATCTACGGCATCGGGGCCTTCTCGCTTTCAAAGGACATCGGCGTAAGCTTCGGCGAGGCCAAGAGATACATCCGGAACTACCTGAACAACTTCCCGAAGGTCTCGGAGTTCATGGACAAGGTAGTTGAGGACGGTATGCGGGACGGATATGTTACAACTATCTTCGGCAGACGGCGGAACATCCCCGAGCTCAAATCCTCCAACAAGGCGGTGCAGGCCTTTGGAAAGCGGGCGGCCATGAACGCGCCGATACAGGGCGCCGCCGCAGACATCATCAAGATCGCCATGGTGGCGGTGTATAGAAGATTGAAGGCCGAGGGGCTGGATGCGCGGCTGATATTGCAGGTGCATGACGAGCTCATCATCGAATGCAGGGAAGAGCTGGCGGAGAAGGTCTCGGAGATCTTGAAGGAAGAGATGGAAAGCGCGGTGAAGCTGGCAGTCCCGATGACAGCGGATGTGCACACGGGAAGAAGCTGGTACGACGCAAAAGGCTAATAGCGCAGAGTTGATAATTGTTGAGGCGCAGGTGCCCAAAAGGCGTGTCGAGCCATTAAATTGAAAAAGTCAGAACGACAGCCGTACGTTGGCCGGTTCCAAGGGCGGCCTTAGCCCTTGGCAGGTATATTTTGTCCTCGCATAAACTCGGACGAAAATCGGGCAGCGCCCTGGTCGCGGACCCGCGAAACAGGCGCAGACTTAGTGCCCTTCACCCGGCGCAGCACAGTTTAACGCGGGAGCGGAAAGCCTGCGCCCCGCTCCACCCCGCTGGGGGCGTAATGCTGCGCCGAGCCACCTCCCCTTTCAGGGGAGGCAGATATAGCCGCTGCCCCTTTCATGCCTCTTGCTTCCGAAGGCAGCATGATGCTCGCAGAAAGCCTGCGAGCCCCCAAAAATCACCCAATGAAAAGCAGGTAAAAAAATGTCCTTGGATAAGCTAAACGTACTAAAAGAATACTTCGGCCATACCGAGTTCCGAGAGGGGCAGGAGGGGCTTATCGACTCTATCCTCGCGGGAAGGGACGTCGTCGGGGTAATGCCTACAGGCGCGGGAAAATCTCTCTGCTATCAGATACCCGCCCTTATGAGCAGCGGCATCACCATCGTCGTCTCCCCGCTTATCTCCCTGATGAAGGATCAGGTAAATTCGCTTATCCAGTCCGGGGTCAGAGCCGCCTACCTCAATAGCTCCCTCAGCCTCGCACAGTATGATATGGCCGTCAAGAACGCCAAAATGGGCGCCTATAAGCTTATCTACGTCGCCCCCGAACGACTCTGTACACCCTCGTTTTTGAGCCTCGCCGCCAGCGTGCGGATATCACTCATAGCCGTGGATGAGGCCCACTGCGTCTCCCAGTGGGGACAGGACTTCCGCCCCTCCTATATGCGCATACCGGAGTTTGTGGAGCGCCTCTCCTACAGACCCGTCATCGCCGCCTTCACCGCCACCGCCACAAGAGCCGTAAGACAGGATATCGCCGCCATGCTGGGCCTCCGTGACCCCTATTGCGTCACCACGGGCTTCGACCGCAAGAACCTCTCCTTCGAGGTGGTAAGAGGCGCCGAGAAGTTTTCGGAGACCGTCAGGATAATAGAGCGGAGCGAGGGCCGCAGCGGCATAATCTATTGCTCTACCCGCAAGAACGTCGAGGACGTCTGCGAAAGACTCAACGACCGCGGCATAGCCTGTACCCGCTACCACGCGGGCCTCTCCGACGAGGAAAGAAGAAAGAATCAGGACGACTTCATCTACGACCGCGTCCGTGTCATTGCCGCCACCAACGCCTTCGGCATGGGCATAGATAAGTCCAACGTGGGCTTCGTCATCCATTACAATATGCCCAAGGACCTGGAAAGCTATTATCAGGAGGCTGGCCGCGCAGGCCGCGACGACGAGCCCGCCGAGTGCGTGCTCATCTACAGCACCGCCGACGTCCAGACCGATATGTTCCTAATAAACAAATCCATCGACGAGAGCGACCTGGACCCAGATCTGGCCGAGACCCTCCGTAAACGGGATATCGAGCGGCTAAGACTTATGAATATGTACTGCACCACCACAGGCTGCCTGAGAGAGTATATCCTCAGCTATTTTGGCGAGGCCGCCGAGGGATATTGCGGGAACTGCTCCAACTGCCGCGCAGGCTTTGAAGAGCAGGACGTCACCCTCGAGGCCCAGAAGATACTCTCCTGCATCTACCGTCTGGCCCAGCGCCGCACAGCACTGGGGGCCAGAATGATCTGCGATATCCTCAGAGGCTCCACCGCCTCAAAGATCACCGCTCGGGGCTACGACACCCTCTCGACCTACGGGATAATGAAGGATACTTCCTCTACCCGCATCCGCCTTATAACCGAGGCTCTGGAGCATCAGGGCTATGTACGCACCACGGGAGAGTATTCTGTACTGAGCCTCACCCGCGAGGCAAAGCAGGTGCTCACCGAGGGCGAAAAAGTAACGGTCAGGCTGCCGAAGAAAAAGAAAAGCGAGCCCCGCCGAGAGCGCGTCAAGCTCTCGGATGGTGTGTACTCCTTCGACATCAAGCTCTTCAGGCAGCTCAAGGCCCTCCGCGCCGAGCTGGCCGCCGAGGCAAAAATGCCCGCCTATATTATCTTTGCGGACAATACCCTGCGGGACCTCTGCGTAAAGCAGCCCACGGATATGGACGAGCTGCTGGACTGCTCGGGCATCGGCCGCGCCAAGCAGCAGCGCTACGGCAAGCGTATATTGGAGGAGATACGGAAATATCGGGAGGAGATGCCACAGGGCAGCGACCCCGCAGCGCCCCTGTCAGCCGCAGTGATCGAGCCGGGGAAGGCCCGCAGCTCCGATATGCTGGCAAAGCTCATCCGCTATAACGCAGAGAAGCTCACCGCCGTTGACGAGGAGCTGACGCTGGGGCAGGTGGCGGACAGGATGCTGGAGTGCCTGTGTATCTCGGCGGACAGAAGGAGGATACAGCAGGGGATAGAGAAGTGGCTGACGGACAACGGATATCTGACCCTGCCGAAGGACGGATTGCCTGCGGATGTTACGATACTTTCGGAGGAGGCGGGTATACAGAAGGTGAGGCGCCTCTCAAAGCTTGGCAGCGAGTATTCGACGATAGTCTACCCCCGCACCGCGCAGGAGTTTATTTTTGAGAATATCGGGGAGATATTTTAGAGTTGATAATTAGGAGCAGGGGCAATAACCCCATCGCGGAGCGCATTAAAAAACGCGCGCGGGTGCCTCGCCATGGAACCCCTCCACCACCGCCTACCGGCGGCGGTCCCCCTCCCCTTTCAGGGGAGGCAAAATGCTTGCCCAAGGCCAGCAGGGGAGGCACCCCCCAAACCACCGAAAGGAGACACTATGGGACTCTTCAAGAAAAAGAAAAGCATAGATGACCTCGCCGAGGAGGGCAATGTGTTCTTCGACGAGGGCAGGTACGACCGGGCCATCGAGATCTGGCAGTCGGCCCTCGACAGCCTCCCAAAGCCCCTTAACACCCAAAGCGAGGCCGTGTGGTTTTTGACCTCCATCGCCGATGCCCGGTTTTTGCAGGGGGAGTTTGAAAAAGCTTTCCCGCTGCTGTGGGAGGCAAAGTCGAACCTCTCGGGAGAGGGCTATGCAAACCCCTTCGTGATGATGCGGCTGGGGCAGTGCTCCTATGAGCTGGGCAGGGAGGACGCAGGAGAGTACCTCCTCCGGGCCTATATGCTCGCCGGAGAGGAGATATTTGAAAACGACGACCCAAAGTACCTCGAGGCTATAAGGGATATGATCGACTGAGCGAGTGCTAGCGCGCACGGCGGGCGGTGCCCCGCCGGGGCAGGTCGCGTGAGCGGCGGCAAGCCGCCTTACAGCGATGAAAAATAAGGCGGCTCCCTCACGAAGCAGCAGCCGGCGTAGGACCACCCGCGCAAAGCCATCCTGACGGTATCAATTCCGCCTCATCCACAAAACGACCCGCCTCCCCTTCGGGGAGGCCCAAAAAGCCCTGCCAAGCGCTCGACTGAAAGCAGGTGGGGAAATTAAAGAAAGGAGTAGTAATTGATGAAACTGAAAAAGACCATCGCGCTGCTGGCAGCGGCGGTGCTGTCTCTTGGCCTGCTGGCAGGCTGCGGAGACGAAGACAGCTCGGGGGCAGCCTCGGGCGGGACCGAGAGCACCTCTGCGGAGGAGACCACCGAGCGCCTCTACACACCTACGGGAGAGATAAGGGATATCTCCTCCTGGGAGCTGGTGAAGGAGATGAAGTACGGCTGGAACCTGGGCAACACCATGGACGCCACCGGCCCCAACGGCGTAAAGAACGAGACCACCTGGCAGACCGCCGAGACCAGCGTCTATATGGTCCAGCTGCTAAAGGAGGCGGGCTTCAACGTTATGCGCGTTCCCGTTAGCTGGGGCGACCATATGGACGAGGACTATAAGGTGGACGAGGCATGGATGAACAGGGTCCGTGAGATCGTGGACTACGGCATGGCCAACGATATGTTCGTCATCCTCAACACCCACCACGAGGAGTGGTACTTCCCGGACGGCAAGGACAAGGAGCAGGACGAGGCCCAGCTGAAAGCCCTTTGGGAGCAGATATGTGAGGAATTCAAGGACTATGACGAGCACCTGATCTTTGAGGGCCTTAACGAGCCCCGCCTCCGCAACACCGCCAAGGAGTGGACCGGCGGCGACAAGAAGTCCCGGGAGACCGTCAACGAGTACGAGCGGGTGTTCTATGACACCGTCCGCAATTCGGGCGGCAACAACGCCAAGCGCCACCTGATGATAACAGGCTACGCCGCCTCCTCCAGCAGCAACTGCCTCAAGGCCATCGAGCTGCCCGAGGGCGACGACAAGCTTATCGTTTCCGTACACGCCTATCTGCCATATTCCTTCGCTCTTGACACAAAGGGCACCGCCGAGTATGACCCCAATAATTCCGAGATACCCACCCTCTTCTCGGTGCTTAATGAGCTGTTCATCTCTAAGCAGATACCCGTCATCGTGGGCGAGTTCGGCTCCGTAAACAAGGAGAACACCGAGGACAGGATCACCTGCGTCACCGACTACCTGACCGCCGCCAAGGAGCTGGGCATTCCCTGCTGCTGGTGGGACAACAACGCCGTAGCAGGCGGCGGAGAGAACTTTGGCCTTATGGACCGCAATCTTCCTCCCGCTTGGTATTTCCCCGAGATCGTCGAGGCGATACAGAAGGTTTACGCATAAGCGCGGCGGCGTGTGCATTTGTGTGCATAGCTCTCCCGCCGAAAATGGGTGCTCCCCCAACGGGGGAGTACCCATTTTCGGCATCTGTCCGAGCCGCGAAGCGGCTCGGACAGAATAAACAAAGGGATATACCACCCATTGCGGGGAGGTATATCCCTTTGTTTCGTGTTTTATAAACTACTGTGCCGACCGCAGCGAGGAGCTGCTGTAGCCGCCCTTGTCAAAGAAGAGCTCGCGGATGGCTATGGCGCAGCCCGCAAGGAAGCGGTGCTTGTCCTCGATTATCGAGGGCTCTATCTTGCTGGCCACCCGCGCACCGCCGATGGCGGTAACGTGGTTTTTCAGCATCGAGAAGAAAGCGTCGTCGTCCGCCGCGGGGTTGAAGCGGAAGTGGTGCAGCACTATCTTCTGGGGGTTGGTGGAGAAGTAGAGGTTGTTCAGCAGCACCGCCGTCAGCTCGAGGGTGCTGTCCACAGACTTCACCACCGCCATGTCGTTGTGGACGTAGGCGTTATAAATGAGCCCCAGATCCAGCCGCCCCCGGTCGCCCTCGGTGGCCTTGTAAAGGTCCGGGGTGGTCTCCTTGGAATAGACCGCCGAGATCTTTCTGATTATTGCCTGAGGCGTCAGCTCGTTCTCGACGCAGCCGCGCCTTCCGCAGGCGCACCTCTCGGTGGCTGTGGGGTTGATTATCATCTTGTCAACAAAGCCCGTTCTGTTGTCGTAGGAAACGATGGGGTCGTTGAGGTTTGTAACAACGAAGTGCATCGTGGTGCCGTACTGCAAAAAGGCTATGTTCTGTCTGTTGGGGTCCTTGGTCTTCTGGAAGTCGATGTTTGCCATGGCGGTCCCCTTTACGCTGTTGTCAAAAACAACGGGCAGGTCGGTGAGCTTGCCGACGTAGTCTCTTATCCTCGAATAGTTGGGGGCGCCGTCGATGAGCTCTATGCCCAGCTGGCCGTACATGGTGGGGAAGATGCCGAAGCCCAGACCAAGGATGGAGTTCTTGTCAAGACAGTTGTCGCTCATGACCTCTCTTATGGACCGCTCCACGAAGTCGAAGATGTCCTTGCGCTCGGTAGAGGGGTCAACGGCGGCGTTGCGCTTGTCCAGCACATCTCCCGCCAAGGTGGAGAGCCCCACGCTCACCACGTCCTCCTCAACGGTGACGCCGATGGCGAACTTATAGTGATGGTTTATGTCGATAAGGATCTTTTTTCTTCCTCTGGGCGCTTTTTCGTTGACGTGCTTATACTCGCCTATCTCCTGGATTATCCCCTGCTCTATCATCTCGTTGGTGATGATAGTTACGGCGGCTCTTGTAAGCTCCAGCATCCCCGCGATATCTATCCTCGAGGTGGGGCCCCGCTGCTTGAGTATCTTCAGCACCTGCATTCGGTTACGTCTTTTAAGATCAAGCTTGCTTATACCGTGTTGTTCCATTTTCTGCGCCTCCGTTCGTGGTGTTTTTCTTCGGCAATATCCCGCCCTCGGGATATTTGTTAAGTTTTTTAAATTATAACATCACTTTATGAAATAATTATTAAGTTCTTTTTACAAATAAACAAATTATGCAAAAGATTGATTATTTTTTCCGGCTCCAAAGCAGGCAGGGGGAGGGCTGCTTTTGGGCCTGCTTCGCGGCGCCGTAGGAGTTAGCAACGGCTTCACCAAATTTCATGCCCGAGTTAGCAACAGCTTCACCAAAAATTATTACGAAAGGGTCAAAACGCTTGACTTTTCACGAATAAAAGCATATCATTTTAATAGAGGCACTATCGCTTCTTATCCAGTTTTTCTAAGGAGGTACTTATTATGGCTTATAAGGTTGGAGAAGGTTGTCTGGCTTGCGGCGCTTGCGTAGACGCTTGCCCAGTTGGAGCTATCACACTTGGAGATGCTGCTGCATCTATCGACGCTTCTGCTTGCATCGACTGCGGTTCCTGCGCAGCTACTTGCCCTGCAGAGGTAATTGCTCCGGAATAAGATAAAGACACAGAGAAGACTGCCGTTATGGCAGTCTTTTTTATTTCGCCGACAAGGCTTGTGGGTTTCTCTTTTTCTTTGTGGTGTTCGCTGCGTCTGCGCTCGGTTGCGAGGGAGGAACCACAGGGGCGGAGGGGTTTCTTCGGTCTTCCCCAAGCCCTTTGCTTCTCTCCTTTTCTTTGTGGGTTGCGCTGCGTCTGCGCTCGTTGCGAGGGAGGAACCACAGGGACGGAGGGGCCCCTAAAACGCTTGCGCGCAAAAGGGGGCGGTTCCCCTCCTTCCCTGAGGTTCCTCCCTCGCGCTCCCTCTTCCTTACTCTTCCTCCCCCTCGCCCCCTTTTACCTCGTAGTAAAAGGGTAGGCTTCTTTGTTTTCCTTGTTCGGTTTTAAGGCAGCTAAGCAGAGGGCCTTGTGTTCTGGGTTTTCCTTTGTTTAAGGCGATTGCTACACAGCGTCTAATCAGATACGCAGCGTGCTGGAGGCGACAGCTGCGGGGTATCGGTTTGCTCGACCGTGAAAAACGCGGGCGCAAAAGCCTGTCTCCTGCTCCATCCTTTTGCGCGAAAAGCCTAAACATGGGGAAGATAAGGGGAAGGGGAGCGCGAGGGGGAGGACCTTAAGAGGGGGGAAACAAGGTACCCATCACATCAGATCGACGGGGAGCCCCCTCTTTTGGTCCTCCCCCTCGCAACAGGGCGCAGACGCGACGAACACAACAAAGAAAAAGATAGAAGCAGAAGCCCCTCGCAACAGGGCGTAGCTGCGGCGCATTAAACAAAGAAAAAGAGAGAAGCACAGGGCCTAAGCCTTCAGTAGAAACTCTCCCCCATCTCAGCCACGATTTTTTTAATAAAATATATATTGAATTTTTCTGCGGGGTTTGATATAATAAATATGTATCTTGGCTAAAGCTTCTAAGGAGGACTTTCAATGGGAGGATTTTTTGGAGCCGTTTCGGACGAGAACTGTATCTACGATATCTTCTATGGAACGGATTATCATTCGCATCTGGGCACAAGGCGTGCGGGCATCGTAATGTACGGCGAGAAGGGCTTTGACCGCGCCATACATAATATCGAGAACTCACCCTTCCGCACCAAGTTTGCCGACGACGTTAACTCTATGAGCGGCACTATGGGCATCGGCTGCATCTCGGACTACGAGCCTCAGCCCCTGATGGTGCGCTCGCACCTTGGCACCTATGCCATCACCACCGTCGGTAAGATAAACAACACCGACGAGCTGCTGGACCTTGTTTACAAGAGCGGCCACACCCACTTCCTTGAGATGAGCGGCGGCGACATCAACGCTACCGAGCTGGTGGCAGCTATCATTGACCAGTGCGACACCATCGTCGAGGGCATCCGCTTTGCACAGGAGAAGATCAAGGGCTCCATGACCCTTATGCTCATGACCTCCGAGGGCATTTACGCCGCAAGGGACAAGCTTGGCAGGACCCCCGTTGCCCTTGGCATCAAGGAGGACGGCAGCAGGTGTATCTCCTTCGAGAGCTTTGCTTACCTTAACCTCGGCTACAGCCACGACCGCGAGCTGGGCCCCGGAGAGATCGTCTTTGTGGACCGCAGCGGCGCCCAGACCCTCTCGCCCCCTCAGAAGAAGATGAAGATCTGCTCCTTCCTGTGGGTGTATTACGGCTATCCCTGCTCCTCCTATGAGGGCGTGACCGTCGAGGAGATGCGCTATAACTGCGGCAAGATGCTGGCGCAGCGAGATAACGTTACTCCCGACCTGGTGGCAGGCGTCCCGGATTCCGGCACGGCCCACGCCATCGGCTACTCCAACGAGTCCAAGATACCGTTTTCGAGGCCCTTTATCAAGTACACCCCTACTTGGCCCCGCTCCTTCATGCCCGTCAACCAGTCCCAGCGCAACCGCATCGCCAAGATGAAGCTCATCCCCGTGGATGCGCTCATAAAGGGCAAGAGCCTGCTTATGATAGACGACTCCATCGTCCGCGGCACCCAGCTGCGAGAGACCACGGAGTTCCTGTATAACAGCGGCGCCCGCGAGGTGCATATCCGCCCAGCCTGTCCGCCACTGCTCTACGGCTGCAAGTATCTGAATTTCTCCCGCTCCACCTCCGAGATGGAGCTGATAACCCGCCGTGTCATCGCGGCCCGCGAGGGCGAGAACGTCTCGGACGAGGTTCTCAAGACCTACGCCGACCCCGACAGCCGGAACTACAAGGAGATGGTGGAGGAGATCAGCCGCCAGCTGAACTTCACCTCCCTGCGCTATCACCGTCTGGACGATATGATAAAGTCCATCGGCATCGACCCCGAGTGCCTCTGCACCTACTGCTGGAGTGGGCGCGAGTAAGTATGTCGGATATACCGAGGGAGCTGCCATGGCGCGGCTCCCTCGATTTTTGTGATAGCGCGCACGGCGCAGGTCGCGTAAGCACTCGCAAGCTCGGTGCACGGCGCGCACCACGCAATTCGCGCAATCACTCGCAAGCTCGGTGCACGGCGCGCATCACGCAATTCGCGCAATCACTCGCAAGCTCGGTGCACGGCGCGCACCACGCAATTCGCGCAATCACTCGCAAGCTCGGTGCACGGCGTGCACCACGCAATTCGCGCAATCACTCGCAAGCTCGTTTACAACGGTGAAAACTGCGGGGGCTCCCACGCGAAACAGCAGCCATCGGGGACCACCCGCGCAAAGCCTTCCGAACGGCATCAACGCCGCCTCATACACAAAAGCGCCCACCTCCCCTCCGGGGAGGCGCTGAGATTTTACGTGTACGCTCGACTGAAAGATGGAGGGGGAAGTAAAATGGATATTTATTCTTTTAAGGGGTATATCTTTGACTTGGACGGAACGCTGGTGGAGAGCGCCCATGTCTGGCATCAGGTGGATAAGGAGTTCCTTGCAAGACGGGGCTTCGAGGTCCCCGAGGATTACTGCCGCGCCTTGGCAGTAATGGATTTCAATATGGCCGCCGTCTATACAAAGGAACGCTTCGGCCTGCCCGACAGCCTCGAGGAAATAAAGGACGAGTGGTTCAGCCTCGCGCTGGATGAGTATACCAACCGAATAAGGACCAAGCCCCACGCCGCCGAATTTCTGCGCAGCTTAAAAGAGCGCGGCAAGCGCATCGCCCTTGCCACAGCCTCGAACGTATTGCTCTATTCGGCGGTGCTGAAAAGCAACGGCATCTACGACCTCTTTGACGCCTTCGTCTCCACCGAGGAGGCCCCTCGCGGCAAGGGCTTCCCCGATGTCTACGAGCTGGCGGCCTCGCGCCTCGGCCTTTCGGCAGGGGAGTGCGTGGTCTTTGAGGATATCATCGAGGGAATACGCGGCGCCAACGCAGGCGGCTTTGCCACCGCCGCGGTCCTTGGCGGCAGCTATCCCGAGGACGAAGCCGCCATGCAGCGCGAGGCAGCCGTCGCCTTTTCGGATTTTGCGCAGATAACAAAGAATGATGACAGATAAAAGCTTGATGCAAATAATCGGATAATTGCGAAAAATGAGGCTGTTACACAGTCCTCTCGCCGTAAATGGGTGCACCCCAAACTGGGGAGCGCCCATTTACGGCATTTGGCCGAGCCGCGAAGCGGCTCGGCCGTAAGAAACAAAGGGATATATCACCCCTTGCGGGGCGGTATATCCCTTTGTTTCGGTTTTTTTATAAGACAATGGCGCAATAGCCCCATTTTTCGCCAAAAGCCGCTTGATCGCTCCTGAATATCCTTCCTCTCTTCGGCAATAATACAATTAAAAGACCGGAGGTGCCTATGAAAGGAAGTACATTGATCTTCAGAAGCTCGCCGTCGGTGGCGGCGGCAGCCGCAGTGGGCGGCAAGATGGAGGGCGAAGGGCCTATGTGCTCGGCCTTCGACAAGATAAACGAGGACCCCTATTTTTCGGCGGATACCTTTGAGCAGGGAGAGAGCAAGCTGCTAAAGGAAACGGTGCTGCACGCCCTCTCGAAGGGCGGCCTCCGGGAGGAGGATATCGACGTGATGTTCGGCGGCGACCTGCTGAACCAGTGCGTAGGCTCCACCTATGGCCTAAGGTGCTTCGACATCCCCTATCTGGGTGTATATGGGGCCTGCTCCACCATCACCGAGGGGGCGCTGCTGGCGGCTCTTTTTATCGACGGAGGATATGTCTCGCGGGCCATGGCGGTCACATCCTCCAGCTTCTGCGCGGCGGAGCGGCAGTACCGCTTTCCCCTCAACTACGGCGGCCAGCGGACGCCCACATCTCAGTACACCGCCACTGCCTCGGGAGCGCTGGTATTTTCCGGCGAGAAGCTCCCTCCCTTCGTGCGTGCCGCTGCAATAGGCCGAATCACCGACCTGGGAGTCACCGACGCCAATAACATGGGCGCCGCCATGGCCCCCGCCGCCTACAGCACTATCCGCAGCTTTCTTGCCGACACAGGCATGAGCCCCGAGGACTTCGACTGCATCGTCACCGGGGACTTGGGCAAGGTGGGCAGCAGGCTGCTGTGCGAGCTCTTCGAGAAGGACGGCACGGACATCCGCTCCCTCCATCTGGACTGCGGCACCATGCTCTACTCCTTCGAGGAGCAGGACGTCCACGCGGGGGCAAGCGGTGCGGGCTGCGCCGCAAGTATGCTGGCGGGCTACTTTGTGCCAAGGCTTAGGTGCGGAGAATACAAAAACATCCTGTTTGCGGCCACGGGGGCGCTGCTCTCGCCAACGGTCAGCCAGCAGGGCGAGACCATCCCCGCCATCTCTCACGCGCTGTGGCTGTCAAGCTCCCCTTGGAGCGAAAGGAACGGAGGCGGCATATGAGCATCAACGAATATATTATCGCCTTTGTGGTCGGCGGGCTGTTCTGCGCGGCGGGACAGGTGTTGATAGACAAGACCGCCCTGACCCCCGCGAGGATACTTGTGAGCTATGTAGTGGCGGGGGTCATTGCGGGGGCGCTGGGGATATACCAGCCGCTCATCGAGTTTGCAGGGGCAGGGGCGACAGTGCCGCTGACGGGCTTCGGCTGTCTGGTGGCAGAGGGAGTGAAGAAGGCCGTGAACGAGAACGGGCTGTTAGGGGCCTTCACGGGGGGCCTGACGAGTGCAGCTGCAGGAGTGACAGCAGCGCTGATCTTTGGCTTCACAGCCGCAAGGTTCGCGAGGAGCTCACAGAAGTATTGATGTGAGCAGCACTAATCCCGCCCCCGCCCGCGAAGCGCATTCGCCGGTTCCAAGGGCGGCGTTAGCCCTTGGCGGATTCCAAAGGCAGAGCCTTTGGTCGCGGACCCCGCGAAACACGCACCAAACTACCGTTAAACCGCGGCGCAGCACAATCAAACATGGGCGCACAAAACTAACGGCCCCCACCCATCCCGGGTGGGGGCATATTGCTGCGCCGCAACGACTGAACGCCCCGCTCCATCAGGAAAGAGCGAAGCGATTTTTCCGTCCGGCGAGCGGCAAAGCAGCGGGCTACGGCAGGAACCCCTCCGTCTCGACTTGCGCCGAGCCACCTCCCGCGGCAGCAGAGCAACCATGGTAGGTGCCCTAAAATATTTACAAAAAATTTATTTGCCGCTCTATTGACGGGGCGGCTGTTTTATAATATAATTGTTTAGGAAGCTAATTAGTCTGCTAATTATTAGCCAACGAAAGGATGAATACTATGCAGGAAAAGAAAATGCCATGTGAAAAGCTGAGCCGTAATCTGCTTGAGATGCAGGACCCTGAGCCCTCTATGCTGATAAACGATATCTCGCGGCTGTTCCACAAGACCATACACCGGGACGCGGGCAGCGAGAATGTCTCCCACGGCTACAGAAGGATGTTCGCCATCCTCTGCGCCCAGGACGGCCTTACCCAGCAGGAGCTTGCAAGGCTCGCAAAGCTCTCGCCCCCAAGCGTCTCCGCCGCCCTTAACAAGATGGAGGAGGACGGCCTTGTGGAGCGGGTCCACGATACTCAGGACAGACGCCGCGTAATGGTGTACATAACCAAGCAGGGCCGCAAGAAGGACCAGCTCGTCCGCGGGCTCTTCAAGAGCAGGGATGAGCTGCTGATGAAGGGCATCACCCGCGAGGAGAGAGCTACCCTCAACGAGCTGCTCAAAAAGCTGCTTCGCAATCTGATCGAGGAAGATGAGGAGTGAAGCTCGCCAGATATCTAAAGCCCTACTGGATGTTCGCGCTTCTGACGCCCCTTGCCATGATCGGCGAGGTGCTGGTGGACCTGTGGCAGCCAAAGCTCTTGTCACAGATCGTCGATGACGGCGTGCTGCTCCAGAATATGAACGTCATAATCTCTACGGGCGCCATCATGCTGCTGCTCATAATCGTGGGCGGCGCCAGCGGAGTTGGGTCGGCGGCCTTCAGCGGCTGCGCCTCTCAGGGCTTCGCCCGTGACCTGCGGCGGGACGTCTTCGGAAAGGTCATGTCCCTGTCCTTCCAGCAGACCGACAAATTCACCACGGGCTCCCTCGTCACCCGCCTGACGACGGACATCACCTCCATCCAGCAGCTGGTGGATTTTGCCCTTCGGATGTTCGTCAGAAACATGATGTTCCTTGTGGGCGGCATAATAATGATGATGCAGCTGGATGTGAGCTTCGGGCTGGTGGTGGCGGTGTCGCTGCCGCTGGAGGCCCTGCTGGTGGTGCTGATAATGCGCCGTGCCAACCCACTCTATAATATAGTTGCGGGCAGGCTCGACCGTGTGAATTCAGTAATGCAGGAGAACATCACCGGAGCCAGAGTCGTAAAGGCCTACGTCCGCGAGGACCACGAGACCCGCCGCTTCGGGGACGCCAACACCGACCTCACCGAGGCGAACCTGAGGGTAATGAAGCTTGTGGCACTGCTGCAGCCCTTTTTGATGATAATAATGAACGCCGCCGTGATAATGGTCATCTACATCGGCGGATTGCAGGTTAAGGCCGCCGAGCTCAAGGTGGGCGAGGTCATGGCCGCAATAACCTATGTTACCCAGATACTCCACGGGATAATGATGCTCTCCATGATGTTTCAGACCATCTCCAAGGCCTCGGCCTCGGCAAAAAGGCTGAACGAGGTGCTGGAGACCGAGCCCGCCGTAAAGGGCGGCACTTCCGTCCCTCAGGACAGGAGCGGCACCGTATCCTTCAAAAACGTTTCCTTCGCTTACCCCGGCTCTACGGGAAGACCCGTGCTCTCGGGCATAGACCTTGACATCAGGGCTGGCGAGAATATTGCCATACTTGGCGCCACGGGCTCAGGAAAGAGCTCGCTGGTGAACCTTATCCCCCGTTTCTACGACGCCGCCGAGGGCGAGGTGTTTGTGGACGGCACCAACGTGCGTGAGTTCCCCCTTGAGGAGCTCAGGCGCAGGGTGGGCATCGTTTTGCAGAAGAGCGAGCTCTTCTCTGCCTCCGCCGCCGAGAACATCCGCTGGGGAGATAAGGACGCCCCGGACGAGCAGGTCATCGAGGCCGCTAAGATCGCCCAGGCAGACGAGTTCATCTCACAGCTGCCGGACGGGTACAACACTAAGATAGCAGAAAAGGGAGCCTCTCTCTCGGGCGGGCAGAAGCAGCGCATATCCATTGCCCGCGCCGTGCTCAAGCGCCCCGAGATTCTTATATTCGACGACTCCACCTCGGCTCTGGACCTTGGCACCGAGGCAAAGCTCCGCGAGGGCCTGCAAAAGAGCCTCGCTGGCACTACGCTGATAACCATTGCCCAGCGCATAGCCAGCGTCAAGAGCTGCGACAGGATAGCCGTCATCGACCACGGCAGGATAGTGGCCTGCGCCCCCCATGAGGAGCTGCTTAAAACCTGCGCCGTGTATCAGGACATCTACCGCTCGCAGGTAAAACAGACGGGAGGTGAGGAGTAATGCCCCCAATGCCACCAATGGGACCCGGCGGAAAGGGCGGCCCCCGAAACGAGGCCCGCATAAACGGCGAAAAGCCCAAGAACGCCCGCGCCACCCTCGGCAAGCTGATGAAATACATCGGCAGGAACAAATATCTCTTCTTCGCCCTGCTGGCGGTAATGCTGCTCATCACCCTTCTGGGCCTTGCCGCCCCGAAGATACAGCAGATAGCCATCGACTGCATGACCCTGACAGATCAGCGGCTCAGCGTTGACACGGAGAAGCTTGTAAAGACCCTTATAGCTCTGGCCGTGGTCTACGGCGCACAGGCGCTGTTCACCTACCTTCAGGGCATCTTCTCGGCGAAGCTCTCCCAGTACACGGTGCGCACCATGCGACGGGACCTTTTCGAGAGCCTTGTGCGGCTGCCGATAAAATACATCGACAATCACCGTCACGGCGACCTTATGAGCCGCATGACCAATGACGTGGAGAACATCTCCACCACCGTTTCCCAGTCCATCGGCTCCCTTATCTCGGGAGTGCTGACGGTCATAGGAACGTTCATAATAATGCTCACCTACTCGCCGCTGCTGACGCTTATCTCCCTGTCCACCATCTTCCTGACTGTCTTCGTTTCGGCAAAGATGACGAAGTACATGAAGAAGTTCTTCATCGAGCAGCAGGTGATACTTGGAAAGATCAACAGCCACGTTGAGGAGATGGTGACGGGCTACAGGACCGTTGTTGCCTACTCCAAGGAGGGTGACGCAGTGGCGGACTTTGACGGCATGAGCGACGAGCTGCGGAAAACGGGCATCAAGGCCCAGATTTGCGGCGGCATGATGGGCCCGCTCATGAACTGCATCTCGAACTTTGGATTTGTGCTGATAGCTGCCTTCGGCGGCTGGTTCAGCATCAAGGGCTGGATAACCGTGGGCACCATTCAGGCCTTCGTGCTCTATTCAAAGCAGTTCTCCCGCCCAATAAACGAGATCGCCAACCAGTACGCAAACATCCAGACCGCCGTCGCGGGCGCGGAGCGCATCTTTGAGGTAATGGAGGCGGACCCCGAGCCCGACAACGGCCGCTCCTCCTTCACCGCCGAGGACGTCAAGGGCGAGATAAGCTTCAAGGATATCACCTTCTCCTACGTTCCGGGCGAGCCTGTGCTTAAAAACCTTGACCTTAACGTCAGCCGCGGCCAGAAGATAGCCATCGTCGGGGCCACGGGCTCGGGCAAGACCACCATAGTTAACCTTCTGACCCGCTTCTACGACATCGACAGCGGCAGCATAACCGTTGACGGCACTAATATTTATGACATCAAAATGCAGGAGCTGCGCCGCGCCATAGCCATAGTTTTACAGGACACGGTGCTGTTCTCGGGGACCATCGCCGACAACATCCGTTACGGCCGCAAGGCCGCCACGGACGAGGAGCTCAGAGAGGCCGCCTCCAAGGCCTATGCCGACGAGTTCATCGAGCGCCTGCCCCAGAAATACGACACGCCCCTTTCCGAAGGGGGCTCGAACCTCTCTCAGGGCCAGCGGCAGCTGCTCTCCATTGCCCGTGCCGTGCTGGCTGACCCGAAGATACTCATCCTTGACGAGGCCACCTCCAGTGTTGACACCCGAACGGAGATGCACATCCAGTCCGCCATGGTGGCCCTTATGAAGGACCGCACCTCGCTGATAATCGCTCACCGCCTCTCCACCATTCGGGACGCGGACAAGATAGTGGTCATCGACCACGGCCGCGTAGCCGAGATCGGCAGCCACGATGAACTCATCGCCCGCCAGGGGACCTACTACGACCTGTACCGCACACAGTTCGCAGGGAATAAGACGTAAAGACTTTCAAAGGGAAAGCGTGCTCCCCCACCGGGGGAGTATGCTTTCCCGGAACTTCTCCTCGCCGCCGAAGGCGGCGAGAAAAAACAAAGGGATATTCCGCCGTGCTTGGCGGGATATCCCTTTTTTCTTTGTTATTATTTCAGCTTTAGTTCTTCAAGGACTGCATAGGCGCGGGTATCTGGCCGCCGCGGTTTATGAACTTGGAGGCGCTCTCCTTGTGCAGGGGCATAACGGGGCCGCAGCCGAAGAGGCCGCCCCAGTCCAGCTCCTCGCCTATCTGCTTGCCGATGGCGGGGATGACACGGACGGCGGTGGTCTTGCTGTTGACCATGCCAATGGCCGCCTCGTCCGCAATGATAGCGGCGATGGTGTCGGCCTCGGTGTCCCCGGGGACAACTATCATATCAAGGCCAACGGAGCATACCGCTGTCATGGCCTCAAGCTTTTCGATCGAGAGGGTGCCTGCCTTGGCGGCGTCGATCATTCCTGCGTCCTCGGAGACGGGGATGAAGGCGCCCGAGAGCCCGCCTATGCGGGAGCAGGCCATTACTCCGCCCTTCTTGACGGCGTCGTTGAGCAGGGCGAGGGCGGCGGTGGTGCCGTGGGTGCCGCAGCGCTCCAGACCGATCTCCTCAAGGATATGTGCAACAGAGTCGCCCACCGCAGGGGTCGGCGCCAGAGACAGGTCAACTATGCCGAAGGGCACGCCCAGCCTTTCGGAGGCGGTAACGCCCACCAGCTGGCCAACTCTGGTTATCTTATAGGCTATCTTCTTGATTACGTCGGCTATCTGTGAGATGTCGGCGTCGGGATATTTTCTAAGGGCGGCCCTTACTACTCCGGGGCCCGAAACGCCCACGTTTATCATGCAGTCGGGCATACCCACGCCGTGATAGGCGCCCGCCATAAAGGGGTTATCCTCAACTGAATTGCAGAAGACCACCAGCTTTGCGGCGCCGAAGCAGGCGCTGTCCACGGTCTGCTCTGCGCACTCTCTTACTATCCTGCCCATCACCTTGCAGGCGTCAAGGTTTATGCCCGCCTTGGTGGAGCCCACGTTGACCGAGGAGCACACCCGCTCGGTAGTGGCCAAGGCCACGGGGATGGAGTTGATGAGCTCCAGATCGCCCGCCGAGAAGCCCTTCTGCACCAGAGCCGAATAGCCGCCGATGAGGTTTACGCCCACGGCCTTTGCGGCCTCGTCCATGGCCCTTGCAAAGGGAACAGGCGAGCACCCGCAGGCTGCGGAGATTATGGCTATGGGTGTGACAGATATCCTCTTGTTGATTATGGGGATGCCGAATTCCTTTTCTATCTGCTCTCCAACCTCGACAAGGCGCGCGGCGCGGTCTGTTATCTTGTCATAGACCTTTTTGCAGGCGCGGTCGATGTCGGGGTCGATGCAGTCCAGCAGGGAGATGCCCATGGTGATGGTGCGTATGTCCAGACACTCCTCCTGTATCATTCGTATGGTCTCAAGAACGTCGTATGTATTAAGCATCAAAATACTCCTTTAATTTGTTTCCGTTTTTGGGATGCACTCGCCGCTGCCGCGGCTCGTGGTATTGCGGAAAAAGGTATTCTCCCACTATGGGGAGAGAGATATCGTTTTTCCGCCGATTTTTTACGATCACGATCTGCTGCTTCAGATATGGTGCATACAGTTGAAGATATCCTCGTGCATAGTGTGTATCTTCAGGCCGAGGCTGTCGCCCAGGGCCGTAAGCTCGTCCGCCAGGGAGGCGAAGTCGCCGTCCAGCTTAGAGATATCCACCAGCATTATCATTGCGAACATATCCTGAAGCACCGACTGTGTCACCTCGATGACATTGGCGTTATGCTCGGCGCACTTGGTGCTTACCTTTGCGAGTATCCCCACGGCGTCCTTGCCGATAACGGTCACAACTGCTCTCATATATATACCAGCCTTTCTGTTTTTTAATGATACCTCTATTATATAACAATTCTGCGCTTCCGTCAAGTCTTTTAAATCCCCCACCATCTTTCATTCGAGCGCATACGCAAAGTCTCAGCGCCTCCCCGGAGGGGAGGTGGGTGCCTTTGCGGATGAGGCGGCGTTGATGCCGTTCGGTGGGCTTTGTGCGGGTGCTTTCCCGATGGCTGCTGGTTGCTCGTTCGCTCCCCGATGCTGGTTGCTCGTTCGTTCCCCGATGTTATGTTACAATAGATCATAGACACGAAAAATAGAAAAACAACTCTCAATATGATATAATGTTAAGTGCTAACCCAAACAAAAATATCATGAAAAGAGAGTTGTTCCATGAATAGTATAGCACAGGAAGCACGGTTTC
>JAFVAN010000031.1 GCA_017480485.1 Ruminococcus sp. | reverse complement strand
CGACTCGATAAAGCCGTCACGTTCAAGCTCCTCATAGGCGCGTTTTGTTGTCATGAAGCTGATACGGAGTTCGGTGGCTAAAATGCGCATCGAGGGCAGCGCTTCGCCCTCTTTTAGCTTTCCCTCCAGTATCAGCGTCTTGATCTGGTTCGCTATCTGCAAATAGATAGGCTCCCCCGATGAATTGCTGATGTTGATATTCATTTAAGTGTACACTCCTTGTGGTCATATCCCTCTGCCGCACATTCCGGATCGTAACGGCAAAGTCTAAATTGTATAACTACTATGTATACAATTATAGCAGGTGTGTTACAGTTTGTCAAGGGGGTTTTGAAAAAAATATCACAACGGTTCAATAATGACGAAAGAGCGATGAACCCTATGTACCTAAAGACTGCTTAAACTGTTTACTGTATCAAAGTCTAAAAAGCAAACAGCACACCGAGCAAGGCAAGCCCAATGTGCTGTTTCTTTCTGTCATTTTGAATATATCAATCCCGTCAGCTTTGCTGTTCGTGTTGATATGTATAGAGCTTTTTTGATTCCTGAAAAATGCTCAACTTACATATGGGTTTGCTTAAAGAATACTACTCCCACTTTTTCATCAAAACGCCGCGGGGCGGCCCTGCGAATGACGCGGAGATGATATACAATTAAAATGAGAGGTCGTGATAGCGATGATTTAATGTCAGAGAACGCAATACGCGACAGTAGTGTCGATAGGAACGAGAGCAAAACTACCGTCACACAGTGGGTCGCAAAAGTGTCTCAAAACTCGTAGCTATGCTGTTTGCTTTGCGTGTCAGTAGATTTGAAATTGCATTTCTAGCATAATGCAAAGCCCCGAAAGGCGAAAGCCTTTCGGGGATACATAGGATAGTTAAATTCTTCGGTAAGAGACGTTCGCCAAGTGGCGAGGTGCTGTTTTTTCTTTTGCGCAGCGGAAAATAAAATAAAAAATTTCTCCGATTAACATTTCTCAAACATTTCAAAAACAACTCGCAAACAAAAGGGGGGTATAATTCAGACATACTAAAGAGAACGGAGGAAAACAGAATGATAAAGGTCAACGAGCTTACACACGACTACGGCCACGGGCGGGGAGTCTTCGACGTCAGCTTTGAGGTGGAGAGGGGCGAGACCCTTGGCTTCCTCGGGCCCAACGGAGCGGGGAAGTCCACCACCATGCGGCACCTTATGGGCTTCTCGAAGCCCCAGAAGGGTCAGGTCAGCATAGCAGGCCTGGACTGCACGGATGCCTCCTCAGAGATAATGAAAAGGGTGGGCTACCTCCCCGGCGAGGTGGCGCTGCCCGAAGGCCTTAACGGCCGGCAGTTCATAAAAATGATGCAGGATATGCGGGGCATAAGGAATGACGAAAGAGTGAAGGAGCTTTTGGAGCGCTTCAAGCTTGACCCCTCCGGCAGCGTTAAGCGCATGAGCATCGGCGAGAAGAGAAAGCTTGCGGTGGTAACGGCCTTCATGAGCGACCCCGAGATACTGCTCCTCGACGAGCCCACCAGCGGCCTTGACCCCGTGATGCAGGAGGAATTTATAAGCTTCATCAAGGAGGAAAAGGATAAGGGCAGGACGATACTTCTTTCCAGCCATATCTTCTCCGAGGTGGAGGCCCTCTGCGACAGGATAGCGATAATCAAGGACGGCAGGCTGGTCTCTACGGTGGACGCCGAAGAGATACGCCACGGACTGCACAATATAATGACGGTAGAGTTTGAGGACCCCCGGGACTTCACAGAGTTCGGCAAGGCCGATCTGGACTTCACCCTCAGGGACCGCTCGAGCCTCAAATGCTCGCTGGTGGTGGACGACGAGGATATAAACCGCTTCATCCGCGCCATTCGCCGCTTCAAGGTAAAGAGCTTCTGCGAGCACTCGGTAACGCTTGAGGAATACTTCATGCACTTCTATAAAAACGACAGACATTTCGGAGGTGTCAGCTATGCGTGAGATCATAAGAGTCAACGACATGACCAAGGACTACGGCGAGGGCCGAGGGATATTCGGCTTCGATTTCGCGGTGGAGCAGGGCGAGGTCTTCGGCATCGTAGGTACCAACGGCTCGGGAAAGACCACCACCCTGCGGCACCTGATGGGGTTCTTGAAGCCCGACAGCGGCTCATGCAGCATAATGGGCCTTGACTGCCGTAAGGATGCCCACAAAATAATGAAGCACGTGGGCTACGTTCCCGGGGAGATCGACTTCCCCGATGTTGGCACGGGAACGAGCTTTTTGAAGATACAGGCGGGGTTCCTCGGCATCAAGGACACGAGCCGCATCGAAAGGCTGGTGGATATGTTCAAGCTGGACACCGACGCCTCTCTCAGGCGCATGAGCAAGGGCATGAAGCAGAAAACGGCGCTGGTGGCGGCCTTTATGGCCCAGCCCGACATCCTGCTGCTGGATGAGCCCTCCACGGGCCTCGACCCCCTGATGCGGGACACGCTGATAGAGCTGATACTTGAGGAGAAGAAGCGGCGCGCCACGGTGCTGATGTCCAGCCATATCTTCAAGGAGCTGGACGACACCGCCGACCGAGTGCTCTTTATCGACAGCGGCCGCCAGACGGAGCTCATCGAGACCAAGAGCATCGGCAGAGAGCAGCCCCAGACCTACAGGCTGGGCTTCAAGAGCCGTGAGGACCTTGACCGCTTTATAAAGACTACGAGGCTCAGGGTGCTGCACAAGAATGAGACCCACCTGCATCTGGACGCCGCCGTCCCCGAGCAGAGCCTTGGAGAGCTGTTCTCCGAGACAGCCGACTATGATATGAGATACATGAAATACAGACCGTTCAGCCTCGAGAGCTACTACACCGAGGCAATAGAAAAGGGAGGAAAGAAAAGTGCTTAGTTTACCGCTTCTTAAACAGTCCATCAGATCAAACGCCGTTATGTGGGGCAGCATGACGGGAGTAATGACCCTGCTGTGTGTCCAGTTCTCGATGCTGGATATGACCCGCTCGCTGCTGTTCACCATCTTCTACGGGATGATGACCACCATCCTCCCAGGGATATACGTTCTTGTGACAGCTAACAAGCTGCTGGCCTCTCAGGTGGACCGTGGCTCCATGGCCTACGTTCTGGCAACACCTACAAAACGGTCAACTGTTACCTTCACTCAGGCCTTCTACCTTGTGAACTCTCTGGTGGCGATGTTCGGGGTGCAGACTCTGGCCCACCTGGCCACTAACGCCGCCAAGCCCATTGCCCTGAGCGAGATGGGCTACACCATGCTCCAAGGCGACCTGACGAGCAAGATGATCGCTCAGGTCAACCTCTCGGCCCTTATGGTATGCATAGCCCTCTCGGCGGTGTGCTTCATGTTCTCGGGCATTTTCAGCTCCTCAAAGTATTCCATCGGCCTCAGCGGCACCTTCATCGGGGTCTCGATACTTTCCAATATGCTAGCCATGTTCGGCAACCTTGGAGTTGACGGACTTAAAAACTTCAAGTACCTGACCATTTGCAGCTTCTACGATTATCAGTCGGTGCTCTTTGCGGGCAGCGAGTGGATAACAAAGCTCGTATTCCCCGCAGCTATAGCAGTCGCCGCCTTCGGCATCGGCGAGCTGGTTTTCTCTAAGAAGGACTTACCCCTCTAGAGGCAAGAGTATAGAGGCAAGAGGCAAGAAGAGCCCCGCACAGCGGGGCTTTTTTGTTTGACATTTTATTTCTGTTGTGGTATCATCAGTTTGGAGGTGAGTGCAGTGCTTACGGTAACGGAGCTGCGGTATACGGCGACGAATAATTATCTCATCCGTGGAGAGCGGGGCGGCCTGCTTTTTGATACGGGCTGGGCGGGGACCTTCCCACTGCTGTGCAGGGCTCTTGGCGAGCAGGGCCTGCGGTTGCAGGATGCAAATTATCTGATCGTTTCACACTTTCACCCCGACCACATGGGCGCCGCCCAGGAGATAGCCGACGCAGGGGTGCCCCTTGCGGCGGCGGATGTCCAGCGGGAATACCTTCACACATCTGACAGGATATTTGAAAAGGAGCATGATCGCAGCTTCCGCCCCATAGATGACTCCGCCGTGCGCATCGTGCCTCTGGCGGACAGCAGGGAGTTTTTGGGGGAGCTGGGTATTGTGGGGGAGCTGCTGCACGCCCCCGGCCACAGCCCCGACAGCATCTCCCTCTGGCTGGAGGAGGAGCGGGCGCTGTTCGTTGGGGACCTGGCACCCCTCTACGAGCTGGAGCTGCACCGCGGCACCGAGACCGCCGAGACCTGGCAGCGGCTGCTTGCCATGAAGCCCCGAATGATATACTACGGACACGCCCGCCCCGCACGGCTCGAGCGCGGCATCTTTGGCCGCCCGAAGCCCGCAGACACCGACATCTACGCCCTTGTAAAGCGGATAATGAAGCTCATCGACAAGGGGACCGCCGCCGAGGACATACAGCAGAAGACAGGCGCCTCTCCCGAATTCATCACCGACGTCACAAGGATGTACCTGACTCACCCGGGGGTCAGCGTTCAGGGCGTGCTGGACAGGATAGAGATAAAGGGAAAATAAGCCCGCGAACAGAAAAAGCATCCCGCCTCGAAGGCGCCGGGATGCTTTTTTGCTATTATGCCGCCTTAATTACGGTTGTTATCTCCCCACTCGCACATCATATCCAGAATAGGTATCAGCGACTTTCCGCGCTCGGTAAGTGAATACTCCACCTTCGGCGGTATCTGCGGATATTCCTCACGGTGAACAAGCCCGTCCGCTTCCAGCTCCTTCAGGTTGTGGCTCAAAGTCTTGTAGGATATCTCTCCGATATATTTCTTCATCTCGTTGAAACGGACGATGCCAAATTCCATAAGCGTATAAAGAATGACCATTTTGTATTTGCCGTTGATAAGCGACAGCGTGTAGCTGAAGCCGGTGGTATCAAGGCTCTCGTTTGAAATACAGCGTACTGACATTTTTACACTCTCCTTTAGGTAAGTATATAACCTTGGTGTGCGTACTTGACATAGGTTTTATTTGTGATATAATTATAATATAAGCAAATGAAAAAGTCAAGATAAAAATTAGTCAGGAGGTGAGCATTTGGATTTTCTCAAATTTTCAAGAAAACGTTTTTCGGTGCGTTCTTATTCCGACAGGCAGGTAGAGGACGAGAAGATACAGAAGATATTGCAGGCGGCACAGATCGCGCCTACTGCTGTGAATTATCAGCCGCAAAAGATATATGTACTGAAAAGTGATGAGGCTCTGCGGAAGATCAGGGGCATCACCCGAAGCACCTACGATGCGCCCCTTGTGTTTCTTATCTGCTCGGATACGGAAAGAAGCTGGCACAGTCCCTTTGTACAGGGCTATGACAGCGGTGAAATGGACGCTTCTATCGTTTGCACACATATGATGCTTGAAGCGGAGGACTTGGGGCTTGGCTCGGTGTGGGTGCTGCTGTTTGATCCCCACAAGGTAAAGCAAGCGTTTGGTCTGCCCGACCATATCAAGCCGATGTATTACATTATCGTCACACCGCTGTTGACTGTTACACTCACCAAGATTGCCTACTCGTGAGAGCAGGAAATGGTAGTGGTCGATGCTCTTGAACGCATTGATACGATCATGAAGATCGAACCTCTTGCAGATAAAACGGGTGCAGCAGAGCCGAAGGATAATTCCGTTACTCTCGAAAATGTCAGCTTTCGGTATAAGGATGCACAAACAGATGCGGTACACGGCTTGAATATCGGTATTGCAAGCGGAGAGCATATTGCACTGGTAGGTCCCTCCGGCGGCGGAAAAACGACAACGGCCGAGCTTATTGCACGTTTTTTCGATGTTTCCGAGGGGTGCATAAAGATCGGCGGCGTGGACATTCGTGAGCTTGATCAGAAGAAGATGATGGAAAGAGTATCCTTTGTGTTTCAGGACAGCAGGCTGCTGAAAACAAGTATCTTCGAAAACGTTCGGCTTGCCAGACCCGATGCCGATGAGCAAGCAGTGACTGCTGCACTGAAAGCCGCACAGTGTGAGGATATTATTGACAAGCTGCCGAAGGGGATACATACCGTTGTTGGAGACAAGGGCGTATATCTTTCCGGCGGTGAGCAGCAGCGCATTTCCATCGCAAGGGCAATACTTAAAAATGCGCCGATACTTATCCTTGACGAAGCGACAGCATTTGCCGATCCCGACAACGAAACAAAGGTGCAAAATGCTATCAATGAGCTTGCAAAGGGCAAGACGGTCATTATGATAGCACACAGGTTATCCACAGTGAAGAACTGCGACTGTATCTATGTGATGAAGGACGGTGCTGTCTGCGAAAGCGGTACACATCAGGAGCTTATGAACAAAAACGGACAGTATAAAAATATGTATGAAGAATACAGCCGTTCG
>JAFVAN010000003.1 GCA_017480485.1 Ruminococcus sp. | reverse complement strand
GCTGATTGATGCACTTTTCCAAGTCGCTGATATGCCCCTGAGACAAGCCGGACTCCTTGTGAAGTTTATACATACTAAATCCCTTTGCCTTGCGTATCTCTCTTAACCTTGTTCCGTACTCCATTTCTCCGAATCTCCTTTACCGTGTCCTTACTATTATTATAATGCTTTCGTTCGGATTTTATAATTCATAAGCCCCGAACTATTTACTAATCTATTCCGATATAGTATAATAGAAGGAGTGGAGGTGTTGTACTATGAACAAATCAGTATGCTTTACAGGACACAGAACCATAGCTGAGGATAAAGAAAAGCTCTCAGCTCGGCTCTACGCTTTGCTTGAACGCTTAGTGACTGAGAAAAAGGTCACAGAGTTTTACACGGGCGGAGCTGTGGGGTGGGACGCTCTCGCAGCCCTGACCGTTCTGAAACTGCGTGATAGCTATCCAGAGGTCAAACTGCACCTTGTATTGCCTTGTCCGTTTGAGGAACAGTCTGCGAAGTGGAATGAAGCACAGAAAGCGGAATATCAGCATATCCTCGGTCTTGCTGACAGCGTGGAACAAGTCTCTGATCGCTATTATAACGGCTGTATGAAAGCAAGAAACGCCCGCCTTGTGGAGCTTGCGTCTGATTACTGTATCTGCTATTGGAATCCCAAAAACTTCCGCAGCGGAACCGGACAGACGGTGCGTATGGCGCAGAGGAAAGGCATTGAGGTCATCAATCTGTTTGAAATGTCTGCAAACAGCGCAAAATCGCCCGACAAGAGGTTGACAGATGCTGCAAATAGCAGTATAATGGATATATCAAATCATTTGGAGGTATCAACTATGCCAAGAAAGAAGAAAACTGAAACCGCACCTGTTGCCGAAGTCAAGGCAGAGGTTGTGACCGAAGCTGTCAAGGAGACTGCTGCAGAAGCTCCGGCTGAAAAGCCTGCAAAGAAGCCTGCCGCAAAGAAAGCTCCTGCTAAGAAAACCGCAAACAAAGCTCCTGCGAAGGATGCTGAGAAGAAAACTACGGCTAAGACCGCTACAAAGACCGCAGCTAAGACCACAAGAGCGACTGCTCCCGTTGAGACAGTCAAGATCCAGTTCGGCGGCGATGAATATGATTTTGCTGAGATCAAAAAGGCAGTTGAAGCCGATTATAAGAGCAAATTCAAGGGCAAGGTCAAGAATGTCGAGTATTACATCAAGCCGGAAGATAAGGCAGTTTACTACGTTATCAACGGTGATTTCTCGGATAAGATCGAGCTTTGATAATGCAACGGGAACAACTCGCTCAGGGTTGCTCCCGTTTTTTCGTATCTCGGATTGAAAATCAGGGTTAATTGTGGTATAATTGGGAATGTAAGAAGTACAGTTTGCTGATATATCAAATAAGAGGAGCAATCTTATGAAAAATGGAATTAGACCTGATCCTAACATAGTTCACCCGATCAATGGATATGATAAAGAAATCTATATTAAACCTACGATTACCAAACCAAACATAATAGTCGGTGATTTTTCATACATAGCTGATTCTGACTTTGAGAGTCATGTCACACATCATTATGAGTGGAACGGAGATAAACTGATTATTGGCAAGTTCTGCCAGATAGCAGCAGGCGTTGAGTTTGTTATGAACGGGGCAAATCATCAGATGAACGCTGTATCAACGTTTCCGTTCTATACGTTGGAAGGCTGGGATATGGAGCCGCCTGCTATGAACAATCTGCCCTTGAAGGGAGATACTGTCATCGGCAATGATGTGTGGATAGGTCAACACGCTGTCATCTTGCCCGGTGTTCACATTGGTGACGGTGCGATTATCGGAGCGAACAGCGTTGTCGGAAGTGACGTTGAGCCGTATACGATCGTTGTCGGCAATCCTGCAAAGGTGCTGCGTAAGCGGTTTGATGATGAGCTGATCGGACTGTTGCTCCGTTTCAAATGGTGGGATAAAAGCGTTGATGAAATAAATGCGTTGATACCTATTCTCACTTGCAGTGATCTGAATAGCGTTAGGGAGGAGCTGAAAGCAAGGCTATGATCATACTGATAACCGGAGCATCACACACAGGCAAAACGCTCCTTGCGCAAAAGATGCTCGAAAAGTATCATTATCCGTATGTGTCAATAGACCACCTGAAAATGGGGTTGATCAGAAGCGGACAGACTGACCTGACACCTTATGATGACGATAAGCTGACAGACTATTTGTGGGCTATCATAAAAGAAATGATAAAGACTGCGATCGAGAATAAGCAAAACCTGATCGTAGAAGGCTGCTATATTCCGTTTAACTGGAAAGACAGCTTTGATGAGGAGTATTTATCTCAAATCAAATATATATGCCTTGTGATGAGCGAATCGTACATTGATGACCATTTTTTCGACATTATAGGAAATGAAAATGTGATCGAAAAGAGAGTTCCGGACGAGGACTTCACGATTCAGTTTGTGAAGCAGGAGAATGCGTATTATCTTCAAGAATGCTCTCAATACGGGCTTGACTACATTCTTATCGACACAGACTATTTGGAAAATGTCCGTGATGGAGTGGGGAGAATAATGAGATAAGTGTATGCATATAAGGCAGGGTAACTTAATTATGAATGACTGGTTTACTGTCGAGGAGATCGACACACAAACATATTCTATCAGCGAATATCAGCATTGGGAAGAAACGCATTGCTATCTAATATGCGGAAAAGAGAAAGCCGTTCTTATCGACACCGGATTGGGTATTTGCAATATCAGGAGCGTTGCCCATCGTTTGACTTTGCTCCCCATTACAGTGCTTACCACGCACGTTCATTGGGATCATATTGGAGGGCATCAACATTTTGAGAGAATAGCCGTACACGAAGCTGAAAAAGATTGGATAACGGGCGGCTTTCCTCTTTCGCTGAAGGAAGTGAAGGAACAGCTTACAAGGATTCCTTGCAAATTTCCGAAGGATTTTAATATTGATGCATACAAAGTCTTTCAAGGTGAACCTAAAATCATCTTACAAGACGGTGACTGCTTCGATTTGGGTGGGCGAACAATTCAGGTAATACATACACCAGGGCACTCTCCCGGACACTGTTGCTTTTATGAGCCGGAGAGAAAGTATTTGTATTCCGGCGATTTGATCTATAAAGGCTGCCTTGATGCATTTTATCCAAGCACCGATCCTCTGCTTTTTCGTCGATCTGTAAAACGACTGATGGACTACAATATCAACAGAGTTTTTCCCGGTCACCACGAATTAGATATACCTGTTTCAATGATCAGTAAGATCGAAGCTGCTTTTTCACTGTTAGAAGGGCAGGGACAACTGAAACAAGGGAACGGTTTATTTGAGTTTGGAGATTTTACAATTCATATCTGAGCTTAAAATCATGATTTATAAAGGACTTGACTATGAGAAAAGAACTATCTGAAATGACATTGGAAGAATTGTGGGAGTTGTTCCCCATATTCCTTGTACAGCACGATGCTCGGTGGAGCGAATACTTTTGGGAGATAGAAGCAGTGATCACTGATCTTCTGACAAATTATCCTGTTAAGAGGATCAGTCATATTGGAAGTACAGCGATACAGGAAATATGGGCTAAAAACATTGTTGATGTGATGATTGAGATCTCTGAAAACGCTGATATAGAAGAAATCTCACTCATTTTGGAGCAAAATGGTTTTATCAAAATGTCCGATGAAAAGAGACGTATTTCACTCAACATGGGATATACAAAAGACGGCTTTGCAGATAAGGTCTATCACATTCATCTTAGGTACACCGGAGATAATGATGAGCTGTATTTCCGAGACTATATGAATGAGCATCCCGAATTGGCTAAAGAGTATGAAGCATTGAAATTACGGCTCTGGAAACAATATGAACATGACCGAGATGGCTATACAAACGCAAAGACAGATTTCATCTCTAAATGGACGGCTGAAGCACGAAAGGAATATGGAAACAGATACTAACAACTTCTCAGTCAACGCAGTAAATTATATAAGAAGGAGTGAACCCCATGTGTACTTGGTTCTATGCTGAAAAGTCTGTGCTGTCACCGATCATCACAAAGGCACAGCAGTTACCGCTTGCGGATACGATCAGGAACACTATGTCACGTTCGGCGGAAATGTCGGGCAATATCCGTCCGACCGATATGGCAGCGGTGTTTGCTCCGAACAAGCAAGGCAATATGGCGGTGTTCCCGATGATATGGGGCTTCACGGTCGAACAATCATCAAAACCGCTTATCAACTGCCGTATCGAAACAGCGGACCAGAAGCCCATATGGAAAGACTCTTGGTTCAGGCGGCGGTGCGTGATCCCAGCATCGTGGTACTACGAATGGGGCATACCGCCCTCTGAGGTCGGCTATCATAACACAAATGAACAGCGGAACATCAAAAAAGAAAAGTATGCGATACAGCCGGAAGGGGCTGAGATCACATACCTCGCAGGACTATACCGTTTTGAGAAGCATAGAGGTGTTCAGATACCCATGTTTGCCGTCATAACAAGGGAATCGGTCGAACCCGTAAGCTCTATCCATGACCGAATGCCGCTTATCCTCGGCAAAGACAGCTTGCGTGAGTGGATACGCCCCGACGGTGATCCCAGCAGGATAGCGAGGAAGGCTCTGACGAATATGGTCATGGAGAAAGCGATTGACTATCCTGAGCCGAAACCGGGGTTTATGCAAGTATAGTTCAATTGAATATATTGAGCCGTATTAGAAATACGGATATGATAATGATCTGATTATTGTATATCAGGGAGGACTTGTAATGTTAGATACAATAAGAAAACTTATTGACGATATGTCTAAGGAATACGGCGAGGACTTTATCTGGTGGGATAGCAGCGCATTTGGCTTTAGTTCGGAAAGTATAGCCAGGTTCGTAAATGAACTCAAAATCGAACTTGGTCCCGATGACCCATTTGCCGCAGATGAGATCATCATGGCTGCAAAGTGCGATGCAAATGATGATGTGCTGTTTTATTCGCCAAAACTCAGCGAACTGCGCATCTATCACCTGACCTGGTCGCACTGTCGAGAAAAAGAAGGTTTTCCTACTTGTGTGAGATTTGAGAGTGCCGAGTCTGCGGCAACTTATATAAAGCAGAATTTTGAAGAAGACTATCTCTGACAAGTTCGTATCAACAAAAAGAGAGTTCCGTATACGCCAGATAAGATCAAAGATGTTCTTTCTGCTTTCGGTGTATAGATAAAACGAAAGGACGGTGAAACATGAATAAGGTATATGTAGCGATAGACCTCAAATCCTTCTATGCGTCGGTAGAATGTGTAGAGCTTGGGCTTGATCCGCTGAACACAAATCTTGTGGTAGCCGATCAGAGCCGTACCGAAAAAACAATATGCCTTGCCGTTTCGCCGTCACTGAAAAGCTACGGTATTTCGGGCAGAGCAAGACTGTTTGAGGTCGTACAGCGTGTAAAAGAGGTCAATGAACAGCGGCAGCGGAAAGCTCCCCGCAGACAGCTCACGGACAAGAGCTTCATTTACTCGGAGCTTGTATCAGATCCGTCCCTTGCCGTTGACTATGTGGTAGCAACTCCGCAGATGGCGCACTATATGAAAGTGAGCGCTCAGATCTACGGGATTTACCTGAAATATGTTGCTCCCGAAGATATTTTCGCCTACTCGGTGGACGAGGTTTTCATAGATGCCACGGGCTATCTCAGCACCTACCACACGGACGGTCACGGCTTTGCCCGTATGCTGATACAAGATGTGCTTGACACAACAGGTATCACGGCTACGGCAGGAGTCGGCACGAATATGTTTCTGTGCAAGGTCGCTATGGATATTGTGGCAAAGCATATCCCAGCCGACAAGGACGGAGTGCGTATCGCAGAGCTTGACGAGCAGACCTTCAAGGATAAATGGTGGTCGCATACGCCGATCACGGACTTCTGGAGAGTGGGCGCAGGCACGGCAAAACGCCTTGAAACGCTCCATATCTACACTATGGGCGATATTGCAAGATGGTCGCTTGACCGCTATCATATCGGCAAGCTGTATAAGCTCCTCGGCAAAAATGCAGAGCTGCTGATAGATCATGCGTGGGGGATTGAACCGACAACCATAGCCGATGTAAAAGCCTATAAGCCGTCAAACAACAGTATCACATCGGGGCAGGTACTTCAAGAGCCTTGCGACTATGAGCGCACACGACTGATCGTGTGGGAAATGGCGGATATGCTGTCCCTCGATTTGGTGGACAAAGGACTGGTGACGAATCAGATCGTGCTGACTATTGGCTATGACCGTGAGAGTCTTGCGGACGGTCACTATTCGGGCGAAGTGGTTTCCGACCGCTACGGCAGACAAGTCCCGAAACACGCTCACGTTACGCAAAATCTCGATAAGCATACATCGTCCACAAGAAAAATGGTCGAAGCGACAATGACACTTTTTGACCGTATTTTTGATAAAACTCTGCTTGCAAGGCGTATCAATCTTGTTGCCTGCAATGTCATCAAGGAAAGCGATGTGCCTGAGAGTGAGAGCTACGAACAGCTTTCCCTGTTCGACACGGAAGAAACAATAAAAGACCGTGCGGACGATGAGAAGGCTCTTGAAAAAGAGAGAGCATTGCAGGAAGCGATGTTAACGATCAAACACAAATTCGGAAAGAATGCCGTTCTGAAAGGTACGAACTTCACGGAAGGGGCTACGGCTAAGGAGCGTAACCGGCAGATCGGCGGGCATAAGGCGTAAGGGTTAGGAGGAAAAACTCAATGAGTGTTAGACCTGAATTATCACTAAATATTAGCGTTGATACATTCAAGAATTATTATTTTCTAAAAGAAGAATTAGTCGATTTTTGCAGACAAAATGGTTTGCAAACTTCCGGCTCAAAGCAAGCAAGAGCTTACAGAAAGGATAGCTTGTTTTCTTGAAACCGGAAAAAGAACAAAAACTAATCCAAAGCCTAAGTCAACAGTAAACATCGGTGATATTACTGAGGATACTTTGATTGAACCTAATATTGTTTGCTCTGAAAAACATAGAGCATTTTTCAAGGAAAAGATTGGAAAGACTTTTTCGTTTAATGTAGCTTTCCAAAAATGGTTGAAAAGCAATGCAGGAAAAACTTACGCTGATGCGATTCAGGCTTATTATGCGATACTTGAAGAAAAGAAAAAGAGCAAGACTGTTATAGATAAGCAGTTTGAATATAATACTTATATCCGTGATTTCTTTGCGGATAATAATGGAATGAGCCTTGAGAACGCTATAAAATGTTGGAAGTATAAAAAGAGCCTTAAAGGACATAACCGCTATGAAAAGAGTGACCTCATAGCTTTGGAGAAAGATAATGACTGATAACTACAATGATATAAAACACCTCACCCGTCCAAAGAATATTGAAATTGAGGAAAGAACATCATGAGCATCCCGATACATCAAAAATTGGATAAATACGTCAAGAACAAGTACGGTATCACACCTGAGATACTGCCGTTTTCACATGAAAACTATGAGATATACAGGCACACCGACACAGGAAAATGGTTTGCGGTCTTTATCGAAAAGGAACGCAGTGCTTTCGGTCTGGACGGTGACGGAAGAACGGAGATCGTGTGCTTCAAACTGAAAGACAGTTTGCTTGCGGACTTGCTTGCACAGCAAAAAGGGTATCTGAGAGGTTATCCGGCAGCAAACTGGAGCTGGCTGTCGACGGTGCTTGATGGCACTGTTCCATATGAAGATATTTGCCGTCTGCTTGATGAAAGCTATGAAGCTACAAAGACTAAGACGAAAAATAAGAAAACACCATTGCCAAAGAAGAAATGAGCGTGGAGAGCCTATGATCTACATAATAAGGCACGGCAAGACCGAGCTGAACAAAGCAAATGTCCTGCAAGGGCGGAGCAATTATCCGCTGAATGATGAGGGAATCAGACAGGCAGAAGAAGCCGCAAAGATGCTTGAAAGTATAGACTTTGACTATGTGTATTCAAGTCCGCTGATCCGTGCGGTGCAAACCGCCGAGATTGTTGTACCGGATAAGGAGATACGGCTTGATGACCGCCTGATCGAAATGGACTACGGACAGTATGAGGGTACTGACCTCAGAAATATGCCGGAGGAGATATTGATTTTTTTCAGCGATTTCGTCAACAATCCCGCACCGGACGGAATGGAGCCGCTTGCAGAGGTAGTAAAGCGCACAGGAGCGTTTATTGAAGAACTGCGAAATATCAATGGCAATATCCTGATCTCCACTCACGCTATCGCTATGAAAGGTATCCTTGAATACCTGACACCCGATTCACAGGGCGGTTACTGGTCGAAGTACATCGGAAACTGTGCTGTGTACACGGCTGACAATAATAACGGACAGATCGGTGTCCCGACTGAATATAAAATGAAAGGATGAATGCTATGACATTTATGGAACTTGCAAAGGAGCGTTACTCCGAAAGGTATTTTGATACTCGCCCTGTTGAGCAAGAGAAGATCGACAAGATACTTGAAGCAGCCCGCACATCTCCCACCGCCTGTAACTACCAGCCTCAGCGTATTTATGTGATACAGAGCGATGAAGCTCTCAAAAAGGTAAGAAGCATTCGTGTTTCTCACTTTAACGCTCCGCTGATGATGCTTGTGTGCTACGATTCGGAAACTGCGTGGAGGAATCCCCGTGACAAGTGGTATGATGATTATTGCTCCGGCGAACAGGACGCAACGATCGTTGCCACGACTATGATGTACGAAGCTGAGGAGCTGGGCGTTCATAGTGTATGGCTGCGAGGATTTGACAGTGCACAAGTCGCAGAGGTTTTAGAACTGCCGAAAAACCATATTCCTGTTATGATGTTCGCTATGGGCTACCCATCGGACAAATCAAAGCCCAGCGACTGGCATTTTATGAGAAAACCGACAGATGAAACTGTAAAGATCCTGTGAGGTGAGATAAATGGCACTTATCGACACGATACTCAAACGGAGAAGTATCCGCAAATATACCGATGATGCTATCCCCGAAGAAAAGCTGAATAAAATATTGCAGGCAGGACTGCTTGCCCCGACAAGCCGCAACATTAAGCCCTGTGAGATCTATATTGTGAAAGATAAAGATGTTCTGAAAAAACTGGCAGGAGCAAAGAAAGCAGGTGCCGGAATGCTGACGGGTTGTAATGCTGCCGTTGTTGTGATTGCTGACAGCGAGAAAGCTGATACTTGGATAGAGGACAGCTCTATCGCTATGTCATTCATGATGCTCATGGCAGAAGAACAAGGCATCGGAAATTGCTGGGTGCAGATACATCTGCGCTCTGACACTGATGGGAACGATGCGGAGCAGAATGTGCGTGAGATACTCTCTGTTCCCGAAAAGTTCCGTGTGGTCGGAATACTGTCACTCGGTATCCCTGCGGAGAAAGCAGAGCCGTATACCATTGATGAAGCCGATATGAGCAAGGTACATACGATTTAAGGAGGTATCATCGTGAACGAAATATACACAAGAGTAAGCACCCGTAAATTTGAGGACAGACCTGTTGAGCAGGAGAAGATCACTCAGCTTCTCAGGGCTGCAATGCAAGCACCCTCGGCAGGCAATCAGCAGCCGTGGGAGTTCTATGTGGTGACGGATAAAGAGAAGATCAAGGCGCTTTCGGAGAGCAACCCTTACGCAGGCTGTGCGGCAGGCGCACCCGTTGTGATCGTGCCTTGTTACAAGGTGGAGGGTGCGAGATTTCCCGAATACTGCGAGATAGACCTGAGTATCGCCACGGAAAATCTGTGGCTTGAAGCGGCTTCGCTCGGTCTTGGTGCGGTGTGGATCGGCACTGCTCCGCTGAAAGAGAGAATGGAAAAGGTCGAAGCTGTCCTCGGTAACCCCGGCGGACTTCACGCTTTTGCACTTGTTCCTGTGGGTTATCCTGCGGAAACGAAGGAACAGCAGAACAGGTTTGATGAGAGCAGGATACATTATTTATGAGAACGATCAGAACGGCAACATTAGCCGATTTAGACAGCATTACAGCGGTCGAAGCTGAGTGCTTTCCGTCCACCGAAGCTGCAACTGCGGAGCAATTCTCCCACAGGCTGAAACACTATGCAGACCATTTTCTGCTGATGTTTGAAGATGACAGGCTCATCGCTTTCGTGGACGGATTTGTGACGAACGAGTACGACCTGACCGATGAAATGTATGAACACGCTTCTATGCACGATGAAAACGGCAAGTGGCAGATGCTTTTCGGTGTCAATACCATTCCTGCGCACCGCAGACAGGGCTGTGCCGGAGAGCTGATCAGGTGCTTTATTGATACTGCAAAAGGACAAGGTCGGTTGGGAGTTGTGCTGACCTGCAAGGACAGGCTTATCCGATATTATGAGAAGTTCGGCTTTGTCAATGAAGGTCTGACCGCAAAATCAACTCACGGCGGTGTGGAATGGTATCAGATGAGACTGACTTTTGAGGATTGATTATGATTGATAATTACGATGATATAAAACACCTCACCAGACCGCAGTATGACGATCTGCACCCTATGTCAATGCACGACAGGGCGGCGCAATTCAGTCCCTTTGCGGCACTTGTTGGCTATGGCGATGCCGTTGCCGAAACTGCAAGGCTGACCGACAGCAGAGCCGAGCTGACAGAGGACGAAATGTTTGAGCTGAACGCAAACCTGAACCGACTGCTTGACAGCTTGGACGAACAGCCGGAGATCAGCGTGACCTACTTCGTACCCGATGAAAAGAAGTCGGGCGGCAAGTATGTGGAAAAGGTCGGTGTGGTGCGGATATATGACAGCTATGCGAATGAGCTTGTGTTCACGGACAAGTCCAGGATAAACATTCAGGCTATCAGCAGGATAGAGATAATGGAGGACGATCATGAGTAAAGATAACATTCGACCAATCACGATGGAGCATATCCGGCGCTATGGTGACATATATGCAAACGCCTTTTCGGGAGAGCCGTGGAATGATCCGTGGAAACCGGAAGATGCGGTCATTCACGTTCGGGAGCTGATGGAGTCAAAGCAAGCCTATGGGCTTGAATATGTCCTTGACAGCAAGGTCGTCGGCTTTATTTTCTATAGATACAAGCTCGTCCATTGCTTGATTACCGCAAATGTGCAAGTGGGAAAGTGGTAAATACAGGTGTTTATGAAACAGGAGTGCTTTATTGTTCATTATTGGAAATACAAGAGACTTGATATATGTCAAGCGATTAGGCTGAAACGAGAAAAAATCTCTAACCCCCTTGATTTTTCCAAAATAATGGTGTATAATAATATCAAATCACGATTTAGTAAATCACGATTAGATATTCGAGGTGTTGTTATGTTTATAGGCAGAAAACAGGAATTGCAGTTTTTGAATGACAGATATAACAGCAAGGGCGGGCAGCTTGTTGTTCTTTACGGACGCAGGCGTGTGGGAAAGACCGAGACCCTGCGTGAGTTCTGCAAAGGTAAGCAGCACATTTTCTACTCCTGTCGCGAGATCTCTGACAAGCTCCAGCTTAAGAGCTTTTCCGAAAAACTCCTGCGGGAGAATATACCTGCTGCAAGCTATGTGAAAGAGTTTGCCGACTGGGAGACAGCGCTCAGGAGCGTGAATGATCTTCCCTATGGTGTTAATAAAAAGCTGTTGGTAATAGATGAGTTTCCTTATATGTGTAAGGGCAATGAAAGCATTCCGTCTGTGCTGCAAAATCTCTGGGACGAGCTGTTCAAGGATGAAAACGTGATGATAATTCTCTGCGGCAGTGCTATGAGCTTTATCGAAAAGGAATTGCTCGCTGAAAAGAACCCTCTCTACGGCAGGGCTACGGGCATCTACAAAATGGAATCGATGGGCTTTTATGATGCTGTGAAGTTCTTTCCTGATTATTCTGAGCGTGACAAGATAATCGCCTATTCTATACTCGGAGGTATTCCCCACTATCTGCGGCAGTTTGACCCGCAGCTTTCGCTGGAAGATAACATCAAGAAAAATATTCTGACAAAGGGCTGTGCGCTTTACAGCGAGGTGGAATTTCTTTTGCGGCAGGAGCTTCGTGAGACACCTCTTTATAATTCTATCATAGAAGCTGTTGCCCTCGGCAATACAAAGCTTAATGATATAAGCACAAAATCTCTGGTGGAGGACACATCAAAAACGAGCGTGTATCTCAAAAACCTGATAGAGCTTGAAATAATCGAGCGTGAGTTTTCTGTCGATGACGGCACTAAGGAAAGGGCTAACACAAATAGAGGTCTATACCGTCTGACCGATAACTTCTTCCGTTTCTGGTATGCCTTTGTATTCACGAATTACTCCGAACTTGAAGGCGGAGATGTTGATGGAGTATTTGAGTATTCTATCAAGCCGAGTCTGCATGAATTTGCATCCTTTGCCTTTGAAGATGTCTGCCGTGAATACGTCAGGGAACAGCAAAAAGCAGGAAAGCTTCCCTTCCGTTACAAGAATATGGGACGATGGTGGGGAAAGACTACCGTTCGTCACAAAGATAGCGTGCAAACTGAAGAAACAGAAATTGACATTCTCGCTGTTTCAGCACAAAAGGATAAATACCTTGTCGGCGAATGTAAATTCAAAAGTAGACCGTTCAGCTATGGCGAGTATCTTGACACCGCAGCCAAGCTGTCAACTCAGAAGGAAAAATCAGATTTTTACTATATGCTCTTTTCAGAGAGCGGCTTTGATGAGAAGCTGACTGCTGAGGCTGAAAAGGACGAGAGGATCGAGCTGGTGGGGATTGAAAGAGTTGTGGGGAATGAATGAGATAAACAATTAGAAACGAAACAGAAAAAATATGACCAAGAGGTGTTACTGTGGAGCAGAATGGTTATTCCGATAATAACAAAAATAAAATAGAAAGACTTCATAATCGAATCGTTCAGCTCGAACAGGAGAATTTACATTTAAGAGCATTATTGGATAATGCAGGAATCTCTTATGCTCAAAGTGATATAATTACACCCGCATCACAAATATCAGACCAGGGCGGCAGAATTATTCCTGTTCAGATCACACAAAAGCACGCTCGGATATTCTTTTCATATTTCTGGGGACGAATGGACGTTTTCAGTAAAAGATATCAGAATAAAAAGACTGGGAAAGCAGGATATTTTCCGCAATGTGATAATTTCTGGAAAAATGGGATATGTCCGAAAGCATCAGGTTCAAAAATCAAATGCAAGGATTGCCCTGACCGCAAGTGGACAAGGCTTCAGGCTAATCATATCGAAGCTCATCTTATCGGAAAAAGAGATGATGCCTCAGATGTAGTCGGGATATACCCTCTTTTCCCGGATGGAACCTGCAGGTTTCTCGTATTTGATTTTGACAATCACGATAAAGACTCAGAAAAGAATGATAATGCAAATTCAGATGACGTATGGATGGAAGAAGTTGATGCACTCAGAAAAATATGTTCTCAAGCTCAGATACCAACATTAACTGAACGTTCAAGGTCGGGACGTGGCGCTCATATATGGATATTCTTTGATTCGCCTGTTGAAGCATCTCTTGCAAGAAAATTCGGATTTGCTTTACTAAATAAAGGTGCCGAATCAGTCAATCTGAAATCATTCAAATACTATGACAGAATGCTCCCTGCACAGGATACCGTAGAAAACGGCGAAGTCGGCAATCTTATCGCACTTCCTCTGCAAGGACAGGCTCTTAAAAAAGGGAACAGCGCTTTTATTGATGAAAACTGGAACGCTATTCCAAATCAGTGGAAAGCTTTGATCTCTACTTCAAAATTATCAAAGCAGCAGCTTGAGGATTTTATTGCAGATATTTGTTCCGAACAGGACAGCACATCGATACACGATGATACAAAACCTTGGGAGCGAACCCCCGCTTTTCACAAAGAAGATGTTATGGGGGAAATGAAATTAGTCCTTTCAAATGAGATATATGTAAATACAGAAAATCTGAAACCGAGAATACAAAATCAGATCAGAAGGTTGGCAGCATTCTCTAATCCTCAGTTTTTCAGAAACAAAGCAATAGGGCTGTCAAACTATGCGGAGTCGAGGTTTATTTATCTTGGTCATGACGAAAGCGGATACATCTGTATTCCCAGAGGATTATTGGAGACGCTTCGGGAACGGTGTGATAATGCAGGGATAGAAATAAAACCTGATGACAGGAGAAGTCCCGGACGCAGAATTAATGTCAGCTTCAACGGTGAATTAAGGGACAATCAAAAGGAAGCAATAAATGAGTTACTGAAATATGACTGTGGAGTATTAAGTGCTGCTACTGCCTTTGGAAAAACTGTGACTTGCTGCGGTCTGATCACCGAGATAAAAGCATCTACGCTCATTCTTCTTGAATCATCTGCTCTTGTGGAGCAGTGGGAAAAAGCTTTTAATACTTTTCTTGAAATAAATGAAGAACTGCCGGAATATCAAACTAAAACGGGAAGAACTAAAAAGAGAAAAAGTATTATTGGAATAATACACGGAGCAAAAGATACTTCTACAGGAATAATAGATATCGCTATGGCAGGTTCGCTTTGCAAAAAGGGAGAATATCACCCAAGGTTAAAAGAATACGGTCTGGTTCTTGTAGACGAATGTCATCACAGTGCTTCTGCAACTGTAAGCGCTGTACTTCGTGAAGTGACTGCCAAACACGTATATGGCGTAACAGCAACACCGTTCAGAGGAGATGGCTTGGAAAAAGCTGTCTTTATGCTTCTTGGACCTGTCAGATACAGATACACTGCAAAAGAAAAAGCGGCAGAACAAGGAATATCTCATATTGTTGTTCCGAGATTTACAAGAACGGTCACCCCTCACGGCAGAGATAAGCTTCACGTGAATGATGCATATGAGCTTATACGGAACAGCGAGGTGCGCAATGATCAGATAATCGCTGATATAAAAAGCTGTGTTGAAAACGGAAGAACTCCTGTTGTGCTGACAAAATATACAGAGCATGCTGCCGCATTATATGAGAAAATCAAAAATCATGCTGATAAAGTATTCTTATTGATAGGTACAAAGTCAAAAAAAGAACAAAAGGCCATAAGAGCAGAAATGGAACAGGTATCTGATGATGAAAGTATGATCCTGATCGCAACAGGACAGCTGATAGGGGAAGGATTTGATTACCCAAGACTTGACACATTGATAATGGCTGCGCCTGTCGCTTGGAAGGGTATTGTCGAGCAGTATGCCGGACGACTGAACCGCGACTACATCGAGAAAGAAAACGTAATGATCTATGATTATGTAGATATGCACATACCTGTTTTTGATAGAATGTATGCAAAAAGATTAAAGGCGTATAAAAGAATAGGCTATCAGCTTTATACAGGAGAAATAATTGAAAATCAGGGAGTTAATTCTATCTTTGATTCCGAAAGCTACGTGCCTGTATATGAGAAAGACTTGAAGAACGCAGTGAAGGATATTGTCATTTCAAGTCCTACGCTTGGGAAATACAAAGTTCACAGAATGATAGAGCTTCTTAAAGAACGTCAAGAAGCCGGAATAAAGGTCACAATAGTAACATGGCATCCTGAAGTATATAAATATGGTAAAGATGAGCACAGAATAGAGCTTATGGAACTCCTGCGAAATTCAGGGTTTCATATTGAGCTGATGAAAGAATCATGTCAGCACTATGCCGTTATAGACGGAGAAATAGTTTGGTACGGAAGTATGAACCTACTGTCTAAAGATGATGTGGAAGACAATATCATGAGAGTGGCAAGTAAAGAAATTGCAGCGGAGCTGTTGGAAATGACATTTAAGAAGGACAGCGAATTGGCTGAATATCAGCTGCCGATGCAATAAAGCAAGAAAAGTATGAATATTATTATGAGACTTGCTTTTAGGGCTGTTGTGTGATATAATAATATTAGATTAATTGTTTCAGTTAATTAAATTGCTTAAAAGCTATAAGTAAGTGAAAAGCCTTATGATAAAAAAGGAGAAACCAAAACATGGGTTATTACGTCTTGTGTGAAGATTCGGGTTCGGGCTATCAGTTTTGGAAAAAACTATTTGAATCATTGTACCCTGATTTTACTTTAGAGACCAAAAAGAACAATTCCCAACTAAGCAAAGCTGTAGAACGTATAGAAGATGATGGCAATATCTATTACATACTTATTGATTCCGCCGTTGATAATCCTGATGTATTGCGTGAGCTTGCCCGATTAAAAAAGTATATGGCAGGGAAACCTTGCAGACGAAAACTAAATAGGCTCACGAAAAGAAAAATAAAGGCAACGCCTTCCGCTCACGGAGGACATTGCCCTTTACTTATGTTATGATTGTATTAGTCCTGAATTTCCTGCATCACAGTTGCTCTTTTTGCTAAACTATATCGAAAGGCAACTTATAGATTTAGTTTCGATATATAGAATCGAGATATTTATGTCCTTGTTTAACAGTATCCGAAAATTGATAAAAGTGTTACTGTATCATCAGGTACTAAAATATATATCTTGGTATAAAAACAGACAAGGCGCACCTGCCTTGTCTGTTGTACATTATTAATGCGATTGACCCACGATCAGCCCGATTTTCTATTAAAATATTATCAACACTTATGATGAGATTTTTGCGGGATAATAAGGAAAAACCGGAAAGGTACAGCAAGATATACAAAAATATTAGCTGGTAAAATCTTCCTTCAATTCCCGTACGGGTCACCATTCAACATTCTCGGAAACAGCGTAAATACGCCGTTTCCGAGTTTTTCTTTTATAGTGAAAATCCGCTTTGTTCTTTATCTGTTCTTTATTTTGAAAATGCGGAGTCTGGAGCCGTGGGTCAAGCACCCTTCGGCTCTTTTTTCTTGCCTGAGAAATCGAGTGCCGAGCTGACAGCATCGGAGACTTTCGCTCTGGATTCTTCCAACATATGACAGTAGATATTACTTGTTGTAGAAACTGTCGAGTGTCCTAACGCTCCCGAAACGGTCACGATGTCCACGCCCTGATTGACGAGGAGCGATGCGAACAGGTGTCCCAACCATATGAAAACACACCGATCAGATAATTTCGCATTTATCGACCATTACGTCGATCACCTGACCTCGGTTGTACCTGTGAATGCGATAGTTCATTCTGAATCCGAACGGCACGCAGTTCAGATAGAAATCTGTCCTGCCTTCCTCGTGGACGACCACCTTCTTTAGCAGTTCACCGTAAACCTCGGTGCTGTCGCTGTCAGATGAGGCTGTTTTCTTGACCTCGGTGATGTAGCTCTTTATGCTGTCAAGCTGTTGCTTGTGGGCAGCGTTGATGTCCTGACTTTTTGCTATCTGCTCCGAGAGGTGCAGTATCTCATCATCATAATACTCGGTCTGCTTCTTCAAGTCCTCTTTGGTGATGAGTCCGTCGATCATCAGGTCTATCGCCTTGCGCTTTTTCAGATTGAAGCTTTCGATCTGTTCCTTCATCGGCTGAACATCGACCCTGACATCATTCTGCTGCATCAGCTTTATGTCGGCAAGCAGCTGCTCAACAATGCTTTCCTCGGACACTTTTATCTGTTCGATGATGTACTTCATGCAAAATTCCAGAACACGCTCGTTGATACCCTTATTTGCGCAACCGACCTCTGCTCCGTTTTTATCAATGCGGTGATTGGTGCCGTATTTTGAACGGTTTACACATCGCAGCGTTCTGCTGGTATCATCTTTTTTGCCTGTAACGTTATACGAATATCCGCAGCACCCGCAGCTCACCTTACTGCTGAACCAGTAATGCCTTGAATATTTCCTACCCTCACGGGATAGCAGACCTCTCTCATAGACCTGCTTCTGTGCCAAGTCCCAGACCTCTCTTGAAATGATACCCTCGTGATGATCTTTAATTGTTATCAGCGGAGTATCGGGATTGTCACCGTTATTCTGCAAAACTCTCTTGGTCAGAAAGTCGGTGGAATAGTGTTTCCACTGCGTCAGATCACCCACATACTTGTCATTTTTGAGTATCCTGCAAACGCCGTCCTCACGCCACATTTTTCCTCTGACTGTGAGCAGCCCTGCGGCATTAAGCTCATTTGCGATAGTGTGGCAACCCTTGCCCTCATAGACGTAACTGTGGAATATCCTGCGGACAATTTCGGTTTCCTCGGGTACTATTTCCAGCTTGCCGTCAACAGTTCTGAAACCGAGCATGGTGCAATATCCATACACCCAGCCGTCCTCCATCTTCCTGCGGATACCCCACTTGACACGCTCGGAGATCTTGCGGCTTTCCTCCTGCGCAATGCTCGCCATGATCGTAACCCCGCCAAATAGTAACCCCACCCACCGCAGCCATATTCGATAAAGACAAAGGTTCAGCGACCTATCAAAGCCGCTGAACCTTTAATTATTAATCCTATCTTCCGATAACTTTCTATGCTATGTGCCCCATTCGCTGGCTGGCGTTATGGCACAGAACAAGCCTGCAAACAAGGACCAAAAGCACGTCTGGTCAACAGGCTCACAGAAAATATAAACGGAGGTAATTATCATGTTTGACAGGAAGCTTTCTTTAGCAAACGGCGTGGAGATACCTCAGCTTGCACTGGGTACATGGCTGATAGACGACAGCGCTGTGACGGCGGCTGTAAAGTCGGCGATCACGCTGGGCTACCGCCATATCGACACAGCGCAGGCCTACGGCAACGAGCGCGGAGTCGGTGTGGGCGTGCGTGAAAGCGGCATTGCCCGTGAGGATATCTTTGTGACCTCAAAGGTCGCTGCCGAGCACAAGGACTACAAGTCCGCCGCTGCGGGCATTGACGAAACTCTCCGCAAAACAGGGCTCGACTATCTGGATATGATGATAATACACAGCCCCCAGCCATGGGCGCTGGTGAACCAGTCTGACGACCGCTTTGCAGAGGGCAACCGCGAGGCCTGGAGGGCTCTGGAGGATGCATACAGGGCAGGCAAGCTCCGCGCCATAGGCGTTTCCAATTTCCTCGAGGGCGATATTGACAGCCTCTGGGAGGCTGCCGAGATCAAGCCTATGGTCGATCAGGTGCTTTGCCACATTTCCAACTCCCCTCTCGGCCTCATTGACTACTGCACAGGCAAGGGCATTGTTATGGAGGCCTATTCACCCGTCGCCCACGGTGAGGCAATGAAAAATCCCGCCATCAGAGAGATGGCGGAAAAATACGGCGTTTCCGTTCCCCAGCTTTGCATAAGATTTGACATCCAGCTCGGAATGATAGTTCTGCCTAAGACCGCAAATCCGGAGCATATGAAAACAAATGCCGATGTGGATTTCGTTATCTCAGATGCGGATATGAATGTGCTGAAAAACATAGGGCACATCGACAACTACGGCGCACACAGCTTTTTCCCCGTATTCGGCGGAAGACTGTAAACATCGGGACTGTCTCCGCGATCGAAAAAACAGTTCAGACAGCCGGAACAGACCGGGGCAGCAAGCTCGCCCCGATGCTACACTTCTGAATACGGCTCGCTTATCTGCGGCAAAAAATAAAGAGGGCTTCACAGTATAGCGAAGCCCTCTTTTCAACCTATGCCTTCATCCCGCAGACGAGAAACAGGTTATCCTTCTTATTGACCGTAATATCGGAAAACCCTGCGGCCTCCATTTTCTCCTTTATCTCCTCTGCGGTATACCTTGTCATGCAGGGGACCTTCTTCTTCCAATCGACCTTCGGGTCACCGTAATTGTGTATCACAGCAAAGCAGCCGCCATTTTTCAGGCATCCGTAAATATTCCGAAAGGCCAGATCAACATCCTTCCAGAAGAACACGGTCTCAAAGGCGGTCACAAGGCTGACGCTTTCAGGCTTGCAGGGCAGCTTTTCGGCGCTGCCTTGTATTATTTTAACTCTTTTGCCAAGCTCGGCGCTGTTGACCTTTTGGGCTTTTCTGACGCTTTCCTCCGAAATGTCGAGCCCGATAAGCTTGCCCTTTTCGCTCATGCCAAGCATACGCTTTATGTTATATCCACCGCCGCAGCCAATATCAAGTATGTATCCCTCCTGGGGTATCTTTAGCTGCTCAAGCGCCCATTCTGCCATTGGAAGATGCTCTCTGTCCATAGTCACCAGCATCATTCTGCCGATAAGCCCCTTGGGGTTTCCAAAATTATCTGTAAAGCTCATATTATCCTCCTGATCGCAGACCGCCGGTCACTTTTTTGCAATAACAGTTATCCACGGCTTCGCCTGATGATGATCGACCTTGACCGCCGAAAAGCCTGCCGTTTTTAAAGCCGACTCTATCTCCTCTGCGGTGTAGCACTTCATGCCGTCGATGATCTTTTCAAATTTCAGACTGGTCTTGTCGGTCCCGTCCGACTCGTTGACTATCATAAAAATACCGCCCGACTTGAGTATTCCCGCCACCTGCGAAAAGCATTTTTCAAGCCCCGGCCAGAAATAAATAGTTTCAAAGGCTGTGGCAAGGTCATAGCTTTCCTTTTCAAGTGTAAGTTCAGAAACATCGCCCTGCAGGACCTCGCACCTGCCCGCATCTATCATAGCCCTGTTGTACTCCGCAGCCTGCTCTACCGACAGCGGCGAATAGTCGATAGCCGTGACCTTAGCCTCGGGGTACTTTTTCAAAAGCTCCCCTGCGTTGCGTCCACCGCCGCAGCCAAGCTCGGCTATCCTTGCAGGCTGAGTCTTTTTAAGGTGCGAAAGCCCCCAGTCCGCCATTTTGGCGTGACCGGAGTTCATACCCTTTATCATCATTTTGCCAAGCTTGCCCTCCGGCTTTCTTGTCTGGTTTACATAATCCTTGAACAGTCCCATAGTTATCCTCCGCTCTATTTTCTTCCAACTAAAAGTGACGACCCCGAAAGCCCCATCAGCACGGCTTCTGCGGGAGACATGAACTTGCCCTTGGTGGTGTCGATAAGCTCAACATTCTCAAAGCCCTCTGACCTAAGCTCATCGGCAAATTTCTGCATATCTCCGTATTTTGCCTTTGACATTATATCGTGGATGGCAAAGGTGCCGCCCTTTTTCAGCACACGCAGGGTCTCCCGCAGTATTGTCTGTCTGTCCCTGCTGGGGATGTTGTGATAAACATAGTTGCTGGTGACGGCGTCAAAGGTCTCGTCAGGGAAGTCCAGCTTGACGGCGTCGCCCTGCCTGAATTCGGTGTTGGTCACACCCTCTTCACAGGCGTTGCTCTCGCATAGCTCCTTGCTGAAGGAGGCATACTCCTTACCCCAGCGGTCTATACCGATCAGCTTCGCTTGGGGATTTCTTTTTGCCACGGCGATAGTCAGCGCTCCGCTGCCGCAGCCCACATCAAGGCAGAGCCCGCCCTCGGGCAGCTCGACATATTCCGCAGTGCCCTCGACTATCTGTTTTGAAAGCTGCCTTGTGCCTGTGTAGGAATATCTGTCCTGACATATCTTTAGCCAAAGTGTCGCCGCGGAGGCACCCACAGCGCCAACGGCAAGAGCAGCCGTAACAGGCTTCTGAGCTTTGCCCAGCTTTTTGCCGAAGACCGCAGCAGCCGCCGTTCCTCCCGCAAGTACAGCCGTCCCTGCGATAAACCCTGTTACCATCCCGTTAGGTATCCAATTTTTGTAGTTCGCACTCATTTTTTATTCCTCCAGTTTTTATTCTCTTGTCCGTATTTAGCAGATGCTTTTTAGATATCACCATCAGCCCGCCGAATAACGAAGGCTTTTTTCTTTGCTCCTCTGTGATCCTGTTATGCACAAACAGCCTTACCCGTTTTCTTTATCATAGATCAGATCGTAGACCTTGACGCCCGCCGCTTGCCTTGTCTGCTCAAGCTTCATTCCAAGGTGGATGTACCTGTCGCACTTGCCCTTTGCGTCCGTGTCGAGGATGCAAGGGCAGCCCTTCTTTTCGGCCATCTTAAATGCAAAGTTCAGCAGCCTTCTCATATAGCCCTGGCCCTGATGCTCCTTCGTAACGATGAGCATCTCGACCTTTACATACTTCCGCTTCTGATCCTTAAAGCGCTCCTCCAGAGTCTCATCGCCGCAGTTGGCGGTCTCAAGGAAGGTAAACAGCTTCCGCCAGCCACCCATGGCCTTTTTCATGCCCATCACCATTTTCACGATGCTGAAAAACCCCGGGTGGTTGCCCTCGGTATCGGTTATGAGGATATAGCCCTCACCGCCGTCGGTGCTGTAAAAGGTGCCGCTCTCTATCCCTGCCACCACTAAGGTCCGCATATAGTCCGACATTGCCTGCTTGCTGGCAAAGAAGGGCTTTAGCCCGCCCTCTCCCTCTTCATACGGATAGTCCCAGAAGGATTCGCCGATAAGCCCTGCGATCTCGTCGAGCTTTTCCTTAGGTAGTGCTTTTATTCTTCTCATATTTCTTCTTCCTTTCGGTTTATATGAACATTGTAATGCACTGGATCAGCGGCGCTCCTCGTAGTCGATTAGCCGCCGCTAACTCAATATTATTATAGCACACTCATTACCAAACGTCAATATTTGATCTCAAAAAAAGAAGCCGGAGACCCGACTTCTTTTTCTTAGCTCAGTTTATACCGAGCGGCTGCTTATCCTCCAGCCGGAGGCCTGCTTTCTCTCGCCTATGAACCGTCTGTAGATGCCATCCTCCTTCAACAGCTCATCGTGCCTTCCGTGCTGGGCTATCCTGCCGTGATCTATAACAAAGATCTGGTCGGCGTTCTCCACAGTTTTCAGTCTGTGGGCTATCATGATGACCGTCTTTTCCTTTGTAAGGCTGTCTACCGCTTTCATCAGCAGGTTTTCATTTTCAGGGTCAACGTTCGCCGTCGCCTCGTCAAGAATGATTATTGGAGCGTCCTTCATAATGGCTCTTGCTATGGAGATGCGCTGACGTTCTCCGCCGGAAAGGCTGGCACCGCCCTCGCCGATGACTGTATCATAGCCGTCGGGGAGCTGCATGATAAAATCATGACAGCAGGCGGCCTTCGCAGCTTTGATGACCTCTTCCCTGCTTGCATTGGGCTTTCCGAAGCGGATATTATTCTCCACCGTATCGCTGAAAAGATATACATTCTGGAATACGAATGCGAAATTTTTCATCAGGCTGTCGTAGCTGTATTCCCTTACGTCTGTTCCGCCGAGGAGCACCTGTCCGCTGTCAACGTCCCAGAAACGAGCCAGCAGCTGGGTGATAGTGGTCTTTCCGCCGCCGGAGGGGCCAACAAAGGCTGCCGTAGTCCTTTCGGGGATCTCAAAGGAAACGCCGTCGATGATCTTCCGCTTATCGTAGGAGAAATCCACATTCTTGACAGTCAGGGTCAGATCTTTAGGTGTAAGCTCCTTTCCGTCGATGTCCATGGTAGGAGACGAAAGCGCTTCATTGGCCTTGTCAACGCAGTTCTCGATGGTCCTTGTAAGGCCGTTGAAGGCGCCGACCTGGTCGAGGGACTCAAATATCATAAAGGAGCATATTATCATCATCACCGCATATACAAGACTCATAGAGCCGCTCAGATAAAACGAGATGCTCATAACTATCATCACAACGCCCGAGAGCTTGTTAAGTATGCTAAGGAAGAACATGGCGACCTCATACACCGTTTCCATACGGGTGCTGCGTATTGTAAACTCGTCTATGGGCTCATCAACGTTGGTGACGCTTTTGCCGAAGAGATCGTAGTTCCTGATCTCGGCAATGCCTCTTACATATTCCAGTATCCTTGACACCATCTTATCCTGAGCCTTGACGGCGCTGTCCGAATCCTTGCTCACGGCGCGTATCATAAGCTCCGTACCGATAAGATATATGACCATTGTTGCAAGCGCCACGAGCCCGATCCACACATTGAAGAAGATCATAAACACAGTAATGACAAGAGTTGATATGATGCCCTTTGTTACCACCATCACGCACCTTGTTGCAATGTTGGAAAGACTTTCCATTGTATTTGTGGTTATGGAGGTCACCTTGCCAAGGCCCTCGCTGTTGAAATAGCCCATAGGCACATATCTGAGATGCTCGGCGATCTCCAGCCGCTTGAAGGCGGAGGTGTTGTAGCCGCCTCTGGTCTGGAGCATGGTGGTCTTCATTGTTACAAGCGTCTGCAAAATGATAGAAGCGGCAATGATGCCAACAGCTATATACGCGGTCTTTTTGGAAAGCACGCCCTCGAGCAGCGCCTTAATGACCACATAGACCGCGGGTATCCTCATTGCAATGAAGAAAGCGTTGAACACGCCCAAGAATATGGAGAGGTAAAACTGCTTGCGTTCCTTCTCTCCGCAGAAGTCAAAGAACTTTTTCAGTGTGCGGTACATTATGCTTCCTCCCTTCTTGCTGCGGTGTGGTTTTCCCACATGGTCCTGTAGAGCTGGCTGCTTTGCAGCAGCTCCTGCTGAGTACCCGAGGCCTCTACATTGCCGTTGTTTATCAGGAATATCCTGTCCGCATCGGCGATGGTCGAAAGCCTGTGGGCGATAACTATCAGCGTCTTGCCTGCGGTCAGGCGGGAAAGGGCGCTTTGGATAACTGCCTCGCTCTCGGGGTCAGTGTAGCTGGTGGCCTCGTCAAGGATGACTATGGGCGCATCCTTGAGCATTGCCCTTGCTATGGATATCCGCTGCCGCTCGCCTCCCGAGAGATGCCCTCCCGAGCCGCCGCAGACCGTCTGATAGCCCTTTTCAAGGGACATTATGAAATCGTGGCAGCCGCATTTTTTGGCAGCCTCCATTACCTCCTCGTCGGTGGCTCCGTCCCTGCCCATGCGGATGTTGTCCATTACCGTCAGGTCAAAAAGATAGTTCTCCTGCGAAACATAAGCGATCTGTCTGTTATATTCCGAAAGGGGCATATCCTTGATGTTCACACCGCCTATCCTGATCTCGCCGGAGTCCACGTCCCAGAGAGAGGCAACAAGTCTGGCGATAGTTGATTTGCCCGAGCCCGAGGGCCCCACCAAGGCGTTGACCGTGCCGTCCTCTATCTCCATGCTTATGCCGTGCAGGACCTCGGAGTCCTTGTAGGTGAAATGAACGTCTTTAAGGGAGATGCCGTGGCCATTAGGCTCGGCGCTGCTGCTGTCGGGGCGCAGCATATCACTCTCGTCCATAACATCTGCCATGTCGCTGATTATCTCCCCGACCTTTGAGATATCGTCCATATAGCTGAATACCGTCACAAGGGGTGTCACCGTTCCGAAGGAAAGGATGACGAGCACGATCAGGTCAGCCGCTGCAAGGCTGCCGTTAAGGCAGTAGAACACGCCCGCGGGCAGCAGCCCCAGCATCGTTGCGGGAAAGCAGGCCATACCGAAATTCTGCCAGAAGTTCTCCTTCTGCATCCAGTTGATGAAGCAGTCGGCCCCCTCCCTTGCGGCCTTTTCAAATTTGCCGTAGGAGGTCTTGCTCTGACCGAAGGCCTTGATGACCTCTATCCCTCCGATATACTCAACCGCCGTGGCGTTCAGAGCTCTGGTCTTTTTTATCGTGTCAGGATAGTATTTTGGCGTGGAGGACATCATCACCGCAAAGGCTGCAAAGCCTGCGGGGATACATATCAGCTGCCACAGGCCCACCCGCCAGTCTATGCTCATCATATATATGAACATACAGATAGCGCCGATGATATTGGCAGTGAACTCAGGAACGACGTGTGCCAGTGTGGGCTCCACCTGGTCGGCTCTGTCACAGATTATGTTCTTGTACTCTCCCGAGGACCGCGCCTGCACCGCACCAAGGGGCATGGTGCTGAGCTTTTTGAGCAGCTGCTTTCGGGCATTTCCGATAAGCCCAAAGGTCGCCCCATGAGAGGTATAGGTGGAAAAACCGTGGAACGTATAGCGAAGCACCCACAGAACACCTATCTGCACACATCTCCTGACATAAAACCCAAGCTCATGCTCGCCCGTTACCAGCTCTCTTATCAGCGCTGCAAGGCAGATATATGCCAGCAGCATACACGCAACGCCCAGCAGAGCCAGCGTTACGCTCAAAAGATATGCGCCGCGTTTTCCCTTTGTGAACGCCCACAGCCAGCTAAAGGTGTTTTTGTTAAGCACCTGCTGATCTGTGGCCCCGGTTTGCGTTTTCTGTGTTTCTTCCATTTAGAAGTCCTCCTGTTCTATCTGTTAGCTTTCGCAAACTCGTGAGCCTTATATATGCCCCGCCTTTGCAGCGAGGCATTGTTACATATTTTATATCCCCAGCCAGCTCTTCCATGCGGGCTGGTAAAACTCCTCAAGAGTTTTGGCGTAGTGCATTGCTTTTTCCCTGTCAAGGCCGTGTATCAGCGGCTGGAAGAACGCCTCAACATACGCCGTGGTCAGCAGATGGAATTCGGTGTGGTCAACAGCCTTGACTTTGCAGCCCCGCCTGCGCAGCTCGTCGAGATAGCGCAGCGTGGCGCTTTCCTCCAGCAGCGCGATCTCGTGCTTTAGGTCCTCGTACCTCGTTCCCTGAGAGCCGAGTATCAGCAGCCTGAACTCATCATAATGCTCATAGATAAGCTCCATCACTCTGGTAACTTCGCTCTTGCTCTCCCATTCATGGGCCTGGGTGTCGTCAAAATATTCCCCTTCAATATCGCGGTACAGCTTGTTGAATTCCTTTACCGCAGGCTCCACAAGGGCTTCAAACATCTCGTCCTTGCTGGCAAAGTGATTGTAAAGCCCGCCTACCTGAATTCCTGCATTCGCCGCGATCCGCCGCAGAGAGGCGTCTGCATAGCCGTATTCAAGAAACTCCTTTTTGGCCGCCTCGATTATCCTTTCGTGGCTTTTGGTCTTATCTCTCGGCATAAGTATCCCCCCTCGGCCCGAGAATGAGCAGCAGTTTAATGAACGTTGTTCACCAACGCATATAAGTATACTCCGTTCACTAACTTTTGTCAAGGCTTTTTTAGAAAAAATCAGACAAAAATAAAACACGGCTGGCATCAAGCTGATCTTCCGCCTTTGACTTGAAAAAGCTGTCAGAATATGTTACAATGATAAAAAACGCAAAGGAAGACAGCTTATGCTCCATATCAGCAGGACCGAGCGCAATTTCACTATAGCTTTCCTGATATTTTATCTGTTGGCTGCTGTTATGAGCATCCTGGTCCAGACCACAGATCGTATTGCGGGGCTTTCCTCTGTAATGTACTGCTTATTTATATCGGGTGGGGCGCGTCGGTGTTCCTTCGCATCGTCCACAAGCGCATCAGAAGGGACATCATCGCCATCTCTGCCTTCCTGTTTGGGCTGTTCATTGTCCGAATATGCCGATATTTCCTCTTCGTCCACTCGCTGACCATAGACCGCTATATGTGGTATCTCTACTACATCCCCTATATTGCCATGCCAATGCTCACGCTGGATGCTGCGGCCCTTGTGGGAAAGGGCGAACGAAAGAAAACGCCCGTTGGGATAAAAGTGCTTTGGGCCGTGGCGATACTGCTCATGCTCGGTGTGCTTTCCAACGACATACATCATTTCCTGCTCCGCTTTAGAGACATGGACGATTACAGCGGGACAGTCGATTACAACTGGCTATATTATCTTGTGGTGATATGGGTCTTCACTGTAACGATGGGCGAATTTATACTGCTCATGACAAAGCGGTATCTGACCTCCCATGACAGTGTGGACAGGGAGGAAATGCTGTCACTTTGGAAGATGAATATTGCAATGCTGAAAAACGAGCAGGTGGAGCAGTGGCAGCAGCCCTATTTCATCAGTCTTCACCACGCAGAGGGGCTGGGAGTAAGGATAGAGCTTACAGGCAAGCTGCCCGAGGAGGAAGAGCTGGTGCCTGTTATCGACTCGGCAATAACCGTCCACGTTACAAACGTTATCCGCCACGCCGAGGGGGATGCGGCCTATATATCTTCGGAGAAAACGGATATGGGCTATGTGCTGCGGTTCACAAACAACAGCAGGGCTCCCAAAGTGCCCGTTAAGGAAACAGGCGGGCTTGCAAACCTGCGGCGCAGGACAGAGGGCATCGGCGGGACTATTGAGATCTCCGGCGCACCCCGGTTCGAGCTTGTTTTAAGGCTGCCCGAACACATAGAGGAGGACATGATATGGCATACAGAGTATTGATCGCGGACGATCAGAAAATGGTACGGCAGATGTTTGAGCTTGCCGTAAAAAGCTCGGAGCGCTTCGAGATCGCGGGGGATGGCGGAAAGCCCCGAAAGGGCCGTGGAGCTGTGCCTTGTCGGAAGGATAGACCTGGTGCTCATGGACGTTGTGATGGGCAGCGGTATGGACGGCCTCGATGCCGCAAAGCAAATAAAAGAGCAGTGCCCCAAAACCAAGATCCTGCTCGTCACATCTATGCCCGAGGTAAGCTACATTGAAAGGGCAAGAGAGATAGGCATCGAGAGCTTTAGCACAAGGAGGTGCAGGAGCAGCCCCTGCTGGAGATAATGGAAAGGACGATGGCAGGCGAGTCGGTCTACCCCATGGCGACGCCTGCGGTGCAGTTCGGGAACATTGTCAGCACAGAGCGGACAGAGCGCGAGATCGCGGTCCTGCGCGAGCTGGTCTCGGGGGCATCCAACAAGGAGATCGGCGAGAGGCTGCATATGTCAGCAAGCACCGTGAAGCGCCACATCTCCGAGATGCTGGAGAAGACGGGCTTCAAGAGCCGTTTGCAGCTGGCTATCCGCGCAAGGAGCGGCGGGCTGGTCATCAATAATCGGGACATCGAAGAAGAAGAGTAACACACTGCCTCATCCCCTCGTGGTGATGCAGTTTTTTTGTTGAGCAGCCTTGTGCATCTTCGCCAAAATCGTTGAAAGATTTTTGGCGCGAAAATGAGCCTTTTGGCTCATGTGCATTTTGGAAAATCATGCTATAATAATAAAAATTTATTTCAAAGGAGATTATAACTATGAAAAAGATAGCATCAATGGCTCTGGCGCTTGTTCTGTGCCTTGGTATAGTATCCTGCGGCGACAGCGATCCCTCCGCAGCAGACACTTCAAAGGCGGACAGCGCTGCCCCTTCCGATACCGCTTCGGAGGCTGAGGCCGACCCCGCAGAGGACACGACCACAACGACAACGACCACCGCAGCCGAGCCCGAGGTACCCCTCAACACAAATGTTGTACACAAGGACTTTACCAACCCCCCTGCCGGTATCACCGCCTCCTTCGACGTTGCAAACATTGACGGCTTTGAGACCAACGAGGGCGAACAGCACGAGAACCTCTACCGTGCCGACGGAAGATACGGCTATTTGGACCCCGACTGGTATTCCAATGCCATCACCATTGATTATATCGTTCAGCCCATCAGCGCCTATTACCTTGAAATGCTGGCCGAGAAAAAGGAGGTCTTTGATAATTACGATAAGACCGACCTCGGCTCCGCCTATGACACCTATGTCTACAAGCAGGAGAGCTCCTACGGATACACATATAACATCGTATTTGTTGGCGGCAGCTATCTTGACGGTACCACCAGCATGACCGCCACCATCACACCCCAGCTGGATTCGGGCAAGCCCGAGGATATCGACCTCATTGTTGATACCCTTGCAAGGAGCCTCAAGCTCGAGGGCGATGCTTCTGCGCTTCAGCAGGGCGACAGCTTCTCCCTTGCTCAGGGCGGCGTAACTGTCAAGAACAAGGCCACCATCGTCGGCGTTGAGGTTGACATGGAGGAGTGGGTGTTCACAAATTCCGCCTTCCTTTCCGCCAAGACCAGCTTCGAGGCTGACGGCATCGGCTATGAGTTCCATACCGGCTATGTGGACGAGATGCGCAATTTCGGAAAGATGGGCGGAGGTGAGTACAAGGACGCCGAGTTTGCCGGAAAGCCAGGAAAGATCAAGGTAACTCCCGGTGTCGGCACAGTCGAGGTCATCGCTGATGTCCAGATAGATGATTCCAACGTCCTCCACATGACACTCAGCTCTGACAGCGCTCTCCAGCAGGGCGAGCTTTCCGACTCTGTCAAGCTTGGCGAGAAGTTTGCCGAGATGCTGAGCGACGATAATATTGAAGCAACGACGGAAATATTTGCAGGTTATATCAACGACATCGTTTCCTCCGCAATCACCTTCTGACAGAACAGAACATAAAAAAGCCCGCCTGTGCGGGCTTTTTGCTGCCCGGAAATCGACCTTGTTTCAAGGCGGTTTAGCCTGTAACATTTTTATTCTTCTGCACTTGCAAGCCGAGGCGAATTAGAGTATAATGGGAAAAGAGATCAATTCTTTTCTCCGAACAGGAGCGCATACCTTGCCAAGCAGGTGCTGCCGTGAGATGCGCGAATGCTCGGGTATAACGGGAGGAAACACGATGGATGAATACAAAGGCGGCCTTGGAATACTTAAAGCGACAGAGATAAGCATCGAGCTTGGCTTGAATAACAGCGGGAAAGAAAAAACCATGCTTTTCGACAGCATACTCGACCACGTCCAAAATAATATAAATGCTTCTGCACGAAAAGATCCAAGAGTAAATGCAATAGAATTCAGCCGAAATGGAAAAGAAGAAGAGGTGCTGATAAGGACGGTTTCCAGCGGTTCTACAGGATATACATTGGACTCGGCGTGGCAGGGAGATGCCATGTTTTTTGAGCGGTCAGACCACGGGGTCGAGATATCCGGTAAAAAGTACAAGATCGTTCTGGTCGGTGCTGAAGAATATTTGAAGCTTTTGGACAAATATCCAAAAAACAAATCCTCGGGAACGCCCGACAAGGATGTCACAGCACAAGAGCTCGATCAGGACAAGTTTAACGACTATTTCAAAAGAGAGGACTAAAGATGGACATATCATACAACGAGCTTTTTGATATCCCCGACGGAGCCAAGCTGACCCACTGTATCTCCACAACGATGTCTATGTCCCCTGAGGAGCAGCTTCGCATCATCTGCGCTGCACGCGGGATCGAGAAGCTGAATATCAGGGATATTACAGGCATTATCCTGTGGAGCAAGGATAAATTCCGCTTTTATTTCGATGACCGCAAAACGGATATGCTCAGTTCATCTGTGCTCGGTTCGCCATATGCGACAGCTGCACTGCTCAGGATGAACAGCGCGGCCCCGACAGATAAGGCTGTTTTCCATCCTAAGATCATCCTTATACGCTTTGAGCTGGATGGCGAGGCGCATTACAGATTGCTGATATCCAGCCGCAATCTCACCTCGGCCAACGATGTATTTGAGACAGGGGCACAGTTTGTAAGTGCGCCGCGCAGGGACGATGCGCCCAACCACAATATCCATGAGCTGCTTGAATATCTGCAAGGCGGGGAAAGCAGTGAACTGACAGCCGAGCTTAAAGAGCGTGATCTCATTATACCTGCCGTAAAGGACAGCAGCGTGAGGATAACAGTTTCGGGTATCAATGGTCGGCAGCAGGATGAGGAGTTGGTAAAGCTCCTGGAAGCCGAAAAAGCGGGCCAAAAAAAGCAGCTTTATATCCTTTCTCCCGACTATGAGACCGCGAAGGAGAAGCTTGAAAGTCACCGCGTCTTTGCTCCGAAGGGCATCAAGACCCACGCAAAGCTGTACTATCTTCCGGAAGAAAACGGAGGGACCGTATGGCTCGGGTCCTGCAATTTAAGCGAGCACGCAATGAACGGCACAAATGTTGAGTGCATGGCAAAGATCACCAACGTGGGGAAATACTTCTCTGTGGGAAACGATACTTTTACGGTCTTCGGTACAGAATGTGAGCCTGTGAAGGAAGCAAAGAAATATGAGGGGGCCTCCCGTTACGGGGTCATAGAAAAGCTGGCAGAATTCGTAAGGTCATCGAATTTTGGGGGAGACGATCATATCAAGGCCTTCAAGCGTTATTCCAAGGTCGAGATACAACCAAGCTTCGCCGTCAAAGGAAATGAAGAGATCGAATATCTTCCTTTGGGCTATCCCGAAAAGGACGATAATAATAATTCACGCTGGAAAAAACTAAACAAAGAATATAAACTGTCCTTTCAGCTGGGGACAAAAAAAGCAGGCGATCGAAACGGTATGCTGAGGGTCAGGTTGACTGAAAACGGCGTCAGCGCCGAGGCCGTTGTGGTCTTTGATAAAAAAGCCTACAACGAAAGATTTGACAAGACGATAAGCTTCCGCGACTTTATCTATATCCCTTGGCTCGAATTGCTCATGGAGGCAAAGGACATGACAAACGCCAAGATGCAAAGAGACATATTCATGGAAACGCTTGAAAAAGCTGAAAAAAGCGAGGGCCTAACAGCTCAGCAGCGCACAACGCTCAGCGAGCTCAAGGATATTTACGAGTCTGCTTTTAACGATCTGGATCATGAGGAGCAATAAGAATGAAAATAACACCTACAGGCTTTCAGGCGGCTGCGGCAAAAGCAGCTGTTGATGCCTTTAACCGAGGAAGATCAAGATATCTGATAGCTGACGAAACAGGCCTTGGCAAGACTATCGTTGCAAGAGCTGTGATCGACCTGCTGTCGGCACAGGCGGCGTGCAGGCCCTTCAAGGTCTATTATTTCGGCACTAATCTTATGCTTCTGGACGATACCGTTGAAAAGCTCACAAAGGGCACAAGCTGGACAACGCCGAACGAACCCAGCAAGCTCGGGATGATGATAATGAGGCCGCTGCCCAAAAACGCCGATGTGCTGATATACAGCTTTTCGGCAAATCTTCTCGGAGAGAGCGGCATAAAATCGGGGGATGACGAAAACGAGCGTCCCTACTATGCAGGGCTGCCGAAAGACGCAGCGCATTATCTTCCCATAAAAATGAATAAAGCAACAGAGAAACTGCTGAAGGAGCAGGATCTTACACAAAAGGATATTGCGCCAATAAGGGAGTTCGCCGAAAAATACACCCTGTACTGCGAGCCCCCCGGGCTTGTGATCTTTGACGAATTTCACCGATATGATAACAAGCTGACTTATTTTCTTGGGGTCCTGAGTAAGATAAAAGAGGAGCATCCAGAGTATAAAGAGCCTCCCATACTGCTGCTTTCAGCCACGCCCTATAATTATTATCCCGATCTAAAAATAAATTATAGTTCGGCAGCGGAGGACGAAGAAACGGGAACGACCAATTACATCAGAGATTTTTCCAAACTGCTGGAGCTGCTTGCGCCCGAAATGTGCCAAGAATATGCGGATTTTAAGAACGGCAAAATAACGCCTGAGGCTTTTTCAAAAACACTTATGGAAAACTGCATATATCGGAATGAACGAATTTATGACGGCGACCTCAAATATAAAACGCTGCCGACCGTTAAGGAATTCAAGGAGGTCTTTGACCACTGCATAAACGAGGAGCGATTTGTGAGCAAGCAAAGCGACGTTCCAAGATATTATAAGCTATGCTCGGGAGTATACAGCTTTCCAATAAAGGTCTATAAAAAGAAGGAAGATACGAAGAAGAAGGAAGACCCGTTTTACTCGGGCCTGAAAAAGCCCGAAAATTTCAATTCAATATCCGATAAGCTGTTTGTTTTTGGAACAGACCACAAGCTCAAGCGCGGGGCGCCGTTTTTTGACAACCTTCGCTTTGCCTCCATCGAGCACTACAACGCAAAGGAAGGCCGAAAGCTGCTGTGGGTGCCGCCCTCAAAGCCAGAATACAGCTTAGAGGGGCCCTTCGCCCAAAAGGCTTTTACAAAGCTGATGGTATTCTCCGCTTACAAAATGGTCCCGAGGATAGTCTCGGGCGTCTTTTCTGCATATGCCAGCGATGATGTCGATACTGCGAACGCACCAACGATAGACCTTGCGGACATAGATACGAGGATGCAGGCGATGATCTCGGACAAGTTGAAGGAAGCAAACAAATTGTATGATGAACTGATCCGCAAGGATACGAGCAAAGATGCAAAGTCGCTTATTGAGGAGCTTGCAGGCAACCTAAAAGAACTGTTCTCTGAATGTGACGACCTTCCCCTTCTGGCGAAATATGTTATAGGCTCTCCCTTCATGTGTGCATTAAGAACATTCAAAGATGAGAAAGCTGCTCAGGATATCGCAGAAGGGTTCAATACTTATTTCAAAAAAGAGGGTATCAAGCAGGCGATAGCGCATAATCGTATCTGCAAGGATGAAGAGCTGCTCGACTACTGCATTGCAGGCGGTCTGGGGGCTGTGATGGAGGAGTATGCTTTCAGCGGCGGAAGCGCAAAGGATATGATGACCGCTCTGTGCTACGGCTCGGAAAAGAGCACGGTGGTCCATGTGTTTTCCTCAGATCGCTACACAGTAACAAATAAAGAGCCCTTTCAAATAAAATGCCATTACGCCGAAAGATTCAATGCAGACTATACTGACAACGGCAAAGCCGAGACCAACAAGGATGGACAAGAGCATTTCAGGAGCTGTCACAAGGCCTTTAATTCCCCCTTCTGGCCAATGATCCTTTGCACCACGTCGAAAAACCAGGAGGGCTACGACCTCGACCGCTATTGCAGCAGGATAATGCACTACAGCCTTCCCCCGAACACCATGAGCTTTGAGCAGCGCGACGGACGCATTGACAGACGGCTGAGTCTTCTTGCAAGGCGCCGCATGGTCCAGCTTTACGGCACTGATCTGTCGTGGGACAGCCTGTTTGAAAAGAACAAGGATGACTGCGGGATGTCGCCATGCTGGACACAGAAGGATTATTTCAGCATCTGTGGAGAAAGAGATCTGCAACCGCTTAAATTTGAAAGGATAGTCCCCTACTTCCCGATGACCGATGAATACGTCCTTTACACTCGTCTAAGGGATCACAAAAACCTATACCGCCGACATTTCGGCCTTCCCACCGAGGCAGCGAGCGATGAGACCTCAAAGGACCTTGAGCCACTCAAGCTTAACGAGATACAGTGACCCGCTGTCGGCAAGCCGATCAACGATTTTGTTTCATATTTTAACAACGCCCCTGTCAATTTTGATAGGGGCGTTGCTATGCCTGCAAAAAGTGCTTCGATGACGTTATCAAAACCATCACGACGTTATCAAAGGCGCTGCAAGTCTTTGAAACGGCGCATTTTGGCTAAATATTTATGATTGAAAAGCTGAAAGAAATATGATAGAATAATTATGACCTTATGAGGCTGCATCCGCCGGGCCTTCCGGAGGGTCGGGCGGAAAATAATTTCATAACTTTTGGAGGTATACTATCATGTTTAATATTATTACAGATATCGCTAAGGACACCAACAAGCTCACGGAGCTTGGCGTTGTTTACGATGACATCCCCGCAGCAAACACCGACGACACGGCGGCAGCCCTCGGGGCGAGGATATTTCTTGATACAAGGCTGTTCGGCAGCAGCATCAACGACATCAACAAGCTTACAAAAAAGCTCTGCTGCGAGGAGGATCACGGCCTTGCCACCTACACAGCGTCCAAACTCACAAGGGTGCTTGGCGACAGCCTTGACCTTGGCAAGCTAAAATATATTTTGTACAGCATTTTATACAGCGAGACCGCGGGCAGCTGGGGCATAGAATACTTGGACAGCTATACAGAGGAGCTTGCAAACAGCTGCGACAAGGTGCTCTTTAACAAGCAGCACGACATCGGGCTGCTTGCCTGTGCGCTGCTCTGCCTTGCGGGGCGCGAGGAGATCGAACGTTACAACTTCGCTTACGATGTGCTCATCCCCGCGATCTCCGAGCAGAACTTCAACGCAAGCGGGGTCGAGAAAGACGTGGCGCTGGCGCTGGAGCTCCTTCGGCAGGCTGAGAATGACCTTAGCACGCTGTATGATGACTACGATGAAATAACCGAAGAACCGTCGGTATACAGGGCCCTGCTCATAGCGGCTCTTGCGGACCTTGAAGGAGATGATGCCACCGCACTGGGCGGACAGTTCTGCGACCTTACAAAGGTGTTCAGCGAAAACGACCTTTTGCGCCCCGAGGAGCTCTCCGGACCCGAAGAGGACTATGGCCCCCTCGACGACCTTGACTGGGATGAATTCTTTGTGGACGAGGAATGATAGCAGACGATAAAAAGCATAAAATTATGGACAACAGAACCGGTCCGAGAGCGTCGGCAGAAGGCTTTGATGATATGCCGACCGCACATCTCCAACATTATTAAATGAAAGGCGGCGAAAGAAGGATGGATATAAAAAAGGCAGAAAAAATGTGCATAAAGCTGAGAGCCTTTGGATACGAGGAGTATACTGTACAAACAGAATGCGGCCACGAGGTTTATGTTTTTTTGAACGACAGCGAGCGCAAGGCCTATATCTGCATCCCCGACGATGTTACGGAAGTTGGATTTGATTTTGATATTGCCGAAAAAGAAAAACCGTTCAGGGACGGAGCAGATCATACTGTTACTTCAAAGTTCAATGATCTTATTCAGTATAACTATGATATAAAGGTATACGGCGGCGAAAGTCTTACCACCACAAGGCTGTTGTTCAACAATATTCGCGCGGCCTCCATCGACCTCAGCTGCTTTGAAACAAAAAACGTTCGGACAATGGAGGGTATGTTCTTTAATTGCGAGCTGAACAGCGGAACGGTAAGCTTCGGGGGCAAATTCACTACAGAAAACGTGAGAAGCATGAAGGCCATGTTCGGAGGCTTCAGGGCCAAAAAGCTGGTATTGACAGCCCTTGATACTCACAATGTCAAGAATATGAGCTGTATGTTTGCAGAGAGCAGGTTTGAACAAACGCTGGACATCAGCGGCATGACCCATGGGGGAGAGGATATCTCGAGTATGTTCAACCGCTGCTCGGCCGATAGCATAGTGATCGGGAAAAGCTTTGATACCTCACGGACGACCAATATGTGCAGTATGTTCGCACGCTGTAATACAGACGCCCTCGACCTAAACGGCCTGAACACTTCAAGCTGTGTGAACATGAGCACCATGTTCTCCCTGTGTCAGGCGAAGAGGCTTGATCTGCGCAGCTTCGATACATCCAACGTGACCGATATGTGGGGGATGTTCAGCACCTGCAGGGCCGAAAAGCTCATGCTTGACAGCTTCGACACCTCAAAGGTGACCGATATGTCTTATATGTTTGACGATTGCAGAGCAAAGGAGCTCGATATCAGCGGCTTCGACACTTCAAATGTATTATATATGTCAGGTATGTTCTCAGGCTATAGGGCAAAGGCACTGGACCTCAGCGGACTTGATACCTCAAGCTGTGTAAATATGAGCAATATGTTTTCGGAATGTTATGTTCCCTGCCTTGATCTTAGCGGATTTGATCTCTCCAAGGTCACTGACATATCCCTGATGTTTTATGGGTACGATGCAGGTCCTTTAGACCTCAGCAGCTTTCACATATCGGCAAATACAAATACGGCCGGTATATTTACCCAATGCTGCAAAAAAATTGAGCTCACCGACCCCAAGCTCATCAAGGCGTATAACGAACGGGTAGTATTTGAAGGAACAAAATAATACTTGAAGCCTGCCTCAAAGGGCGCTGCTGGGCTTCTCCCCGAAGCGCTTGACAAAGGCCTTGTAGAAAACCGAATAGTCCTTGAAGCCGCAGTCCTCTGCGGCTTTTTTTGCGCTCTCGCCGCCCTGCAAAAGCTCTCTCGCCCTGACCAGCCGCTTTGCGGTAACGTATGCCCAAGGCGAGGCGCCCGTTGCCTCCTTGAAAAGCCGCGAAAACTGCGAGGTGCTCAAAAAGAAATGCTCCGCCAGCAGCTCAACTGAGATATCCTCCCACAGCATATCGTTGACGTATCTGACAATATATTCGGAGAGGGTGGGTTCGGCTGTCGGCTTGTGGTCGGTGAGCTGCCCCAGCCTATCCATCAGACCCGAGAGCCTTGTGGTGAACAGCAGCATCCTGCCGTAATCGTCGCCCTCGTAATAGCACAGCTCCCGCAAAGTGCCTTCAAGGTCGGGCAGGTAATACAGGTTCTGTCTGCCTAAGGGGCGGGCTGTGTAGGGCTTCATCAGCCGCCGCTCGGGGTCAAAGCTATCGAACAGCGAAAGGGGAAAGTTTACCGCATAGCGCTCGTACCTCTCCGCACTCAAAAAGCGAATACAGTGGGCCTCTCCCGGGCGCATTAGAAGCAGGCTGCCGCGCTCCAGCGGATAGGACGAGCCCTCAACAAGATAACAGGCGTTCCCCGAAATAAAATAGAACACCTCGCACCTGTCGTGGATGTGAAAGTCCCTGCCCCTGTTGTCAGGCGCCTCGTCTATTGCGTGGCGGATGTACAAGCCGTCCCTGTCAATTTCTCTCAAAAAGTCCATGCTCTCCCCCTCCTTTCCATTATCATAGCACATCATGCGCGAAATTGCAATATCTTTTGCTTGATTTTGAAATTGTAATGCAAATCATTCTGTGATATCATATACTCAACAAAAAGCTTGGAGGTAATCAATATGAGTTTCAAACTTGCAGCATTCGCCGACGAGGCGGCAGGCGACCTTTCGGGACAGATCGCCGCCATGCAGGAAAACAGAGTTGCTCTTTTGGAGATACGAGGGGTCAACGGAAAAAACGTTGTTGATCTGTCGAAGGACGAGGCCCGCGAGTTCCGCAGGCAGCTTGACGATGCAGGCATATCGGTATGGTCCGTGGGCTCTCCCTTCGGAAAGATCGGCATCATGGAGCCCTTTGAGCCCCACCTTGACAAGTTCAAGCGCTGCCTTGAGCTTGCAGATATCCTTGGCACCCGGCACATCAGGCTATTCAGCTTCTACGGCACTACAAGCATCTACCCCGTTCTTGAGCGCTTGGAGCAGTTCCTTACCGCCGCGCGGGGCACGGGCATAGTTCTCTGCCACGAGAACGAAAAGGGCATCTACGGCGACAAGGCCGACAAGTGCCTACAGATCCATCAGGCCCTGCCGCAGCTAAAGGCGATCTTCGACCCCGCAAACTTCATCCAGTGCGGGCAGGACACGAAAGCAGCCTGGCGGCTGCTGGCGCCCTTCGTTGAATATATGCACATCAAGGACGCGCTGCCTGATGGGTCCGTGGTGCCTGCGGGCAAGGGGGCCGGACAGCTGCCATGGCTCATCTCGGAATTCCACGGAGAGGTACTGACGGTGGAGCCCCACCTGTCGGTGTTCGAGGGCTTTGACAAGCTGGAGGCAGAACAGAAAACAAAAATGCTCTACACCTACCCCGACTCCCGCACGGCCTTCACGGCGGCGGTGGACGCGCTCAAAGATATTTTAGGAGGACAACAGAATGGATAAGCTCAGACTTGGGATAATAGGAATGGGAAATATGGGAAGCGGCCACCTTGGCTATGTGCAGAGCGGCCAGTGTCCCCGCGTCGAGATCACGGCCTTTGCGGACACGGACCCCGAAAAGCTTAAAAGGGCGCAGGAAAAGCTGCCCTCCGCAGCGACCTTCGACAGCGCCGAGGCACTCATCGGCAGCGGCCTTGTGGACGCCGTGCTGATAGCCGTCCCACACTACGACCACCCGACTATCGCCATCAAGGCCTTTGAGCAGGGCCTGCACGTCCTGACAGAAAAGCCCGCAGGCGTTTACACCCGCCAAGTGAGGGAGATGAACGAGGCTGCCAAGCGCTCCGGCAAATGCTTCGGCATAATGTTCAATCAGCGCACCAACCCCATCTATGCAAGGGCAAGGGATATAGTTAAGTCGGGGCAGCTGGGAGAGACCAAGCGCCTCGTATGGATAGTTACGAACTGGTACCGCACTCAGGCCTACTATGACTCCGGCTCCTGGCGGGCCACCTGGAACGGCGAGGGCGGCGGAGTGCTGCTCAATCAGGCGCCCCACAACCTTGACCTCTGGCAGTGGATATTCGGACTTCCTAAGCGCATCCGCGCCTTCTGCACCATCGGCAAGTATCACGACATCGGCGTTGAGGACGATGTGACCATCTACGGCGAGTACGAGAACGGCGCCACAGCCACCTTCATCACCACCACAGGGGAGGCGCCCGGCTCCAACAGGCTGGAGATCTCGGGCACCAAGGGCAAGCTGGTCCTGGAGGACGGCAAGCTCAAATGGTGGCGTCTCAAGGAGGACGAGCGCATAACCTGTGCCGAGTGCAAGAACGGCTTTGTATGGCCCGAGAGCGACTACGAGGAATACACCGCCCCTGAGCCCGACGGCCACCCGGAGATACTTAATAACTTCGCAGACCACATCCTTGACGGCGCCCCGCTGCTGGCCCCCGGCGAGGAGGGGCTTAATTCCCTGTCCATCTCTAACGCCGCCTATCTTTCCTCCTGGACCGACAGCTGGGCGGAGATACCCGTGGCAGAGAATATCTTCGAGGAGCACCTCGCAAGGCTCTGCCACAGCGAGAAGCAGACCAAAAAGCCGCCCCTTGTCAGTGAGCCCGCCGAGAAGCTTGCAGAGCGCTGGAGGGTGCGCTGGTGAACGCCCTTGCCCTGATGGCGGGAGTCACGACCTGCTACACCATAAGCTCTCTCAGTGACAAATACGCCGCCGCCAAGGCGAGGTTCGAGCCCAATGACTTCACCTTCCTGATGTGCTCCTCCATGTCGGTGTTCCTGGCACTGACCCTGCCCTTTCAAAAGATCTGTTTTTCCCTGAGCTGGCAGGCCTTTGCGGGGGTGGCGCTCGTTGCCCTCTGCAAGCTGCTGGAATTTAGGATGAGCGTGCTGGTGCTGAAGGAGATGTCGGCCTTCGAGCTGAAGGCCTGGCTGGGCGTAACGCTGTTCGTCTCTTACTTTTCGGACGTTTTCATGGGCGAGAGCCTAAAGGCCCTGCGGCTCTGTTTCATCTGCCTTGCGGCCCTCGGTCTTGTGCTGATCGTACGCTCTGACAAGGCGGAGAAGATAAACTACCGACGCATCCTGCTTCCGCTGCTGCTCTACCTTGCCTCTAAGTTCGGCTACGGCCTGACCATACGCAGCTTCTCGGGCTACGCCTCGTCGATAATGCTGCTGCTGCCGGGGCTGGTGATCGTGGCGCTCATCTGCCTGCCGCGGGTGCGCTTCAAGGCCTACAGCGAAAAGCCCCAAGGCACCTTGAACGTGGTGCTGGCCCGCATACCGAACACCGCAGGAATGATAATGGAAAACGCAGTCATCGCCATTAGCCTTGCAGACTACTCCCTGATACAGCCAATGATACTTGTGACTCTGTTCGTCATCGGGCTCATAAGGCGCGAGGCCTGCTCGAAGGCCAATGTGCTGGGAGGGATCCTGACCGTCGCAGGAGTATTGGGCTTTCAGCTTTGCGGATAAAAAAGAACACCGATAGGCAGCTGCCTGTCGGTGTTCTTTTCTGTCATTTGATCATCACGCTGGATTGAACTTATCCTTGCCCTGCTTGCACCTCGGACATTTCCAGTCCTCGGGCAGGTCCTCAAAGGCTGTGCCGTCGTTTTCCTCGGGGTCATAGATATATCCGCAGATGGAGCAGACATATTTGCCTGTTGCCTGCTTATCCGTGAATTTCACCTCCGCATAAACGGTAGGAACGGGGGCATCCGGATCAATAACCCGCTTTGCTTCAAGGTTCTCATAGCCCTGAGGTGTATGTGTGCCGCAGTAAACGGTCGGATTATCACGCACAAATTCTCTCACACGGTCAAGTGTTTCGCGGGCGGCATCCTTATCATCAAATACCACCGACAGCTTGTTTTCATACAGTGCCTCGTCAACGTAGGTGATATCGCCGTGGAGCATATAGAACAGGCCGTCGTTCTCCACGATGATAATGCTGTTGCCATTGGTGTGGCCCTTGGCCTTGATGAAGTAAATACCCTCCGCTATCCTCTGACTCTCGGGGAAGTTGTGATAAGGGCCGTCGGTATAGTCCACAGGAACGAGGTTATCAACGCCCTGCAGCTCTGCCGCACCAAGCTCGTCGCGGTTAACATATATCTTAGCATTTGAAAACTGCGTGATGCATCCCGAATGGTCGTTATGCTTGTGGGTCAGAAGTATCTTCGTGACCTGCTCGGGCTTGTAGCCAAGCGCCGCAAAAGCCTCCATATAGCTGCAAATATCCTTACCTGTATAGAGGATACTGTTCTCGTCGGGTACCTCCTCGGGTGTTCCCTCGGGCAGGCCCGTGTCAACAAGAATGACCTCGTCGCCCGTGTCGATAAGATAGTTTTGCAGGCTGCCGCGATAGCGGATATTCTTGTCGAATTTTTCCATGCCTTCCTCACCGCCGAATACGAACGGCTGGGAATAGAATCCGTCGGTCCTGAATTTTACTGCTTTGATCTCCATAATAGATCCTCCTGTTACAGCAAAGGCTGCCGATGTCAACCCGACAGCCTTCTTAATTATTTACTATTCAGCAGGCTCCCACTTGCATCTTACGGGAGAAACGATAGAGCCGTCCTTCTTCATCGCAGCCATAGCCTTGTCAACGACCTTGCGGTCAAGACCGGTAAGCTCAGCGATCTTGCCAGCGTTCAGCGGCTCTCCGGCCTTTTTCATAGCCTCTAAGATCTGTTCCTTTTCTGCCATTGTAGTGACCTCCTATATTTCGATCTCTTCCTTGTTATGCTCGTTCGGTGAAGCGTTTATCAGCCTTTCGGGAGATATAATGACCGCACATCTGAGCTGCATAGATCCCTTGAAGGTGTCTTCGGTGAGCTTTTTGTAATGCTCATAGGCTTCACCCTCGGTCACAAGCTCTGCCGTTCCCTTTATCTGATAGGCTTCACCCGTCAGCGGATTTGCGGCGGCTACTGCGGCCCTGCCGTTTGCTTTGATATTTTCAAGAGTCGTTTCAAGGAGAACAGCTCCTATGGCAAGCCTGCCGTCCTCGCACACCCGCTTGAAGCCAACGGGAACAACGTTCGGCTCGTCACCGCCGGTGGCAATATACCACAGGTTTTCCTCGAAAACCTTTTTTACATTGTCGGGGAGCATTATTCTTCCTCCACACCTAACAAGCACCTTATCCAAGCTGCTCTATCAGATAATTCTCATATCCTATCCTCTTGATGATATTCAGATGCTGTGTTACCCACTCGCGGTGCTCGGCCTCACACTCAACAAAGCTCTCCACAAGCTTTCTGGTGATGGAATCATCTGTCAGCTCACTTGCGATACGTTCAAGCTCCTCAACGCCCTTCTGCTCGATGAAGCCATCGTGCCAGTCCTGAAGAAGGTCCTTTATTTCATCAAAAAGCGGCTGCTCCATATAACCGATCTCGGGCTTTCCGCCAAGAGCAACGATCCTTGCTGTGCAGTTCTTAGCCTCCTCAAGCTCCTCGTCGCCCTCCTCCTTGCAGCGGTCAGCGAACTTGCCAAAGCCCTGAGCACGGAAGATAGCCTCGTGGATATAATCCGCCTGTGAGCTGGAATACCAGGCCTGTGCATACATATTGAGCATTTTGATCTTTTCTTCAAGTGTCATGATAAATACCTCCGTTTTTTATTTTTTGATAAACCGTCCGGTCCATCGTTGTTGTTATTTTATCAAAAAAACAGCCGCTTGTCCATATGGAAAAACGGCTGTTTATAAAGAATTTTTACATTTTGGCTAAATTATAAAATTTTATTCGTTGCACAGATACCTGCGAAGCGGTTCGGGCAATGCTTCCTCCCACAGCTGCGCCACCTGCTCGGGGGTGAGGGCGGTGTCTTCAACAAGCCAGTCGAGCATAAAATGCACCGTGCCGTAAACATACACCTTGATAAGCCCAAATATCTCCGACGGCAGATACTCGGTCATCAGCTTGCGCCGCACCTCGTTCGCAAGCACTCTTATATTGTTTTTGGTAACATACCCCACAAAGGAATCCTGACCGCTGGTGTGTTTGAGCGCATTGATGATATAGCTCCTGTTATCGTAATAATACCTTGCCCCTTCGAGCAGCGTGTCCTTCCACCTGTAGCCATTTTTGTCGATCTTGGACATGATCTCGCCTACACGGTCGGTGTGTATCCAAACGATCAGATCGTACTTATCCTTAAAGTGGTTGTAGAAGGTGGGCGCAGACATCCCGCAGTTATCGGTAATGTCGCTGATCCTGATCTTGTCGATGCGCCTCTCCTCGGCAAGCTCCAAAAAAGACTCTGCAAGTATATCCTTTGTGGTCCTTCGTTTCATTTCTATCACCCATAAAAGAATTAAACTTCCCTTTCATTATATCATAAGATCGCATATCAATCAAGTTTAATTTTCTATGAGCCAAGGAAATCAATTCTTGTTTTTGCAATTTTGCCGCTTTGCGGCCTAATAATTCATCTCGCATAAAGCAGAAACTTCCGCCAATATGGAGCATTTAGAGCGAAATATGGAGCATTTAGAGCAAAATGGAGTTGAAATTAAATGAAGGATATGATATAATGAGCATTGAGCTTTAAGGGGCTCGATTTTATTAGCTTTAGGTTAGCCAAAACTAACCCTCGGCAAAGCATTTGAGTTTGAATATACAAAGGGTGTTTTTATGAAATATATCGGGAAAGAAAAACGCAGGGTCTTCCTGCTTGTGGGGTTTGCTTCAATGCTGCTCTGCGGGATAAGCGACTGCCTGCTTTCATTCATGGGCGAGGGCGAGCCCTACGCTGTCAACGGGATAGTCGGGATGGATATCGCCGATGTGCCGCTGTGGTACTATCAGGCATCCTTCGTGATCGGTATCATCGCTGCCGCGGGGTATTTTCTCGGCGTATCCTCGGTGTGGTCACACGCCAAGGACAGTCTTGGCGTCAAGCCGTCAAAAGCGCTGAAAGCATATTCCTTCGGCGGAACGATGATGTCCATAGGCATTTTCGGGATACATTCTATCTGCTGCCTTGCGCTGATGAACGTTAGGGCTGCGGTGCTCTCGGGCGTGTCAGCCGAAAGCATCGAAAAATACTTTGTGCCCTCGTCCCTGCACCCCTTCATCGTGGGAACAGTATGGCAGACCACTGCCGACCTGATCTCTGGCACGGCCTTCATCGTCCTCGTCTGCAAGGGCGTGATAAACGTGCGCAAGGCGTGGATAGCCGTGGGGCCTCTTTGCTTTTATGTGATATGTCAGGCGCTTGGTACGGTGCTTCGGGCTGCAACGGGCAGCGCTCTCTTTAAGCATTGGCTGGCAGGGGGCGAGTCATGGGGCATTGCTTTTATGTTTCTGGCGACCCTTAGCGCAGCCAAAAAAGTATCGCAGAAGTCATATAATAATACCGATCCGAGGAGGGACCAACAATGACAGACAAACAATATAAAGCGCTGTCGGTAAAGGAATTCACCAAGGCAGTGGAGGTCTACGAGACCGACCATGCAGGGGTCTACAATATGTGCAAAAAGGACTACCCCGATGTGCTTGCCGAGCTTGAAAAGGAGAACTTCACCGACCTGCTCGACTGCGGCTGCGGCACGGCGCCCATGCTCACTCTTCTGCACGAAAAATACCTCGAAAAGCATTACACTGGCATCGACCTGACCCCAAAGATGATCGAGATGGCAAAGGCGAAAAAAATGAAGGGCGTAGAGCTTGTGGTGGGCGACTGCGAAAACCTGCCTTTTGCCGAAAACTCCTTCGATGTCGTGATCTGCTGCCAAAGCTTTCATCACTATCCCAACGTGCAGGACTTCTTTAACAGCGTTTACCGCGTGCTGCGGCCGGGCGGCAGGCTGATACTGCGCGATATGACCATGAGCACCGCCCCTGTTCGCTGGTTCTGCAACCACATCGAAATGCCCCTGGCTCACCTGATAGGCAAGGGTGATGTCAGGATATACGGCCGAAAGGATGTTGACGCCCTCTGCAAAAAGGCAGGGCTGAACATGGAGCTGTTTGAAAAGCGCGGCTTCTGCCGCCTGCATTGTGTGGCAAGAAAGCCCTGAGCCTTCGAACAAAGCATAACATAATAGCAAGAAAGGCTCGGTCCTCACATCTCTGCGGGGGCCGAGCCTTTTGATATTTTTAGCTCACGGGGCCGATCTGAAATGGTCTATTCATCGCTTCTCCGATGCCTTCATTTTATCAAGCTCTCCAGCGTTTCATAAAGCTCGCTGTTGTCGATGGGCTTGGTGAGATGGGCGGTCATACCTGCCTGTAGACTTCTCTGGACGTCCTCGTCAAAGGCATTGGCAGTCAGCGCGATTATCGGGACAGTCTTTGCATCCTCCCTGTCAAGGGCTCTGATATGCATCGTAGCTTCAAGGCCGTCCATCTCTGGCATCCTAATATCCATAAGCACTGCGTCGTAGTAGCCTGCGGCGCTTTCCTTGTATTTTTCAAGAGCTATCCTGCCGTTCTCCGCGTGGTCAACGATCATCCCCCGCATCGAAAGCACCATCTTTATTATCTCTGCATTGATCTCCACATCCTCCGCAAGCAGGATATGCCTTCCGTTAAGGTCGGCCTTGTGCTTGGCCTTTTTCTCGGAAAGGTTCTTCTTTCTGTAAGCGGTCTTGTATTCATCAATGACGCTGCTTGCAAACAGCGGCTTTGCAATAAAGCCGTCAACGCCCGCATTTGCGGCCTCTTCAAGCACATCGTCCCATCTGTAGGCGGTTATGATGACGATAGCCGAATCGTGGCCTACTATCTTCCTTATCTCCCGCGTTGTCTCAACGCCGTCCATATCTGGCATTTTAAGGTCCACGAGTATTAGGTCATAGGAATTATGCCTTGCCTGACGTACCCTCACAAGCTCTAACGCCTCCCTGCCCGAAAGCACGGTCTCGCAGGATATCCCTGTCTTTTCAAGCACCAGCTTGGCGTGCTCGCAGGCCACGGGATCGTCGTCGATGACGAGAACGCTCATTTCGTTCAATCGGATATCAGTGTCCTTGTCATCACCGTCGGCGCAGACGCTGTCCATAAGGGTGACGATGACGGTAAATGTCGAGCCCTTGCCCTTTTCGCTCTGCACCTCGATGTTGCCGTTCATCATCTCAACTATGTTTTTGGTGATGGCCATGCCAAGGCCCGAACTGCCGTACTTGTTGGTGGAGGAGCTGTCCTCCTGACTAAAGGTCTCAAAGAGCTTGGGCAGATACTCCTTGCTCATGCCGATGCCAGTGTCGGAAACGGTGAAGCGTAGAGTTGACTTGTTATCGAACTGGGCCGTCCTTTCAACGGTGAGCCCTACCCTGCCGCCCTCGGGGGTGAATTTGACTGCGTTGCCAAGGATGTTTATCAGCACCTGCTGAAGCTTCATGTTGTCGCCGATAAAGCGGGTGGGAGGTGTGCCGATAACTCGGCAGCTGTAATCCAGGCCCTTGCTGGTGCACTGGGCGCTGAACATGGTGTTGATCTGCTCCAGCAGCTTGGAGAAGGAGAAGTCCTCGTTCTTGAGCACCAGTCGGCCCGACTCTATCCTTGACATATCAAGGATGTCGTTGATAAGGCTGAGCAGGTGGTTCGCGGAGCCGCCTATTTTCTCAAGATGAGCCCTTGTCTTTTCGGAGATCTCCGGGTCGTTGAGGGCGATGTCGTTAAGGCCGATGATGGCGTTCATGGGCGTTCTTATCTCATGGCTCATATTCGACAGAAATGCGGTCTTGGCCTTGCTTGCCTGCTCGGCGGCGGCAAGAGCGTCGCTCAGGGCCTGACTGCGGGCCAAGGACTCCCTCATCTCGCTGTCAATGTTGGTAAATCCGACGCCGATGGCGTGGACCTTATGGTCATCTCTATCCTTGGCGTGGCGCACGCCTGCCACCCGCAGCATCTCATAGGACTCCTCGCCGTTCCTAATGATAAGATAGCGGTACGCAAGGATAAGCTCCTTTTCAAGCCGCCTGCGTATATTGTCGGGTTCAATGAACTTCAAAAAGCCCTCGCGGTAGCCTTCGGCAACGATGTCGTTTGCATAGCGGGTGAAGGCGTCAAGATAAGAGAAGCGGTCGCCCACCTGGGGCCCTTCCTCGGGGCTCACCTCCGAGCGGTAGCAGATACAGTCATCAGAATCAAGGTCCACATAGTAAACGCTTCTGTAATCGGAGGCCAGGGCGGTTATCATATGATCCTGCCTTGTGCGCAGCTTTTCCTGTTCAAGCAGCTCATTTTGCAGCTTCAGCCTCTGCTCCAGCTCCTCCTGCTTGATGCGGTTAGCCGTTTCGGATGTCTCCTTTTCTATTGCAAGGCGGGCATTCTTCTTGTTCTGCAAGAACATAAAGGCGAACATCGCAAGCAGCACCACAGCCGTCAAGACTGTCTGGATAAGGCTTCTTACGATTATCCCACGGGACACGGAGCTGATGTTGTCGCTGATAACGCTTTCGCGGATAAGATATGTAAGCATCCAGTCGGTGCCTTTTATTGGCTTATAGGAGAGGGTCTCCTTGGTGTCGTTGTAGGTAAAGGAGATAATTCCCGCGGTGCCGCTTTCAAAATCCGCTCTCAGCTTCTCGGCGGAGCTGCCCTTGTCAAAGCTGGCGTGGCTTATGGCTTCAAGCAGATTGTCCTCGCTGGCAAGGCCGCCCAGCACCATGTCCGTAAGCGCCGTGCCGTCACTGGTGTAGATGTTGCAGAAGGTGGTGTCGTTGTTGTCGGAGCTCAGCGACACGCCCTCCAGCATGGTGTCCATGTCGATCTCCATAAAGCAGACAGTGAGGGTCTGGCCTTCAAGGGGGAGCCTGTCCACTGGGATGGCGATGATAACGCTCTTCCCGCCGTCGTCGCTGTCCTTGACGGAGATCTCGGGCTCGGAGATATTATTGTAGTCAAAGCTGTACTTGTCAATATCGTTGAGGGTGCCGCGGGAGGTGTATATCAGCCCGTTGGTATCAACGAAGGCAAACTTTTCAAGGGTGTAGAGCTTTCTCATCTGCTGCTGATAGGCCTGCAGATGCTCGATGTCGCTCAGGTCGTTCTCTGTCAGCAGGCTGACCGCAGTTTGCATATTCCGTATATTTCTGTCAAGGGCCGAGGCCACCACCTTCTCGCGCCTGCCCGCAAGCTCGTCAAGATAGAGCCTGCTCACCGAGCTTACGGCGTTCTCGGCGTCCTGCCTTGCCCTTTGGCCGGACCAAAAGGTGCCAAAAACAAGGATGACCGCAACGAGCACGCCGCCGATAACAGCAGCATACAAGCCCTTTTTATTTATGGCATTTTTCATATCATCGCCTCAGTTCTCAAGCAAGTAGTCTGTATCTATTTACGATTATACCACATAAAAAATGGAAATTCAATACCCGCCGCGCATAGATATGTTTTTTGGTTGACTTTTTTTATGAAATATAATATAATGATGTAAATAACACATTCACCAAAATACGAACGGGGGTGCCGTTATGAAAAAGGTGGGCAATACACTGCTGCGCTGGCTTGGCCTCAACAAGCAGAGCGAGTATGTAAGAGAATATTTCTACACCACTAATATGCGCGCAAGTATATATATGTCGGTGGTCGTTATCGTGCTGGAGCTCTGGATGATAGAGCGCATGACGAGGACGATAATCACCCAGCACCTGCAAGCCCAGTTCTGGGACCTGACAGAGAAGTATTACTCCAACTACTTCCTGCTGCTGGCATCCGGCATACTGATGCTGCTTTATGCGGTGAGGGTGCTGTATGACAAGCGCAGAGTGCGATGGGTCGGCATCCTCGTCATCCTGCTCTCGGCGGCGGTGGTGGCCTTCGAGATATGGATGCTGACACAGTACAAGGACAGCGGCAAGCCAACCTCTTCTCTTCAAAACTACATAATCCTTCTTTTCGGCGCAGTGTCGATGATAATCCTTGCGGTGGTGCTGCTTACCGACCGCGGCAACAAAAAGGCCGAGAGCCTTTCGGTAATGTACATCTTTTCCTTTGTGTGCATAAACTTCGGGATCATCATCTCTGCCAACAGCTACCGCACAGGCGGCCAGATACTCACCTTCCTGACCATGGAGCTGTTCGTTATCTGCCTGCTGGTATGGCGGCCATGGCTGGGCTTTCTGGTGCTTACGGTCTCGTACCTGATGTTCTACTATAAGATCAGCAGTATGCTGGACCTTAACACCGTCGGCGCCTTCACCGGCGTGGTGGATTTCTCGCAGTACAAGCCCGGCTTGGGAGACGGCATAAAGATAAACGGCTTTACCATGTGGCTCTCGACGCTGCTGTTCTGTATATCCAACTACAACAAGACCCTCTCTCAGGCCCTGAAGGACGAGCACCTTGAGGACGTTAACGCCTACCTCAGCAAGATATCCGTCGAGGACGAGCTGACGGGCATACACAACATGGTATATTTCAGGAGCGAGGCCAAGAAGCTGCTTGGCTACGTCACCACCGACAAGTCCAACATCGTCTTTCTCTTCTTTGATATAGAAAATTTCAAATACTATAATGAAAAGAACGGCTTTCAGGCAGGCAACGAGCTGCTCATCGAGGTGGGCGAGCTGCTTGAATCCACCTTTGAGGGCTCACTGGTGTCCCGCTTCTCCGACGATCATTTCGTAGTCCTTACAAAGTTTGACGGCTGCCGCGAGAAGGTGGACGAGGTCTATAACATCCTTAGCAGCTATGACGGCGAGATACACATCGAGCTAAAATGCGGCGCCTACCGCCCCCACGATCAGGAGGACGTTGACCCCAGCTTGGCCTGCGACTATGCCCGCTTTGCCTGCAACAGCACCAAGAAGCGCTTCGACCAGTATTACCGTATGTACGACAGCAAGCTGGAGGAAAAGTTCCGCTTGAAGCAGTACATCATCAACAACGTTGACACCGCAATAGAGTCAGGCTGGATAAAGGTCTACTATCAGCCCGTTGTTGAGACCAAGGGTGAGACCATCATCGGCTTTGAGGCCCTTGCCCGCTGGCTCGACCCCACCTACGGCCTTCTGCCGCCCTCGGCCTTCATCGAGGTATTGGAGGAGCACAGGCAGATACACAAGATCGACATCTGTATCATCGAGGAGGTCTGCAAGACCTATCGCGCCGCCGCCGATAACGGCTGGCCCTTCGCGCCTGTGTCACTTAACTTCTCGCGGCTCGATTTCGAGCTCTGCAACATAGTTGATGAGCTGTGGCGTCTGGCAAAGAAATACAACGTTCCAAGAGAATATCTTGACGTGGAGATAACCGAGAGCGCCCTTTCGGACAATCAGGACCTGTTAAAAGCCGCCATGCGCTCGCTGAAGGAGCTGGGCTACAAGGTTTGGCTCGACGACTTCGGAAGCGGCTACTCGTCCCTTAACGTGCTCAAGGACTACCAGTTCGACGTGCTGAAAATAGATATGAAGTTTCTCTCGGGCTTTTCGAACAACCAGAAGACCCGCCCCATCCTTAAAAACATCGTAAGCCTTACCAAACAGCTTGGAATGGTGTCCCTCACCGAGGGCGTGGAGGAACGGGAGCAGTTCGACTTCCTCAGCTCCATCGACTGTGACAGAGCTCAGGGCTATCTGTTCTCGAAGCCCCAGCCCTTTGACGAGCTGCGCCGACACATCGAAAACGGAGAGCTCAGGGTCTCGGAGCTCTATATGCAGGGAACGCCTAAAACAAAAGCATAAAAGGAGGACATTATGTACAAAGCAGCCGATAACAGATACGAAAAAATGATCTACCGCAAATGCGGCAGCAGCGGGCTAAAGCTGCCCGCGATATCGCTGGGTCTATGGCAGAACTTCGGCTTCGGCTCGGTGTTTGCAAACGCCGAGGATATGTGCCGCACTGCCTTTGATCTGGGCATCACCCACTTCGACCTTGCCAACAATTACGGCCACCCCTACAACGGCTCGGCGGAGGAGAATTTCGGGAAAATACTTGACAGAGGGCTGCGAGCCTACCGCGATGAGCTGTGCATCTCCACAAAGGCGGGCTATGAAATGTGGGATGGCCCCTATGGCGACAAGAACGGCAGCCGCAAGTATCTCATCGCCTCCCTCGATCAGAGCTTGAAGCGCATGGGCCTCGACTATGTGGATATCTTCTACCACCACATCTTTGACCCCAACACGCCCCTTGAGGAGACCGCCCTTGCACTCGACCATGTAGTAAGACAGGGCAAGGCGCTGTATGTGGGGGTGTCAAACTACAACAGGGAGCAGACTGCGGAGATATCTGCTATTTTCAAGGAGCTTAAAACTCCCTTTATCGTAAACCAGCCCTCCTATTCCATGCTCAACCGCTGGATAGAGGACAACAAGCTGGATGACTGGGCCAAAGAAAACGGCATTGGCATATCGGTGTTCTCGCCGCTGTATCAAGGCTTCCTGACCGACAGATACTTAAAGGGCATCCCCGCAGATTCCCGCATCGGCAAGGGTAATACATGGATAGGCTCACAGCTTACCGATGAAATGCTTGCAAAGCTTAACAAGCTGGGAGACATCGCCGGGAGCCGCGGGCAGAAGCTCTCGCAAATGGCAATAGCATGGATACTGCACAACCCGGCAATAACCACAGTTCTCGTTGGCGCCAGCAAGCCCGAGCAGATAGCGGACAATGTGAAGGCTATCGAAAGGCTGGACTTCACAGACAGTGAGATAGAAGAGATCGAGAAGATCCTTTCCGAGTGACTGTGTTAAATACTGCGGACACTGAAAGAGGGTATTCCCCCGCCGTTGGCGGGGAAATACCCTCTTTCAGCCTAATAAATACTGAGATTAGAGCAAGGCTCTTAAAAATTGATTTCCATGTTCCCGCCCTCAGCGGCCTTGAAATCGGGCTCGTTCTGTGGTATAATAGCATCGAAAAAATAAGCAGTTATTACTGCATCGACGCCCCGATGGGACCGGAGGAACGACCATGACCTACACCATAGCGATAGATTCATTCAAAGGCAGCCTGACCTCGGCGGAGGCAGCCGAGGCCGCCGAGCTTGGAATAAAGCAGGCCGACAGCGAGGCAAGGATACACATCCTGCCCCTTGCAGACGGGGGCGAAGGCACTGTCAGGGCCATTGCGGGGTGCGCCGACGGAGAGCTGAGATACGCCGAGGTCACAGGCCCGCTGGGAGAACGGGTCCGAGCCGAATACGCCGTGCTGGGCGGCAATAAGGCAGTCATCGAGATGGCCGCAGCGGCGGGGCTTCCTCTGGTGCCGCCCGACCTACGCGACCCAATGCACACCACCACCTTCGGAGTGGGCGAGCTGATACGGACAGCCATTGCCGAGGGCTGCCGAGACTTCATTATCGGCATCGGCGGCAGCGCCACCAACGACGGCGGCGCAGGCTGCCTACAGGCGCTGGGCTTCGGCCTGCTGGACGAGAACGGCGAACAGATACCCTTCGGGGCGGCGGGCCTCTCAAGGCTAAAGTCCATAAAGGCTGACAGCGCCCTACCCCAGCTGAAGCGCTGCCGCTTTTTCATCGCCTGTGACGTTGACAACCCCCTCTGCGGCGAGCACGGCGCCAGCCGTATCTTTGCCCCACAGAAGGGCGCCCGCCCCGAGGACATCCTGCTCATGGACCGATGGCTCGGCAGCTTCGCAGAGCTGACAAAGGCCCTCACCCCCGAAGCCGACCCGAGCTTTCCGGGCGCGGGAGCCGCTGGCGGACTGGGCTTTGCCCTGAAATATTTCCTTGGCGGAGCAATGCGGTCGGGCGCCGAGCTGATACTTGAAATGACAGGCGCCGAAAGGTGCATCGCGGACTCCGACTGCGTCATCACGGGCGAGGGCCGAATTGACGGCCAGACCGCAATGGGCAAGGCCCCGATAGCCGTCGCAGCCCTTGCAAAGCGCCTCGGAAAGCCCTGCCTTGGCTTCGCGGGCTCCATTGGCGAGGGCGCGGAGCTCTGCCTTGAAAAGGGGATGACCTCATATTACTGCATCAACGACGGCAAGCTGACCCTTGAAGAGGCAATGGATAAGGCCAACGCCGCCAAAGCCCTCGCAAACGCCGTTCGGCAGGCAGTCATGTTCAGATAAGCAGGAGGATAGCAAAATGAAGATCTTACTCATAAGGCACGGCGACCCCGATTACAAGCTCGACTCACTGACGAAGAAGGGACACAGGGAGGCCAAGCTGCTTGCAAAGCGCATCGCGCCCATGGATATCAAGGACTACTATATGTCTCCTCTGGGAAGGGCCCAAAGGACCGCAGAGTACACCTTGAAAAAAGCGGGGCGCACCGCGCAGGTCCTTGAATGGGCGCGGGAGTTCGACACCCGCATCGACGATGGCAAGGGCGGCAGGCGCATTGCCTGGGACTGGCTCCCCGCGGACTGGACAGCCGTTCCCGAATACTATGACAAGGACAAATGGTACACCACCCCCATTATGCAGGAGGCAGGGATGGAGGAGGGCTACAGGCAGGTCTGTGACGGCCTCGACGCCCTTATTGAGAGCCACGGCTACAAGCGGGAGGGAAACCTCTACCGCGCCCTGTCTCCAAACAACGATACCATTGCCCTCTTTTGCCATTTCGGCGTGACCTGCGTGATGCTGTCACACCTGCTCAACGTTTCTCCAATGATACTTTGGCACGGCTTTGTTGCAGCACCCACCTCGGTCACGACTGTCATCACAGAGGAGCGCCGCGAGGGGCTCGCGTATTTCAGGACCAGCGCCTTCGGCGATATCTCACACCTCTACAAGCACGGCGAGCCTCCCGCCTTTTCGGGCCGCTTCTGCGAGATGTTCAAAAACACCAACGAGCGCCACGACTGAGACAGAGCTGAAAAGCGGTGCTGCCCTTGCCTACGTTTTTATAAGCCGAAAATGATTTTTCCTGCACTCGATAAGCCCGTCCTTTTTCATGCGGCCAAGCTCCTTGGACATATTGGTGCGCTCAAGGTTCAGGTAATTTGCAAGCTGCTGGCGGTCAAAGGGGATGTCGAATTCATTAGACCCCTTTTGAAGGGCAACGGTATTGAGGTATGACAATATACGTCCTCTGGCGCTCTTTGGCGAGGTGTGAAAGCTCCTGCCCGAGAGCGCCAGATTTTTGTGCGCCGAGATCATAAGCAGATTTCGGGTCAGCTTGCTGCTCCACTCTGCCGCATAGTGAGACAGCCCGCTGATATCCAAAAAGAGTATCCTACAGTCCTCGTTCGCCCTTACGTCCACCAGCATCACCTCATCAGGCAGCAGCGCATAGGTCTCGGCAAAAAACTGCCCCTTTCCTATGTGGCTCAGTATCGTGCAGCTGCCCCAAATGTCGTTGCTCTCAACTGTCACGCTCCCCAAAAGCACCAGCCCCATTCGCCGGGTCCTGTCTCCCGCGTGGAGGATGAAGCTGTCCTTTTTGTAGCTCTTCTGCACAGCCCTCAGCTCCGAAAGGCAGCTGTCCGTCTCCCCCTCCGTCATGCCCTTGAACAGGGCGTTTTTTTTCAGCGTCTTGATATCCATGCTCTTCACTCCAAAAAATTTTTTCAAAATGTGGTTCAAACCACATACTTTTCATTTCTATTATACTATAATAGGATCAGAAAATCAAGGAGGCGAGCACATGATAAGACAGATCATACACATAGACGAAGAAAAGTGCAACGGCTGCGGGCTCTGCGCACAGGCCTGCCACGAAGGTGCCATCGACATCATCGACGGCAAGGCGAGGCTGGTCAGGGAGAACTTCTGCGACGGCTTCGGCGACTGCCTGCCGGGCTGCCCCACGGGAGCTATAACCTTTGAGAACCGCGAAGCCCCCGCCTACGACGAGGCCGCGGTCAAGGAAAACCAAAGGAAGAAAGAGGAGGAAAAAACTATGACAGAGCAGGAGAAAAAAATGATGGACGAGATGGCGCACCACGCCGCAGGACAGGGCTGCCCGGGGTCGCGGTTCATGCAGCTTGACCGCAGCGAGCAGCAGGCGGAAGCAACTTCCACGGCATCCAGAGCCGTTTCCCGTCTTAACCAGTGGCCCTGCCAGATAAAGCTGCTGCCAACGTCGGCGCCCTTCTACGACGGCGCAAAGCTGCTTATCGCCGCCGACTGCACCGCCTACGCCTACGCTAATATGCACGAGGATCTCATGAAGGGAAAGATCACCCTCATCGGCTGCCCAAAGCTTGATGCCGTGGACTACACCGAAAAGCTCACTGAGATCATAGCGGGCAACGACATCAAAAGCGTTACCATAGTTCGCATGGAGGTGCCCTGCTGCGGTGGCCTGCAAAGAGCCGCCGAAAACGCACTGCGTGCCAGCGGCAAGTTCATTCCCTGGCAGGTCGTGACCATCTCCCGTGACGGTCGCATACTTGACTGAAAAAACACTTTTGTTAATCAGCACCAAGCCCCCGATGCACAGCGCATCGGGGGCTTGGTATTTTTTCGGTCTTGCCGCTTACTGCTTCTTCTTCCTCAGAACAAGGGCCAAGATAATGGCGATAACTGCAACAACGCCTGCGCAGATGCCTGCGATGACGCCTGCACCAAGGCCGTCCTCGTCCTTGGAGGAGTCGTCCTTGTCATCCTTCTTGGTTTCCTTCTTTTCTTCCTCAGAGGCAGCCTCGGTGTCGGGTTCAACGTCGTCGCTGGCCTCTGCGCTGTCCTCTACGGACTCGGCGGTCTCAGCGGTGCTCTCTGAATCGCCTGCTTCAACACTCTCCTCGGCCTCACCTGCGCCGGAGCCGTCCAGGATATTGCCGTCGGCGTCAACTATGCCGTTGTCGATATCCCACTGAGAAACGAAGTCGCTGATGATAAGCTCATCGGGGTTGTCGGCGATCTTCTCCTCGGGCAGGCCGGAGACTGTAAATGTGATGGTAATAGGCTCTCTGGTGCGCCACGGAGAATTGTCCATGGCGGGGGTGGTGTCGGCGGAAACATCTCCCCAAGAGTTCTTGATCTTCATGCACTTGTCAGAGGTCTCGCTGTCCTCCACCTCGGGCTGCTCGTTCACGGTGTAGGTGGTGCCGTCGATAACGATCTCGTCAATGTTGAAAACAAGGTCGGGATAGGTGTTCATATCAACGTTCCAGCCCAGACTGAGGTAGCCGATGGTAACAAAGTCAATGTCCTCCTCGGGGACGATGTACTTGGACATCATAACAGTGTACTGGCCGTTGCCCGTGATGTTGACGTCCTCGAAATGAACGGTAAGGGCGTCATTGCCTGTCTCGGTGGTGGGGTCGTCGCCCACCTTGGTCCTGTGGTCCCACTGATCTCTTACCTGAAAGAGTATGCCCGCCTGACCGTAATCCTCGGCATTAGCCACAACAGCGAAGCCCATAGCCAGCGCCCCGGCCGCGATAGTTGCCGAAAGCTTCTTGAATATTGATCTCATAAAATTTCCCTCCGAATTTCAGATTTAGGATTTGCAAGCATATTATAGCACAAATTTCGGGTGTTGTCAATAAAAGGGAGAGAAAAGGCACTGAACGCCCGGGAGCAGGAGAAGTGGGAGTACAAGGGCAGGCAGTACAACAAGTACGAGGCCACCCAGCGCCAGCGTCAGCTGGAGACCACCCTCCGCACCCAGCGTCAGGAGATACGCCTGCTTGAAGAAGGCGGCGCCGCTGAGGACGACATCATCACAGCCCGGGCCCGCTACCGTGTTACCTCTGCGGAGTATGCAAGGTACTCGAAGGAGATGGACATTCCGCAGCAGAGGGAGCGGGTGACGATGGACGGGCTGGGGAATGTGGGGGTAGGGAAGTATACTCAAAAGCACACAGCCTCGAACGATAAGTTATTGACAAATAGGGCTAAATCTGATATAATAAGGTCAGAGGAAGTGAAGAGCTTGGAGCAGGCGAAGAAAAGAGATTACAAGGTTCTAATTACTGATGAGGCTATTGCAAAGGTTGGTAAAGTGAAATTATCAGATTTCACTGAAGAACAAATGTCAAAAATGCAGGAAAAACACAAAAATCTCTTGAGATTATCCAAGGAGCAGAACGATAGCAACGAAATATTGTTGATTGATGATTTGGTAATGAAAAGCGAAGTTCAGATATTTGGTGATGAGTTTTCTGTGTCACCGGCATCTAATCCCTTTGCGGTATCGGTAATTGGAAGAGCTGATAAATATTCACTGATCTATATGCATAATCACCCGAGCACAAATACTTTCTCTGTGGCAGATATTGACACGTTTATTTGTGAAGCTCCAATCAAAACAATGTCTGTTGTTACTAATCAAGGTAAAGTTTATGTTTTGAATAAAACTTCACGATATAACTATAATAATGCTAGACAGCTGATGTTAGATGTATATAGATCATTCGGATCAGAAACAATAGATAATAAGGAGTTTGTCAAAAGATTTTTAAATGAATGCAGTAAAGGAGGAATTGAGTATGCGAAATCCTAACAGACCAATAGCAGATATTGATGACCGACCGAAGAGCAGAGAAGAGATTGCCGAGATGATAGAGCGTATGCTCAAAACTGACGAAGATGGTAATCCCGAAAAAACAGATAAAAAGGAAACGGCATAGAAGTTATAAACCGCCCCGACCCCGGAGCGGTTTTATTATACCCACCAAAGCATCCCACCGGGGCGCTTTTTTGATACCTTGATGGAGGTGAACTCGTAGCAGCTACCATTTGACAAAACCTCCGCTTTGTGCTATAATACAAAAAATCCCTTTTCACGGAGGATATGCTATGAAAAAGAAGCTTCTGATACTTGCGCTGGCGATGGCTCTCTGTTCGGGGTGCGCCAGCATAAATACAGCAGAGAACGACTCCGGCGCCTCGCAGGCAGAGCCGGAGACCGCCGACAGCGCCGCGGCTAACGGCTCTGTTACCGAGCCCGCCTCCGGCACACTTCCCGCCGACACCGACGACACCGCCGAGGAGGCCGTGGAGATCACCCTTAACGGCAGCGAGGTGAATATCCCCGAGGGCGCCGAGGGCGTTTCAGCCGACGGCACAAAGATAACCGTCACCGCCCCGGGAAGATACTACTTCACGGGCAAGCTGGACGACGGCCAGATAATCGTCAGCGCCACCAAGGAGGATAAGGTGGAGCTCTACCTCGACGGCGCCGAGATCGACTGTCTGGCCTCCGCCCCCATCAGGATAGAATCCGCGGACGGCTGCACCCTGCACCTCGTTGAGGGCTCTACAAACGTCCTAAAGGACGGCACCGCCAACGAATTCTCCGCCTGCATCTCCGCCAAGGACGACCTTACCATCAAGGGCAAGGGCAAGCTTTTCGTCTACGGCAGCACCAAGCACGGCATCAAGTCCTCCAACGACTTGAGGATAAAGAACGGAGTGCTGGAGATCTCGGCCGTCAAAACGGGCATCTACGCCGAGGATAAGGTGGAGATAACAGGAGGCAACATCACCGTCACCGCCTGCAAGGACGGCATCAAGGCCACCGACGACGCCGATCCCACCGCCGGCACCGTGACCATCGAGGAGGCCGATATCGACATTCAGAACGCCCAAGGCAACGGCATCGAGGCCGCCATAAGCGTCACCGTCACCTCCGGCAGCGTAAAGATACACTCCATCAAGCAGGCCGTGAACTGCGCAACACAGTCCATCGCAGATGGCTGCGTCAGCGTCTATTGAGTTATTGAGCGAAAAAATGGTACCTCGCCCCGAAGGGGGTGAGGTACCATTTTTTATTTATTGGAGGATATGGCCGCGTGCAGCTTATTCCACCTCGTTATACGTCAGCTCGTCAAAGCCGATGTAGATATAATCCTTTCCGTCACTGCCCTTTACGACCGCTCTGGGGGTAACGTCTCCGGTTACGGACTGAGGCACCTCAACGGTCACGCTCTCAAAGGCGCCGAGGGTCGTTTCCACGCCGTTCTCCATGCCAAAGTAGTGATACCATACCTCGGGGCCATTGCTGTTGTCAACAAGGAATGGAGAGATGCCGATGCCGCCAAAGTAGTTGCCCTTCTGCTCGGTGCCTGTGTTGTTGGTCCAGATCACGAATGGTGTGCCTTCCTTCACATAATACTCAGCCGTGAAGCGGCCGTCCACGCTGGTGTAGGTGTCGCCGTCCTTGATAAGGCGGACCAGCACCTGGCTGTCGTTCACCTTGATGACATCGCCGCCATCCTCGGCTGTAACGCCTTCGGGCTGGCTGCTGTCCTCTGCGTCTGGCTGGCTGCTGTCCTCATCCTGAGAGTCATCAGTGGCGGGCCAGTTGTCCGGCGCGGGATGATGTAACTCATCCGCGCTGCTGTAGTCCTCACTAAGACACGCATAGACAATGCGCATACCGTCCTCGCCTATGAGGGCTCTGGGCGTTATCTCTGAGAGGCCGATGTCCTTGGGCACCGCCAGCGCTATGGTGACATCCATACCGGGCTGTAGCTCAGCAAACACGCCCTGCTCCTCAACGCCGTTCCATATCATATAGGTCAGCTCCAAGGGGGAGGTCTCCTTGCGTATGGCGAACACGTTTGCCCCGGCATAGTACATACCGTTCAGGGTGTCGCCGCTGACGTTCGTGATCCTGAGGCCGATGGCCTTCATGGTCTCGGGGTCAAAGTCCTCGCCGAAGGTGTCGGGGTAGTCCTCGGTGCTGATGCCCTCAAAGGCATAGGCCTCCAGCCTGCCGTCAGCGCTTGTGAACTTGCCGTTGTTTTTGTCAAAGGCAAAGGGGCTTAAAAGAGTCTCGTCGTTGACCACCCACAGGCCCTCCTTGCCCTCTGCGGGGGATAGGCCAAGAGGAGAGTCGTCAGTGTCTTCGGGCTCCTGCGTCTCGATGACTGCGGGAGCTTTCGGAATGTAGTTGTATACCAGAGCATACTGTATAGTCTCGCCGTTCTCGGTGGTTAGAGTTACTCTCGGGCTGATGGATGAATAGCCGAAGTATTCGGGAGCTTCCACAGACGCCAAAACCGTAATGGTGTCGCCGTCATCTGCTGTCCTTCGGTATTCGATACCGTTCTCCGTGACCTCGCTGCCCATCGAATAGCTGATCTGGAGCGGATAGGTCTCCATCAGTTCTGTCGCATACACTTCAAAGCCCGCGAAGAAGGTCCCGCCGGTGAATTCGGGCATAGTGACAGAATAGGAGATATCATATATCTTGTTGCCCTCTGCGGGAGAGTAGTCTCTTTCGGCTTCCATTCCGTCCCGCAGTATGGCTTTTACTCTTCCGTCCTCGCTGATATATGTTTCATTATCGTAATATACGAACGGGCAAAAGTAGTTGCCCTCGCCCAGCTCGTAAAGGCCCTGCCTGCCCTCGGCAGCGGTAAGCCCGAGAGGCGTTTCGTCGGGATGGTAAGCATCCTCGTCTTCTACAAGCTTCAGTGTGCTTACATCCTCATAGCCCTCTGTGTCGGCGGTAACGTCCTTGTCGTACATACCGTAGTAGATCGTGTCGCCGTCGGTGGTCTTGATAACTGCGCGGAAGGTCACCTTTTCGGGATGGCTTTTTGCGCTGACATAAACAAGCCCATAGTGCTCGAAGCTGCCGGAGTGCCCTCCGCCCTGTTCGGTATGGTCCTCACCTCTGCCGCAGTCCGTAACGAAGCGTATATCCTCTCCGTCGATCACAGCCTGAACATTGTAACCGAGGTAGTAGTCCGCAGCCTCGATCTCTCTGCCGTTCATTCTGTTGGACCATTCTACTTTATAATCCGTCATATATGAAGGCGTAGGATATGCTTTGTCGAGAATAAAATCTACTCCTTCACGAAATACTTCGCCCGAGATCATCCCGTCCTCACTGGCAAAGGTCCTCTCGGCAGCATTATAGGTCATCGGACAGAAATATGTGTTGTCGTTCACCTTGTAAAGGCCCTCTCTTCCCTCTGCGGGCTCAAGGCCTAAGGGAGTGCCCTCGTCTTCCGCTGTCTGCGAAGCGGCTCCCGGCTGGTCGTCCCTCTTTGCCCCCATGTTGGAGGTAACGGCGAAGGCCCCAACGCCAACGGCCACCGCCGCGGCGGCCGCGATAAGTGATGTGGTCCAGCTGCGGCTGCTCTTTATCTCCGCAGCATTGGTGATGTTTATATTATCCTTTGTTCTCTCTTCCATGTCGCCTGCTCCTTTCAGCTCCCGCAGGATGCGCTCCTGCGCCGAGGGGGCAGCCTTGACGCTGTCGAATTCTTTCTTTATGATATTTTTGAATTCGTTATCGTTCATTGCTGACCCTCCAATCTCTTTTCTAATTTTTTACGGCCTCTGTGGAGCCAGGAGAACACCGTGTTCTCGCTGACCGAGTATATCTCCGCGATCTTCTGTGCGGACATATCCTCGTAGTAGTGCAGCAGTATCGCCATTTTTTCCTTTTCGGGGAGCTTTAGTATCTCCTCCATCACACCGCTGGGCTCGTAGGCCCTCTCGGTATAGGATATCTCTGCGGCCTCCTCCAGCGGGACATCCCGCCGCCAAAGGCGCCTGTGCATACTGTGGCACACGTTGCGTGCGGTGACGATCAGCCACGCCTTCTCGTGCTCCTGATCCTCAAAGCCGTTTTGTCTGCTTTGCTGTATGTATCTCATAAAGGTGTCAGAGCAGGCGTCCTCGCAGTCGGCGCTGCTGCCGTCTGTCATAACGAAGCACACCCGCCACACCATATCGAAATACTTTTTGTAAGCAGCCTCTTCGCTGCCGGTGATCATAAAACCGCACCCCCTTTTCGCCCCGGCGCAAGGGGTAGGCGCCAGAGCTTTTGATCGGTTTCACTTATAAAACGCATGAAGGAGAGAAAACCTTGCATTATTTTTGAAATATTTTTTGCGGGATAAAAAATGACTATTGTTAATTGTATATTAGCACAGCGGGGCAGGCTTGTCAATCCGTCGCTGCGGCGACGGCGCATGTCGCGTGATCACTCGCAAGCTCGTTTACAACTGTATGATGTGAAGGGGTTCCCTCACGGAACTGCGTTGCGAGGCGCCTGAGAGCGTATTTGATCAGATCACCGCAGAGCGACGGAACTGCCCCCTTCCCTGCCCCGTATACAGTCCTCCAAAAAAGCCGCTTCAATTTTATGCACAATTACTACAAAATATTTTCTCCCGTCCTCTTGATTTTTAGTAAGATTTGTGGTAAAATATATATTGTATGATAGCGTAAATATGTTCAAAAGGCAAAACAGCGCATTTGTATACTATCTGTACTATTTGTACTATGGGAGGAAATATATATGGATATCAAGGATGTCAAGATATTGCTCTGTGACGATTCGATGTTCGCACGCAAGAAGCTGGGAATGTTCCTGACCTCTATCGGCGTTGTGAATATCTCCGAGGCCGCCGACGGCGAGGAGGCTGTTTCCAAGTACAAGGAAAACAAGCCCGACCTCGTTTTCATGGATATCGTTATGCCCAAGCTGACGGGCATCGACGCACTGAAGGCCATCAAGGAGTTCGACCCCGGTGCCAAGGTAGTTATGGCTTCCTCTGTCGGAACCCAGAGCCACCTGAAGCAGGCGATAGTCCTCGGCGCCTATGACTTTGTTCAGAAGCCCATCGAGGATTCCCAGATCGAAAAGATCGTAAAAAATGTGATCAAATAAGGGAGGACATACTATGTTTGCACAATTTTTCGGAGCTTACCTGCTCAACAATAAGCTTGTCACTCCCGAGGCGCTGGCAGCCGCCATCGACGACAAGAAAAACACCCGTATGCGCCTCGGCGTTCTCGCCATCCACGCAGGGCTCATGACCGCCGATCAGGTCGAGCACGTAAATGTTACCCAGCAGACCGTAGACAAGCGCTTCGGCGACCTCTGCGTTGAGCTGGGCTACCTCACCGCGTCGGACGTTGACGAGCTGCTCTCGCAGCAGCCCACCGACTATCTGCTGCTGGGCCAGACCCTTGTTAACAACGGCACCCTCTCCAATGCCGACTTTGAGGCCGCTATCTCGGGCTACAAGAAGCACTACAGCCTCTCCGATAGCGACATCTCCGACAATCAGGGCGACAAGCTCTCCTCGCTGGTAAAGGAATTCTTCCACTTCAACACCGCCGAGAACGCAAGGATCTACACCGATTACGTTACCCTGCTGTTCAAGAGCCTTATCCGCTTCATCGGTGACGACTTCACTCCCCTGGAGGCCTCCATCATCAAGGACTTCGGCGAGCAGTACACCGTTAAGCAGAGCATCACGGGCCAGTATTCCGCAGATATCTGCATCGGCTGCGGCTCGGGCGAGTATCTTGAATTTGCCAAGCGCTTCGCCAAGGAGGATCTGGGTGAGGTGGACGAATACGTCAACGAGATCGTGGGCGAATTCCTGAACGTAAACAACGGCCTCTTTGTTGTAAACGAGTCCAACGACCTTGGCAACGAGCTCTCTCTTGAGCCCCAGAGCTACTTCCACGGCCAGAACATAGACTTCGACGGCACCGCCTTCTGCATCCCCGTTGTCTATCCCTTCGGCGAGCTGGACTTCGCCATCTCCGTACACTGAAATAATTTATAGAAATGCTGCGCCCGATGCACGAGCAGCATTCGGCTGAAAACAGGGCCTCACCCCGAAGGGGGTGAGGCCCTGTTTTCAGCACTTTGCGGCGCTGCCAAGCAGCGCCGCGATCTGAGCTTCGTTTTTTTTACTTGTAGCACTCCAGCATCGCATTAAGCAGCTCGGGATAGTAGATCTCAAAGTTGTTTCTGTCGATCATACCGAAGTTCTCGTCGCCGGCCTTGGTGCCGCCGTTGTCCCAGAGCACGCAGGCAATGCCCGCCTCCTTGGTCATGGTGCAGTAGTCGGTGGCCCAAGCAACACGGGCGTCAAGGTTGTCCTTGTTGGTGGCGCCGAACTCGCCGATAACAACGCCGATGCCGTTCTGAACAAAGGTCTTGTCCAAGTCGCTGATAAAGCTCAGACCCGCCTTGCTCCGAGGGCCCCACTTGTCGGTGCCGCCCGCATAGTTCATTGTGAAATCATAGGGCGTGTAGGCGTGTACAGAGAGGATGATGCGGCTGTCCACGGTGTCGGTGGGGAAGGTGAAGGCCTCGCTCATGGCGTTGTAGGCGTTGGCAGCGTTAGAGGGAACCATCAGGAAGCGGGTCTCGTTCTTTCCGCCAGCAGCGCGAACGGTGTCAACGAACACCTGATTGAGCTTCGAGATGACCCTGATGGACTCCAGACCCTCCTCGTCGTCAGAGTTGAACCACCATTCCTTGTTGGTGCCCATGAGCCTCGGCTCGTTCATGGACTCGAAGATAAGCTGCTCGTCATAATCCTTGAAGTTCTCGGCGATCTGGGCCCAAATGGCCTTGATGTAGCGCTCGCTCTCCTCGTAGTGCTCCTCGGTGGGGAAATACTTGTCACAGTCGTGGTGAGAATTGATGATGATATACAGCCCTGCGTCCTCGGCCCAGTCAACTATCTCGGTCACTCTTGCCATCCACTCGGCGTCGATGTTGTAGTCGTCGTCAACATGGTTACCCCAGGAAACAGGGATGCGGATGGTGGTGAAGCCCGAATCGCGAACAAAGTCTATAAGCTCCTCGGTGGTCATGGGCTGGCCCCAGGAGATCTCGCTCTCCAGACCCGCACCCGTGGCGTCAAGGGTGTTTCCAAGGTTCCAGCCAAGGCCCATGTTCTTTGCAAATTCAACGGAATTGTCGGCCAGCACGGGCTTGTCATAGGTCTTCTTTTCGGGCTTTGTGTCGGGCTCGGCGCTGCCGTTATCGGGGTCGGCGTTTTCATCCTCGGCGGGCTCGGCAGACTTGCTGTCAGCGGCGGCCTTATCGATGCCGTCGGCCTTGCTCTCGGCAGTCGAAGAATCACTGTCTCCGCAGCCTGTGAGCGCCACAGCGGCCATCAGCACAGCGCAGAGCATCGAAGTTAATTTTTTCATATCAGTGCAGCTCCTTTCGGAAGTTTTTTTCATTATAGCACATATCCTCTATTATTTCAAGGGGAAAAGAGTTTTTTACTGTTTTTTAATATTCTTCTTATTGAAAAATATAGGCAGGCAACTCTCCGAGGCCAAGGTCGTACCACCGTATCGCGAGGGAGACCCTGAACAATGCACAGTTGTAAGGCGGCTCTGCCGCAGCTCACGCGACTTGCGCCGTCCGCTCTAGGACAATATTCTTGTTACGCTTGAAATAGAGGGCAAAGTGTGGTATAATCAAATAAGATATTATTTGGAGGGACAGCAATGCATTATTTTGAGACCGACAGCGTGAGGCCCGCAGCGGACGGCCGTTCGGTGATAATAATCGACCAGACCCTGCTGCCGCGAGAGATAAAGACCCTTTCCCTGTCAGAGCCCAAGGAGCTGTTCGAGGCCATCACGAGCCTGCGGGTGCGCGGGGCGCCGGCCATCGGCATCTTCGCGGGCTACGCTCTGGCAATAAGAGCGCGGCTGCTCAGCGAGAGCGTGAGCCCCGAGGACTTCTTCCCTACCCTTAGGCAGGAGGCGGAATACCTCTGCTCCTCACGGCCAACGGCTGTGAATCTCTTCCACGCCGCAGAGCGGGTGATGAAGGCCGCAGAGGGCAAGGCCCCCGAAGCCGCCGCAGAGGCCGCCATGGCAGAAGCCACCCTCATCCACCGACAGGACATCGACATCTGCCGACGCATCTCCGAGCACGGTCTGAGCCTGATACGGGACGGCGCCGCCGTGCTTACCCACTGCAACGCAGGAGCGCTGGCTACCTCCCGCTATGGCACGGGGCTGGGGCCGCTGCTGCTGGGGGCCGAGCGGGGCATGAAGCTCTCGGCCTATGTGGACGAGACCCGCCCGCTGTTACAGGGCGCCCGCCTGACAGCTTGGGAGCTGCAGCGTGCAGGCATTGACGTTACCCTGATCTGTGACAACATGGCGGGGCTCATGATGCAGCAGGGGCGCATCGACGCCTGCTTTGTGGGCTGCGACAGAGTTGCCCGAAACGGCGACACCGCCAACAAGATAGGCACGCTCTCGGTGGCTGTGCTGGCAAAGCATTTCGGGGTGCCCTTTTACATTTTTTGCCCCTCCACCACCATCGACCCCCTCTGCCCCACGGGTGCGGATATCGTCATCGAGCAGCGCCGCCCCGAGGAGATCACTAATTTGTATTTTGACCGTCAGGTGGCCCCCGAGGGAATCGGCTGCGAGAATCCCGCCTTCGACGTCACCGACCACAGCCTTATTACTGCCATAATAACCGAAAACGGCATCTATCGCCCGCCGTTTAGCCTTGCAAAGGAGAATAGCTATGATGAACGATATTAAAAAGTTTTTTGCAAAGAACGAGGAGCCCGTCTGCGTTTACGGCCCGCCGCAGTTTTTTGAGCCCGAGAAGCCCGCACCCTTCACGGCCTCCGAGGACTCCACAGAGGAGTACAAAAAGCTGGTGCGCTGCGCCTGCGCCGTGCGGGAGCAGACAGGCTTTGAACCCAGAGTGGCGCTGGTGCTGGGGTCGGGCCTCGGGGCCTTTGCCGACCAGTGCGCCGAGATCATCGACACCGTTGACTATTCGAGCATCCCCGACTTCCCCATCTCTACGGTAGAGGGCCACAAGGGGCGGTTCGTCTTCGGCTATGTTGAAGAGGTCCCTGTGGTCATAATGCAGGGCCGCGTACACTACTACGAGGGCTATAAGATGAGCGACGTGGTGCTGCCTGCCAGACTTATGTCCATGCTTGGGGCAAAGGCTCTCTTCCTGACCAACGCCTCGGGCGGAATCAACAGCAGCTTCTCGGCGGGAGATTTCATGCTCATAAGGGACCATATCTCCTCCTTTGTGCCTAACCCCCTGATCGGCAGGAACCCAGACGAGCTTGGCACCCGCTTCCCTGACATGAGCAATATCTACGACAACGAGCTCTGCGAGGCTATCCTCAGCACCGCCGACAGCTGCGGCATAGATCTAAAACAGGGCGTTTATCTACAGCTGACGGGCCCAAGCTTCGAGACTCCCGCAGAGATAAGGATGCTTCGCACCTTCGGCGCCGACGCCGTGGGGATGTCAACGGCTGTTGAGGCCATTGCTGCCCACCACGCGGGAATGAGGGTCTGCGGCATCTCATGCATCTCGAATCTTGCCTGCGGAATGACCGACAAGCCCCTGACCCATGCTGAGGTACAGGAGGCCGCCGACAATGCCGCTCCCCGCTTCGAGAAGCTTATAATCGGCAGCATAAAGGCAATAGATCAGCTGCTGTAAATTTAAAGAAGGAATGTTTGACCGATGCTTGTAAACATTGAGAGCCTATACAAATACTTCGGCGGCGAGCCCATTCTCCGCGGCATTGACCTGACCATCGAGGACCACGAGACCGTGGGCCTCATCGGACAGAACGGCAGCGGCAAGACCACCCTGCTGAAAATAATAACGGGCGAGCTGGGCTTTGACAAGACCCCCGAGGGCGCGGGCTCGGTATCCGTCAGCTCTCGGGCGCGGATAGGCTATCTGGCGCAGAACAGCGGCCTTGAAAGCTCCAACTCCATAATTGCAGAGCTGCAACACGCCTTTGACGAGCTGACGGACATCAAGCGCCGCATGGAGGCTCTCGAGGCCCGAATGACCGAGGCCGCCCCCGACGAGCTGGAGGTCATAAGCGGAGAGTACGCCGAGCTCTCGGCCTATTTTGAGGCCAGAGACGGCTACCGCACTGATGTGAAGATAAACATGATACTCCGAGGCATGGGCTTCTGGGGTGTTGACACCTCCCGCCCCGTCTCCTCACTCTCCGGGGGCGAAAAGACCCGCCTTGCTCTGGCAAAGCTGCTGCTGGAGGAGCCGGACCTGCTGATACTGGACGAGCCCACCAACCACCTGGATTTTGTTACCCTGACATGGCTCGAGGACTACCTGAAGGGCTACAAGGGGGCAGTGCTGCTGGTGTCTCACGACAGATATTTCTTGAACAAGCTCTGCACCCGCATCTGCGAGCTGGAGGGCGGGCGCCTGACCTCCTACAAGGGGGACTACAGCGCTTACCTTGTGCAGAAGAAGCAGAACACCGAACGAGCCATGAAAGAATTTGAGGCCCAGCAGCGGGAGATCGAAAAGCTGGAGGACTATATCGCCCGCAACAAGGTGCGGGCCTCCACCGCCAAGATGGCCAAGTCCCGACAGCACGCCCTTGACAGGATAGAGCGGCTGGAACGGCCCGTGGTATTTGTCAAGCCACCGAAGATACGCCTTGAATACGACATCGAGCCCACCAAGGATATTTTAAAGGTCTCGGACTGCCCAATAGAGGTGGGCGAGGGCAGTGCAAAAAGGACCCTCATCCCCTCCCTTGACCTGCACATCAGACGGGGCGACCACACGGCCATCATTGGCCCCAACGGCATCGGCAAGACCACCCTGCTGAAGGTGATACAGGATATGCTGCCCCACAGCCGCGGAAACATAGTCTGGGGCGGGAATGTAAAGCGGGCCTATTTCGACCAGGAGCACTCCACTCTGGACCCCCGTGACACGGCCCTCGGCACCCTGAACAGGCGGTTTCCACGAATCACAGAGCAGCAGGCCCGCAGCACCCTCGGCGCCGTGCTCATAAGCGGCGAGGACGTATACAAGCCCGTGTCCGTCCTCTCGGGCGGCGAGCGGGCGAAGCTCTCCTTTGCGGTCATGGCCCTGACCCGCGGCAACGTGCTGGTGCTGGACGAGCCCACCAACCACATCGACCTCGGCACCAAGGAGGTGCTTGAGGACGCCCTTGCGGAATTCCCCGGGACCATCATTCTCGTCTCTCACGACCGCTACCTGATAAACAAGGTGGCCACCAAGGTTGTGGAGCTCTCGGAGAACGGTGCGCGGAGCTTTGAGGGCAGCTACGACGACTACGCCGCCGTCATCGCCTCCGAGCAGCAGGAGCGGGAGCGTGAGGAGCAGGAGGCCAAGCAAGCCCGCCAGGCAGAGGAATACCGAGAGAACAAGCAGAAGCAGTACCGCTCGAAGCAGCAGCGGGCCGAGGACGCCAAGCGCCGCGCCCGTGTCCGGGAGCTGGAGGACCAGATAGAGCAGCTGGAGCAGCACATCGCGCAGCTGGAGGACCTGATCTCCCGCCCGGAGACCGCCGCCGATCACGAGCTGCTGATATCCAAATGCGCAGAGCTGGACGCCTGCCGCACAGAGCTTGACGAAAAGATGGATGAATGGGCGGAGCTTTCGTAAGCTCCGCTTTTTTTATTGTCAATAATTAAGTTAATCAATTTTTAACATTAACATGTGCTGTTTTTTAACTTCTTTGACTATAATAGATATATGATGTTAACATTGAATTTTTATCAAACATGGTCGGCCAGAATGATTATTCTTTTTGATAATAAATCTGGAGGGTAAAATATGTATTGTAAAAACAAACAAAAAACAATATGCTTTATCGTTTCTATAGTTTTAGCTTTTATGTGCTGTATATGTAATAATGCTACACCTGCACATGCATCAATGTCTGATTGGTATACAGAGACCCGTTATCCATCAAAGAACATCCCATTTAGATATTATGCTTCCTATAACGATATGTATAAAACTGCAATTATAAACAGTAAAAATGCATGGAATCACTATACGCCTGTAACTTTTACAATTAATTCAAATTCAGATAATTATGTAGCAGTCTATGCTTTGAGTGCCAACAGCAGTTATGGATATTATTATGGAAGAATGTACAGCGATAGTGTGTCCGACTCATCATTAAATAGATTTCATATTGTTTTAAACTCTACTGCTATTTTGAAAGACGCAAATAATCCAAGCAGGTTTATTCAAAGCGTATTTACACATGAATTAGGACACGTTTTAGGATTAAAGGATAATCCACCTGCACCTCAACGAGGATCTATTATGTTATATAACATTACTCGAGATGTGCTGTACTTGCCTCAACAATACGATATCAACAATGTAAAAACTTTATATAACTAATCTGGAGGTATTATAATGAAAAAAATCGTTCTTTTGATTGCGCTGTCGCTGGTGCTGACAGGCTGCGGCTCTGCTGAGAGCTCGTTAGCTGCTGCAAGCAGCTCCGTATCGGAGACCACAGCACCTCAGCACATAGAATCTGTAGAGGCATTTTATGGCGGTCTTCCGTCCCTTGCCGAAAACAGCATGGCCGTCTTTGAGGGCAAGGTAAACAAGTCTCACGCTGAATACATTAACGATGTTACCGGTGCTATAGTCAATGAAAGCAGTACTAACGTCGATGCGCCTAATATCGTTATCTACACGGTATATGATGTTACCGTCACTAAAGCATATAAGGGAGCAGCCAAAGAAAGCACCGATGTACAGGTCAAAATGCTCGGCGACGGAGAGCGCCTTATAAGCGACAATGCCGTATACATCGACGAGGGTGGAGAGTACCTGTTTTTCACAAACTACAAAGAAACTGATCTCTCACTTCCTATGTGGACGCCCAATCAGATGCAAGGCTTTTACACCAGACAGGGCGACAGCTTTGTTCCTGTGGACGAAAAACAGAATAGTCTGAGCTTCACCATTTCGGAGCTTGAAGCGCAGCTTGCAGTATGACATTCAAAAGACCCGTAGTGACTTTTCTCACTGCGGGTCTGTTACTATCCTCTGAGTTCCCTTACCGTGACCTGCGTGTCTGCGGCCTTGAAAAGATATGTTCCCGAGACAAGCACATCTGCCCCAGCCTCCCGGACGATGGGGGCGGTCTCGCCGTTTATGCCGCCGTCCACCTGAATGCGGAAGGAGAGCCCCCGCTCTGCCCTGATGGCTGCGGCCCGGCGGACCTTTTCCAGAGTCTCCGGCAGGAACACCTGTCCGCCGAAGCCCGGCTCAACGGTCATCACCAGCAACATATCTATCCTGTCAAGGTATTTCTCCACCGCGCTTATGGGCGTCGCGGGCTTTACCGATAACCCCACCTTGACCCCCAGCTGACGGAGCTTTTCTATGACTGCGTCAACGTCCTCGGCGGCCTCGGCGTGGAAGGTTATATTGTAGGCCCCGAGCCTTGCGTAGTTCTCCACATAGCGGATGGGGTCAACTATCATCAGGTGGACGTCCACGGGCAGGGGGCAGGCCCCGGAGATGCTTTTAAGCACGGGCTCGCCAAAGGAGATGCTTTTAACAAAAACGCCGTCCATAACGTCAAAGTGCAGCCAGTCGGCGCCCGCAGCGGCGACCTTGTCTATCTCTGCGCCAAGCTGCCCAAAATCGGCGGCCAGCAGAGAGGCGGAAATTAAAGTGTCCAAAAAATCACCCTTCTATTATTTAAATCAGCACTGTTCAGCACTGCTCGTCCAGCGTCAGGTCATAGGGCGGGATGAACTCGGAAAGGAACATCTCGGCCTCGGGGCAGTCGAGCTTGTGAATGGCTTCTAAGGTGGAGCGCTCGGCAGACGCAAAGTCCTCGTTGCCCATCCGCCTCTCCTCGATGCACTTTATCAGCGCCGAGAGCTTGTCCGCGGCCTTGACTATGCGCCAGAGCTCCGCCTCGTCCTCGGTGCGGGAAAAGAGGGGCGCGTAGTCCTCTCTCAGGTCCTCGGGCAGGTAGGAGAGCATCTGCCTCTCGGCGTTCTCCTCGATCTCGTTGTAGACGGTTTTTATCTGCTTGTTGTAATATTTTATTGGCGTGGGCAGGTCGCCCGTGATTATCTCCGTGGCGTCGTGGTACATTGCAAGCAGAGCGCACCTTTCGGGAGAATAGCTCTTCCCGAGCCTCTTGTTCCCGAGGAGCGCCAGTGCATGGGCGATGAACGCCGTTTCAAGCGAGTGCTCGCTCAGGTTCTCGTTTATCGTGTTGCGCATGAGGGCCCAGCGGTCGATATACTTCATGCGCGATATCATAGCAAAAAATTTATAGTCCATATTATCACCGCATATATTATAGCACAGTTCTCGGGAAAAGTAAAGCCAAAAAAAGGCACACAAAAAAGGCCGTCTCTGTGCATTTGTGCAGAGATGGCCTTTTGAGCTTATTCATTCGCTTCCCGGGAGGACGGCTCTACCCTTTGGGGGTCATCTATGATATCAGCGGGAGTGATCTTTGCCAGACTGTCTATCTCCTCCTTGGTGTGCTGTTCAACAGGCAGGTCCTTTCCGTTCTTGTCGAATACTCTTAGTTCTACATACGGATAAGTATACCCGGACTGGAAAAGATTTGCAGGACGTTCGACTAAAACAAACAGCTGTCTGTCCGTCTCCGGCAGCTCCACGTCTGACTTCAGATCCTTGGTCCCCATGACTGTAAGCATATATGGGCCATAAAGATATTTTTTTTGAAGCCAATACCCTGAGCTGCTGCTCCCGTCGGCGTCACTAAACAGGAGAAAGCCAGAAAACTTTGAGTCGTCAAAGCTTTCAAAGTCCTCAAAAAACACATCGCGGTCTACGGAGGTCAGTCCTGCAACGTCCGCCATCATTCGGTCAAAGTCCTCCCTATACTTCTCCATGTCTTCGGGGCTGTCGGCGCCGCTCTCATCGGGGGCGGAGGTCTCATCCCTTGACTCTACAGAGCTGCTCGCGCTCTCATCGCTGTTCAAAAGCCTCTCCGACAGCTCGTACCAGTAGTCGAGAACCGGCTCATAGCGCTTGAAGCCCACCACGCTATCCTCAAAGGCGTACTGCACCATCAGCTTGTCGTCGCCGAAGCTGAATATCTCGTAGGTGTGCTTGCTGACATCGGGCTCGCCGAGTATCGCCCTGACCTCGGCCCTTGTGCGGCAGTCGATGACGCTGTACCAGGCCGAAAGCGTCTTGGCCCAATCAAGCAGCCTGTCCATTTCCGCCAGTTCCTCCGAGGACGGCAGGGGCATGAACGTTACTATGTGATAGCCCTCATGCTTCTTCACGGTAACAGATGTCAGCGGCGAATCGGGCACACTGCCAAGCATATCCATAAAATACAGGGTGACATCATAGCCGTTTATAGTGTAGACCTCTTGGCTGTCAGCCGTCTCGCTTGGGCCGTCGGGGCAGGCGTCGGCCATGATCTGCCGCACCTCGTCTGCGGGCATCCCGACAGTCAGATACCGCAGATAGTCCATCACCCCGTTCAGGTCATAGATGTGCTGATAGTCCTCGGTGTCGTACTCGCTGTAGCGCTCGTTGTCTATCTCCTCGGAGACAACAAAGACATCCTTTTCTCTAAGCTCCCGCCAGAAGGGCAGCTCTAAGCCGGATACATAAAAGCCCTTGACCTCTCCCTCCTCGGTGTAATCTATCCGTAAATACTCCTCGTAGATATCCGAGCCGCCGTCGGTGCTGTCGGGCTGTCCGAGCTCTCCGCGTACCTCGTCCCGTGTTTTGAGTTGTCGAGCCTGCGACCACTTTATCATCGCCCACTGCATTGGGTCGTCGGCGCCAAGGTCGAAGGACCAAGCCTCAGGATCGTAAAAGTATAGCGGCATAAGGGTGTTTATCATCCCGTCGGGGATAGTCTGGATCTCTACCGCCGTCAGCCTGTCGCTGCTGGTCAGGAGCAGCAGCCTGATGCCGCCGAAATCAAAGGCCATGTCTGCCAGCAGGTCGTCTTGCCTTGTGCTGTAGACAGGGGCGTTCTCGCAGGCCCCGGACAGCAGCTCCACGGCCTCGCTGACGGGCATACCGATCTCCAGCTGATAGGCGGCGCTGATGGCCCTGTCAAAGTCCTGCTGATTTGGCGCAGCTGCTGGCGGCGCCTGGGCGCTGTCGGTGGAGTCCGCAGCGGTGGAGTCCGCAGCCGAAAGTGCGGGGTCGGCTGTCTCTCTGCGGCTCAGACGAGCGATACCAAAGACGGCACCCACGGCTACCACCACCGCCAGCACTGCCGCAGCAATGCCTGCTCTGCGGCTGCGAAGTGCAGTCCTTTGGGGCTGTTTATTTTCACCCTCTTCTGTTTTCGGCTCATCAGGCTCCCCCTCTGCAAGCTGCAGCGTCCTTTGCACAAGGCCCTCATCGGGCGCCAGCTGCGAACGGATGGAAAGAAATATATCTCTATTCAAAATAGTCGCCCTCCAGTCTTTTTTTCAGCAGCTGTCTTGCGCGGGAAAGGCGCATCTTCACGGCGCCCTCGCTCAGGCCAAGAGCCTGTGCTATCCGGGACACGGTCATCTCCTCAAAATAGAAGAGATAAACGGGCAAGCGGTACTTCTCTTTGAGCCCCCGCACCGCCTCGAAGACCTCGCTCTCTTCTCGGGACGAGAACTCCACGGCCTCGTCATCTATGGCGTCGCCCCGCTTTTCGACCCGGGTGTTCCACCTGCTTGCGTTCGATCTTTTGCAAAGGTTCAGGGTAGTGCGCACGAGCCACGCCTTCAGTGCCTGCTCGTTCTCGCACTGAGGCGCCTTGCGGAAATATGTAAGGAAGACCTCCTGAAAAACATCATCAGCCTCGCTTTTGTGCCGAAGCATCGACACCGCAAGGCCGTAGACGGTCTGCTTGTGGCGCTCCATGACCTCGGCAAGGCCAAGGCCCTTTTCCGTTTCGCGCATACTCTCACCTCCTGTATATAGATCCCTTCAAAAGCCCAAAAGGTAACAAAAGCACCCCAAAAAACTTTGAGCCGTTCCGCAAGGCACGGAACGGCCCTAAGGTTCAAAAGCCGTCCAGTATATCGGCCTTCTGGTTCTGGTAGTCCTGATAGGTTATTACGCCGCGGGCGTAGAGGTCGTCAAGGCGGGCCAGCTGCTCCTCCTCGGTGTAGAGCGGCCTGCCTTGGGGATATGGCTGGGTCCCGGGCTGATAGTAGGTCCGGAACAGCGGGTCCCGTGGGTGGTCGTCAGACTGTGCGTAGCCTGCGTAGGGCTGTTGATAATTCTGCTGCCGATAGCCCTGAGGATAAGGCTGCCCATAGGTCGGCTGCTGATAGGGCTGCTGGGGATAAACAGGCTGGCCGTAGGGCTGCACGGGAGGTATGTAGACAGGCGGAACAGCTGCAGGCCCTGCCGCCGTCCCGTGGGCCTCCTTGTAGTTTTTGAGTATCGGCACGGCCATACAGGCCAGCGCCGCCCCACAGAAAAGCCAAGCGAGGCTGTACGCATGAGTTTCCAAATATATCCCCTTGGACTCATACATCACCAGCTCGAGGCCCGAAAGCTCGGACCTTTTGCCGAACATAACGGTGAAGGCCAAAAAGACCACGAATTCCAGCAGAACGGCCCCCGCTCCGATGAAGGTAATGATTCCTCTGAGCCTGTCCCGCCTTACAAAGAGCAGCCCCGCCGCGCAATGATGAATACAAAGTGCTTTAGCACCGAGAGGGTCCGAAAGAAAAAGCCAAGGCCGTCTCCCACAGGGGCATCCAGCGCCGCTGCAAATTGCAGCACCGCGCACACAAGCACGCACAGCATCGAGAGATCGCGGAACACCACAAAGGCTTCGTTCTTTGCAAGAACGGAAAAGCAGGCCAGCCCCAGCCCTGCATACAGCAGAAGGAGCGACAGAAAGAAGATGAACTTGGTTACATTGTTATAGTTGAACATCGAGTAGAAAAAAACACCCGCCAGCGCCATCCCCAACAGAACAGTTACTGTTATCAGGGCGCCCTCGGGCCTGTCCTCGGGCTTTACCATAAACAGCTTATCCATCCCTGTTCTCTCCTTCCGAAAGCAGCGCCGCCGTCTCGGGGAAGATGCCGAGGCTGCGCCGAAGTATGCCGTTCATCTGCGCCAGAGCAACGCCGTAGTTGGTGATGGGCACCCCTGCGTCGCAGGCGGTCTTGATGCGGTATTTCATCTCACGCTCCCCAAGCATACAGCCGCCGCAGTGGATAACAAGGCTGTAGTCCCCGATGTCCTCGGGGAACTCGGTGCCGCTGGTGAAGGAGAGGTTGAAGCTTTTGTCGGTGTATTTTTTAAGCAAAGCGGGCAGCTTAACGGTGCCGATGTCGCCGCACTGGCGGTGGTGGGTGCAGCCCTCGGATATAAGTATCCTGTCTCCGTCCCGCAGGCTGTCAAGGGCCGCGGCCCCTCTCACTTGGGTCTCAAGGTCCCCCTTGTGGCGGGAGAAAAGAATGGAAAAAGACGTGAGGGGGATATCCTCCGGGGTGTCCGCCGCAACGCCCTTGAAGGCCTGCGAGTCGGTTATCACCAGACGGGGCTTTTTTGCCAGAGAGACAAGGGTGCCCCTAAGCTCCGTCTCTCGGCAGCAGACAGTGGTGCAGCCGCATTCCAGCAGCTCTCTGATGGTCTGCTGCTGGGGCAGGATGAGCCTGCCCTTCGGGGCGGCGGCGTCAATGGGTATCACCAGCACTACCACATCCCCCGCACGAACCTTGTCGGCAATTATGGGGAACTGCGGCTTCTCCTGCTTTGAAAGGGCCGCAATGCGCTCCTTGAGGGCGTTTATCCCATCTCCCGTCAGAGCGCTGACGGCGGCCTCGTTGTCGCCAAGTTTCTGGACGGGTGCAAGGTCCGTCTTTGTGTAAACAACGATATAGGGCAGCTCCTTGGCCTTGATGCGCTCCAAAAGCTCGCGGTCAAAGCTGCTCATGCCATCAACGGCGCTGACAGCCAGCAGGGCGATGTCCGTGCGGTTCAGGGCCTGATAGGTCTTTTTTATCCTCAGCTCTCCAAGCTCGCCCTCGTCGTCAAGGCCCGCCGTGTCGATCATCACCACAGGCCCAAGGGGCAGCAGCTCCATGGCCTTTGTCACGGGGTCGGTGGTGGTGCCCGCCACCTCTGAAACGATGGCCAGCTGCTGGCCTGTAAGGGCGTTCACAAGGCTGGATTTTCCTGCGTTCCTGCGCCCGAAGATGCCAATATGTACTCTGTCGCCCGAGGGCGTTGAATTCAAGCTCATGGGTTGCTATTTCCTTTCAAGAATAAGTTTTAGATGGGTGTGCTCCCTCAGGGTGAAGCCGAAGTCCTTCCTTATCTGCCAGGAGGTATAGGGCAGAGTGAAGGAGTCGCAGAGCACCACGCGGTAGCTGTCGGGGATTCGCTCCAGCAGCCTCTCTGTGGAGATGGGGAAGTAGTTCTCTTGGACCTCCCGATCCCAGTTCTGGGTGTACTTGTATTTCAGAAGGAAGTGAACCAGCTGGCGCTGGGTCGCTACCTCGCCCCAGACATTCTCAAAGTCGGCGAGCCAGCCTGCGTACTCGCTGCGGCGCAGGATGTCCAGCTGCTCTGGGTCGGCGGGGCGGTCCTGTGCATCGGAGAACATCATGTCCCTGATGGCCACATAGCGAAAGCCGCTGCCAAAGACCCTGTCCCAGAATTCCTCCACGTCCCCCTCGGTGCCGTAGGAATAGACCTCGTGGATGGTGCTGGAGATGTTCAAAAGGCTCCTTTCAAAGGGCGCCCCGATGTCCTGCCAGCGGTCATAGAACTCTGCCCCCGAAACATTTGTCCGGGCGGCCTCAATCATCTCCGTGCTCAGATCGTAGCCTATGTATTTGTAATCGGGGAACATTGGCAGCATGGCCTTTATGAGCTCGCCGTTGGCGCAGCCAAAGTCCACGATGTACTCGAAGGGCTCGAAGACCTTGTCGATAAAAAACATCTTGTCCAGTATCGACCTCTGCATCCTTGTAAGGTAGATGTCAAGGTCGCTGATACCGATCTCGCCTATGTCCATTTTCATTCCTCCCGTTTTTTCTCAGAGCTTTATTTTTTCAGCCTCGCCCGTATGCCCTGCATGATGATGTCCCGCGCCCTGACGGCCTGTGCCTTGTCGGCGGCGGGGGTGTCGCCCAAGGGGTACTCGAGGCCCAGCTGCTCGTATTTGATCTTTCCCATGGTGTGATAGGGCAGCACGTCAAGGGCCTTTAGGTTCCGAAGCCCCCCAAGAAAGCGCCCCAGCTCAAAAAGGCTCTCCTCGTCGTCCGTGAGCCCCGGCACTACCACATGGCGCACCCAGAGGGTCACGCCCTGCTCTTTCAAAAACTCCGCAAAGGCCAGAATATTGCGGTTTGAATGTCCCGTCATGCGTCTGTGGCGCTCATCGTTTATGTGCTTGATATCCAGCATCACCAGATCGGTATCGCGGCACAACTGTACAAATTTTTGTACTTTTTCTTTGTTCTTCGGGTCAAAGCAGACCCCCGAGGTGTCAAGGCAGGTGTGGATGCCTCGGGCTTTAGCCTTTTCAAACAGCTCGGTCACAAAGTCCAGCTGCAAAAGGGGCTCCCCCCCTGTCACAGTGAGGCCTCCGTTTTTTAAGAACTCCTTCACCCCGTCGTATTCCGTCAGCAGGTCGTCGGCGGTGCACTCCTTCCCGCCCGAGGGGGCCCATGTGTCGGGGTTGTGGCAGTAAAGGCAGCGCATGGGGCAGCCCTGCATGAACACAACAAAGCGTATCCCGGGGCCGTCCACGGTGCCGAAGCTCTCGGTAGAATGTATCCTTCCGATCATCTTATTGCCCTCCCCCCCTACACAAATCTTCTTATGCAGCAGATGTGGTTGTAGATCGAAAAGGTGGCCACGTTGGAGATGACGATGCCCGTGCGGCTGTTCTCGGCATGGACCATTCGGCCGTCGCCGATGTACATGGCGGCGTGGTAGGAGGTGGAGGGTGAGGAGCCGAAGTAGATGCAGTCGCCCGGCTGCATATCGGCATAGGCCACCTCGGTGCCGCAGAGGGCCTGAGAGCCTGTGTAGTGTGGCAGGCTTATGCCTATCTGTGCGTAGGAGAGCATCACCAGTCCCGAGCAGTCGCAGGCCCGGTAGCTGGCGCCGCCCCAAACGTAGGTGCCGCCCACGTTGCTCTTAGCGTAGGCCACCACGGTGGCGGCCTTGTCCGCATCATGGGCCGCAGGAGCGGGCTCCGGGGCGGCGGTTGTGGTAGTGGCCTTTTTGCTCGTTGTTGTTGTGGTCACGGTCTCCTCAGGAAGCTCCTCCTCGGGAGGGGGCGTCGTCTCTGTGGGGGCGGCGGTCTCGGGAGGCACCTCCTCGGCAGGGGCGGTGGTCGTTGTGGTCTTTTTGGTAGTCGTTGCCGTTTTCTCGGGCTCGGCCTCGGGAGGCGAGGTAGTGGTGGTAGTTGTCGTGGTAGTAGTTGTTGTTGTTGATGTGGCCTGACGGCGCTCCTCGTCGAGGCGCTGCTGCTCGTCCTCGTAGCCCTCCAGCTCCTCCTGAAGCTCATCAAGCTCCTTGCCGTACTGCTGCTTAAGCTGCTCCAGCTCGTCACGGGTGGAGTTGAGCTCTATGTACCTATCGGAATACTCCAGGGCCTTTGCTCGCAGCTCCTCGGACTCTGCGTCCAGCTGGGTCTGCAGGGACTTGATCTCGTCATAGCGCGCAAGCATTCGGTCAAGCTCCTCGCTGTCGTGCTTTGCGACTCGGCTTATAAGCTCCGCCCGCATGAGGACATCATAGAAATCCCCTGCCTCCAGAATGACATCGGTATAAGAGAAGGAGCCCGCCAGGTACAGCGCCCGCAGCCTTCCCATATAGTCGTCCAGTTCCTGATGTATCAACTGCTCCTGAGCGTCGAGCTCCGCGGCGGTCTCCCGCATCACGGCGTCAAGCTCCACCATCTCGTCCTCCAGCTGCATGGAGTATTCCTCGCAGGCGGCGATCTCCTCTTCTATGCTGCCGATCTTCTCGTTCACGGCCTCGAGCTTGCGCCGCTTGCCATCGGCGGAGGAATCGGCACCCGCTATCTTCTCGTCAAGCTCCCGCTGCTTTTGGTCCAGCTCCTCGAGGCGCTCTGCCAGCAGGTCCCCTTCGGGCTCGGCAGAGGCGGCCGGGCGGCTCTCCTGCACAGCAGCAGAAAGCCCTACGGCTCCCGCCGCGAGCATTATACAGATTATTCTTTTTGAAATGTCTCTAAGCTTCATTTCTTTCACCGTTTCTTTTCAAGACGTCTAAGCACCAGCCCCGCACACAGCCCCGTGAAGGCCCCCGCGATGCAGCCAGACACCAGCAGAAAGGGCAGATAGGCTATGACCGTCCAGGTGCCCATCACCGCGACAGCTGCTGCCACCTGACCAATGTTGTGGAACACCGCCCCGAACACGCTGCACAAGGGGATGAACCTAAGTGGTATTAAATGCCTCAGCAGCAGCATCCCGCAGAGGCAGAGAGCTCCGCCCGAGAGGCTATAGATAAGGGCCGTGACGTTCCCCGTGAACATAGCCGAGAGCAGTATCCGCGCCAGCAGCAGCATGGACACCTCTCCCGCCGAAAAGCGGTACACGGCGTAGACCGTGATGATGTTTGCAAGCCCCAGCTTCATCCCCGGGATGGGGGCGAGAGTTGGCAGCTGTAACTCAATGACGAAAATTATCAGCGACAGCGCAGTCAGCAGCGCCAGCTCCGTCATGCGCCTTGGGGTGAGCTTTTCCTTGCGTTCCGTTTCCTTCATGGGCTCACCTCGCAACGGCGTCGGGGGCGAGCTCGGAGTCTGCGTCAGAGGCGCCGTCGGCGTACTCGATGACCAGCCTGTTTGGCAGGCAGACTATTGGGATGTCCGAGGTCAGCCAGCCCGTGTGGACGCAGACCCTGTCGGGGCAGTCGGCCTCGCAGATGCGTATTTTCCCGTCCTTTATCTCCACGGTGTTGCGGCTGCCGTTATACTCGATATCAAACTTTCTGTCCGTTTCTTTGGACAGGTCGAGGTTGTAAATGACCTCGCCGTCCTGCTTTATGTAGACCGTGTCGCCGTGGGGCTTGAATATCAGCACAGCGCACCAGATAAGCGCCCCCACAAAGATGGCCCCCGCGATCGTGCTGAGTATGATAAGTCTTTTTCGCTCTGTCACGAGGCACCTCCTGTCCCAAAAATCGTACAGCTATCTTCTGTCCACGGTCACGCTCTCGGCGTAGGCGGCGTCGGGCTCAAAGGCATCAGCCAGCCCCTCGCTCACAAACACCTGCCGCTCATTGGTAACGATTATGTATTCAAAATCCCCGCTCCGTCGCCAGAGGTCGAAGGCCCTGTCATGGCCCATCACGAACACTGCGGTTGACAGTGCGTCGCAGAGCCGCCCCTCGCTCCCCACGATGGTGGAGGAGGCCACGCCGCTGTCGGCGGGTCGGCCGTCCTCGGGGTCAAGGATGTGCCAGTAGAGCACGCCGTCCTGCTCAAAGAACCGCTCGTAGGCCCCGGAGGTCACCACCGCCGCCTCGCCCACGGAGAGGGTCCCGAATAGCCCGCCCTCGAAGGGATCGCGGATACCGATGCTCCATTTGCTGCCGTCGGGCTTGGTGCCAAGGGTCTGGATATTGCCGCCCAAGTCAAGAATAGCGGAGGTGACTCCCCTGTCTTTAAGGGCCTTGACCGCCAGGTCCCCGGCGTAGCCCTTGCCGATGGCCCCGAGGTCTATCATGGAGCCTTCTTTAAGGGTGGCAGTGTTTCCCTCAAGGCTAAGCTTGTCCGGGCCTGTCAGGGCCAGCAGCTCCAAAAGCTCGCTGTCGGAGGGAACACGGTGCTCCTCCTTTGTAAAGCCCCAAGCCGAGGTGACGGGATAAAGGGTAATGTCCAGAGCGCCCCCCGTGCGGGCGTTCATGTCAAGCCCGAACTGCACAAGCTCCCGGGTCTCCTCCGAAAGCTCTGCCGAGCCTGCGTGGTCAAGGGCGTAGATCTCGCTGCCCTCGGCGGTGACAGATATACGGCTCTCAAGGTCTGTTATCGCCTCTGAGGCTGCGGTCAGCGCCGCCTCGGCATCCCCGCCGTAGGCCGTCAGCGTCATGTATGTATCCATTGCAAAGACTGAGGTGCTGTGCTTTTCGTCTGCCGAGGCGCTGCTGTCCGCAGCCCCGCAGGAGCAGAGCAGGAGCGCCGCGGCCAGCGCCGCCGTTATTCGTTTTTTCATGCTCCTGCTCTCCTTTCCCGTGCTATAGCTCTCGGCGCTCCGCTTCGGTGTCGCGGGGCTCTTCAAGATGTCGGTCGGCCTCTGCCGCCACGCTGCACATACACATGGTCGCAACGCCCGCAGCGCCGCCAAGAAGCGTGCCTATCAAAAATCCTATCATTTGCGGTCCCTCCGTTTCGGGATTATTATTTCCTGAAACTCCGGAACTATACGCCGCAGGGCTTACATATGCTTTTCAAAATCAATGTCTTCCGTAAGCGCCTGCTCGGTGCGGTCGAGGAAGCGGGATACGGCGTCGCTGTCCCCGCATTCCTTCAGGCCCTCCAGCTTGTTGAACCACAGGGGCTTCAGGCAGCGGTAAAGGGGCAGGGCCGCCCGCTTTTCCTCCTCGCTGAAACTATAGTGCTCACGGGCGATGGTGAGGGCCGAAAAGAGCTTTTCCAGCTCCTTGTCAAAGTCCCCCGCAAAGTTCTCTCGGAAGAGATAATTCAAGAACACCTCCCGCCCGCAGAGGTTGAGGTCATATATCCCCACAAAGTGCCCGCTCTCGTCCAGCAGCAGGTTCGAGTCGTTCAGGTCAGCCTGAAAGACGCTGGTGGGAAGCTTCTTGTATAGGGGCTCAAGAGCCGCGCGGTTCTCTGTCCACAGCTGCCATATGCGCTGCACCCGAGGCTGAAATTCGGGAGCAAGGCCTTGGGCGAAGCTCAGCCAGTCCCCGGCGGCCTCCAGCACCTCGTCGGTCTTGTCGCTGGGGCAGAAGGTCTCAAAAAGGCAGTAGGCCGAGGGGTGCTCCGAAAAATCGAAGTGCTTTGCGGCGACCCTTGCAGTCATGGTCCAGATGTCCCGCCGGATGGCTTCAAGGTCGGCATCGGCAGGGGCTGTCTCCTCACCCTTTGCCCTGTCCTCGAGAGGGGTGTAGGGGGCGAACTCCTCGGCATAGGCACAGCAGCTGCGGCCCTTGTAGCTGACCCTCGGGAAGGTACCGTCCAGGGCTGTGAATATCTCCGGGACGTAGTAGCCAAGGGCCCGATACTCCGCGGCACAGCGCCTCCACACCGAGATGCGCCCGGGGTCGGTGAAGTCGTTGTCCGCAAGCTTTATTACCAGCCGCCCGCCTGCGGCTGTGGTGACTATCACGGTCTCGCGGAAGTCCTGCTCTCCCCTGCTTGTGGAGACGGTCTCCAGACTCTCGGGGGCCTCGCGGGAAAAGAGAGCGAATATTTCATAGAAGTCCTTATCGGGTATTATATCCATTTGTATTCTCCTTGTTTACACTGCCGCCCAAGGCAAGGCAGAGGAGCATCAGCGCGGGAAATATCATGGCATACATAAAGCCTCTGTCAAGACTTTGGGAAAGGCCCACCACCGCAGGCCCCGAGGTGCAGCCAAGATCTCCCGCCAGAGCAAAAAACGCGAACATCGCCGTTCCGCCCCGAGGTATCCGAGCCGCGGCTATTGAAAAGGTCCCGGGCCACATTATACCCACCGCAAAGCCGCAGACCCCGCAGCCTGCCAGAGACACGGCACTGCTCCCGGAAAGGGAGATCATCCCGTAGCCCACAAGGCAGAGCCCCGCGCACAGGGCCATGTAGCGGCGCAGGCTTTTCTCGGTGACGCGGCCGCAGATGGCTCGGGCAGTTCCCATGAGTATTGCAAAGGCGAAGGGCCCTGCGATATCGCCCACCCGCTTGGAGACGCCCAGAGCCGTTTCGGCAAAGGCCGAGGCCCACTGGGAGACCGCAAGCTCCGAGGCCCCTGCACAGACCATCATCACCGCCAGCAGCCAGAAGAGGCGGTTTTTGAACAGCTCCGAAAGGCTGCTGCTCTCCCCCGCGTCCTCGGGAGCTGAGATCGGCACAAAGCAGAACATCAAAAGGCACCCCATCGGCACCGCCGCCCATAGTACCGCCAGCAGCTGCCAGCTCTCTGTCCCCGCCGCGAGAAAAAACAGCGTCGAGAGCAGCACACAGCCCGCCGACCCCCAGCAGTAGAAGGAGTGCAGCAGGCTCATCTGTCCCACCTTGTTGTCGCTGGGGCAGCCCTCTACGATGGGGCTCACCAGCACCTCCATTATCCCGCCGCCCACGGCGCAGAGCATCATGCAGGCGCAAAGCCCCCCAAGGGGCGCCAGCAATTCCGGCAGCACCGCCAGCAACACAAGCCCCGCCGCCGAGAACAGGCAGCCGCCTGTCATGGTCCTGCGGTAGCCGAGGCGTGTGACGATTGGCGGAGAGATAAGGTCCACCGTAAGCTGAGTGACGAAATTAACGGCGATGAGCAGCGAGAGCTTCGCGGTGCTTATGCAGTAGCTGCGGCTGAAGGTCACAAACAGCAGCGGCAGGAAGTTGTTCACCACCGCCTGAGTTATGTAGCCGAGGTAGCAGGCAAAGCGGGTATATTTATAGTCGGTCCTGATGGCTGATGACATGGTCGGTCCTTTTCTTTGTTCTTCTTATTATTAATTCGGCTGACAGCTTATGGCAGCCGTCAGCCGTCGATATCATGATTCACCGCGAAAATGCCTGTCTATCGCAGCGGCGGCTTTCTTGCCTGCGCCCATGGCAGAGATAACTGTGGCAGCGCCTGTTACGGCGTCTCCGCCCGCGTAGACGTTCTCCCTGCTGGTCAGGCCTTCCTCGGTGACGACAATGCCGCCCCGACGGTTGACCTCGAGGCCCTGGGTGGTGTTCTTGATAAGCGGGTTCGGAGAGGTTCCGATGGCAATGATGACCACATCAAAGGGGAGCTCGTACTCGCTGCCCTCGATGGGTGTTACACTGCGCCTGCCCCGCTCGTCGGGGTCGCCCAGCTGCATCTTTATCACCCGCATCCCGGTGACGAAGCCGTTCTTCGGGTCGCGGCGGTCGTCGGGGTTCTGATAGCCCAGTATCTCCACGGGGTTTGTGAGCATCCTGAACTCAATGCCCTCCTCCTGAGCGTGCTCCACCTCTTCGCGGCGTGCGGGGAGCTCGGCCTCGGAGCGGCGGTATACAACTGTCACCTTCTCGGCACCAAGCCGCAGGGCAGTGCGGGCGGCATCCATGGCAACGTTGCCGCCGCCCACTACTGCCACTCTTCCGCCCTTCATGATGGGCGTTACGGGCTTGTCGCGGTAGGCCTTCATAAGATTGCTGCGGGTCAGAAACTCGTTGGCGGAATAAACGCCCTTCAGGGTCTCTCCCGGTATGCCCATGAAATTAGGCAGCCCCGCGCCGGAGCCGATGAACACGGCCTCGAAGCCCATTTCAAACAGCTCGTCAACGGTCAGGGTCTTGCCGATGACCACGTTGGTCTCCAGCTTTACGCCAAGGGCCCGGAGGGTGTCAGTCTCCTTGCGGACGATCTCCTTGGGCAGGCGGAACTCGGGTATGCCGTATACCAGCACGCCCCCCGCCATGTGCAGGGCCTCGTAGACCGTTACGTCATAGCCCCGCTTTGCCAGGTCTCCGGCGCAGGTGAGACCAGAGGGCCCCGAGCCGATAACTGCTACCCTGTGGCCGTTGGGTGCGGCCTTCTCGGGCAGCTCTTCGGAATTCTGATTGTGGTAGTCCGCCACGAAACGCTCCAGCCTGCCGATGCCAACGGGCTCGAAGCGCTTGCCGAGGGTGCAGCGGCTCTCACACTGGCTCTCCTGAGGGCAGACCCTTCCGCAGACCGCAGGCAGCGAGGAGGAGCGGCTGATTATCCTATATGCGCCCTCGTAATCTCGGTCCTTTATCTTTGAGATAAAATCCGGTATCTCGATGTTCACGGGGCAGCCCTCGACGCAGGGGCGGTTCTTGCAGTTAAGGCAGCGCTGGGCCTCGGCCACGGCTATCTCCTCGGTGTAGCCTCTTGCCACCTCGTCAAAATTATGCGCCCGGACCTCAGGGGCCTGAGTGGGCATCTCGTGCTTTTTAGGTTCTACTGCCACAGGTCACACCTCCCCTATCCTGAACAGGTTGCAGGCCTCGTCATAGGCCTTTTTCTCGAAGTCGCTGTAGATGGTGCCGCGGGACATGGCCTCGTCAAAGTCCACCTCGTAGCCGTTGAAGTCGGGGCCGTCCACACAGGCAAATTTGGTCACGCGCCTGCCTTCCTGATTGAGGGTAAGGCGGCAGCCGCCGCACATCCCGGTGCCGTCTATCATGATGGGGTTCATGGACACGGTCACGGGTATGCCGTAGGGTCTGGCGGCCTCCACCACAAATTTCATCATTATCAGCGGGCCGATGGTTATTATCTCGTCAAAGCGCTCGCCGCTGTCCAGCATCTCTTTCAGCGGCACGGTCACATTTCCGTGCCTGCCGTAGGAGCCGTCGTCGGTCATTATCACAAGCCTGTCCGAGCAGGCGGTGAACTCCTCCTCGAGGATGAGCAGGTCACGGCTGCGAAAGCCTGCGATGCTCACGACCTCGGCGCCCATGCTGTGCAGCTTCTGGGCGATGGGCAGGGCTATGGCGCAGCCCACGCCGCCGCCGATGATACAGACCTTTTTTAGGCCCTCCACCTTCGTCGGCACGCCCAGGGGGCCAACAAAGTCCTGAATATACTCGCCCTGCTGCTTTGAATAGAGGGCGATGGTTGTGGCGCCCACACCGCGGAAGATTATCTTTACGGTGCCTGCCTCGGGGTCGGTGCCTGCCACGGTCAGGGGGATGCGCTCGCCATCCTCGTCCACCCGCAGGATGATGAACTGTCCCGGCTGGGCCTTGCGGGCCACCAGCGGGGCTTCAATGTCCATCTCGGCCACAAGGCTGTTCAGTATTTTTTTATTTACTATCTTATACATCAGAGATCACTCCCAAAGGGTCAGGCGCATCAGAGCGCGGTGTAGCCGCCGTCCACGGGCAGCACGGTGCCGTTTACATAGGAGCTCAGGGGCGAGGCAAAGAACAGCGCCGCTGTGTCGAGCTCCCCCTCTCTGCCGTAACGGGCGAGGGGTATCATGGTCTTTGCGTAGTTTACAAAGAACTCGGAGTTGAGGGTGTCCTCGGTGAGGGGGGTGTAGAAATATCCGGGGCAGATGACGTTGACGGTGATGCCCTTCTCGCCCCACTCGGCGGCCAGTGCGCGGGTCATATTGATGACGCCGCCCTTGGCAGCGTGATAGGGTGCGCAGGGGGCAACCTTATTGCCAACCATGCCGTACATGGAGGCGATATTTATTATCCTGCCGTAGCCTGCGGGCAGCATGGCCTGCTTTGCAACCTCCCTTGCCACCTTGAAGGAGCCGAAGAGGTCGATGTTCACCTCGTTCTCGAACTGGGCGTCGGTGATCTGCTCGGCGGGGGCCACGGCGCCTGTGCCGGCGTTGTTTATTAGGATATCTATCCTTCCAAATTTGTCCATTACGGTCTTTACCGCGGCCTCGACTCTGGCCGTCTCGGTGATATCGCAGGCAACGCCGATGGCCTCTACGCCATAGGTCTTTGATATCTCCTCCGCCACCTCGTCGATGAGGTGCTGCCTTCTTGCCATGCAGACGATCTTAGCTCCCTGATTTGCCAGTGCCTTAGCCATCTGCACGCCCAGCCCGGTAGAGGCGCCCGTAACAACGGCCACCTGTCCCGTAAGGTCAAAATAGTTTTTCATGTCTGATTCCTCCAATACAAGTTTTACTATTATCATATTATTTCATCGCATAATTATACATTTTAATTTTATCATAAAAGAGCGCGATTGTCAACTTTGAGCAAAGTCGGTGCCCCGACGGGGCAAATCGCGTGAGCACTCGCAAGCTCGTTTACAACTGTGTGAAGCAAAGCGGCTCCCTCGCGGTACGTTGGCACGATCATAGCCTTGAATAGCTGCCTGCTTTTATTCTACACTAAGGAACGAAAAAGCGCCCTCCCGAACTATCGGGAAGGCGCAGGGTGTCTTAATCAGTCTATTCTGATCTTGAAGGGAGGATTGATCCTGTAGTCGGAGCCTACGGCGTTGTAGTTGGCGTTGAAATCCCTCGCCTCGGCAAACAGGGGGTCGTAGAGCCTGCCGCCCATGGTCATCCAGCCGTGGCCTGTGTCGTGGCAGGCCCAGATGTCGGTATAGCCTATCTCGAGGAAGAGGAAGGCAGCCGCGCAGGCGTCGGCAACACAGCAGCCGCTGCCCCGGACGAAGATATCATTCGCAAACAGGATATCCCACTCGTCGCTCTGGCGGTAAACGTTGTTGATGAGTCTCCACTGCTTGTAGGGGTGGGTGGAGTATTCCCACTTGAAGACCTTCAGGCGCTTCTCGGCCATTGTGTCGGTGGGCTTGGTCTGCTCCAGCACTATCTGGTGGGCGTGCATCATGGTGGCTATGCGCTGCTTGCCGTAGGTGGTCAGGTCAACGGCCTTGCCCGTGGAGTCCACCTTGATCTTGTTGATGGTGGTGCCCTTTACCAGCTTGCCGTTCAGGCGGTCGAAGCAGTAATAATAGTCGCCTATCTTCTGCCAGCCTGTCTGCATGATGCCCTTGGAATCAAAGTAATAGGTATCGCTGCCGATGTCGAACTTGCCTGTGGCCTTCTTGCCGATGTAGTAATACACCTTCCAGCCGTTCTCGGTCTCCCAGCCTGTTCTGTCTATCTTGAAGGTCTTGGTTCGGGAGCCGGAGAAGTTGCCCTTGCCCTTGATGGTGATAGTGGCGGTGCCGATCTCCACGTTGCTCTTATAGGAGACAGTATAGTCGGTGCCGTTTTTCAGGGTTTTGGTCTTGTAGGTGAGGGCAGGCGTGGGCTTAACTGCCTTTCCGGTGTAGGAATAGGCCGAGTCAACGCCCTTCAGCGAGGCCTTGGAGATATCGGCCTTTATCACCTTGAAATTCTTTGTAAGGGTGCCTGTGTAATTTCCCTTGCCCTTAACGGTGATGGTGGCGGTGCCAACGTTGGTGGCGTTGGTTATCTTGCAGGTATAGTCTGTGCCCTCCACCAGCTTGGTGCCCTCCTTGTTCCAGACCTTTACGCTTGGCACAAGGGCGCGGGCCACATAGGTGTACTCAAGGGATGGGATGGTTATTTTCTTCAAGGTCCACTTTACGGTCTTGGAGCGCAGGGAGCTGTAGTTGCCGTAGCGCTTGCCGCCCACCTCAACAAAGGCGCGCATCTTGATGTAATACTTTTCGCCGGGCCTCGGAACATTGGTAAGGTTCACATAGGTCTTGTTTATGTCGGTGACGGTGGTGCTGTGGTAGGTGACAAAGTCGCGGTCGGTGCTGTAGAGCACCTGATAGCCGTCGGCAGAGGCGTCCTTGTCCCAGTTCACAACTATTCCGTTGCCCGTCTCAAGGGTGGTGATGGCTATGGTCTTGGGCTTTACGGCAAAGTCACGGGAGACACTTCCCGTGTAATCGCCGATTCCCGTGGCGGTGACTGTGGCGGTGCCGGGCTTGGTGTTGTTCTTGTAGCTCAGTGTGTAATCAACGTCCTTCGTAAGCTTCTTGCCATCCACCTTCAATGTCAGCTCGTTGACCACAGAGCCGTCGGAAAGCTCTCGGGCGTCGGGGGTAACAGGCTTGTCCGCGAAGGTGTAGGAAGCATATTTCAGGGTTATCTTCCCGCTCTCGATGGATATAGGCTCCGGGTCCGGCTCGGGCTCGGGCTCAAGCTCCGTCTCCGACTGTGGATCCGGCTCCTCGTTCTGCTCGTTCTGGGTGGCGAAGGCCGCAAAGCCGCAGGCCGTCACGGAGGCCGCAAGGGCCAGCGCCAGAGCTATGATCTGCTTGCGAAAAAAGCTCTTCATGTTCTTTCCTCCTGTTTTACTGATCTATCCTTATTTTGTGGACAGTGTTCTGTATGCTTGGGTTGCCGTTGTAATTGGGGTTCCAGTTATACTCGGCGATCAGCGGGTCGTAGAGCCTGCCGTCCACCACAAGATAGCCGTGGCCGATGTCGTTGATATGCAGCCAGATATCGCTGTAGCCGATCTCCGTAAAGAGGAAGGCCGTAGCGGCGGCATCGGAAACGCAGCAGCCGCCTCCGCGTGTGAACACGTCGTTGGCGAAGAGGATGTCCCACTCGTCGTTCTTGTAGTAATAGTGCACGGCAAAGCGCCACTGGTGATATGGATGAGACTCCACCCACTTGAAGGCCTTCAGGCGCTTGTCCGCCATGGAGTCGGTGGGGTCGGTTATCTCCTGCAATATCTTGTGAGCGTAGGCCATGGTGGCTATGCGCTGCTTGTCGTAGAAGGAAAGGCTCGAGGCCTTGCCCTCGGAATCGACCTTTATCTTGTTGACGGTAGTGCTCTTGGCCATCCTGCCGTTCGTGCGGTCAAAGCAGCGGTAATAGTCTCCCACCTTCTGCCAGCCTGACTGCATATTGCCCTTCGAGTCAAAGTAATAGGTATAGGAGCCGATGGTTTGCAGGCCTGTGATCTTTTTGCCCTTATAGTAATAGACCTTATATCCGCCCTCGGTCTCCCAGCCTGTGCGCTCGATGCGGAAGGTGCGGGTGAGGGTGCCTGTGAAGTTGCCCTTGCCTGTTATTTTTATGGTGGCAGTGCCAAGGTCCACGTTGTTTGAATAGCTTACCGTGTAGTCGCTCCCCTGCTTCATGGTCTGGGAGCGGTATTTGAGGGTCATGGCGGGCTGTACGGCCTTGCCCGTGTAGGAATAGACGTCCCCCAGCCCCGTCAGCTTAACAAGGCTAAGATCGGCCTTGACCACCTTGAAGGTCTTGGTCTTTGTGCCGCTGTAATTGCCCTTGCCCGTGACGGTGATGGTGGCGGTGCCAACATTGGTCGCGTTGGTTATCTTACAGGTGTAGTCCGTGCCCTCAACGAGCCTCTCGCCCTTGAAGTTCCAAGCCTTTACGCTTGGCACCAGCGCCCGCCCGAGGTAGGTGTACTCAAGGTGGGGGATGGTGACCTTTGTGACGGTGCCCTTGACGGTCTTTGACCGAAGGGGACTGTAGTTGCCGTAACGCTTGCCGTCGGAGACCACGAAGGAGCGCATCTTGATGTAATACTTCTCCCCCGGCTTCGGCACGCTGGTAAGATTCACAAAGCTATTGTTCACATCCCAGACCGTTGTGCTGTGGTAGGTGGCAAAGGTGCGGTCGGTGCTGTAGAGTATTTGGTAGCCGTCGGCCTTTGTGTCCCGCCCAAAGTTTACAGTAATGCCTCTGCCCGTCTCCAGAGTTGTGATGGCGTTGGTGGCGGGCTTCACCACAAAGGTGCGGGTGATGCTGCCCGTATACTGGCCGATGCCCTTTGCAGTTACCGTGGCGGTGCCGGGCTTTGTGTTGTTCTTGTAGGAAAGGGTGTAGTCAACGTCCTTAACAAGCTTCTTCCCCTCAGCCTTGACTGTGAGCTCGTCAACGATGCTGCCGTCCGAGAGCTCTCGGGCATCGGGGCGCACGGCCTTGCCCCCGTATGTATAGGAGGCATAGCGCAGGGTGATCTTTCCGGAGTCTATGGATATGGGCTCGGGGTCCTCAGGCTCATCGGGCTCTTCGGGATCCTCCGGCTCTTCGGTGTTCTCGGTGATGTCTCCCGAGGAATTGAAGACCTGCTTAACCGTTTCGCTGTCGGATGCATATGCTGTTATCCCGCAGGACATCAGCGCCGCCGCAGCGGCCAGCAGCCCTGCCAGCCGCAGCTTTATTCTGTTATTCATGGTATATCTCCCCCAGCTGTGTTTACTGGTCAATGTCTATCCAATAGGGCGGATAGGCTCTGTAGTCGTCGGGTATGGAATCGTAGTTGGCGTCAAAGTCTCGGGCCTCGGCAAACACGGGGTCAAAGGTCTTGTCGTCTATGGTGACCCAGCTGTGGCCCGTGTCGTGGCAAACGCGGACGTTGGTATAGCCGATCTCAACGAACAGGAAGGCAACGGCGCAGGAATCCGAAACGCAGCAGCCGCAGTCCTGCAAAAAGATATCATTGGCGAACTGAACATCCCACTCGTCGTTGACGTAATAGAGATTGGAGAGCAGGCGCCACTGCTTGTAGCTGTGCTCGTAGATCTCCCAGTTGAAGAGCTTCAGGCGCTTCTCCTCCATGGTGTCGGTGGGGTCGGTCTCCTCAAGCATTATCTCGTGGGCGTGCATCATGACGCCGATGCGCTGCTTGAGGTAGGTGGTCAGCTCGATGGCTCTGCCAGCGCCGTCCACCTTGACCTTGTTTATGGTGGTGTTGCTGACGAGCTTGCCGCTAAGGCGGTCAAAGCAGTAATAGTCGTCCTCTATCTTCTGCCAGCCCGTCTGCATCACGCCGTCCTCGTCGAAATAATAGGTGCTGCCGTCAACGGAGACAAGGCCCGTGACAGCGTCGCCGCCGATGTAGTAGCGCACAAGGCCCTCCTCGGTCTTCCACTCGCCCTTTTCAAGCTTGAAGGTCTGGGAGGCAAAGCCGCCGTAGTTGCCGATGCCGCTGGCAGAAACAGAGGCCCAGCCGCCGTCTGCGTCGGAGAGGTAGTAGATCTCGTAATCCTCGCCCTCCACAAGGGGCTCGCCGTCAAAGAGCACGCCCACTGCGGGAGGCTCATCCTCGGCGGAGCTGTCACCCTCCTCGGTGTAGCTGTAAACATCGCAGAGGCCGATGAGCTCGGCGTCCGCAAGGTCTCCTGCCACAAGCAGCAGCTGTGCCTCGGCAGTGCCGGAATAGAGGCCCTTGCCCGTGACAGTCACGGTGTATGTTCCCATGCCGTCGAACTCCGGAAAGGTGACGGTGTAGTCGTCGGTCTTCAGCTCGGTGCCGTAGGTGTCGGTGACAACAAGCTCAAGCTTGGGCTCGTCCCCCGTGTACTGCACGGTGGGGTCGGTTATTGTGACGCTGCCGATGCTGCCCATAACTGTCTCGGCGATCGGGTCACAGAAATTGCCGTAGAGATTGCCGTCGAACTTCACATAGGGCCGAAGCTTGACGTAATATTTCTCTCCGGGCCTCGGCACCTCGTCAAGGTCGATGTGGTCGGCCCTGGGGTCCTCGGCTGCTGCGGTGTGATAGTCCGAGAAATCCTCGGCGGTGCTGTAGAGCACCTGGTAGCCGTCGCAGTCGGCGGCGGGAGCAAAGTTTACCCGAAGGCCCGTAATGCCGTCTCCCGTCTCAAGAGAGGTTATCTCTCCCGCAGGGGGCTTCACGGGGAATTCAAGCCTTACGCTGCCCGAATAATCTCCCACGCCCTCGGCAATGACAGCCGCCACGCCGGGAGCATCGTTGTTCTCGTAACTCAGCACATAGTCCTTGCCCTTTTCGAGGGTCTTGCCGCCCAAAGTGACAGTGACCTCGTCGGCGCCCTTGCGGTCGTCGGGGGTCACGGGGCTGCCCGAATATGTATAGGACTCGTATTTGAGCGTTATCACTGCCCCGTCAAGGGAGAATGCGTCCACCACAGCGGCCTCAGCGGCTGCGGGCTGAGAGGTCTCTCCTATCTCGGTGGCTCCCGGGAAGGAGCAGGCCCCCAGCGCCGCGCAGCAGCACAGCGCAAGGGCAATGACCGCCCTGTTTCTGTTTTTCGACATCTTTAACATCACAGCTCCAATGCTTTATTTATAATCTGTATAATTATATCACATTTTGTATAAAGATGTCAATACATTGATAAAAAGAGCCCGTATTAGGTCAAAAAAGATATCTCCCCCGCAGGGGGGAGATATCTTTTTTGACAACACTTTTCAGCTACACCGCCCGAAGGACGCCCTTGTCCATCTCATGCACAGTCTCGCAGAGCACGGAGATGTCCTCGGCGGAGTGGGAGCAGATAAGGATGGTCTTGCCCTGCTCTTTGTAGGAAAGTAGGTATTCCCGCATCTCGCGGACGCCGTCCTTGTCGAGGCCGTTGAAGGGCTCGTCCAGTATCAGCAGCTTCGGGTCCTCCATGATCGCCTGAGCGAGACCGAGGCGCTGGCGCATACCGAGGCTGTACTTGCGGACGTGGCGCCGAAGGTCGGGGTCGAGGCCCACCTGCTCCATGCTTCGGCGTATCTCGTCGCGCCCTATCCTGTTGTTGAGGCCCGCCAAGAGCTTAAGGTTTTTATATCCCGAATAATAGGGGATGAAACCCGGGGTCTCGATGATGATACCCATATCCTGTGGAAAGTCAACGTCCTTGCCCACGCGCCTGCCGTCAACGGTTATCTCTCCCGACGTGGGCTTGATGAACCCGCATATGCACTTCATCAGCATGGTCTTGCCCGAGCCGTTGCGGCCGATGAGGCCGTGTATCCTCCCCTCCTCAAAGGCAACGCTCACGCCTTTGAGTATCTGTGTCTTGCCTATGGTGAGGCACAGTTCCTTAACTTCTATTATATCCATTATTCCGTTCCTCCCGTGATGTGGAACGAGCAGCGCCGCACCATCCCCCTCAGCAGCAGGAGCATGACAGCGATGACCGCTCCAAAATAGATGTACGAGGCCGAGATAGGCATATTGGTCTCGTTGTAGGTGCCGTCGTAGTGCCAGCCGAAGACGGCGTTGGAGATGGGGAAAAGCCACTTGGCCCTGATATCTATTATCAGCAGCACCAGCCCCGCGGCGCAGGCCGAGAGGTTTACAAAGACGCTGATCACCTTCCTCTGCATCAGCGCAAACAGCAGCTGCACGCAGCCCACCGCGACTATGAAAAGCAGTATGAGCAGCACCCCATGGAGCAGGGCCTCGAGGGGCCGCGCCTGCCGCAGCACAGAGGTATCCATCCGCGCAAAGGGATAGAGACCGCAGAGGGTGCGGGCCTCGTCGGTATCGAGCAAGAGCCGCTTCTGTACAAGGCTCCAGGCGTTTAGGTAATAGGCGTTGTTCATGACGCACAGCAGCGACGATGCAAGGATGAAGCCTATGTAGGTCAGCCCCGCCATGAACAGGAACATCACCTGTCCCAGCAGCCATGCTCTGCGGCCCGTGCGGAAAAGCGAGAAGGTCGCAAAGTCGCTGAGCCTCGGGAAATCGGAGATGAGCACCATGAACCCCAGCACGATGAGGGGCAGGGCGTAGCGGTCGTTGGCCATGGCGCAGAAGGGCTCAAGGATGTTTATGGGGGTGCCGAGGCGGCGGGCAAGCTCGTTCATGGGCTTCAGGAAATATGTGAACTCGAACATGAACACAAAGCCGAACACCAGCAGCCGCGGGCTCCAGAGCCAGTCGGTATAGGCGGTGCGGGCAGAGAAAAAGGCCTTTCTTAACATATCTCTCATCAGCAGCTCACCCTGCCCTTCATAAGCCTGTAGAACGCCGCCCCCAGCAGCAGCGACATCAAAACGGGATAGATATAGAACCACATAAGCGGCAGGTCCATGGCCTCCTCAAACTGTGTCTCGCCATATTGCAGGCGGGCTTGAAGATCGAAGAACCACAGCCGCGTGGTGCTCTCGTGCTCGTAGGCCCTCTGCACTGCCGAGAGGGCTATCTGTCTTACGGTAAAGCAGACCATCACAGGCACCGACAGAGACACGAATTTGTTGAGGGTCAGGGCCCCCATCAGCATGGCGGAAAGACAGGGCAGGGCCGAATAGAGCATGAGGGTAATAAGCCGCGAAAGGGCCACCAGCGCCCTGCTGCGTGAATGAAGCAGCGAGTTCAGCGGGTACTCGGAGAAGGAAAGGCCCCGCCATATCCGCTGCCTCTCCTCGCCCGAGGCGGCGTCCAGATATTCCCGAGGCGAGGGAAAGGCCGCCAGACAGAAGACCCCGAAGAGCACCGCCGCCAGCAGCAGCATGAGCATGGCCGTCAGGGCGGCGGCACAGAGCTTAGAAAGGATATATCGCCTCCTGCCCCGACGGGTCACGATCATGCGGAAGGCGCCGGAGTTCAGCTCGTCGCAGAGCATCGGGACGCAGGCAAGGCCCGTGAGCATAGGCAGGAATACCGCCAGCCACTCGCCGCCGAAGCCCCGAATGAACATATGGATATCGCAGTATAGAACGGTGGACATGACCTCCCGGCGGTCGGCGAAGATCAGGAACTGGATGTAATTGTAATTCGGCTGGTCGGCTTGACCGTTAAAGACCGTGCAGCTTGACGAGAGCATCAGCACCAGCAGCGCCCCCGCCCCCAGCAGAAAGTGTGCCGCGAGCAGGTTCTTTTTCAGGTCGAACAAAAGTGTGTTTGGCATGGCGGCACCTCAGTATATCCCGATCTCGCCCGTGAGGGCGTCAACGGTGTATATCCCGCCCTGCACCCACTCGTTCTCACCCTCGCACTGCTTGCTCAGGTCCCGAAAGACCCAGCAGGGCCGCAGGTACTCACGGTTGTCGTCCATGTGGTAATAGAGCTCGTTGTAAAAGTCCATAAAGGCAGAGCCGTCGCCGTAGACTGCCTGAGCGCAGTAGCGCTCGGAATATGGGGCGGAGATGACATATTCGAGAGAGGCGCAGTCAAACTCGTAGGCAGATGCGGTGGCCAGCCGAGAGGAGAGGAGCTTCACGGCCTCGCCGTAGCTCAGCAGCCTGTCGCCGCTCTCGGTCTGCTCATCAGGGGCGGGGGTGCGGTTGATGATAACGTCTGCGGGCTTCCCTGCACCGCTTTTTGAAAACACAAGGATGTTCTCGGGCATCATGGGGCTTTTGCCGTCGTAGTAGCGGGACATGACATCTCCTGCGATCTTTGCGCCGCAGAGCACGGGCGCGCCGTTGGGCATAACGATATCGGCGTACATCGTTATGCTGCTGCCACTGTCCTGACGGTAGACCGAGGCCATATACACCCGAACGCTCATACCCTCGCAGAACAGCCGAGAGATATATTTCTCTGCCTCTTCCTCGGACTCCTTCACGGCCTCGGCCACCGAGCACCGGCCGCCGTCCGTCAGGGTCAGCTTCTCCTCGGGGAAGGTATCGCCCTTGCGAAGGTCGTAGGTATCGGCCACCTCTCCCGCATAGGGGTCGCCCTCACTGTGTATGAACATGCCGCAGTCGGAATAGAAGAACTTGGGTGCCTCCTTTTTGTCAGTGGTGTCGGGATAGAACCAAGAGCCCTCGCACTCGTTGTTATAGTTCAGGACCTCGGTGGGGCTCCACTGAAAATAGGAATGCCCGTCCTCAGAATGGCCCAAGTCACCCTCGTCGCAGGAGCCGAGGCTCTCCGCAATTATTTTCTTGAAGACATCCACTGTGCCGAAGTGGCGCTTGATAGTATAGACGGGCATGGACTCGGCGTCGCTGACAAAGACCTTCGCGGCGCTGACGTTGGTGGCGTTCTGCCGGATGTCATTTTCGAGGGCCGCCCTTATCTCCTCCATAGTGGAGAGGGTAAGCTCGTCCCTGCTGTCCTCGGCGTTCTCCCGAACGGCGTCCTCCGTGCGGTCAAGCACCTCGTTCTCCCGCTTTACCTCCTCGGGGGCCTCTGCACAGGCCGCGAGGATGAGCGCCGAAAGCATGATAACAAATATTTTTTTCATAGAAAAGACTCCTTTCCTTTTAGAGGTTAGAGGTGAGAGGTTAGAGGTGAGATACGGTGCGATCTAACCTCTAACATCTGATTTCTAAACTCTATGTGCCGAAGGGAGCCTTTTAGTTGTTATGAAATTGTAAATTCAAAGACAGATATCCGCCATCAGCTCGTAGGCGTAGTCCTGCCCCGAGTGCCGAGAGGTGTTGAGCCACAGCCGTACCCGCACGTAGGCAATGTCATCTGCGGTATAGCCGTTCTCTTCATCCTCGAAGGTGATGACACCGCTGCGGAAGGGCTGGTCGCGGCGCAGGGCCGTATCATCGGGGCGGTCGCTCACGGGCTCGAGGCGCAGGGACAGCAGGCTCTCGGCCATGGTGGTGTCCTCGGGCAGCCTCAGGGGGCTCACGGTGACTCGGGGCGGGCCGCTGCCCTCCTCCACAGTGATGTCAAAGCTCACCTTGCCCTCGGGGTCGGTGAGGGTCACGGTGCGCTGCCCCGTGGAGATATCAAGATAGGTCATGGACTTGGTCCAGTCGGGCAGCTGTGCAAGGCCGTCCTCAAAAAGCGGCGGCGTGGCCGCATTTTTCACCCTGAAATACTTCATGACCGTGTCGGCGCCCACATAGCCGTCCGCGCCGCTGAAGGAGAGATAGACCTCTCCCCCTTCGCAGAAATATGAGAGGGCCCGCAGATCATCGCTGCCTGCGGCGCCATAGACGGAAAGCGTTTCGGCGGCGCTGGTAAAGAGCCGATAGACGTCCCGATCGGCGTCAATGTTTTTCTCCGTCGTGCCGCGCCCGAGGTATTCAAGCTCTGCTTCCGAGAAGTAGCAGGCGACAGAGCGCAGCGTTTCTGCCGCCGCCTCGTCCTTGCTCTCGTTTGAGATATAGTACATCTCCTCCTCGCCCTTATCAATGTCAAGACGGGTGCGGGAGGCCGAGTAGTCGAAAAGCTCGGGGCTCTCACTGATATCCTCTAAGAGGCCTTGAAGCGCCGAAAGGTCGATGGTCCTCTCGGCTCTTATCTCCTCCGACGAGGAGAGAGCCTGCGAAGCATCGTTGGCTGATAGCTCGGGCTTTGCGGTGCTGCGGGAGCTCATAACGAAAAGCACCCCGCTCCCCGCGATGACTGCCGAGGCCGCTGCCACCGCCGCATAGCCCGCAAGGGATGGCCTTACCCGAGCGCGGCTCTTTCCGGCAGCCAGGATATCCGAGGAGGAGCGCTCGGTGGGCAGGCCAGCACCCTGCCTCAGGGCGTTTCTGAAAAGGTCCTTCTGTTTCATTCGGCGTCTCTCCTTCCGTATTTCCGTCTGAGCTCGCGGACGGTCTTATAAAGCTGCTGCCTTACCTGCCCCTCGGTGAGGCCGAGGGCTTCAGCGGTCTGTGAGAGGGGCAGCTCCAGCAGGTAGTGCAGATAAAACATCCTCTGGACAGTCGGCGGGCGGGTGCATATGTCGTTATACAATTCCTCGTAGAGCAGCCTGTCCGCCACAAGCTCCTCAAGGTCCTCGTCGTCCGCAAGGTCAGGGAGCTCAGAGGTTTCCTCCCGCGGCGCGGGCTGTATTCTCAGCTTCATCCGCTGCAGGACGGAATAGTAGTGGGAGACGCAGTGCTTTGCAATGCCCATCACAAAGGCCTCGGGGTCCCGCAGCTCCCTACGCTGCCGCAGGGCATCGTAGGCCCGCAGATAGGTCTCCTGATAGATATCCTCGATATCCGTTATGCTGCGGCAGCGGGCCGCAATGTATATCAGCACGCTCTGCTTGGTGCTCTCGTACAGTCTGTCAAAGGTCTTATCCGCGGCCACAGCTCCACCTCCCTGCTTTCCCGCTCTAAATAATTGTGCGCCTATGGGCGGGAGCGGTTGTTAAAATAAAGTTAATATTTGATGAATGTTTTTAGCTGCAGCTTTTGCACGAGACACAACGCCCGGGACTTGAATAATTATCTGAGTTGTGCTATAATCAAGAAAGCAAACACACACGGAGGATAGAAATGGAAAAGCAAACCATCGCTGTTATAGATGACGACCAAGCCATCGGGGATATGCTGGAAAGAGTGCTGGTGCAGGAGGGCTATTCGGTGCTGCGGGCCTATTCGGGGACCGAGGCGCTGCTGCTTCTTGGGCAGGAAAAGCCGGACCTTGTGCTGCTTGACCTTATGCTGCCCGGGCTTTCGGGAGAGGAGCTGCTGCCGAAGATACGGAGCATCCCCGTCATCGTGGTAAGCGCCAAGATAGATACCGCAAATAAAGTCAAGCTGCTGCTGGGGGGCGCTGTGGATTACATCACAAAGCCCTTCGAGATAAGCGAGCTGCTGGCCCGAATAACCGTTGCGCTGCGCAGCAGACCGACGGGCACGGCTGCCCTGCTGAAAAGCGGCGGCCTGACTCTTGACACCGAGAGCCACATTGTCACCGCCGAGGGGCAGGAGGTAAAGCTCACCCGCACGGAGTTCGCCATCCTAAAGCTTTTGATGATAAACCACGGTCAGGCAGTGGCGAAGCTAAGCATCCTTGACCGCATTGCCGAGGACACCCCCGACTGCACCGAAAGCTCGCTGAAAATGCACATCTCCAACCTGCGGCGCAAGCTGCGGCAGGCAGGCGGGCGAGAGTACATCGAGGCGGTATGGGGGATAGGGTTCAAGCTAGTTGATAATTGATAGTTGATAGTTGATAATTGGAAACGCTTCGCTCAGTGAACAGTGAATAGTTATGGTGTCGCCGTTGGCGACTGACGGCCATTCGGCCGATAAAAAAGTCCCTTTTAAGTTTTGTGTTGTTAATAAGGTAAATCGGAATTTATAGGAGTAATACTATGCTCACAGCAAAATACTATGAAAAGAATAACGGATATAAATATGTTCTGGACACTTTGAAAGAGCAGCTTGGAGAAGAAGCGACTGTATCCATTGTTGATGAAGCGGTTAAAAAATGTAATGCGCTTTGCAGGGAGTATGTCGGCTTGCCTAAAAAGGAGAAAGACCACACAGACAAGATGATTTTCCCCCGTGCTGCACTGTATAGGCAGATGATACAGCATATTCCAAGTGAACAGGCGATCGATTTACTAATGGAAGCAATTCGCATTGGAGTAGAGCCTGATATGAAGCGTTTGCGCCGCCTGACAAAGCCGACTTTTATGCGTTCTTTGTTTCTCAAGGCATTTTCCAAGATGCTCTCTGTTTCTTTTAACGAAGAAGCCGGATTTAAAACAAAATTCTATGAAGCCGATAACAAGCGATTGCGTGTAGATGTGCTTCAATGCCCTTATGATAAATATTGTACACTCCTGGGCTGCAAGGAGTTGACGGCAACTTTCTGTTACAGTGATGATTGCATTTACAGCAACTTGACCGGC
>JAFVAN010000030.1 GCA_017480485.1 Ruminococcus sp. | reverse complement strand
GGCGCTGAGACTCCACGTGTCCGCCCGACTGAAAGATGGTGGGGGAATTAAAAAGCCCACCGAACGGCTGCACCGCCGCCTCATCCACAAAGGCGCCCACCTCCCCTCCGGGGTGCTAACGGCGCACGGCCGAAGTCGCGTGCCGCTGGCAGAGCCAGCTTACAACAGTGTGATACTCGGGGGCTCCCTCGCGAAACAGCGGCCCGCAAAGGACCACCCGCACAAAGCCTTCCGAACGGCTGCACCGCCGCCTCATCCACAAAGGCGCCCACCTCCCCTCCGGGGAGGCGCTGAGACTCCACGTGTCCGCCCGACTGAAAGATGGTGGGGGAATTAAAAAAAAGTGTAACCGTTTCTTAATTGACATATTGGGAGAAGGGGTGTATAATTAGTATATATGTCGAACGTGTACATAAAATTTATGGGGAATATAACACTTTTTGGAAGGAGAACATAGAATGAGCACTAAAAAGAAAAGGCCCGTGTACGAGGAGGAAGAGGAAGCCACCGTCAACGTCGCGGACGTTGTTAAGGGCATTATCGCCGTTATGATAACCGCCCTGGTGGTCATCATCGTAATAATGATGTTCGCCAAGAGCCTGTTCAGCTCCGACAATACCGAAGAGCGCAAGACCGGAAGGCTCACTGCGGCGCCAAACTACTCCACCACCACTACCACCACCGCAGCGATAGTGACCGAGACCAAGAAGGCCACCACCACCAAGGACGGAGATGCAGACCCCTACCAGACCAAGCTTGCCGCAGAGGGCGCCACAGAGATGACCGTTAAGGACGGCGTGTGGCTGCACCCCGAGCCCAGCTCCAAGTCTACTAATATAGTAGTTATCCCCAAGGGCACAAAGGTAACAGCCTACGCCATCGTGAACGGCGCTTGGCTCTACGTTGACTACAACGGCCAGCTGGGCTACGCCTTCGCAGATTACTTCGACGGCACAAGGCCCTCCGCTACCACCGTTCCGAGCTGACCCCCACAGACAGACTTTTCCTGAACCTTTCATAAGATAAAACAGGCCGAGGCGATCTTTGTTGCTTCGGTCTGTTTTCTTTTTTATTTCCTCCACCAGCTTTCGGTCGGGCGCTTATCGGGAAAAAATAAACTTAAAGACTTTTTAAGAATTATTATGCTATCATCAGAGCATAGGGAGAAACGGACCGATGTCGGGAGCTCCCGAACTCTGGATAATGAGGTGTGTGTATGTTTTTGAGAATACTCAAAAAGGACCTGCGGCGCAGGAAGACCATGAATGTCATACTGCTGCTGTTCGTGGCGCTGTCGGCTATGTTCGCGTCGGCCTCGGTCAATAACATCATTGCCGTTACGGGCGGCATCGACCATTACTTCGAGATCTCGGATGTGCCGGATATCACCGTGAACATCTCCACCTTTGTGGAGGAGGACGCCCGGGAGGCCGAGGAAAAAATACGCGCCCTGCCCTCGGTGAAGGAAGTAAGGACCACCCACGGCCTTTTCGTCATGAGCTCAAAGAATTTCAGGCTGCATGGGGAAAGGCTGGAAAACTTCATAAACCCCGCGGTCCTGTTCTCCGAGGACGAGATGTACACCAAGGTCTACGACGACGACAACAGCCCCCTCGAGGGCGTTCCCAAGGGGGGCTTTTACGCTACCTCCTCCTTTCTTAACGACCTTGAAATAAAGAAGGGGGACATGGTGGAGCTCACCGTCGGCGGCACCGAGATCACACTTGAATATCTTGGCCGCTTAAAGTGCCCCATCTTCAGCAACGACAGCACCAGCAACCCCTACCTGCTCCTTGACCGCGAGGACTTCGACCTGATAGGCAAGGAGGAGGAGACCCACTTTATGTATATAAAGGCCCTCTCCATCAACGGCGCCGACAAGGAGGAGATAAGCGAGGCCATTAAGGACTTCGACGGCGTGTACCTCTCCACAAGCGAGAGCCAGAAGAGCATCTACCTCTACGACATGATCGCGGCCTATATAATGATGGTGATAAGCATAGTGCTGATGGTCACTGCCTTTGTTGTGCTGCGCTTCACCATCGGCTTCACCATTGCCGAGGAGTTCAGGGAGATAGGCGTGATGAAGGCCGTGGGCATAACCGACCGCAGCATCCGCGGGCTGTATATCATCAAGTATCTGGCCATCTCGGTCATCGGGGCGGCGGTGGGCTTTCTCGGGTCCCTGCCCCTCAGCAGCATGATGCTCAGGACCGTTTCCAAAAACATGGTCTTTGAGAACGACAGCAGCAGGCTCATGGGCCTTGTAAGCTCGGCGGCGGTGGTGGCGCTTATACTGCTGTTCTGCTACGGCTGCACAAGGCGGGTGAAAAAGCTCTCCCCCATCGACGCCGTCCGCAGCGGCCAGACAGGCGAGCGCTTCGGCAAGCGCAGCCTTCTGCATCTGGGCCGCTCAAGGCTGCCCTCCACGGGCTTTATGGCCGTCAACGACGTGCTCAGCGCCCCAAAGCAGTTTGGGATAATGACTGTCATCTTCGTCCTCTGCTTCCTGATGATCGGGCTCATGTCCTCCTTCTCACTGACCCTGCAGAGCGACAGCATCTACCAGCTCTTCGACATCCCAAAAAGCCACGTCAACATACTTGACGCCGTCTACTACGCCGATGTGTGCAAGGACCAGACCAGAGCCGCCGAGCTGGTGGAAGAGACTGAAAAGCTTCTCTCGGACAACGGTATGCCCGCCTCCTGCTCCATGACCACCATCAACAACTGCCTTGCCGGAAGCGGAGACAAAAGGGCGAAGCTGGACCTGTACCATATCACGGGAAGCATCGAGGAGGAGCTGTCCGTTGACCTTGGCTCGGCCCCTGAAAGGCCCGACGAGATCGCCCTCACCGCCAGCGCCTTCGAGGACCTTGATGTGGAGATCGGCGACCGCATTACTCTGGACATCGACGGCACAGAGAGGGAATTCATCATCACCGGCCGCCACCCCACCTTCAGCTCCCACTCGGCCTACCTCAGCAGGGCTTTTGATCCGGGCCACTCCACCGTCAGCGGCTTCGTGGGGGTGCAGATACTTTTCGACGGCGACCCCGACAAGGAGCAGATAGAAAAGAACATTGAAAAGATAAAGGAGCTCACCGACTGTGAGCAGGTCTACACCACCTCGGAAATGATAAAGAACTTCACAGGCATCTCCGACACACTGGACGCCATCAAGACAGTCATTACGATACTGACGGTGATAGTCACGGCGCTCATCGCGGTGCTGATGGAGAGAAGCTTCATCTCCAAGGAAAAGAGCGAGATCGCCCTGATGAAGGCCGTGGGCGTCGGCAGCGGCAGCGTGATCCTACAGCACACTCTCAGGTTCGTTATCGTCTCGGTGCTGGCCTGTGCGGTGTCTCTGGCGGTGCTGCCGCCCCTGAGCAACGCTGCTATGAACAGGATCTGCCTGCTGATAGGCGACGTCTCGGGCATAAAGTGCGTCTTTGACCCGCTGGAGCTGCTTGCGGTCTGCCCCGCGATCATCATCGGCGTGACCACGGCGGGGGCCTTCCTCACAGCCCTCTACACAAACACGGTCAAGGCCGGCGACACGGCCTCTATCGAATGATCCATCCGAGCCTACACCACAGAACACAGGAGGAAAAGCAATGAACACTATCCTACAGACAAAGGGACTCTGCAAAACATATATCGTGAACAAGAGACAGAACAACGTCCTGAAAAACATCGACCTTGAGATCTATGAGGGGGACATGGTGGCGGTCATGGGGCCCTCGGGCTCAGGCAAAAGCACCCTGCTGTACTGCGTCTCCGGCATGGACAGGGTGACGGCGGGAGAGGTCATCTTTGCGGGGCGGGAGACCGCCAAGCTCTCGGACAAGGAGCTGTCCCGCATGAGGCTGGACGAGATGGGCTTCATTTTCCAGCAGATGTACATGATGAAAAATCTTTCGGTGCTGGACAACATCATCCTGCCTGCGGTGAAGTCCAAGAAGAACACCGATAGCCGCCGCCGCACCGAGGAGCGGGGCCGCGCCCTTATGCAGCGGCTGGGCATCGCGGACGTGTCAGGCAACGACATCAACGAGGTGTCGGGGGGCCAGCTGCAGCGGGCCTGCATCGCCCGCTCGATGATAAATTCCCCCAAGATGATCTTTGCCGACGAGCCCACGGGCGCCCTTAACCGCGCCAGCTCCGACGAGGTGATGAACGAGCTGCTGTCCCTCAACCGAGACGGCACCACCATCCTCTGCGTCACCCACGACCCCAAGGTGGCCGCCAAGTGCAGCCGCGTGCTCTACATCGTGGACGGCGGCATAATGGGCGAGAAGGAGCTGGGCCACTTCGAGGGCGGCGACACAGAGCTCCGCTCCCGCGAGCGCGACCTCAACAACTGGCTCATGGAGCAGGGATGGTAGCTGGAAGCGGAGATAAGGGCCGCCGTATCGCGAGGGAGCCCTCGCGGCCCCCACCGTTGTAAGCTGGCTTGCCAGCGGCACGCGACCAGCGTGGTGCACGCCTTAGTGTAAAATAAACGTAGGCAGCGTTTTAAGCTCGCACCAAGCTACGGCCCGCCGTCACACAAAGCCTGTCTCCTGCACCTTTCTACCCAAAGGCGGCATTGCGCCGTCCGCGCTAGGACCGCTGTGCACTTGATTTTATTATAAAAGTATAGTACAATAGCTGTGGGGGTGAGCTTATGGCGGAGAGCCTGGATATTCTGATAGTTGAGGACGACAGGGAGCTTTGCGGGCTGCTGACGGATTTCCTAAGGGCCGAGGGCTACACCGTTTCGGCGGTGGAGAGCGGCGAAAGGGCGGTGCAGCTTTTCAGGCGCTACGGGGCGCGGCTGGTGGTGCTGGACATCAACCTGCCGGACGTCAACGGCTTTGCCGTCTGCTCGAAGCTGCGGGAGGACGCCGACACCCCCATCCTCATCGTAAGCGCCCGGACCGACAAGGAGGACAAGCTCGGGGCCTTCGACCTTGGGGCCGACGACTACATCGAAAAGCCCTACGACATCGACATCCTCATGGCGAAGATCAGGGGCATCTTCAAGCGGCGCTACCAGCGCAGCCTGATCTCTGCGGGAGGCGTGACCCTGAACCTTGCAGACAAGACCGCCGAGCTGGAGGGCGCCCCTCTGGAGCTGACCGCAAAGGAGTTCGAGCTGCTGGCGCTGTTGGTGCAGAACAGCGGCAAGACGTTGAAAAAGGAATATCTTTTCACCAGCGTCTGGGGCAGCGACAGCGACTCGGAGCTCCAGACCCTCCACGTCCACATCAACAAGCTGCGGCAGAAGCTGGGAGACGACCCCAAAAACGCCCGACACCTGCTTACGGTGTGGGGCGTGGGGTATAAGTTCCAATGAGGGCCTACAGAAGGCTCTGTGTCACGGCGGTGGTGCTCTTCCTGCTGCTGGCCGCCGTGGCGGAGCTGATCGTGATAAAGCAGGAAAGAGCTTTGAGCGGAGAGTACCGTGTGGAGGCCAAGCGCCTTGCGGACGAGCTTGATACCTCGGGCAGCTATGACCTTGGGGCCTACCCCCACCTGACGGGTGTCTACCCCGGGGAGGGCAGCGAGCTCTACCAAAGCGACGAGCCCTATGTGATCGTTGAAGCAGGAGGGCGGCTCTATCGGGTAGAATATCGGGCCGAGAAGGGCCACGCCACCGCCGTCAGGGTGGGTCTGGTACTGCTGGGGCTCTTTGTGCTGCTGTGCGGGGTGCTGTGGTACATCGGGCGGCAGGTCATCCTGCCATTCCTGCGCATCGACGAGGTGCCCAGGGAGCTGGCCCGAGGGAACCTTGCTGTGCCCATCCCCGAGGAGCGGGGGCGCTTCCTTGGAAAATTCACCTGGGGCGTGAACCTGCTGCGGGAGAAGATAGAGGAGGACAGGCAGCGGGAGCTTTCAATGCAGCGGGACAAGAAGCTGCTGCTTTTGTCCCTGTCCCACGACATCAAGACGCCTCTTTCGGCCATCAAGCTAAACGCCAAGGCCCTTGCCCGAGGCCTCTACACCGACGAGGAAAAGCGCCGCGCCGCCGCCGAGAGCATCAACACCCGCGCCGACGAGATAGAGAGCTTTGTAAGCGAGATCACGAGAGCCTCCGGCGAGGACTTCATGAGCTTTGAGGTGCGGCAGGGGGAAGTGTTCCTTGGCGAGGTGCTGTCTAAGATCGAGGCCCGTTACTCGGCCCAGCTGGCGGCCTCGGGCACGGCGCTCTTGGTCCGCGAATACCGTGACTGCATACTCTCCTGCGACCCCGACCGCCTTGGGGAGTGCCTGCAAAACCTGATAGAGAACGCCATCAAATACGGCGACGGCAGGGAGATAGCCCTCAGCTTCGACAAGGTGGACGGCTGCCAGCTGATAACGGTGACCAACACGGGCTGCACCCTTGAGCAGAAGGAGCTGCCCCAGCTTTTCGAGAGCTTCCATCGGGGCAGCAACGCCGAGGGCAAGCGGGGCAACGGCCTCGGGCTGTTCATCTGCAAGCGGCTCATGACCCTCATGGGCGGCGAGGTCTACGCAGAGATCAAGGACGGCTGCTTCGCCGCCACGCTGGTGGTCAGGCTGAGCTGAAACGCTTCGCTCAATGAATAGTGAAAAACGAATAATGAATAATGAATAATTAAGGTATCGCCTTCGGCGATGATTTTATGATCTGTCCGCACCGGCACCTTGATTATCCATTATTCATTTTTTCTATCCATTATTCTTTTTCTATTTTCAGTTCGTTTTTGTAGACCTCGGCGGAGCCCTTGGACTGATAGCCCTCGATGTTCAGGGCGACCTCGTACATCTTCCCGAGCTCGAGGCCCGCCTTGTTCCAGGCATCGAAATGCTGTGTGACGGAGATGGTGCCCTCGAGCCTTGTGCCGTCTGTCTCGGGCTTTTCCTGCCTTACGCTCCAATACTGTTCGAAGGTCTTGGTGCCGTCGATAGATGGCTGGTCAACGCGGGTGGTGCGGTAGATATCGTAGGTGCCGCCGTCAGAGGTAACGGTGCCGAGGCACTCGGCCTGCCCCGGGGGCCTCCAGGAGCCCCAGGTCTCCACGATGTAATACTCCGCCAGCGGCTCTCTGGTCCAGCCGTAGACGCACATATAGGAATTGCCGTCGGGACGGTAGTCAACGCCGTAGTCGATGGAGATATCTCCAAGCTCCTCATAGGTCTTGGTGCAGTCGAAGCGCCGACCCCTGCGGAAAAGGGAATTGTTAATGTTCTCCCACTTGCAGGAGAAGGCGCCGCCCTGCCCGAGGGTGAGCTCCACGTCGCCGCTGTCCTTCCAGAGCTCGTAGGAATAGCCGCCGTCGCTGCCTATCACGTTTGAATCAAAGGTCTGAGGCACGAAGCTGTCCTCGGCGGGGCCTTCGCTCTTGGCGGGCTCAGAGCTGTCATCCCCCTTGCCGCAGCAGGACAGAGCCCCCGCCGCCGCCAGCGCCGCAAGGCACAGTCCAAGGCTTTTAAGCCTTCTTCTTGTTCTTTCGTTCATTCGATCACTCCCCTTTTCGTTCTGCTTATGCTTTGATCATAGCTCAGTTCGGCGGTCGGCGCTAATTAAATATTGCGGTCATCATTTCATTTTTTGCGCTGTCCCTCGGGGAACTTAGGCCGAAAAAGGGTATTCCCCCGCCGCATAAGCAAAAAATGAAAATTGATTTTCATGAGGCACTTTGCCGAGGCCTTGATCATTCACTATTCATTTTTTCGGCGGTGATGCTGCCGAGCTCGGTGTAGATCATGCCTCGCTTGCCTCTGTCGGAGCGCATCAGGGATATGCGGTCAACGGTCATGGCGGCCTCGGGGATGGTGACCTCGGGGAGACGGTCCTTGTCGGGCTCTCTTATGAGGGTGATGTGGGGCCGGAATTTTTTGCGGTCGAAGGGTATATCCGCCTCTGACAGCAGGTGCCTGAGGGCGGCGGCGCTTCTTGTCAGCTCACTGTCGGCCGATAGGCCCGCCCACCACAGCCTGCCGAAGCTGCCGAGGCCCCGAAGCTTAAGCTCAAAGGGCCTGAAGCTAAGTCCGCTCATCACCTCCAGTACCCGTTCTGGGTCGTCCTGCTCGCCGATGAAGGCGAGGGTCAGGTGGAGGTTCTCGGCGGCGGTGTAGTTGCCGCTGACGCCCTGCTTTTTAAGCTGCTCCTGTACCGAGCGCAGGGCGTCCTTCATTTTCGGTGTGAAGCTGACTGCGATAAAAAGTCTCATATGTCCTCCGCCTTTCGTGGATGATAGGTGTCTTCGGTTTTATTATACCTTATGTTTGAGGGGCGGTCAAGGGGTGAGGGGGCTGCATTTTGGCGTTGTGCAATATGCTCACAAAGCGCGGCGCGGTCTGTGGCTTTTCCATAAATAGTAAAAAAATTTTAAAGCTTTGTCTATAATTATTGATAAGGCAGCGGGGTGCATGGTATAATATTCCCAAATAAAATTTGACAAGGAGGTATGACAGTGCAGAGAGCTTTTGCCAAAAGCGATCATCAGTGATCTTGAAAAGAATCATGTGTTTGATATTTTACGCAAATAATCAAGAAAATACAAGTGATCTGTGATATAATGAATTCATAAAAACCGACGGAGGAATGAGCCTATGACATACACAGCAAAAATAGAACAGACAAAGGACTACAAAAAGCGAATGCGCTATATGCCGAACACAGACACTTTTGAGGCGAAGGACTGCGACAGCTTATCGTATATCAGAAATGTACCTTTCCCGTCAGGGTGGATAAAGGAGTCGGGAACGCCGCCTTGTGAACACCTTGATGTGATAGTTGTGACCGACGAGCCGTGCGAGCTTGGCGATGAGATACCCGTCTGTGTTATAGGCGTGTTCTGCCGTTCAGACGGTGACAATAAGCTGGTCGCTGTTCCCGTGAGCCGTACCGAAACAGATATATCCGAGCTATCGGATAGTGAGAGCGACGCACTGCACAGACTATACCCGAAGCTGGGCAAGGGCGAAGGTTGGTTCGGGAAAGAGTGTGCTGAGAAAGTCATCTTGGAGTTTTTCAGCCGTAAGAAACGCAAAATAATAATCACCGTTCAGCACACGGAATCTGAGCATCATGTAAACGGTCACATCGGTGCGTGGGGTGAATGGAGTCTCACCGAGAGGGGCAGACAGCAAGCCTTTGAGGTCGGCAAGTGGCTGTTGTGGGAGGACTGTCACAGAGGATTCAAGATGTACTGCTCCGATCAGCCCCGTGCCGTGCAGACCGCCGAGGAAATGAATCGCTCACTTAACATCATGCCTGTGTATTCCGAGTTGATAAGAGAGGTCAATGCAGGCGAGGGCAACGGCAAGCCGAGAGACTGGTACTACGAGCATGAAGCCCCGAAAAACGGCTATGACCCCGACTACAAGCCGTTCCCCGATGCGGAGTCGGACAGGGAGCTTTGGGAAAGGCTGACTCCGTTTTACAAGCAGATAACGGAGAATGACGAAGAGCGAATACTTATCGTATCTCACGGAACAACACTCAGCTTTTTGCAGTCGATGATAATGGGGTACAGCTTTGAGGATATTCAAAAATACCGCTTTAACGGCAGCGGTGGATCAATGTCGAAATTTGTGATAGAGCCGAGCGGTAAAGTGACAGCTTGCTATGTCAATCATAGGATATTCTGACAGATGTGATTGGCACAACCTCTGAGTTTATAGACATATTTTTGAGGTGATGTGGAATGAACAGAATTTTATGCTCAACAGGAGCGCTTATCGGCAGACCGAACGGCAGAGACTACACGTTGCTGAACGAGTGTGCAAAGCGTCTTGAATGTGACGGTTTTGAGTTTATGATGTACGATGACTGGTATGATAGGATCGACGAAACAGCAACGTTTCTAAGAGATTTTCCTAAACCGTTCCCCGTCTTTCATGTTGAGAAAAATGTAGGCGATCTGATAAGCCGAAACGAGTCGGGCGATACCGAAAAGGCGCTTGGATTGTTTGAGATGAATTGCGTACTGGCGCAAAAAATAGGTTCAGAAAAGTTGGTCCTGCACCTGTGGAGCGGCTTGGATTCCGACAAGGATTTTCCGCTTTATGGAGGGCAACGGCAGAAGCACCCGCATCTGGCTTGATATGATGCTAAAAAAGGTATCCCACCCCTGCGGGGGTGGGATACCTTTTTTAGCGGAAGGCCATTCGTGAAACAGCCTGCTGTTTACCACTATTCCCTGTTATCCTTCAAGCTCTCCACCATGCTTACTCTGCCTGTCTTTCTGCCAAGGAGGACAAGCGCCAGAGCGTAGCTTATGAGCGACACTCCGTAGTAGATGAGGACGGAGGAAAGGGTCATTTTGTTGTCCACATAGCAGTTGTAGACGGCGGCGCTCTTTTCAAAGTTCACCCGGTCTGCAACGAAGCCTGCTGCAAGGCCGAGGGTGATGCCGATGAAGGCTACGATGTGGTATACATGGGTCATGATGCGGTTTATCTCGTTGTCGTGATAGCCCAGCACCTTTAGCATCGAGATGTTCACAAGGTTCTCGCTGAGTATCACGTTCACCATCAGGAACACCACCGTCACCAGCAGCAGGCCGCCCAGGATGTAGATCACGGACATCAGCTGCTTCATGGAATCCAGCACGTTCTCTTCAAGCTGCTTTTTAAGGCTCTGCTTGGTGAAGGATTTGAGTATGTCCCCTTCATCAAGGGCGATGGGGCTCTCGCTCATTATGCAGTTGCAGCTGCCCGCGGGCAGGGAGCCCACGGCCTCTGCCGCTGTGGCGTTGGTGGTGACCAGCAGGCACTGAGAGCCGCAGTCGAATATCTTGTCTATCGTGACCGTATGCTCCTGCATGGAGGAAATGTCCGAGAAGGTGATCTCGTCGCCCTCCTCAACGCCGTAGATCATGGCGGCCATTGAGGAGAGGTAATACTTCCCGTCCTCCTCGGCAAGGGCCTCGCCGTCAGCTGTTTCAAGCCGCATATAGGGGTTGTCGTCCATTCCCATAAGCGTAAGGTAGTCGCTGCTGCCCTCCACCGCAAAGGAGGCGGTAAGTATCTCCTCCGCATCTGTGCCTGCAAGGGCGCTGCGGATGCGCTGCTGGGCCTGCGCATCGGGCATGAGCTCCTCCGGGGTGTCCTCGGGCAGGAGAACGGTGTTCAAGAAATATTCGTACTCATAGCTGCCCAGCTCATCAACGCTCTTGTCAACGTAGTTTTGCAGGGAGTCGATGCAGGCAAGGCAGAAGGACAGCACCAGTCCTCCCACGGTCAGGCCGAAGATGACGGTCAGGGTCCTGCCAAAGCTGCCGAAGATCATCCTGAGCTTATACTTTGTGCGGAAGTGGGCCTTTAGCCCCGACAGCCGCAGAGAGAGCCTGCGGTGCTTGGAGCCTGTGCCCTTTATCATCTCGATGGCGGTGCCCTTGACTGTCAGCAGCGCGGTGAAGAACACGGCGGCTGTGTAGCAAAGGGTGGGCGCCGCAATGCCTATGATGATGTCCGCAGGGGCCGTTCCGTAGCTTATGGGAAGGGGCTCCATTTTGCTCTCGAACATCACGCCCACCATGGGCTCGGTGGCAAACAGGCCCAGCAGCACTCCCAGCGCTCCGCCCAGCAGCCCCGGGATAGCGCCGAAGAGGCTGTAATGCACTGCCAGCTCTCCCCTGCGGTAGCCGAGGGCGTTTAGGATGCCGATCATTTTCAGCTCGTTCTTCACCTTTCTGCCCAGCACCGCCGCAATGAGTATCACCACAAAGAGAATGGCGGCAGGCAGGATGACGTAGGACATGGTCTCAAGAGAGCCCAGCTCGTCCTCGGGGGTCTGGATGCGGTTGTTGAGGGCAGAGGGTATGTAGCCCGAGGTCATAAAGCGGCTGTAGAGCTCCCGCCTCACCTGGGTCTCGTTGTCCTCGGAATACTTTATGGCGTAGTAGTTGGGGGCAGTGCCGCCTGTGAGCTTGTCGAAGCCCCCCTGTGTCAGCTGGGCTATGCCGAACTCGGTGGAGACGCTGAAGGTGTCGTTGGGATTTTTCAGGCAGAAGAAATAGTCGTAGCGGATCATGAAGCCCACGACCTTGAAGCTCATCCTTCCCTCCGCAGAGGAAAGGGTAAGGCTGTCGCCTATCTTGATGCCGCAGGCGGTGGCGAACTGCTCGTTGATAAGGATATCGCTGTCTGAGGAGAGGTCGTCGCCTGCGCTCAGCTCGTATTTATCCAGTCTCTTCGGGGGAGCAAAGAGCCTCAGGGTCACCTCAGGCTTGTCGGAGTCGGCGCCCTCCAGCACCTCCGCCTCCTTATAGCTTATCCTGTCGATGGTAACACCATACTCCTGCTCGAAGTCCGAGATGTCGCTGTCCGTCATCTCGTTATACAGGGTGAACTGGCCGTCCTCTCGGGCGGTGTCCTTGATGCTCTGCTCAACGTGCTCCTTGGCGGCCTTGTAGCTTGCGGACATGGCGATGAACATATAGACCACAAGCGCGGTTATCAGCCCGGTGCTTATGTAAAAGGAAAGGCTGCTTTTGAAATTGCGCAGATAGCGCCTGTTAAGTGTCATATCGGCGCCTCTTTCATATCACCAGCTCACTGACAGGGGTCTTGCCCTCGGTGAGCTTGTTCTCGGTTATCCTGCCGTCGTGTATGCGTATCACTCTGTCGGCCATGGCGGCGATGCCCTCGTTGTGGGTGATTATGACGACTGTGGTCTTGTAGACCTTGTTGACCCTTTCGAGCATTGACAGCACATCCCGAGAGGACTTGGAATCCAGCGCCCCCGTGGGCTCGTCGCAGAGCAGCAGGGCGGGATTTTTCACCAGAGCTCTTGCGATGGCGGTGCGCTGCTGCTGGCCGCCTGAAAGCTCCCTTGGAAAGCGGTCCCTGTACTTGGTCATGCGAAGCTCTTCAAGCAGCTCGTCGATATCCAGCGGCTCCTTTGAGATATCCGCGACGGTCTCAACGTTCTCCCTCACCGTCAGGTCCTGGATAAGATTGTAGGACTGGAACACGAAGCCGATGTCCCTGCGGCGGAAGTCCGTGAGCTTACGCTTTGAGAGCCCCGAGACCTCCTCGCCGCCGACAGTGACGCTGCCCTCGTCAAGGGTGTCGATGCCCCCAAGCATATTCAGCAGCGTGCTTTTCCCCGAGCCCGAGGGTCCAAGTATCACCGCGATCTCGTGCTCCTCGATGCCAAGGTCCACACCGTTCATGGCATAGACGGCGTTCTCTCCGGTCCCGTATTTTTTTACCGCGTTTTTTATTTCAATGTACATTTGATAAACCTCCGATCGAATTAGCGAACGCTAACTTGATTGTAGCACAAATGGCGGCAGATTGCAAGGGGGTGGGAGAAATTTGTTAAAAATTTTAGTATGAGGTGATGCGTGCCATCCCCTCGCTTAGTGTAAAATAACCGTAGACACCCAACAAGCCTATATCCGAGCCACCGTATCGCGAGGGAGCCCCGACACATTTCACCATTGTGAAGGAGCTTGCGAGTGCTCACGCGACCTGCCCCGGCGGGGCACCGCCCGAGCTTGCGAGTGCTCACGCGACTTGCCCCGGCGGGGCACCGCCCGAGCTTGCGAGTGCTCACGCGACTTGCGCCGGCGGGGCACCGCCCGAGCTTGCGAGTGCTCACGCGACCTGCGCCGGCGGGGCACCGCCCGAGCTTGCGAGTGCTCACGCGACCTGCGCCGGCGGG
>JAFVAN010000002.1 GCA_017480485.1 Ruminococcus sp. | reverse complement strand
GGAGATGGTGAGGGGCTGCCAGGTGGAGTCGGCTGTGGCGGTGAGAAGGTTATTGATCTCGTTTGCGTTGGCCATGATGAGCATAAAATGGTTTTCGAGCATCTCGCGGATGTCCGAGGCCGAGGTGTCGTCGGTCTTGATGTAGAGCACGTTAGGCTCCAGCAGGTCGGCTGCGGCCAGGGTGTTGTACTGGGCCGTGGTGCCCAGCCAGACGCGGAAGGCAAGACCGCTGTTGATCTCCTTCAGGGTGGTGACAAAGCCTGTGTCGATGTCGCCTAAGGTGCCTGTTTCCGCGGCCTCGGCCACGGCGGCAAGGACCAGCTGGCGGATCTCGGCCTCGATGACCGTGAGCCGCGAGGCGAGGGTGGCACTGTAGCCCTCGGCCTCGGAGGCACTTTCGGCGGCCTGCTCCATTGAGGCCTCGGCTCTGCTGCGATTTGTCTCGGCCCCTGCGGCAAGGGTAGAGATGGCCTCAAGGTAGGCGCTCAGGACGCTCTGGGCGGGGGGATCGACGGTCTCGTTATTGACGCCCACCGAGGGCGAGATGTGGGTGACGAAGGCGCGGCTCTTGACTATGCGCCCGTCGGCGACGCAGCAGACCTGCAGGCGGCCGTTGCCCTCGATGTCGGTATCGGCGCTGCCGACCTGCCATAAAAGGGTGCTGCCGCTGAGGGTCAGGTCCTCGGGTACATAGGCGTCGGTCTCGCCGGGGCGCGTTACCCTGAGGGTGACGGTGGCTGTGGGGTCCTGCCAGTCCTCGGGGAGGTCAAAGCGCACGGTGGTGGCCTTGTTCTCTCCCTGCCTGCCAAGGTCCACGGCGATAGTTTTCTTTCCGAGAATTACTTCTCTCATTGTTCATCCTCCTTGATTCTGCCCGCCCGCGGTGCGGCGGTCCTTGGGACGCATTCGCCGCCGCCCGTGACGGGTGTTCGGGGCAATAAGCCCCTCTAATAATAAGCAAAAAAGGTCCATTTGTTGCACGTCGGTGTGCAACAAATGGACCTTTATGAATTTGTTAAAATATAAATCAGTTATTTGTACAAAAAGAGGCAAGGGGATTTAGGAGGTTCGCACAATAGCGGAGGGGTTCTGCCGAGCGCTCACCCCTTTGCCGCTCGCCGCACGGAAAAATCGCTTCGCTCTTTCCTGATGGAGCGGGCCGATCAGTCGTAGCGGCGCAGCATAAAGCCCCCACCCGGGATGGGTGGGGGCTGTTTGATTTGTGCGCCCATGTTTGATTGTGCTGCGCCGTGTGTAAGGCACTAAGTCTGCGCCTGTTTCGCGGGTCCGCGACAAGCCTCTGACGCGAGGCCCCCGCGCGCGTTTTTTAAGCGCTCCGCGGGGGTGACAGGGCTTCTGCGCCTATTGTTTTACATTTCCCATTATTATGCCTCTGCCGTTGGTGGATATGTAGCAGCGGCCGAAGGTCTTCGGGTCGCCTGCGATCTTCGGGTTCACGTTGCCCCATTGCTGAGTGTCATCGTTTATCCTCGTCCAAGTAGCGCCCTTGTCCGTGGATATGTATACCCCGTGGCCCTCTTCGTTGGCCTCTCCAAGCAGGAAAAGTGTGTCGTATGCCCCCTCGCTCTCGGGTGCGCCGATGCCCAGGGCGTCACAGTCCTGGATGACCGTCGATACAGGCCCGATGTCTCCCGTCGAGGTGTCCAGATAATATACTCCGCCTGCACCTACCGAAAGCCAAAGATCACCCTCGTGGTTCGGCGCCGCCTGGTAGTCAACGCTGTTGATAAGGAAGCTCGCTACCTTTTCAAAGGTCTTGCCGCCGTCCTCGCTCATGTAGAAGCTGCCGTCATACATCCCGTAGAATTTCAGAGGGTTCACCTTGTCGCTCTCGATGGTGCTGCTGGCGGGCAGGCCCTCGCAGAGGGTCCAGGTCTTGCCCCAGTCGGTGGTGACGGAGGCCTGGGCGCCCGGGGTGCCGCTCTGCCACATGAGTATCTTTCCGTCACAGGACAGCCGCACCTGGCCGCCTGCCTTCTTCTTTACGCCCTCGGGCAGGTTCACTATGTCGTGCCAGGTCTCGCCGGCGTCGGTGGAGTAAACAACGCCGTAATAGGTCTCCTTCGTGGCTCTGGCTACGATGTTATAGTCGTTGGCGGCGCAGTCGATGTCCGTTGCGGCAAAGTCGCCGTAGTGGCCCTTGGGGGCTACTGTGACATCGTCGTGGCGGAAGCCGTAGATGTCGCCCATTATTGAGTAAAGGTCCGGGGCGGTGCCGTCCTCGGTCTGCTTGGGAGATACAAAGCTGAATATCGCTGTCTCCTCGAGGCCCATGGCCCGAACAGAAACGTTAACGGGCTCGGAGCCCAGCTTTGTAAGGTTGTCGGTGCCGAAGATGGTGGCGCCCGTGCCGTACATGATCTCGTCGGGGTCAAAGGGATTGATAGCGACGCCCGTCATCCACCAGCCGAGCTTCGCCTCGCCGTGCCAGTCCAGCCACTCGCTGGCGCTGATGTCAAGGTTATAGTTCTCCTCCTTGGTGTCGGGATCCCAGAAGCCGCTCCAGGTCTCGCCGCCGTCGTTGGAGACAAAGACGTTGTCCTCGATGGCCCAGAGGCAGAGGGTGGTGCAGACGATGTTCTTCGGGTCGTTGGGGTTTACGGAGATGCCGCTGTAGCCGTTGGAATACTTGATGGAGGGGGTTATCTCCTGCCAGGTGTTGTTTGCGATATCGTATTTCTGGACGGCGCCCATGGTGGCGTTGTTGGGGCCGATCCTGAAGGACCAGGTGGTGTAGAGGTAGCCGTCCGAGGAGACCTCGCCCTGTACGGGGCGGAGCTTCTGGGTATCGCCCTTTGCGCCCTCGGCTGCGGGGTTCTCGATCTCGGTCCAGGTCTCGCCAGCGTCGTCGGAGCGGAAGAGGTAGTTGCCCTCGTTCCTTGCGGCGCCCACAAAGATAGTCTTGGTAGGCTCGCCTGCCTCGGAGGAGCTCTTGTCGAAGGCCACGAAGGTCAGGCCTGCGGCAAAGCCGTCCTCAACATAGCCGCCCTTTGTGGGGAAGGAGCTGACCTGCTCCCAGTTGGCGCCGTAGTCGTTAGAGCGCCAAAGGCCGTCCTTTCGGGAGCCGAAATAGAGGATGCTGTTATCGTTGGGGTCCACCTGCAGGCGCTCGCCGGAGCCGCGGCAGACCTCGTTTCCGCCCATGGGGAACTCCACGTCCACCTTCTGCCAGTTCTCGCCGTAGTCATCAGAGATCAGCATGGCCCCTGCGGCGTTGGTGTAGGTGCCTGCCGCAAGGTAGATGCGGTTAGGCTCCACAGGGTCGGTGGCAAGGCTCTCGATGCCCATAAGGTTCCAGTCCTCGCCGCCCACAAAGTCGGTGATGCATTTCCAGCGGTTGGTGGCGGTGTCCAGCTTATAGGCGCCGCCGATATCGGTCCTGGCGTAGACGAGGCCCTCCTCGGTGGGGTTATAGACGATATTGGGGACGAAGCCGCCGCCGACTATCTCGACGTTGCCCCACTCCCAGCCTGTGTCCTTATGCTCGCCGCTGTAATAGGTAACATTCTCGGCGGTACTGTCCGAGGTGTCGCCGCCCGAGGCATCCTGAGCGGAGCTGTCGTCCTTTTTAGCGCAGCTGCCGAAGGCCGAGGCGGAGATGGCTGCTGCGGCAGCCAAGGCGAAGAGTTTTAAAGTTTTCATAAAAGCACTCCTTTAGGTCAAGGTCAATGTATACGATTACATTATAGCACAAGAAGGGAAAAATGTAAATAGAGATTTTGGAGAAAGGGGAGAAAAAAAAGCATAAGCCCCAACACCCCCCGCGGAGCGCATTCGCCGGTTCCAAGCTTGGCAGGTCCAGGGCAGCGCCCTGGTCGCGGACCCCGCGAAACACGCACCAAACTATCGGTAAAATGCGGCGCAGCACAATTAAACATGGGCGCACAAATCAAACAACCCTCACCCATCTCGGGTGGGGCTTTATGCTGCGCCGCAACGACTGATCGGCCGCTCCATCAGGAAAGAGCGAAGCGTTTTTTCCGTGCGGCGAGCACCCCTCCGCAAGCGTCAGCGATACCTCACCCTTTCAGGGGAGGCATATGTGGCCCCTGCTCCTCTCATAGACTTGGGTGAGCATTTTGCCTCCCCTGAACAGCGGCAGCGAAGCAACCGCGGGAGGTGGCTCGGCGCCAGCCGAGACGGAGGGGTTTCAACGGAAGATTTCCTCCTCCGAACAAAAAGCGCTTCGCGCCCACACCCGACGGCAAAAAAACAGCACCCCGTCCCGAAGAGGACGAGGTGCCGTTTCAAGCACAAAGCGGAGCTGCGGCGCAGCCCTTGTTATTCCTTATCGACCTCCGCCACGAACTCGCGGACGGCCTCGGCCTTGTCAGAGCGGGTGAAGACCTTTGCGGCCTTGATCTCGCCCTTGCCCCCAAAGTCGGGAGCCAGCTTTTCGGCGGTCTTGCCAATGTCGCTGCCGCCCGAGGTGGCAAAGAGAGCTATCCTCTTGCCCTCCCAGTCATAGGCCTTTACAAAGGTGCTGATGATGTTCGGAGCCCCGTAATACCAGATGGGGAACCCGATATACACCGTGTCGTAGCTCTCGAAGTCCTCGACGCTGCCAACGATGGGCACGTCCTTGCGGCCTATCTTTTCCTTGTTGCAGCGGGCCAGAGGGTTGGTCCAGCGAATGTCGGACTCGGTGTAGGGCGTCTCGGGCTTGATCTCAAAAAAGTCGGCCTCGGCGGCCTTTGCGATGGCCCTTCCGAGCCTTGCGGTGTTTCCGCCTGCGGAAAAGCAGGCAACGAGGGTCTTGCTCATAATATTTTCCTCCTTTTTCTTTTTAAATCCCCCACCATCTTTCAGTCGGGCGCACACGCAAATTCTCGGCGCCTCCCCGGAGGTTTTTTTAATTCCCCCACCATCTTTCAGTCGGGCGCACACGCGAATTCTCGGCGCCTCCCCGGAGGGTTTTTTTAATTCCCCCACCATCTTTCAGTCGGGCGCACACGCAAATTCTCAGTGCCTCCCCGGAGGGGAGGTGGATGTCTTTGTGGATGAGGCCACGGTGCAGCCGTTCGGAAGGCTTTCTTTGCGGCCTTGCTTACAAGAATATTATACCACAGGCATAAGCAAAAATCAAGCCAAGGACCAAGCCCCCTATCGTGCCAAGAATACTACTCACAGTATCGCGAGGGAGTCCCCGCGCCCTCCACCGTTGTAAACGAGCTTGCGAGTGCTCACGCGACTTGCCCCGGCGGGGCACCGCCCGAGCTTGCGAGTGCTCACGCGACTTGCCCCGGCGGGGCACCGCCCGAGCTTGCGTGCCCGCGCCCGGGACGCGCTGTGCACCACTTGACATATTGGTTCTTATGGTGTATAATGTTTTGTGTGAAAAATTGTAAGTCCGAGGATATCGGCTGTGAATTAAGGTCGTGATAGGTATAAAAAAATTATATATCCTCCTCGTGCGCTCGGAATCTGTCGTGTCTAAGATCGTCCGGTTCTTTACTTGGGATAAATATACCCATACCGCCATCAACCTCAACGACAACCTCTATGACTTCTATTCCTTCGCACGCAAACAGCCCGATAAGGTCTTCCCCGCTGGTATGTGCAAGGAGTACCTGACCGAGGGCCTCTACCGCAAGCACCCAAGAACCCCCTGCGCCCTCTATGAGCTGGAGGTCTCCGACGAGGCATATGAGTTCATTGGAAATAAGATAAACGAAATGTGGTGTAGGGAGAGCGAGTACCACTACAATATATTGGGTATGCTCCTTTGCAGGTTCAGCATCCCCGTAAGGCGGCCGAACCATTTTTTCTGTTCGCAGTTTGTGGGAAGGCTGCTGGACGAGAGCGGCGCTTTGAAGCTGCCGAAAAACAGCGAGCTCATGCGCCCCGTGGATTACAGCAAATTGTCGCAGCTCAAGCAGCTCTACCTCGGAGACATCGGCGGCCTGCTGACAAGATATCACGCCCGCCTTGCCGAAAAGACCGAGAAGGAGACGAAGCCTGAGCTTGTGGCTGCCGCAAAGCTTGTTGTGTGAGATAATGTAATATTATAGCAAAAATGCACCACCCCCAACGGGGGTGGTGCATTTTTGTGCATAGATCAATCAGCGCTTCTTGACCTTATAAATTCATTTATACTGTTCACGGCGTCGATGCACTCGGCGCGGCGCATAAAGGGAACGATGATCTTGGCACCCAGAGCGTTGATTATCAGAAAATTGAGCCCCGTAAAGGTGCTCAAGGGGGTTATGATGCTGGTCACGGATTTTACCGAGGCCGTGGGCATATATTCCCGGTTGTCGGATAGAAAGCCGCTCCTGTAGCAGATCTCCTCGGGGGAAACGGTGAGGCTGGTGAACTTGAAATACCTTGGCACCCCAAAAATAAGGGTGACGGCCGCCGCCGCGTAAAACAGCAGCAGAAGCACGATAGAGGTCTTTTTCACCAGCAGCGCCAGAGTCATAAGCAGCGCCGTGCCGATTATCAGTATCAACAGGGCCACAAGGAATATCGCCGATATCGACCGCTTCGCAGGCGTATAGGTCTTTATGGGGATCACCTCTTTGCAGTTCAGTCGTCAGTCTCGGTATAGGAGCCGCGGTCGGCGGCCTTGCGGGCAAATTCCCGAAGCTCTTCGTCGTTCTTGAAGGTGAAGGTCAGGGTGGTGGCGCCCCCCGCCTTGCGCTTGAACTGGGGGCGGAAGCCGTATTCCTCCATGAAGGACAGGCAAAGCTCGTTCAGATATTTGTCAGCTTGGTTGCCAAAGGCCGTGGAAGGGGACTTCTTTGCGGCGGGCTTCTTCGGCTGCGCCTGAGAGAGTGCCTCAAGCTCCCGGACGCTGGCGCCCTTCTTTGCGGCCTCAAAAAGCACTGTCCTCCGCTCCTCGTCGTCGATGCCGCAGAGTATCTTGGCGTGGCCCGTGCTTATCTCGCCGCCGCTCAGGGCCTTCTGCATCTCCTCGGGCAGCTTTAACAGACGCACCGCGTTGGCTACCGCCGCCCGGGACTTCCCTACTGCCCCCGCGATCTCCTCTTGGGTCATGGCGTAGTCGTCTGCCAGCCGCCTGTAGGCCGCTGCCTCCTCTATGGGGTCAAGGTCCTCCCTCTGCAGGTTTTCGATGAGGGCCAGCTCCGAGGCCTCGCGGTCGCTTACGTCCTTTATTATTACAGGTATCTCGGTGAGGCCCGCAAGACGTGCAGCCCTCCAGCGGCGCTCTCCCGCGATTATCGTGTAGCGCCCGCCCTTGGCAGGCCGCACCACGATGGGCTGCAAAAGCCCCATCCTGCTGATGTTCTCCGCCAGCTCGCCGATCTTTACCTCGTCAAAGCTCTTTCTCGGCTGGTTCCTGTCGGGCTCGATGAGGGAGATGCGCAGGGTGTCAATGCCTCCTGCGGCCTCTTCATTGGGCGCGTTGTCCGAAAACAGCGAGTCCAGCCCGTTTTTAAGTCTGTCCTTTTTACCCATTTTTATTCCTCCGTTGAGTGTTTATAATTGATCTGTCATGATTGCGAGCGTGTGCACCATTGTGCACAGGTGGCTTTGTGGTCGGCCCGACAAGGGGAAGCCCTCTCTTGCAGGGCTTCCCCTCTTTCAAAACAGTCCACAGGACTGTTTTGAGATTCACCCTTTTCGGAGCGCACGTTGTGGGGGTGTTTCGCCGCTGCGGCGGCGACCAGAGACTCTGTCTCCGGACTCTGCAAGCCCTTTTGAGGAAAGGGCTTGACCCGAAACCTTTTTTATGCGCTTCGCGGCCTGTTGCCATTAGTGCTGCGGGAACAGCGTCGACAGATCTCCTTTTCGGCAGCACGCATCAATGATCTTTCCCCGTGCGTCTGCCGACCCTGAGAAAATATGTCTTCCCGTCCTCGGCCTCTATCCTTCCGCCGTTTTTTATTATTATCCGCAGGGACGCCGCATTGTCCTTGTCTACCCGCAGGTACAGTTCCTCCTCGGGGACCATCCCCTCGGCCCGATCCAGTATCTGCCGCAGGGCCTCGGTGCCGTAGCCCCTGCCCCGAAACTGAGGCGCTATCCAGAAACCGATGTGCCCCGAGCCCCTCCTTAGGGCCTCCGTCAGTCGGTGCCTTATCCGAGCCTGCCCGATGAGGTCCAAGTCGTTCCAGATGAACAGCGTAGTGTCCGGCACATAGCCCTTGGGGATGCCGATGCCGCAGGACCACTCTATCATCTCGTAAAGGGCCTTGTCAAAGGCCTGCCGCCCGATGCAGTGATAGGGGTTCACATATCCGTTCTCGTTCTCGGGCATATCACGGACCAGCAGCCACTCGGCCTCGATGTCCTCAAAATTTGCTTCTCGCAGTTGTATCATGTTGTTTCCTCTTTCAGATGTTAGAAGTTAGAGGTTAGAGGTTAGAAAAGGTGTCCGCTGCGCGGACGGATTATAATAGATAACGCCGAAGACGCTCCTTTCTAACCTCTCATTTGTGGCGGGAGCATTCCCGTCACAAATGAGTCTTGTATATCCGCACGCTGATGGGCGGGCAGTTGGGGCGGTTCACGAACTCGCTGACCACTACTGCGAACTTGCCTACCTCAAGAGTTTTCAGGTATTCCAGCACCGCGTCCTTTTCCTCGAAGCCCGTGTCGCGGCCGTAGTAGATGGAAAGGCTTATGACCCCGCCGTCCTTCAGCAGCGTCAGGCACTTTTCAAGGGCGGCAATGGTGCTCGTCGTGGTGGTGTGGATGGTGTGGTCCCCGCCGGGGAGCCAGCCAAGGTTAAACACAGCCGCCGTCACAGTGCCTGCCTCGGCGTAGCGGTCGATGTTCTCGTGAGAGTCCAGATAGACCTGGGCTATGTCGGAATAGCCGCCGATCTCGATAAGCTCTCGGGTGGCGTCGACGGCCTCCTGCTGGATGTCAAGGGCAACAACGCGCCCCTCGGGTCCAACCAGCGAACAGAGAAAGACGGTGTCCTTACCCCGTCCTGCGGTGCAATCAAGGCAGATATCCCCCGCCCCGACCTGTTTTTCAAGAAACTCGTGCGCCAGATGTACCGCGCCGAAGGTGCTTGGCATTTTCCTCACTCCCTGTTGTTCCACGTGGAACAATTTCTTTTAGATGTTAGAGATAAGAGGCTAGAGGTTAGACATCTAACTTCTGATCTCTCGGAAATATATTTCCGAATGTTCCACGTGGAACATTCATCTGCCGTTCTTCTCGATCTCCTTTGCAAGGGCCTCGTAGGCCTTGGAGCCCTTGGACTTCTTGTCGTAATACAGGGCGGGCTCCCCGAAGCTGGGCGCCTCCGAGAGGGCGACGTTCCTGGGGATATAGGTCTTGAAGACGTGCTTGGCGTAATATTTTTTGACCTCGGCAACGATCTGTCCCGTGACCTTGTAGCGCTCGACGTACATTGTGAAAAGTATACCCTCGATGGTCAGGTCGGGGTTCCACTTTTTGCGGACCCGCTCGATGGTGCGGTCAAGCTCCACAAGCCCCTCCAGAGACAAAAACTCGCACTGCAAGGGGATGATGACCGAATCCGCGGCCACGAGGGCGTTGATGGTCAATATATCGAGGGTAGGCGGGCAGTCGATGAGGATATAGTCATAAAAATCCTTGGCGGGGGCGATGGCGCGGCGGAGCTGCTGCATACGGCCCTGGGCGTTCACAAGCTCCACGGCGGCCCCCGAAAGCTCCTGGGTGGTGGGGATGACAGAGACCCCCCTGAACTGGGTGGCGACAACGGCCTCAAATACGCCGCAGTCTCCCAGCAGCACGTCATAGACGGTATTGCGGATGCTTTTTTTGCGTATGCCGTAGCTGGTGGTGGTATTGCCCTGGGGGTCAAAATCTATGATAAGGACCTTTTTGCCCCTGCTGCCGAAGACGGCGGCCAGATTAACGACAGTCGTTGATTTTCCGACGCCGCCCTTTTGATTTGAAACAGCTATGATCTTTCCCATAACGTCCTCCGAAATTGATATCATTATTATTATACTATAAAAACATGGATTTGAAAAGGGGGTAACGCAAAAAAAGTCATCACGTTGTCCGCAAATTCGCCGGTTCCAAGGGCGGCGTTAGCCCTTGGCGGATTCCAAAGGCAGAGCCTTTGGTCGCGGACCCCGCGAAACACGCACCAAAATACCGTTAAACCGCGGCGCAGCATAAAGCCCCCAACCGGGATGGATGGGGGCTGTTACTTTTTTGCTTCTTTATTAGATGGTGCTGCGCCGCGTGTTGACCGATAGTTTGGTGCGTGTTTCGCCGGGTCGGCGACTTAGGGGCTCTGCCCCGATTTTCGTCCGAGTTTATGCGAGGACAAAATATACCCTGCCAAGGGGCTAAGGCCGCCCCTTGGATTCCGGCCAATGCGCTCCGCGGGACTATTTATTGGCCTGCACTATTTTGGACGC
>JAFVAN010000029.1 GCA_017480485.1 Ruminococcus sp. | reverse complement strand
TTACATTGACACCGCGTCTGTGGTCGCGGTCTGGGAGGATCTGTACATCACCATGGGCTGCGTTGATCTGTATAAGCATGATCTTTATGCAGTCGGCAACAGCAAGATGTACTACGGGAACAGACTGGCACTAAAGGACGGTGGCTGAATGTTCAAGAAAATCTCAAAGCTGATAGACGTTAAAAGCCTTGTGACCCTCGCGCTGACGGCGGTATTCTGCGCCCTCAGCCTGCGTGGGGATGTAACGGCAGAGCAGTTTCTCACGATCTTCACGGTCATCATCAGCTTCTACTTCGGCACACAGTATCAGAAATACAAAGCAGAAAGAGAAGGTGATGACAGTGGGGACGAGTGAGATAATAGTGGCTATCCTGTCTCTTGTAGGCACGTTTATCGGGTCTTATTCGGGCATACGGCTTATGTCATATCGGATAGAACAGCTTGAAAAGAAGGTCGAGAAGCACAACAATGTCGTTGAAAGAATGGCACTTGTTGAAAAGGATATCCGTGTAGCAAATCACAGGATAGATGATCTTGAAAGGAAGGTGGAGGTTTTATGACCTACGATGAATTCCAGAAAAAGTACCTTGGAAAGCCAGTAGACTTCGACGGCAAGGCGGGGGTCCAGTGCGTTGACCTGGCGGACCTGTACTTCCGAGACGTCATCGGCATCAAAACAAGCGAGATGCCATGGGTATCGGGGGCAAGGGAGTTTTACACAAACTATGCAAAGCTCCCGGCCCTCGTCAAGAACTTCGACAGGATACCGAACACCAAGGCACTGGTGGCGCAGAAGGGCGACGTCGTCATCTGGTCCGGCGGCAGCTGGGGGCACGTCGCAATAGCCAACGGCGAGGGGAACATTGACTGGTTCACGAGCCTCGAACAAAACACCCTGGGCAACCACGAAAAGGCCCAGCTGATCAAGCATTGGTACAACAACAAGACGGGCAGCGACGCCTGCTGGCCCGTGGCGGGGGTCCTGCGCCCCAAGGACCAGACGAAGGTCAACGGCGCGCCGCCCTTGCTCGACAGCGGCAGTTGCTACAAGAAAGGTGATACCACCGTGGGCGCTCTGGCAGTCAAGGAGCTGCTGCGGCTGGCAGCGGCAAAGAAGCTCCACACCGTCGCCGTTACCGAGACCAAGACCTACGACGACACGGCAGTTAAGGCCGTCAAGGCCCTGCAAAAGGCCTGGGGCTACAAGGAGACAGGCCTGGCGGGCGCGGAGTTTGTGAAGAGGATTTATAGTAAGCTGAAATAAAAGCAACAGCCGAGGGCGCGGGCCCTCGGCTGGTTTTTATGTGAGATATTCGACGGGGAGGTCGTTTTTATTTGCATAGGTCTCGGCATAAGAGCCTTTGTTACATATGATCCTGAATTCATCCAGCCTGTTTTTGCCGGTATTGTTATCAAAATAAAAAACGTATGCTCCATTGATAGTTGTTACACTGTCAGGAATTGTTACACTTTTCAGCTCAAAGCAATTTCTAAATGCACAGCTTCCAATATAAGTAACACCATTTGGAATAACTATGTTTTCTAAATAACAACCATAAAAAGTCCAATCTCCTATATACCTCAAACTATCAGGCAAATTGAAGGTCTCAATACGTGAATCATCAAAAGCATGGCTTTCTAATCTGGTGATCGTATTAGGTAATGTAATACTGTTTACTCTGCTGTTTCTAAATGCTGTACTAATATCTGTAACGCCATTTGGAACAACAACAGTTTTTATTTCAGCTTGATTGAAGGCCCCGCTTGCCATTGTTTTAAGTGTGCCGGGAAATACAACACTATTCTTTTTTATTGGAAATCGTAGTAATTCCGTTTGATCTTTGTTATATAATACACCGTCATATGAACTATAATATTTGTTATTTGGATCTACAATTATCTCCTCATTGACTCCATTTCCTGTTGGGGAAACTCCTCCATCTATCATTGTTACACCTAAATTATCCTCAATTATTTCTACGTTAGCAGGAATAAAAATAGTTTTCATGTTATTTAGGATAATGGTATCTTTATAAATTGTTTTTAAGGATCTTGGTAGATCTATTGATTCCGTATAACCTCCTGTTATCCTGTATATACTTGTTATCCCTTCTCCAACTACTACATTTTTGATCAGATCCATACTAAATTTCTCACCGTAAAAATAAGTAGCAGAACTACCATAAAGAGTCCAATAATTAGTAGAGTTGGGCATCTCCCCCTCGCCGTACAAATAAAGCGTGCCGCTCTCGTGGAGCTCCCACTTTATATTATCTCCGTTTGCGCCGCAGTTGCCGGAGTAGAGCACGGGGGTGGTGTCGTTTTCGCGGGCGGGCTTGGTCTCGGCCGCAGTCTCCTGAGGGGATGTGGTACCCTGGGGGGCTGTTGTGCCTGCTGCGGGGGTCGAGGGCGCCTGAGTGCCGTTGCCGCCCGTTGAGCCGCCGCGAGAGCTGCCCTGAGAGCCGGTCTTGGCGGTGGTGCCTTCACCGGGAGTGGTGGTGCGCCCGCCCGAGGCCGAGGACCCTGTTCCTGCGGGGGTCTGCTCAGCGGGGGAGGCCTCGCCGGGCTGAGTGCCTGCGGGGCTGCGGCTTCCCGAGCTGCCCCCCGTCTGCGGAGAGTCGGGCTCATTGCTGCTTGCGGTCCCGGTAGGCTCCTGCCTTTCACGCTCGGTTTCTGCCCCGCTCTCGTTCTGCTCAGACAGGCTGTCGGGCTCCGCCTCGCTCTCCTCCTCGGGGGCGGGGCGGGTGGTGGTGACGGTGGTGGTAACGGTCTCGCTGCCGCTGTCGGGCAGGCTGTCCTTTAGGCCCTTGTCGCCGTTTATCTTCCCGAAGGTCACAACGCCGATGCCGATGCCGATGGTGGCCGCGACCGTGATGATAGCCGCAGCGATCTTCGTCCCCGAGCCTGCGCCTGCGGCGGCGGCTGTTGCGCCCCCTGCCGCGACGATCGCCTTGCGCTTCGAGTTCTCTAACGCCAGCGCAAGTATCCTGCTGATAGGCACCGCCGAGAGCACAACGCCGCTCTTTTGCAGCTCCTTCAGCTTCTTCTCGATGTGCTGCTTTGCGTACTTTATCCGCGAGCGCACGGTGTTCTCGTTAACGCCCAGCTCCTCCGCCAGCTCTGCCGAGGTCTTGCCGTCGTAGTAATAGCCGTATATGACGGTCCGCTGCTCCTCGCTCAGGGAGCTTATGGTGGCCACCACCAGCTCCCGCACCTCCTCGTTCTCGGCGTAGTCGCTGGGGAGCATAACGGTGTTCCCGTAGATATCCTCGCCCTCGTAGGCGTACCGGTCCGCAAGCTCCGACACGCCGTCATTGTAGGCGCTGTCGTCCTTTATCACAGCCTCCACCCGGCGGCCCGTGTCCTTGGTGTGGGCGTAGACCTTCCGCTTTGCGATGGTGAAAAGCCAGCTTGAAAAGGCCTCTTCATTTTTCAGGTCCCCGATGTGGGTCATGGCGTCCATAAAGGTCTCGGACATGATGTCCTCGGCGTCCGCCTGCTTAACGTTCATGCCGATTATGTATTTCAGGAGCTTGTCGCTGTTTTCGCTGTAAAGCTCCCCGAAGGCCCCGTTATCCCCGCTTTTGGCCATCCTCACGAGCTCTTCTGTTCGTTTTGACATTTCTGTCACTCCTCCCTTTGAAATTCTTTTTTACATCCTCGAACATACCCCGTTCATTCATATACCTGACCACTTTTCGGATCAGCTCCTCTAATGTCATACACACAGCTCCTTTTTTTCTCCCGCTCCTGCCGTGCTCTGCCACAAACGATAGTTTATCCTACTTTCTGCGGAGCTTGCTGGGGGGAAACCTTTCTGAAGAAAGGTTATCCCCCCAGACCCCCCTTCCAAAGACTTTTAGCGAATTTTTGGCGAGGGTGTCTGCGACTTCGGGAAATAACAGAAAGCTTTAAAGTCTGATGCACTTAGGGAAAACTCAGGCACCCTCGCCAAAAATCATTAAAAGTTTTAGTGAGGGGGTTTGGGGGATGACCCTTTTTCAAAAGGGTCTCCCCCAATAGACTCCGCAGAGGGCAGGGTAAATTATTATTTACGGCAGAGCACGGCAGGAGCGGGAGTTCTGTTTTTACGGACTTGAGGGCATACACCCCCTTGAGTTGGTCGTCCTGTGTTTATGAGCATTTAGAAGGGCATTTTGGTTTATTTATTTTTGAAACATTTTATGAACTTTATAAAAATGTTCTATTAAGGAGTAAAAAAGAGGCACCGTGCGCCTACAGCGAAAAAACAGCCTCATTGCGGGAATGAGGCTGTACTTGTTCAGAATTCTATTTTTCCGTAGAGGCCCGCGTTGAGGGTATCCTCGGGCTTGGGTCTCTTGTAGTCCTTTTCAAAGCTTGTGGTGATGTCGAAGTGCTCTCTGGGGCGCCTGTCGCGCCTTCCGCCGCGTCTGCCGCCCTTTCCGCGGAAGTCACCTCTGTCGCTCCTGGGCTTCTTCTCCGTAGAGGAGATGATGACCTTTCTGTAGGGCTCCTCGCCGGTGGAGTGGGAGGTAACGCCCTCGATCTCCGAAACTGCGGCGTGGATTATCCTTCTCTCGTAGGGGTTCATAGGCTCCAGAGCCGAGGTCCTGCCGCTTCTCTTAACGTTGTTTGCTATCTTTCTTGCAAGGCCCTCGAGCTGGCCCTTGCGGCGCTCTCTAAAGCCGTTGCAGTCGGTGGAAACTCTGTAATAATCTCTGTCTACCTTATTGCAGACCAGCGAGGACAGGTACTGCAGCGCATCCAGCAGCTCACCCTTTCTTCCGATGAGCTCCTCAAACTCCTCGCTCCTGATCTCGAACATTGCTCCGTTCTCGATCTCCTCGGCGTCGATCTCGGCGCCCTCGATGCCCATGGCGCTTATCACGCTGAGCATATAATTCTTTGCGGTGTCAGCCTTTGTGAGGACTACGGGAGGCTCGTACTCGGCCTCTACCCTTGCTTCTCCCTTTACCTTTCCGAAGAGGCCCTTCTTGGGCTCCTCAAGCACGTTGAAGGTTATCTCCTCCTCCGATACGCCGAACTCTGCGGCGGCCTGCTGCTTTGCTTCCTCTACAGTTGCTGCTGTGAATTCTTTTTTCACCTGTATCATTCCTTTCGTTTACGTCGGGTCCTGACTCATCCGACAATTATTCTTCCGTGTACTCGTCGCCGTATTTTTCGGCCATTCTCTTTCTTGCCTCGTTCAGCTTCTTTCTTTGCAGCTCCTTGAGCTCTGCCTTGGAAAGCTTTTTCTCGGGCTTGTCTTCGTCTTCCTCTTCGTCATCGTCGTCGTCTTTTATGGGCTTTCTGCCGTTCTGCTCCTGCTGGATCTCGAGAGCGCGCTCCATAAAGGTCTTTTTGCCGCTCTTGCGCCTCTGCTTGGCCTCCTCCATTTCCTTCTCGACTATGGCCTTCACCTTGGCGGGGCTGTATACCTTATTCAGGAATATAGTCTGGAAGATACCGATAAAGGAGGAGAATATCCAGTAAAGACCGAGGCCTGCAGGGTAGCTGAAGGCTATCCACAGCGAGAACAGGGGCATCAGGAAGAGCATTACCTTCATGGAGCCGTTCATGCCTGCCTGGCTGGGGTTGTTCTTCTTTGTGTAGTGCATGGAGATCACTGTCGCCAGCAGCTGAAGCAGGAAGGAAAGAATAGGTATCAGCGCAAGCTTGGACTTCATGCTGGGTATGGCGCCCAGAGAGAGCCCGAAGATCTCGTAGTTGAAATCCTCTGCGAAAGCTCTTACCTTGCTGTCCAGTATGTCGGCATACTGAGCGTCCGCCTTGTCCTTGTCAACAAAATCGAAGGTGGTGAGCTCGGGTCTGGTCTTCGAGAGGGTCTGAGAAACATATTCATCGTTGGTGATGAATTCGTCAATATCGGGATGCTTTTCAAAGATCTCCACCAGCTTCTGCCACTCGTCGCAGCTGCTGTCCTTGTCGTCGAAGATCTTTCTGGTATCCTTGTAGTTCTTGTAGTTGTCGCCGTCCTTGTCGTCGTCGGTGATGATCTCAAACACCTTGTCGTAGTCGCCGCCGTTCTCCTCCAGCAGCTTGGCCATGGTGGTGTCCGAGGCCTTCATGCCCTGACTGACGGTGGCAAGGTTCGTTATCATGGTGTTGGAGGCTGTCACCTTGTCCTTGTCCAGATCTGAAACATAGGTAAGCGGCCCGTAGATAACGGGGATCATTGAGAACAGGATGAGCATACTCAGAAGCATCGGCAGGCAGCTTGCCATGGGGTTCACGCCATGCTTCTGGTAGAGGGCCATTGTCTCCTCGTTGAGCTTTTCCTGATTTTTGGAATATTTCTTTTTAAGCTTATCCATCTCGGGCTGGAGCATGGACATACGGGCCGTGCTCTTCTGCTGCTTTATATTCAAAGGCAGCAGTATAAGCCTTGTGATAAGCGTGAAGATAAGCAGCGCCAGCGCGTAGTTGCTGACCAGCTTGTAGCACAGCTTCATTATCCAGCCGAGCGGTGTAGCAAACAGATTGAATATAAACATTTTGTTTCCTCGTTCAAAAGCAAGAGGCAGAAATATTCAGCCTCTTCTTCGTTTTATTTTAAAATAGTCGAGCTCGAATCTCTCGGGCACCCTGTCAACGCCGCCCAGGCTCCAGGGGTTGCACCTCAGCAGCCGCCAGCCCGTGAGCACCGTGCCCTTTATGACTCCGTGCTTCTTGTAGGCGTCCACCGCGTAGCAGGAGCAGGTGGGATAATACTTGCACCTTGCGGGGAACAGCGGGCTTATAAATCTCTGATAGAATCTTATCGGCAGGGTGAATATTGCTGAAAGAAGCTTCATTTTTTCTTCCTTCTGCCGCCTGCGGCGTCCTCGTTCATCCGTGGGATGACTCTCTTTTTAATAAAGCCCATGACCTCTCTCGTGTCGGCCGCAGCACCCTCGCCTCTGGCCATAAAAACAATGTCATAGCCGATGGGAAAATCAGTCTCGCTGAGTCTGTAGGCAGCGCGGAAGACCCTCTTTATCCTGTTTCTTACAACGGCCTTGCCCTGCTTCTTCCCGACTGATATCCCAAGGCGGTTATAGGGGCTGTCGTTCTTCAGATAATACACACACAGATAAGGGCAGGCGCAGTAGCCTTCCCTGCGGTAGCATCTCAAAAAGCTTTTGTTGTCCTTTATTATCTCGGTGAACAGCATCTTTTTCTCCCGCCCGCGCTGCGCTGCTAGAGGTTAGAGGTGAGAGGTGAGAGGTTAGAAGAGGTGCGCCTTCGGCGCTTATTTTTTAATAGTCCGCTTTGCGGACACCTTTTCTAACCTCTAGCATCTAATTTCTAGCCTCTGAAAATCATTTATGATTTTCAGCACAAATGAATTGTACATTAATTAAAAATATATGTTAATTAAAATACATCATAAAAAGATAAAGACCGTATACCGATCGGGGACCGGTATATGGTCAATCCTCATAAAGAAAAAAGCTCTTAATAGGTCAGTCTTGCTCTGCCCTTGGCGCGTCTGCGGGCGAGAACCTTTCTGCCGTTTCTTGTAGACATTCTCTTCATAAAACCGTGAACTTTCTTTCTCTGGAGCTTTTTAGGCTGATATGTTCTTTTCATTTCAAGATCCTCCCTTCAAGGTACATGATAACGGGCAATACGTACAGCTGCGAAAACAGACAATAAGCCCTTGCAATATCCTATTATAACTCAAATGCAAGGGGTTTGTCAAGTCAATTCGGGATTTTTTTATATTTTTGCACTTTTTGAGCAAAATTCTATGATTTGGCTATGCAATTTAGATAACATCCCCCCTCTCCTCCCTGCTCTTTCGGGCTTTATTATTCTATTGTGCGTGACCGCTGGGGGAGACCCTTTTGAAAAAGGGTCATCCCCCAGACCCCCTCACTAAAACTTTTAATGATTTTTGGCGAGGGCGCCTGAGTTTTCTATGGGTGCATCAGACTTTAAAATTTCTGCTTTTTACCGGGGTTGCAGACGCCCTCGCCAAAAATTCGCTAAAAGTCTTTGGAAAGGGGTTTGGGGAAAATCCTTTCTTCAGAAAGGTTTTCCCCAATAGTCATGCACAATGAAATAGCAATGTCCGAAAGAGCAGGAAGGAGAGGGGGTTGGTTAAAAAATTCTTAAATTTATTTTAACCCCTTTTTGACCGCAATATATAGTTATTTATACGGCCCGATTTTTCAACATACAGTGGTATGTTCAATTCGTAAAATATACTATTATAAATTATAGAGGATTTGGCCTATTTACCCTTGAAATTTTTTTCAAATCGTGGTATAATGTTATAGAATTGAGTATTATACCCTATTTTTGGAAATAGGGCAGATCTTGACAAAAAAACAAGGGGGCAGAGGCCCAAAAAGCTGCTGCCTTTTTAACACCTTAAAGCTTATCTCTAAAAGGAAAGGAAAGAAATTCACATGGACTCTCTTAACGACGTTTTTGACCTCGTTTTGAAATACTGCGAAGCGGATACCGACAATATCAGCTCTATCGCCTATGAAAAATGGATAAAGACTCTCGAGCCCTACAAGCTCGACGAAAGCAAGGTCTACCTTCTCACCGAGAGCGACTTTACAAAGAAGATAATCAGCGCCCACTATTCGGACATTATTGCCGAGGCCTTCAAGAACGTGCTGGGCTTCCCCGTGGAGGTGGAGCTTATGATACGCTCGAAGGACGAAGCCCCCGAGGACGCTCCGAAGGCAGAGGCTGCGCCCCAGTTCGACAACTTCACCTTCGATAACTTTGTAAAGGGCAAGTCCAACGACCTTGCTTATGCTTTTTCTATGGCAGTTGCTGGCAGGAGCGAGATCAACAGCCAGCAGAGCGCCAACCAGACCTACAATCCCTTATTCATTTACGGGGACTCGGGCCTTGGCAAGACCCACCTTATGAAGGCCATCGAGAACGAGGTAAAGAAAAAGCGCCCCGAGACAAAGATAATCTACACCACGGGCGAGAACTTCTTGAACGAGCTGGTGGAGGCCATAAAGAACAACACCACCGACGAGTTCCACAGCAAGTACCGCAGCGCCGACTTTCTGCTTATCGACGACATCCAGTTCATAAGCGGCAAGGCCACCGCACAGGAGGAATTTTTCCACACCTTCAACGACCTCTACAACGCCAGAAAGCAGCTGGTGCTGACGGCGGATATCGCCCCCTCGAAGATGCACCTTTTGGAAAACAGGCTGCGCTCCCGCTTTGCCCTGGGCATCCAGGCGGACATCCAGCCCCCGGATTTTGAGACAAGGATGGCAATAGTAAAGCGCAAGGCCGAGATCGTTGGCTTGCAGCTCAATGACAACATTGCAAGGCTCATTGCCGAAAAGATAAAGACCAATATCCGTCAGCTGGAGGGCACCGTAAACAAGATGAAGGGCCTTACGGAGTTCACCAACGAGACCCCCTCCATGGCAATGGCCCAGAAGGTAGTCAAGGAGATAATGATCCAGAACCACCCTCAGGAGATAACCGTTGACCGGGTGATCTACGAGGTGGCCAACACCTTCAACGTCTCCGCCGAGGACATCCGCTCCAAGGACAGGAGAAAGAACGTTTCCCTTGCAAGGAAGGTGACCATTTACGTCCTCAAGGAAGTAAAGGCTATGACCTACATACAGATCGGCGACGAGCTGGGCAAGAACCACTCCACCATGACCCTGCACTATCAGGACGTCATCGACAGGATGAACAAGAACCCCGACTTCCGCCACACCATTGAGGACATCATCAAAAATCTTAAAAACAACTGACAGGTCTCAGCTAACATTTTTTCAAAGAAGCAAAACGCGCAGGGCCGCGGCAAAGGCCTGCTTTCAACAGGCTATTGAAAAAATTATCAAGACTTTTAACAGCGTTATTTTTGTTTCAACATTTCTTTCAAGAAATTTGTGACATTAAACTCACAGAAAATAAACACTTTCAACAGCCGAAAATTTGCTGACACTATCAAACATTTTTCAACATCCGGTGTTGCTTTTTAACGGCCCTCAAATCGCGGCGGCAGCCGTTGAAAAACAGTTTATCCCTGTTTTCAACTCTACTACTAAGATTACTATAATAATTATTGATATGATATGATATCACAGAAAAAATGACGGGCGTTTACGAGCGGGCCTGTTGAAAAAGAGAAGGGAAGTAGATCTTTATGAAGCTCATCTGCAACAAGCTGTCTCTCTACGAGGCTATGACGAATGTATCTAAGGCTATCTCTGAAAGGAGCTCTCTGGCCTGTTTGGAGGGAATGAAATTCAAGCTCCGGGATTCTCTGCTGGAGCTGACGGGCTACGACCTTGAGATAGGTATCCGTACCACCATCGCCGTTCGCTCGGACGACGCCTGCGAGTTCATAATCAAGGCCAAGCTTTTCAGCGAGATGATAAGAAAGATGCCCGCTGACGAGATAGTTATCGAGATGAACGAGAATATGCAGGTAACGATCTCGGGAGGCTCGGCGGTGTACAACATCGCGGCTCAGGCAGCTGACGAGTATCCCACTCTTCCCGACAAGCAGAACTGCGAGAACATTAGCCTTCCCCAGCCAATGTTCAAGAGCATGATAAACCAGACCCTTTTTGCGGCCTCGGCCTCGGATATAAACCCCACCCTCAAGGGCGAGCTCTTTGAGTTTGAGAACGGCGTGTTCAACCTTGTGGCAATGGACAACTACAGGCTTGCGGTAAGGACCGAGAACGTTAAGGTGGAGACCGACAAGAGCTTCATCGTGCCCTCCCGCGCCATGGGCGAGGTAGCAAGGCTTCTCAGCGACAACGACGAGGACAAGTGCGAGCTTTTCCTTTCCAGCAAGCACATAATTTTTGAGATAAACGGATATCTTGTATATTCAAGGCTCATCGAGGGCAACTTCCACCCCTACAAGGGCGCCATCCCGAAGAACATCACCACAGAGGTGATAGTTGACAGGAAGGAGCTTATCTCCACTCTCGAGAGGGCCATGCTGCTCATCAGCGACAGGACCCCCAGCCCCGTAAGGTGCTATTTTGAGAACGGGATGATAAGGATAAAGTGCGCCACCTCTATCGGCAAGATACAGGACGAGATCAGGGCGGACATGACTGGCCCCGTTATCGAGATGGGCTTCAAGTGCAAGTATATGCTGGACCCCCTCGGCAGGATAAACGACGAGAAGATAAAGCTTGAAATGAGCGGCAGCCTCTACCCAATGAAGATAGTACCCGTCAAGGGCAGCGAGTATGTTTATCTGACATTGCCGGTGAGACTGTCCAGAGAAAAATGATGAATTGATAATTGATACTTGATAGTTGATAATTATTGACAAGCCCTCTGAGTGCTAAAAAAACGCCCGCTCGATCCCCCCGCGAGCAATGAAAAACGCGGGCACCAAAATCCGCCTCCCGCGCGTAAAGGGGCGACAGGTAGAAGATATAGTAAAAAAACATCAGGAACGAATACTATGAAATACGAAACAACGGAAATAAAAATAAATACGGAGTTCATCAAGCTTGACTCGCTGCTCAAATTTGCGGGGGTCGCCGAGACGGGCGGCATCGCAAAGGAAATGATCGCCGAGGGCAGAGTCAAGGTGAACGGCGAGACCTGCCTTATGCGCGGCAAGAAGATAAGAGTCGGCGACAGGGTCCGGCTTGACGAGATCAGCTCCGAGATAGCTGTAATTTGATATGCTGATAACAGCCTTCAACACCGACGGTTATAAAAATTTAAAAAGCATCTCCCTGCAGCCCCACCCTAAGCTGAATATCTTCTACGGGGACAACGCTCAGGGAAAGACGAACCTTATCGAGGCCATCTGGCTTTGCAGCGGGGTAAAGAGCTTTCGCAGTACAAAGGATAAGGATATGATCGGCCTTGACTGCGAGACCATGAGCATCGAGCTGGGCTTCAAGGACAAGGAGCGGGAGCAGAAAATATCCTACCGCATGGCGCGGCAGAACATAAAGGAAAAAAACTGCACCCTCAACGGCGTTAAGCTGAAGGCTCCCTCAAAGCTCTTCGGCAGCTTCAACTGCGTGGTGTTCACCCCCGAGGACTTGGAGCTTTCAAAGGGCTCGCCTGACAAGCGGCGGCAATTTGTTGACCTCTGCGCCGCCCAGATAAAGACCTCCTATAAGAGCGTCACCGACAAGTACGAGCAGATCTTGGAGCAGAGAAATATGCTGCTCAAAAGCATCTCCTACGGGAGAGCTGCAAAGGAGGAGCTGGAGGTCTGGGACGTTCAGCTGGCCCAGATGGGGGCATATATAACTCTGCTGAGATACAGCTGCTCAAAGAAGCTGGCAAGCTTCACCGCCAGACTCTATAACGAGATCTCGGGGGGAAGGGAGCAGCTGGAGCTTAGATACAATTCCACAGTGTTTTCGCAGCTTGAGGGCAGGAGCGATTACAAAAACGATCTGGCTCCCGAGTACCTCAGGTGTCTCGAGAGCAACAGGGACGAGGATATAAGAGTGGGCTTTACCCAGAAGGGCGTGCACAGGGACGACCTGATGGCCTTTATCGGCGGCCTGCCCGCCAGAGATTTTGCCTCTCAGGGACAGCACAGGTCCATCGCCCTTGTGATGAAGCTGGCACAGGCCGAGATACTCACCGAGGAGACCGACGATGCTCCCGTGTTCCTGCTGGACGACGTTTTGAGCGAGCTTGACCCCTCGCGCCAGAGCTTCGTTATCTCAAAGATAGATAATATGCAGGTGTTCATAACCTGCTGCGACGAGAACATACCCAAGAATAAGACAGGCAAGCTCTACCACATCGCGGGCGGCAGGGTCATCTCGGACAGGAAGTGAGAAAATGTATCTTCATCTTGGAAACGACTTTATAGTAAACGAGAAGGATATAATAGGCATCTTTGACCTTGAAAAAAGCTCGGTCTCGAAGTACACGAGGGACTACCTCAGCGAGGCCACAAAGCAGAAGCGGGTAATCAACTGCACTATGGAGCTGCCAAAAAGCTTCGTCGTCACCTTGGACGAGGACCTGACGGAGAGGGTCTACATAAGCCAGCTGGCCTGCTCGACGCTGAAAAAGCGGTCGCGATAACCAATGCACAATTATGGTATTCGCTCCGCGAATGATATGCCCATTCGGGCGGGGCAGATAGATAAGTACTGTACGATCTGTGCAAAGAAAAAAGTAAATAATTAAGGCTTAAATAATATATCAGTTAATATTTGGCCGAATGGCCATCATCCGCCAAAGGCGGCACCTTCATTGTGCATTGTGCATTGTGAATTGTGCATTGAAAAACGGATGAGCGGCTGAATGGAGGATTTTGTTTTTATGAGTGAAGACATCAGAAAGAATCAGGATGAGCTCGTCGAGGTGAGCGAGATATCCAAGGTCGATCAGGAGTATGACGAGAACCAGATACAGGTGCTCGAGGGTCTGGAGGCCGTGCGTATCCGCCCGGGTATGTACATCGGCTCTACAGGGCCCAAAGGCCTGCACCACCTTGTCTATGAGATAGTGGATAACGCTATCGACGAGGCGCTGGCCGGCTACTGCACCGAGATAACCGTGGATATCCTGCCGGGTAACGTTATCAAAGTAACCGATAACGGCCGAGGCATCCCTACGGGCATCCACCCCACCGAGAAGATATCTGCGGCTACCGTCGTTTATACCGTGCTGCACGCAGGCGGAAAGTTCGGCGGCGGCGGATATAAGGTCGCGGGCGGCCTCCACGGCGTTGGCGCCTCTGTAGTTAATGCCCTCTCCGAGTGGCTGGAGCTGACTGTCTACGACGGCAAGAACATCCACTTTCAGCGCTTCGACCGCGGCGAGTATAAGGAGCCTTTAAAGATCATTGGCGAGACCGACAGGACAGGTACATCTGTAAAATTCAAGGCCGACCCCGAGATTTTCACCGAGTCTACCGAGTATGACTACGACACCCTCCTCACCAGACTGCGTGAGCAGGCCTTCCTGAATGCGGGCATAAAGATCGTCTTCTCGGACAAGAGGGACGAGAGCAACGTTGTCACCGAGACCCTGCACTACGTCGGCGGCATAAGAGAGTTCGTTGACCACATCCACAAGACCCGAGGCGTGGTGCCGATAAGCGACAGCGTCATCTACTTTCAGGGTATGCAGGGAGATATGTTCGCCGAGATCGCAATGCAGTATAACGACACCTATAACGAGCTCATACTCTCCTTTGCGAACAACATCCACACCCCCGACGGCGGCACCCACGAGAACGCCTTCCGCAACATGATAACCAAGGTGCTCAACGAGTACGGCAAGAAGTTCGGGATGCTCAAGGACGGCGAAAAGCTGGTGGGCGAGGACGTAAGAGAGGGCCTTACCGCCATCATTTCCGTAAAGCTGACCAACTGCGAGTTTGAGGGCCAGACAAAGGGCAGGCTCGGAAACCCCGAGGTCAAGCCCTTCGTGGAGAAGATAGTAAGCGAGAGATTTATGGACTTCCTTGAGGAGAACCCCGAGGTGGCCCAAGCTATATTTGAAAAATCAGTGGCCGCAAAGCGGGCCCGCGAGGCCGCCAAGAAGGCAAGGGACAACGAGAGAAAGCGCAAGAGCGCCCTCGACAGCGTCTCCCTGCCCGGCAAGCTGGCGGACTGCTCCGACAAGGACCCCACCAACACCGAGATATATATCGTCGAGGGAGATTCGGCGGGCGGCTCCGCCAAGGAGGGCCGCGACAGACGCTTTCAGGCTATTCTGCCTCTGTGGGGCAAGATGCTCAACGTCGAGAAGGTAAGGATAGACAAGGTATACGGCAACGACAAGCTGATGCCCGTTGTGACCGCCCTTGGAACCTCTATGGGCGAGGACTTTGACGTCAGCAAGCTGAGATATGATAAAGTCATCATCATGGCTGATGCCGATGTGGACGGCTCCCATATCAGAACGCTGCTGCTCACCTTCTTCTTCCGGTATATGAAGGAGCTTATATCCACGGGCCATGTATATCTTGCACAGCCGCCGCTCTTCAAGGTGTCAAGGGGCAAGACAGTGAAGTACGCCTACACCGACGAGGAGAGGGACCGGTATATCGCAGAGATACAGAAGGGCTCCGATGTTAAGGTAGACGTGCAGAGATATAAAGGTCTTGGTGAGATGGATCCCGTTCAGCTCTGGGAGACCACAATGGATCCCGAGACGAGGATAATGGTGCAGGTAACGATGGAGGACGCAGTAAAGGCGGACGAGATCTTCACCATACTCATGGGCGACAAGGTAGCCCCGAGAAGGGAATTCATTGAGAAGAACGCACAGTATGTAAAGGATCTCGATGTGTGAGTGCACAGCGTGCACCACGCAAGTCGCGTGAGCACTCGCAAGCTCGGGCGGTGCCCCGCCGGGGCAGGTCGCGTGAGCACTCGCAAGCTCGTTTACAACGGTGTAAACCGCGAGGGCTCCCTCGCGATACGGTGGCACGCAGAGAGGTTCAGTAAAAAGAAAATGCCCTCACAAGGCACCTCTTGCCTCTTGCCTCTCACATCTAGCATCTAGAAACTTACGGTGGCACGCAGAGAGGTTCAGTAAAAAGAAAAGCCCTCACAAGGCATCTCTTGCCTCTTGCCTCTCACATCTAGCATCTAGAAGCTCAGATCTATTGATCTCTGATAGTTTAAAAAAAGGAGCCTTGCTTTGGAAGAGAATATGATACAGGAGACCGAACAAGCTCCCTTGACGAGCTTTGAGTTCGATATCTCAATAAAAGAGGAGGAGGAGGCCTTTATCCTCTTCCAGAAAAAATATGTCTATAAAAGAAATATCATCAAAAGTATAGGCTTTGGGCTGCTGGGCGTCGCCTTCGGGGTGTCCATCTACAGAGACCCAAGCAAGGCCATCAATTACTTTTTGCTGGCGGTCTGCGCAGCAGCGGTGGTCTTGATCTGGTTCAATAACAGGCATATCAGAAAGACCCTTATGGACGCCTTGAAAATTCTCGAGGACGACAGATACCGCTTTTCACTGTATGACGATAGATTCGTCATCGAGACCATTGTCCCCGAGGAGGAAAGAAACGCCGAGGACTTTGAGCCCATCGAGCCACAGGAAATGAAGCTCGACGACCCCATGCTGGACGCAGAGGAGCAGGAGGACAAGTTCGTGCTCATAGTCCAGAAGGCAACCATATATGTTCTGCCGAAAAGATGTATGTCTGAAAGCAATATCGAGGCAGTCAGAGAAAAGCTTCTGAAGCAGAGTTAAAATAATATTCTTCGTCGGCGAGGCCGACACCATAATTGTGCATTGTGCATTGAGCTAAGGAGTGTATAGGTTTGTATTCCGAAAATTCAACAGTTATCCGTTCAGATGTCAATAATATCATGCAGGAAAGCTTCCTGCAGTATTCTATGGCGGTAATAGTCTCCCGCGCCCTGCCGGACGTCAGGGACGGCTTGAAGCCCGTCCACAGAAGAATACTCTATACTATGTTCGAGAACGGTCTTATGCCCGATAAGCCCTACCGTAAGTGCGCCGATACCGTCGGCTCCGTGCTGGGTAAATATCACCCCCACGGCGACGCCTCGGTATATGACGCTATGGTAAGACTTGCCCAGAGCTTCTCTATGCGCTATCCCATGGTGGACGGCCACGGAAACTTCGGCTCTATCGACGGCGACCCCCCCGCCGCCTACCGTTATACCGAGTCCAGAATGGCCAAGATGGCCCTGCATATGCTCTCGGATATAAATAAGGATACTGTTGACTTCCAGCCCAACTACGACGACCGCTTGAAGGAGCCTGTTGTCCTGCCCTCCCGCTTCCCAAGCCTGCTTTGTAACGGCTCTGTGGGCATCGCCGTCGGCATGGCTACAAATATCCCGCCCCATAACCTCCACGAGATCATCGAGGGTATGAAGCTCATCGTCAAGGACCCCGATTGCAGCCTTGAGCAGCTTATGGAGTGCATCAAGGGACCCGACTTCCCCACCGGCGGAATAATCATGGGAAGAGCAGGCATCCGCGCCGCCTACGGCACGGGCCGCGGCAAGATAACCCTCCGCTCAAAGACCTCTATCGAAGAGATCAAGGGCAGAAACTGCATAATAGTCCACGAGATACCCTATATGGTCATCAAGGCAAGGCTGCTGGAAAATATCGCGGCCCTTGTTAAAGACAAGAGGATAGAGGGCATCCACGACCTGCGGGACGAGAGCGACAGAGACGGTATGCGCATAGTCATCGAGCTCAAAAAGGACGCCATCCCCGAGGTGGTGCTCAACAAGCTCTTCTCCTACACCCAGTTACAGGACACCGTGGGCGTTATAATGCTGGCGCTGGTAAACGGCGTACCAAAGGTCCTCACCCTTAAAGAGTGCCTGGAGCATTATATCAACTTCCAGGTGGAGGTCATCGAAAGAAGGACCCGCTTTGACCTTAAAAAGGCCAGAGAGAGAGACCATATCCTCCGTGGCCTGAAAATAGCCTTGGACAACATCGACGAGGTCATCGAGATAATGAAGTCCTCAAAGAACATTCCCGAGGGCAAGGAAAGGCTTATCGAGCGCTTTGGCCTCTCGGAGATACAGGCAGATCATATCGCAAATATGATCCTTGGCCGCCTGACAGGCCTCGAGACCCAGAAGATACTGGACGAGCTGGACGAGATCGAAGCAAGGATAGCAGATTTTGAGGACATCCTTGCTAACCACCAGAGGGTGCTGGATATAATCATCCAGGAGGTCGAGGAGATACAGAAGAAGTTCGGCGACGAGCGCAGGACTATGATCGAGAACGTAAGCGGCGAGGTGGATATAGAGGACCTTATCCCCGTTGAGGAGAGCGTTGTGACCTACACCAACGCAGGCTACATCAAGCGCACCCCCGTTGCGGCCTACAAGGCGCAGAACCGCGGCGGCAAGGGCGTCTCCGGCGTTAAGCAGAGAGAGGACGACTTCGTCAACGAGATGAACATCTGCTCCACCCACGACCATATACTCTTTATCTCCAACAAGGGCATAATGTACAGGCTGAAATGCTACGAGCTGCCCGAGGGTGCAAAGAACGCCCGCGGCAGCAATATCATAAATCTCCTGCCCCTGAAGGAGAACGAGAAGATCGCCGCCATGCTGAAGACCGAGAACTTTGACGAGGACAGGTTCATCGTCATGGTGACGAAGAACGGAAAGATAAAGAGGACGCCCCTTTCCAGCTACAGGAACGTGAGAAAGAACGGACTTATTGCCGTCGGCCTTGACGAGGGCGACGAGATAGCGGGCGTAAGACTGACAGACGGCGACAGCCAGCTTGTAATAGCTACCCACAACGGCATGGCCATCAGGATAGAGGAGGAGAAGATACGCTCCATGTCCCGCTCGGCCCACGGCGTAAAGGCCATCAAGCTCAGGAATGGCGACTATGTTGTATCCATGGCGAGAGTCAGGGACGGCGCAACGGTAATGACTGTAAGCGAAAAGGGCCTTGGCAGGCGCACCGAGCTTGACGCCTACAGGATACAGAACCGCGGCGGCTACGGAATGCTGAACTACAAGGTAAGCGAGAATAAGGGCTACGTCTGCGGCATAAAGGTAGTAGACGAGGACGACGACATCATCATGATCTCCACTGACGGCATCATTATCCGCCTGAGGGCCTCTGACGTAAGGATCATGGGCAGATACGCCACGGGTGTAAGGATGATGAAGCTGAAGGATGATAACAAGGTAGTTGCCTTCACCAGAGCGGAGCACGATGACGAGGCGGAGCTTGAGAAGATCGAGCAGCCCAGCGAGGAAGAGCTTGCGGAGCAGGAAGCAGAGGCTGCAAGAGAGGCCGCCAACGAAGTCGTAGAGCCCGACGAGGAGCCGGAGGACTAGTCGCTGCGGCGACTGCGCAAGTCGCGTGAGCACTCGCAAGCTCGTTCACAACGGTGAAGTGTGAAGGGTATCCCTCGCGATACGATGGCACCCAAAAGGCTTGTCGAGCAAGCAAAGTAAAAAAGTCAGAACGACAGCGGAACGTTGGCCGGTTCCAAGGGCGGGTGCTAACGGCGCACGGCCGAATTTCGCGTCCAAAATAGTGCAGGCCAATAAATAGTCCCGCGGAGCGCATTGGCCGGAATCCAAGGGGCGGCCTTAGCCCCTTGGCAGGGTATATTTTGTCCTCGCATAAACTCGGA
>JAFVAN010000028.1 GCA_017480485.1 Ruminococcus sp. | reverse complement strand
TCCGAGTTTATGCGAGGACAAAATATACCCTGCCAAGGGGCTAAGGCCGCCCCTTGGATTCCGGCCAATGCGCTCCGCGGGACTATTTATTGGCCTGCACTATTTTGGACGCGAAATTCGGCCGTGCGCCGTTAGCACCCGGCCCTTGGATTCCGGCCAATGCGCTCCGCGGGACTATTTATTGGCCTGCACTATTTTGGGCGCGAAATTCGGCCGTGCGCCGTTAGCACCCGCCCTTGGATTCCGGCCAACGTATCGCTGTCGTGCTGGATTTTTCACTTTATTTGCTCGACAAGCCTTTTGAGGACCACCGTACCGCGAGGGAACCGCCTCACATTACACCGTTGAGTGATCACGCGAATTGCGCCGTGCGCGCTAGCACAACATTATCAGGCCGAACTTCAATGCTGCGAAGACCACCAGCGCTGTGAACACTGCGCCGTACATAATGATCGTCGCCCAAAGTATGTCGTCCGGCTCGCAGGGGCGGGTGTCATCCCCCACGGTCAGAAAACGTATACTGTTCCCGACCTGCACCGCCCGTGAGGTCAGCCTGACCCCAAGAAAACAGGCCATAAAGCAGCGGCAGGGCGCCAGATTTACAAGGTCAACAGCCTTGCGGTCCCGATTGTAGTAGTCAAAGCACTCCTCGGTCTCGAACCGCAGCAGCGCCGCTGTGGGCTTCATCAGTTCCGCACAGATGAAGGCGGGGATGATGTCAAATATCCTCCAGAGCTTGTAGGCCGCCCGCCCAAAGCTGTCTCTGTCCTCGGCCTCGATGATGTACCGCCGCCGCAGGAGCGAAAGGGTCCTGTAGGCCATTGCGGCAGAGCCGCCGCCGAGAGCCATATAAAACAAGGTCCCCACGCCGTTGTCTGCGCCGCAGTCGGCAGCGCACTCGATGCTTCTTTTTATCAGCTCGTCCTCCAGCATCCCGGAGCAGTCCATGCCCGTCAGCTTTGAGAGCCCCGCCTGAGCCAAATCGAGCCTGCCGATATTCAAGGCGCGGGTGATCTTTTGGAGGGCGAACTTAGTGCCGACCACAGAAAAGGCGGCCCAGCAGAGGTAGCAGTCCAGCAGGAAGGCCAGCATCGGCGCGGGCCTGTAGAGGATGATGAGCAGTGCGGCGGGGATGCCCGCGAAAATTAGCAGCGAGGAGAGCATGAGCAATATCCCGGCGATCTTGTGGGCGTCGTGGGAGTTGAGGTAAAGCTTTCGCAGGCGCTTCTCGAACCAAGCGGCGAACTTTGGCACGGCGACAGCGGGGTCAAAGATGCCTCTGGGGGTAGATATTACTACATTTAGGGCAAAGCCCGCGCACATAGCGGCGAGGGAATACCGAAGAATTTCCAGCATTTAAGACAAGAGTCCTTTCGTTAATTAGTAACTCAAATATTATAGCATAAAAAAAGTAATTTGTAAAGCGGTACACAGCGTGTACCACGCAAGTCGCGTGATCACTCGCAAGCTCGTTCACAACGGTGAAATGTGAGGCGGTTCCCTCGCGATACGGTGGCACTCAGAGAAATTGAGTAAGAGGAGCAGAGGCCCAGTCACCACCTGCGGAGCGATTTTTCCGTGCGGAGGAGGAAACCCTCCGTTAGGCGGTGGTGGAGGGGTTTCCACCTCAGCTCACCTTCTCGATCACGATCTTGACCCCAAGCCCCTCGCCGGAAACGATGGTCAGATCCATGGATGTCGCCTCGTCGTTGATGGTGCCGTCGGCACGGCGGCCGCCGAATTCAAGGGTCATGTCTCCGTCCTTGTATCTGGTCCAGGAGAGATCAAATTCCTCGCTGCCGACCCGAGCCTTGCCCTTGCCGTCCTTCTCGAACTCAAACTGCATAAGCTCCCGGACAGCGGCGTTGTCGGCCTCGGTCATCACGGTGCCATCGAACTCGTAGCGCACGGTCTCCCACTTGCCCTCGGGCTTTTTGGCGCAGCCCGCAAGGCAGAAGAGGCACAGCACCGCTGCCAGCAGCAGGCCCAGCCGCTTCATGTCAGAGCTCCTTGACAAGCTCCTCGCGGCTGCGCCTCTGGGTGTGGCGCGGCGAGGGCTCGCAATCCTCGGCGGGGTAGCCTATGGGGAAGGCAGCGATGAGCTCGCAGCCGCCCATGTCGGGGAAGAGCCCCGCCAGCTTGGGGGCGTCGAAGTGGCCTATCCACGTTGTCCCGAGGCCCAGATCGGCGATCTCCAGCATTATCTGAGTGGCGACGATGGAGGCGTCTACGTCGGCGAAGTTGCGCTTGTCGGCAGGACGAACCCAAGCCTCGCTCAGCTTGCCGCCAACGACTATTATCGCTTCTACGTTCTTAAAAAACTCGAATTTTGTGCAGGAGAGGAACTTGGCTATAGCCTCCTCGCTCCTGAGGAGCCAGAGGCGGACGGGCTGATAATTCACGGCAGTAGGCGCCGCGAGGGCGGCCTCGATGATCTTATCAAGCTTTTCCTCCTCCACGGCCTTGTCCGAGAACTTACGGACGGAATAGCGCTCATGTGTGAGCTCCAGAAATTCTTTCATAATAACATCCTCCTTTTTTACGTCGCGTGCCGCTGGCTCCGCCAGCTTACAACTGTGTAATGTGCGGGGGCTCCCTCGCGATACGGTGGGCCTCAGAGGGCTTCTGCGCTTTTTACTGCTCCTTTTTCGCTGCCGAAATTATAAACTTGATTATCTGTACCACGATCATCGAGCCGAAGGCCAGCAGATAGATGGCCGCGTACAGGCCCGCAGACAGAGATACTACCTTGAAGAAGCTGTGTATCGGCTTGATGAACAGTACGGCGCTTATCAGCACAAAGCCTGCACCAAAGGCCAGCAGGCCAAAGCTGTTGTCAAACATCTTCTTAGTGAACATCACAGGCTCATCTGCCTTGCAGCTGAAGCCGTGGAAAAGCCTTGATAAGCACAGGGTCGCAAAGGCCATGGTCATCGCTGCCTCTTCGCCGCAGTAGTGGTTGCCAAGCAGGAAGGCTGTGATGGTCGCCGCCGCTATCACAAGGCCGCTCCAGCCGATCTTGCCAAGGAAGCTGCCTGTCAGTATGGACTCGTTGGCGGGGCGGGGCTTGCGCTTCATAACACTGTCAGAGTGGGGCTCCAGCCCAAGGCCGATGGCGGGCAGGGAGTCCGTCAGCAGGTTGATGAACAGCAGGTGTATAGCCGCAAAGGGCACAGGCAGCGCCAGCAGCGAGCAGAACAGTACGGTTATGATGCCCGCCAGATTGCCCGAGAGCAGGAAGAGTATGCTCTTCTTGATGTTGTCGTAGATGTTTCTGCCGTTCTTTACGGCCTTTACGATGGTGGCAAAGTTGTCGTCCGCCAGCACCATGGCTGCGGCGTCCTTGGAGACCTCGGTTCCCGTGATGCCCATTGCAACGCCCACATCGGCCTGCTTCAGGGCGGGAGCGTCGTTAACGCCGTCGCCTGTCATGGAAACTATCATGTCATTGGCCTGCCAAGCCTTTACTATCCTTATCTTGTGCTCGGGAGTAACGCGGGCGTAAACGCTCTTGTCCCGAACGTAGGTCACAAGCTCCTCGTCGGTATACTTGTCAAGCTCGGCGCCCTCAACGGCCTCCGAGAAATCCTGCAAAATGCCGATCTCCTTGGCGATGGCCGAGGCTGTTACAACGTGGTCGCCCGTTATCATAACAGGCTTTATTCCCGCAGCCTTACACTCGGTAACGGCCTGCTTGCTCTCTACCCTCGGGGGGTCCATCATGGCGATGAGGCCCATGTAGTCAAGGTCGTACTCGTCCTCGATGCCTATCTCTGTGGCGTTGTATTTCTTGGAGGCAAAGCAGAGGATGCGCAGGCCCTGAGAGGACAGCTCCTCAACCTGAGCGCGTATCTGGGCCTTTGTCTCGTTGGGGCAGGTCATGCGGTCCACCAGCACGTCGGCGGCGCCCTTGGTGAACATTATGTTCTCGCCGTTCACGATGTTAAGGGTGGACATGAGCTTTCTGTCGGAGTCGAAGGGTATCTCGCTTATCCGCTTGCAGTCGATGCGTATCTGGTCGCTGTCAAGGCCCCGGTCTGTGGCAAAGTTTATAAGGGCGGTCTCTGTGGGGTCGCCTATCTCGGTGCCGTCCTTGACCTGTGAGTCGTTGCAGAGGACGGAAGCAATGACCAGCTGCTTCTCGTCGCTGTTGCCCATGTCGCTGTCGGCGGCGGCTATCATGTGTCCGCCCACAACTACCTTGCGGACGGTCATCTTGTTCTGGGTGAGGGTGCCCGTTTTATCGGAGCAGATTATGGAAACAGAGCCCAGACCCTCAACGGCCTGCAGCTTGCGGATGATGGCGTTCTCCTTGGACATCTTCTGCGTACCGAAGGAGAGCACGATGGTAACGATGGAGCTGAGGGCCTCGGGGATGGCCGCAACTGCCAGAGCAATGGCAAACATGAGGGAGTCCATCATAACGTCCTTGTTTATCTCGTCGGCGCGGATGAGGCTGAGGCCGAACACCAGAGCACAGACGATAAGTATGCCGATAGAGAGCTTGCGCCCGAAGGAATCGAGGGTGCGCTGGAGGGGGGTCTGGCGCTCCTCGGCGTTCTGTATCAGGGATGCGATCTTGCCGACCTCGGTATTCATGCCTGTTTCGGTGACGATGAAGCGGCCGCGGCCGTAGGTCACGAAGCTGCCGGAGTATACCATATTATGCCGCTCGGCCAGAGGGCACTCGGCGGTGATGGGGGTGGTATCCTTGTCGATATTGATGCTCTCTCCCGTGAGGGCGCTCTCGTTTACCTGAACGGAGGCGCTTTCAAGGAGCAGGCCGTCGGCGGGGATCTGGTCGCCCGCCTCGATCAGCAGCACATCGCCCACCACCACATCCTCGGAGGGGATGACAGCGGCCTCGCCGTTTCTGAGGGCTTTGGCGTTAGGGGAGGAGAGCTTTTTGAGATTTGAGAGGCTCTTCTCGGCTTTAAGGGTCTGGATGGTGCCGAGGATGGCGTTCATAGTGATAACTACGAGTATAACGATGGTGCTCTCGACGTCCTTCATAAAGGCAGAGATTATAGCGGCGATTATGAGGATTATAACGAGGAAGTCCTTATACTGCTCGAGGAAGATAACGAAGGGGCTTTTCTTTTTACCTTCGGAGATAATATTCCTTCCATACTTCTCGGCATTTTGCTGTGCCTGGGCTGAGGTAAGTCCGTTTTCGCTCGAAGAGAGCTCTTTAAAAAGCTCCTCGGGGCTGCGGCGATACTGATCGGTCATTGAGCCAACATTCCTTTCGGATAATAATAGGATAGCATCCGATATACATTATATAATAAGTAGGATTTATTGTCAAGGAGGGAGGGACAGGATTTGAGAGAAAACAAAAGAAAAGGGGAGGATAAGGGTGGTATAGGAGCAGACCGAGCATAGAGCAAAGTCGGCGGCACCCAGAAGCCTTAACATCACCCGCGCAAGCGCATTCGCCGGTTCCAAGGGCGGCGTTAGCCCTTGGCGGATTCCAAAGGCAGAGCCTTTGGTCGCGGACCCCGCGAAACACGCACAAAACTATCGTTAAACCGCGGCGCAGCACAACAAACAAGGGAGCACCCATTTTCCCGTTAAACTCCATCCCTAAGCGGGGCGCTATGCTGCGCCGCAAAAGCCGTCCTCTTTCTCCATAAGGAAAGAGCGAAGCGATTTTTCCGTGCGGCGAGCGGCAAAGCCTCTGCTACAAATCCCCCTCCCTCGCCGCTGTCGGCGGCTGTCTTGAAACCCCTCCGCCCTATCGGGCACCTCCCCTGTTAGGGGAGGCTTATGTAGCCGCCGGACTTGTGTAGTCGGGCCGCAGGCGGCCCGAGGTTTCAGTTCTGCTAACCGCAGGCAGGGGCGGCCCTCCCTTGCAGGGCACGCCCCTCTTCCAAAACGGTCCACAGGACCGTTTTGGAATTCACCCCCGTGCGGAGCGCCCTCCGGATTTGGGCCGACGTTGTCGGCTTTTTGGGCGCGCTGCGCCGTTGGTTTAACGAAAGTTTTGTGCGTGTTTCGCCGGGTCGGCGACCAGGGACTCTGTCCCTGGACTCTGCCAAGGGCTAAGGCCGCCCTTGGAACTGGCCAATGTGCCGAAGTGGTGCGGACTTGATCACTTTGTCTGCTCGGCGGGTCCTTTTTTCGCGGGCCTTCCGTGTGCAGGAAAAATTTTTCTTCCTGCAAATTTGCACGCCGCTTTGTGAACGTGTTGTCGTCTTTGCTACGAGAAATCAGGATTTATGCAGGATGACCCTTTTTCTGCCCGATCAAAAAATGAAAAGCCGACGGCAAAAAAATTCATAAAACTACTTTACATCTCGGATGATCTGTGCTATAATTAAACTTGGAATTTTTAGAATCGGAGGAGATCTTCTATGAGCAAAACAAGAATAGCTATCACAGGCTACGGCAACCTCGGAAAGGGCGTCGAGCTCGCGATAAGACAAAATGAGGATATGGAGCTGGTAGGCGTCTTCACAAGACGTGACCCCGCAAGCGTCAAGCTCGCCACCGAGGGCGTTAAGGCCTATAATATCGCCGACGCCGAGAAAATGGCTGACCAGATCGACGTTATGATAATCTGCGGCGGCAGTGCCACCGACCTGCCCCAGCAGACCCCCGCCCTCGCAAAGCATTTCAACGTCATCGACAGCTTCGATACCCACGCCCGCATCCCCGAGCACTTTGCAAACGTTGACAAGGCAGCCCGCGAGAGCGGCCATCTGGCTATGATCTCCCTTGGCTGGGACCCCGGCCTGTTCTCCCTGAACAGACTTTATGCCGAGTCCATCCTGCCCGACGGCAAGAGCTATACCTTCTGGGGCAGGGGCGTAAGTCAGGGACATTCCGACGCCATCAGGCGCGTGCCCGGCGTTAAGAGAGGCATCCAGTATACCTGCCCCGTCGAGGCCGCTATGGACGCCGTAAGAAGCGGCTCCCAGCCCGAGCTCACCACCCGCGAGAAGCACACAAGGCTCTGCTACGTCGTTGCCGAGGAGGGCGCCGACAAGGCCGCTATCGAGCAGGCCATCAAGGGCATGAAGAACTACTTCGACGAGTACGACACCACCGTTAATTTTATCACCGAGGAGGAGTTTGACCGCGACCACACCACCATGCCCCACGGCGGATTTGTAATGCGCAGCGGCAAGACAGGCGCAAACGGCCAGACCCACCAGATGATCGAGTATTCCCTCAAGCTGGAATCCAACCCCGAGTTCACCGCCAGCGTGCTGGTGTGCTACGCAAGAGCCCTCGCAAGGCTCAAGGCCGAGGGCCAGACGGGCTGCCGCACCGCCTTCGACATCGCCCCCGCATATCTCTCGCCCCTTTCCGGCGAGGAGCTGCGGGCCAAGATGCTCTGATAACGGGATGATACACGTTTACTGCGGGGACGGCAAGGGCAAGACCACCGCTGCAACGGGCCTGGCGGCGCGGTTCGCGGGCTCGGGCGGAGAGGTGATGCTCTGCGCCTTCCTCAAAACAAGACAAAGCGCCGAGTACGACGCTCTGGAGCGCCTCGGGGCCGCGGTCCTCTGCGAGCCCGAGCAGTTCGGCTTCACCTGGGAGATGGGTGATGAGGAGCGCAGGCGCTGCCGAGAGGCCAATGACAGTATGCTGCAAAGGGCCCTGGAGTTTTTCTCTCGGAGCGGCCGACGGCTGCTGGTGCTGGACGAGGTGACCTACATCGCCGACGGCCTCTGCGAAACCGGACTCATCGAGCGGCTGAAGGCCCTGTCCGATGACGACCACGAGCTGGTCTTCACTGGCCGCGAGCCCTCGGAGCTCTTTACCGCAGAGGCGGACTACATCAGCGAGATACGCGCCCTCAGACACCCCTTCGAGCGGGGCGTTAAGGCCCGCAGAGGCGTCGAGTGCTGAAAGGCGGTCTGCTGCTGCAAGCTCCATCAGAAAACGTTTTCGGGCCGATGCCCGTGAGAAAGAATACTTTTGCCCCCGCGCAAAGGCCGCGGGGGCTTTTCTTTTTATCGGTAAAGGTAAATTTTTGATTAACTGAATGTAAACAATATTGCGGCAAGAACAGTGCCAAGGGGCAGGGGGCGGCGGGGATATATGAAAAAAAGAAACTACAGGTAATCGTGTACAAAACTGAAAACGATTTATACAGCAATATGCACAAACCGTCATTCTGCACAAAAAACATTTACCGCAAACGTTTAAGGCTTCTTGACAAACCGCCTTATCAATGGTATAATTAAGATTAGCAAATTGAGCCCTTTTGGCGATTTTGCTATCAAATAACACCAAATAATGCGCGATTTTATGCAATTTTTGGTGAAATTAACTACATCTTGTAGCATCCTTTTGCCTTGACCACAAGATGTTTGATTTGCGTTTCCAAAAAACAGCACGGTGAGGTTTTTGTGGCAGTTTTGTGATAAAAGACCCGCCGATTATGCAAAATCACTAATACGATGTCACGACCCTTCGGCCCGCGAGGAATTCTTTATGGGTGCAATTATTTCGACCGAGGACCTCTGCTGCGATTTTAAGATTGGCGACGGCAGTATAGTCTCGGCCCTGAAAAATGTTAATATCGAGATCGAACAGGGCAAGCTCACGATCCTCAGGGGACGTTCGGGAAGCGGCAAGACCACGCTGATAAACATCCTCGGAGCCCTCGACAAGCCCACCAAGGGCAAGGTGCTCTTTGACGGCCGCGACATCACGGCCCTCTCTGAAAGAAAGAGAGACGAGCTGCGGCGGTATGAGATGAGCTTCGTGTTCCAGTCCGTGGCGCTGATGAGCGGCATGAACGCCTTTGAGAACGTGGAGTTCGGGCTGAGGCTCTCGAAGACCCCCTACGGCGAGCGCGACAAGCGGGTGCGGGACGTGATGCGGAGCGTGGGACTTGAAAAAAGAATGTTCCACAGGCCCGGCGAGATGTCGGGCGGCGAGCAGCAGCGAGTGGCCATTGCAAGAGCGATAGCCCACGAGCCCAAGGTCGTCTTTGCCGACGAGCCCACCGCAGAGCTGGACACAGCCACGGGCCTCAAGGTAGTAAAGCTTTTCAAGCAGCTGGTGGCCGAGCAGGGCATGACCATCGTCATGACCACCCACGACCCCAGCATGATAGATATCGCCGACAAGGTGTATACTCTGGAGGACGGTGAGATAGTTGAGTGACGAAAAGACCGTTCCTGCCGCTGCGGAGGAAGAGAAGGGGCCCGATGAGGACCTGATGATCCGTTGCGAGAACCTTGTTAAGATCTATAAGACCGACGAGATCGAGGTGGTGGCTCTTCAGGGTCTGGACCTTGATGTGAAGCGGGGCGAACTGATGGCAATCGTCGGCAATTCGGGAAGCGGCAAGAGCACGCTGCTGAATATGCTGGGAGGCCTCGACAAGCCCTCGGCGGGCAGCCTTACCGTTGACGGAAAGAACCTGCTGAAATTCAACGACAAGGACTATATGCAGTATAAGCGCGACACCGTCGGCTTTGTGTGGCAGAACAACGCCCGAAACCTTATCCCCTATCTTACGGCCGTGCAGAACGTTGAGCTGCCGATGCTCTTGAAGGGCAGCAGGCAGCGGCGGAAAAAGGCCGAGGAGCTGCTGGACAAGGTGGGGCTTTCAAAGAGAAAAAACAGCCGACTGGATCAGATGTCGGGCGGCGAGCAGCAGAGAGTGGCCATAGCGATAGCACTGGCCAACGACCCGAAGCTCCTGCTGGCGGACGAGCCCACGGGCTCCGTGGACACAAAGACCTCCGCCATGATACTGGATATCTTCAAGGAGCTGAACAGGACCGAGGGGATTACGGTGGTCATCGTTACCCACGACGTGAAGCTGGCCCACAAGATAGACAGAGTCGTGGCCATAAGAGACGGCCGCACCAGCTCCGAGATCGTGAGAAAGCGCTCCTACGCGCAGGAGCTTGGCGAGGTCGGCAGTCTGGGCGGAGAAGAGGACATGGACGACAGCATCGAGGAGACCCACGAGGAGCTTGTGGTGCTGGACCGTTCGGGACGTCTCCAGCTGCCTAAGGATTATATGGAAAGCCTTGAGATTAAGGGCGGCGACAAGGTCAAGGTCGAGCTCGACGAGGACGGGAAGAGGATGTACCTCTTCAAGTCGGATAATTAAAGCGATCCGCCCGAGGGGCAGAGATCAGAAGCCAGAGGCCGATAAAGGCGCCTGCAAAGCAGAAAAAATCGCGCCGAAGGCGCACCTTATCTTGCTTCTTGCCTCTAATTTCTTGCTTCTGGAGGTCGTCCCGACCTCCGAGGGCTGATATACAGCCGGATAAAAATAGGTATACTATTTAAAATATTATAGTAATATAGGGTTTTATCGGCAAACTAAAACGAAAGGTGGAAAAAATGTGAAAAGCACAGTTTTCAAGCGTGTTGTTTCATCGGCTCTCGCTTTGGCGCTCACGGCTTCCTGCGGCCTGACAGCGCTGGCAGCGGACAGCGATGGAAAAAATCTCAACGCCGAGCTCATCGACGCGAGCAACCGCGAAAAAGCGTACTCCAATTATGTTAAAAAGTACGCCGAAGAGCCGAGACCTCAGGCAGAGGTAACGGTAGCGGGCAAGGACTATGTGAGCGCCTCCAACGGCGCCAGCGTGTCTATCGCCAGCGTTGACGGCAAGGACAATGTTGCCAAGTGGGCTAACCAGGAGGGTACCCTCACCTATGAGGTGAAGATCCCCGAGGCAGGCGTCTATAACATCCAGATGGGCTACGAGGCTCTTGAGGGAGGCACGACCTCCGTCGAGTTCGCGCTGCTCATTGACGGCGTATGCCCTTATTCCACAGCCTCCAGAATAACCCTGCCCAAGCGTTGGGTCAGCAAGACCGACATCGAGCAGGACGAGAGAGGCAACGATATCCGTCCCGGACAGATCGAGCAGGTGTGCTGGCAGGAGACCTTCCTTAAAGACACCGACGGCCTGTTCAACGAGCCGCTGCAGTTCTATTTCCCCGAGGCAAAGACCTACGAGCTGACACTGCAGTCTACAAAGGCTCAGTTCGCTATCGACTACATCAAGATCTGTCAGGCGCCTGTGGCCGAGCCCTACGTGGAGCCCGACAGCGGCGCAGTAAATTCCACCCCTTCGTATATCGTTACGCTGGAGGGCGAGTCTGCCGACTACAAGTCCGACAGAACTCTCTTCCCGACATCGGATAACAACTCCTATATTACTTCATCCGTAAACGGCACCAGCCCCACCAAGACCAGGTACAACACCATCGGCAAGGACAACTGGAACAAGGCGACCCAGGCAGCCACCTGGAAGTTCTCCGTTCCTTCCGACGGCTACTACAAGGTCGGCATCCGCGCCAAGCAGGAAACCATGCGCGGAATGTTCTCCAACAGAAGGCTCCTTATCGACGGCGTCGTTCCCAACAAGGAGAGCGACCAGATAAAGTTCTACTATGAGACCAAGTGGCAGCTCACCGTTCCCTCTCTGGGCGGCAAGCCCATCTATTACTACCTCACCGCAGGCGAGCACGAGCTCACCCTTGAGGCGGTTCCCGGAGCCATTGGCGAGATCATGGGCGAGATAGACGAGATCGTCTACAACGTAAACAACTACTACAGAAAGATACGCGCCTACACAGGCCCTAACCCCGATATCTACACCAACTACGACGTTAAGGCCGCCATCCCCGGCATCATTGATGACTTCGACAAGTATTCCTCTCAGCTCCGCGAGGAGATGGGCAAGATCGAGGCGCTGGCAGGCAGCGGCGGTACTGAGGCCGTTACCCTCGACAAGCTGGCTATCGTGCTTGACAAGTGCGTTGACAAGCCGGACCGCGTTCCTTCTCTTATGAGCCAGATCAAGGATAATGTTACCTCCGTTTCCGCGTGGGTATCTCAGTACAGAGAGCAGCCCCTGGAGGTAGATATGATCCAGATCGCCTCTCCCGACAAGGACTTCGATCCCTGCGAGGAGAAGTTCCTCAAGAGCCTGGCCTTTGGCTTCAAGTCCTTCATAGGCTCCTTCTTCGAGGATTATAACTCCCTGGCCGAGGACGACGAGACAGCACTTATCTGCTGGACCTCCCTCGGACGTGATAACGCCACCGTTATCCAGACCCTTATCAACAACGACTATAACCCCACAGCTAATACAAAGGTAAACATGAAGCTGGTACAGGGCGGATATGTTGAGGCGACCTTCGCAGGAAAGGGCCCCGACCTTGCCCTCTTCCTGGGCGGCGACTTCCCGATACAGCTGGCCGCACGAGACGTGCTCGTAGACTTGAAGAAGTTTAATGACTTCGACGAGGTCATGTCGCGGTTCGCCGACGATGCGGGAGTGCTCTACGAGTATAACGGAGGCTGCTACGGACTTCCTGTTTCCCAGACCTTCCCGATGCTCTTCTACCGCTCGGACGTTCTCTCTGAGTACGGCATCGACCCCAACACCGACCTGGCGACCTGGGACGGCCTGCTCGACGTGCTGCCCACGCTCCAGAGAAATTACATGGAGATAGGCCTTGTGCTTCCCGTAGGCTCCATCATCTCGCCTGTTACCGAGGCGGGCAACACCTTCGCTTCGATGCTGCTCCAGCATGGCATCAACTACTATAACGAGGAGCAGACAAGGACCAACTTCGACACTCAGGAGGCAATCGACGCCTTCGACGCCTGGACGAAGTTCTATACCACCTACAGCTTCGAGCAGACCTACGACGCATTCACAAGATTCAGACAGGGCGATATGCCTGTTCTCATCCAGAACTACACGTTCTTCAACCAGCTGACAGTTGCGGCGCCCGAGATCAAGGGCTGCTGGAACTTCCGCCCGATGCCCGGCACCAAGCAGGCCGACGGCACCATCAACCACGCCTCCTGCTCAACAGGCTCCGGAGCAGTTATCTTCTCCAAGCTCAGCGAGGATAAGCAGAAGGACGCATGGGAGTTCATCAAGTGGTTCACCTCCGCCGAGACTCAGAGAGCCTACGGAAACGACATCGAGGCCATCCTTGGAACAATGGGACGCTTCGATACCGCCAACATCGAGGCTCTGGGCCAGCTCTCCTGGTCCAACAGCGAGCTTGCTGTCCTCAGAGAGCAGCTGGATGCTCAGGTAGAGATACCCATCATCCCCGCCTCCTACGGTGTTACAAGAAACATCATGAACGCCTTCAGAGAGGTAGTCAACAACTACGAGAACGCAAGAGACACCCTGTTCTGGTACAACAAGGACATTAACGATGAGATCACGCGTAAGCGTGAGGACCTCGGACTTGACTAAGAAAGGAGGAGTAACCTGATGGCAAACGCTAATTCAAACGTTGATTCCAATACCCCGATAAACAAACAGGGCAAGTGGAAATACACCTGGCATATGGTCAAGGTCAATAAAGGCTGCTACGGACTGCTCGCTCCTTTTATGATCCTGTTCATACTCTTTACGGTCATCCCTGTAGTTATGTCGCTGCCTATAGGCTTCACTAACTTCAACATGATCCAGACCCCGAAGCTGGTAGGCTTCTCAAACTTCTACACCCTGTTCCTCAACGATGAGGTATTCCTCATCGCTGTAAGGAACACCCTGATCTTCGCGATCTTCACAGGCCCCTTCTCTTATGTGCTCAGCTTCGTTATCGCGTGGCTGATAAACGAGATGCATCCGTTCCTGAAAACGCTGTTCACCTTCGTTTTCTACGCTCCCTCGATGACTACCTCGGTATATGTTACCTGGCAGCTCATCCTTTCGGGCGACTCCTACGGATACCTCAACGCCATAATGATGGACATCGGCCTCTTTACCTCGCCCAAGCAGTTCCTGACCGATACCAACTACATACTTCCCGTTGTTATCATCGTTCAGCTGTGGATCTCCATGGGCGCAGGCTTCCTTGCGATCCGCGCAGGCTTCCAGAACATCGACAAGTCGATGTATGAGGCGGGCGCTATCGAGGGCATCAAGAACAGATGGCAGGAGCTCTTCACCATCACCATCCCTTCCATGGGACCCCAGCTGCTGTTCGCCGCCGTAATGCAGATCTCGTCCTCCTTCACCGTTGGTGCTGTAGGACAGGCGCTGGTGGGTCTGCCCTCTACGGACTACGCCGCACACACCATAATGAACCACGCAACAGACTACGGCTCCATTCGTTACGAGATGGGCTACGCCTCGGCGATATGCTTCGTGCTCTTCATGGCGATGCTGCTCGCTAACAAGGCCGTTAACTGGCTGCTTGGAAAATATCTTGATTAAAGGAGGGAGAACGAATAATGGCAAGAAGAAAGAAAAAGCAAGTCTCTATAGACAAGCTGAAGGTCTCGGAAAAGAAAAAGCGCATAAACCGTTCTCTCGGAGGAGATATCGCGATCTTCGTTTTCCTCATCCTCCTTGGACTGTTCATGATATTCCCCATCTATTATTCCTTCGTCCAGTCCTTCAAGCCTGTTGAAGAGCTGTTCGTGTTCCCGCCGAAGCTCTACGTTCTCAATCCGACCACCAAGAACTTCTCGGATATGTTCATCGTAGCAGCCAGCCTGTGGGTGCCGCTGTCAAGATATATCTTCAACAGCGTGTTCATCACCGTGGTCATCTGCATCTGCAACCTGTTTGTTTGCTGCTGTGCAGGCTTTGCGCTGGCAAAGTGCCGCTTCCCCGGAAACGTCTTCATCAACAAGCTCATCGTAACAGCCCTGCTGTTCGCTTCCAACGCAACATGGATCATGCAGTTCATGGTATACTCCAAGCTGCATATCATAGATACCTACTGGGTACTTATCCTCCCGAGCATCGCAACGCCCCTCGGACTGTTCCTTATGAGGCAGTCCATGTCCACCATCCACGACTCTATGATAGAGGCCGCAAAGGTGGACGGCGCCGGATTGTTCAGGATATGCTGGCAGATAGTAGTTCCCAACTCCAAGCCCGCACTGATGACACTTATCATCTTCGCCTTCCAGGGAGCCTGGAATATGCAGGGCGGCGCCCTCATCTACTCTGAGGAGCTCAAGACCCTTCCTACTGTTGTTCAGCAGATATCTGCTGTCGGCCTTGCAAGACAGGGCGTTACCTACGCCTCGGCCGTACTGCTTCTTATTCCGCCGCTGGTCGTTTTCCTTATCGCACAGAGCAACGTCATGGAGACCATGGCAAACTCGGGCATCAAGGATTGATGACAAGCTAAGTTAATGAAAACTCGGAAAGGAAACAGGTGATTAGCAGTGAATGATTATAAAAATCCGATGAAAAAAATCCTCGGTCTTGCAATGGCAGCTGTCACCGCGCTTTCGATGACGACTACCGCCTTTGCGGACGAACCCTACAATTCTTATAACTACGACACCTGGGATGACCCCGTGCCCTCCCAGAGCGTCTACCGCGTAGAGGCCACCATCACGGGCGCCGAAATGGAGCTCGAGCGGCTGAGAGACCCCTCGGACCCCCTCTTCTATGACGAGAAGGCCGAGCTCACACTGGACGATGCCACCGATATGTCCTGGGACGACGACAGACTTGAGCTCTGGATCGCCGACACCAAGAACAACAGGATCATCGTTCTGGACGAGAACCTGAAGCTCAAGGCCAGATATTATACCGTTGAGGGCTCGGGCATCGACGGCTTTGCCGCCCCCGGAGGCATCTTCGTAAACACAAGCCCCTCGCTGGGCTGTCAGGTGGCTTACATAGCCGACACCGAGAACTCGAGGATAGTTAAGGCCAAGGTGGTCAGCAACACAAAGCTTGAGTTCATTCAGGACTACACCAAGCCCGACAGCTCGCTCTACACGATACAGACCTTCCTGCCCAGAAAGGTGCTGGCGGACGGCGCCGAGAATGTTTACTCGGTAGTAAGCTCCATCAGCACGGGCTCTGTGCAGTTCGCCAAGGACGGCAGCTTCACCAGCTACTACGGCGCGAACCGCGTGCAGGTAACAGCAGCGGTCATCGCCCAGAGGCTCTGGAGAGCTATCGCCTCCGACGAGCAGCTGGAGGGTATGCAGAGAAACGTTCCTGTTGAGTATGCCAACTTCGATATCGATAAGGACGGCTTTATCTACACCGTAACGGAGGTAACGACCGATACCGATGCGGTAAAGAAGCTCAACGCCGCAGGCTACAACATCTGGAACAACACCGTCGGCAACGAGTATAAGTTCGGCGATCTGGCGGGCGGACAGTACGACGCCCTCACCAAGAAGAGCCACAACACAAGACTTACCGACGTTGACGTAAGCTCCACAAAGCTTATAAACGTGCTCGACTACGAGACAGGCCGTGTCTTCCAGTACGACGAGGAGTGCAACCTTATTGCCATCTTCGGAACGAAGAACTCGACCTCGGACCAGAGAGGAAGCCTGTCGAACCCCAACGCCGTTGAATCCTACGGCGACAAGGTGTTCATCCTTGACGGCTCCAAGAACGATATAACGGTTTTCGTTGAAACTCAGTTCGGAAAGTACGTCCACAATGCCTTTGCTCTCTACGATCAGGGCCTCTACACCGAGGCCAAGGGCGACTGGGAGGAAGTTATCAAGAGAGACGGCGGCTATACCACAGCCTACATCGGCCTCGGTAAGGCAGCCCTGAAAAACGAGGAGTATTCCAAGGCTCTCAAATACTTCAAGACAGCCTACGATCAGGACGACTACGACAAGGCCTTCAAGTACACCAGAGAGGCCTTCCTGAGAGACAACTTCACGGCCATCGTTATCGTGATAGTGCTTATCATAGCCCTGCTGATAGCGAGAAGCGTGATGAAAAAGAAGGGCATACGCCTCTTTAAGCGCAAGCCCAAGAAGCTGAACATCGACGATGGCTTCGGGATACTCAGCAGCGCCGAGGAAAAGGCCGCCGAGGATACCGAGGAAGTCGCTGAAGAGGTCGAGGAGGCTGCCGCAGAGGTGAGCAGCTCCGAGATCGAAGCCGAGGATGCTGAGGAGACCGAGGCAGACGAGGCCAGTGAAGACGAAGAGAAGGAGGGAGAATAATATGTATGAATTTTCAACGATGGGTTGGATAAAGCATGTTGTTTTCCATCCCGTTGAGGGCTTTGAGGACCTGCGCTGGAAGAAGCAGGGCTCTATGAAGGCCGCTCTGATAATAGTATTCCTTCTGTTTGTTGCAATGGTGGCGAACAGGCAGCTGATGGGCTTCCAGTTCAACACCGCCTATGTAAAGGTGTTCAACGTTGTTCCCCTGCTGGTGCAGTCGGTGGTATACTTCTTTACATGGGTAATAGGCAACTGGGCGCTGTGTACGCTGTTCGACGGCGAGGGCACGCTGAAAAAGATCTGCATCTATTCGGCCTACGCTCTGGTGCCCTACATAGTGTGCGAGTTCATCTCCATCCTCATCTCGAACTTCATCGTTCAGGACGAGCGCATCTGGATGACCTCCGTTCACTATCTGGGACTTATCTGGTCCTTAGTGCTGATGATACAGGCCATGAAGGCCGCTCACCAGTACAGCTTCGGCAAAACTATAGTTTCAATGGTATTCACAGTTGTTGCGATGCTGCTGATCCTGTTCCTGGCGATCCTGCTGCTCTCACTTTTCCAGCAGGTATACGTTTTCGGATACTCGATCTACACAGAGATCGCATATCGAATCAGAGGCTAAAGGAAACGGTGGTGTAAAAATGCATAGCAAAAAGTATAAAAAGATCTTAGTATTTGCGTTGGTGCTTACAATGCTGGTGCCTCTGGGTTCGATGTCCGCTTATTCTACCGATGACGAAGCGGATACAGCTGCCGCCGATACCGAGACAGCCGATGGCGAAGCCGCCGAAGAGGGCGACGCCGCGGCCGAGGACGAGGAGGAAGGCGGAAGCAAGAAGTCCAAGAAGAAGCAGGAGCTGGTAGATCCTATCACCGACAAGCAGGCTGTTGAGCTTGAGAGCTGCGAGGAATATGCCTCCAACGATCAGTTCGTCCTCTACGGAGATCAGGATAACGACAGGATCTGCATCTACTATAAGGACGCGGACTACTACCTCTGGACCTCTCCTATAAACGTTCACGCCGACAAGACCGTGGTGGACGTTGACAAGGACTCCATGATGCAGAGCGCTAAGCGCGACTACATCGGCTCCAGCGCCGCCATTAAGGTGGGCGAGCTGGAAAAGAGGACCGAGTCCCCCGCTCCCGTATATTCCAGCAAGGCAAGATCAGTCAAGTACGCAAAGGAAAAGGGCGGCCTCAAGGTCACCTACGACTACAGCTCTCAGGGCGTTAAGCTGGTGGTACATTACCAGCTGGAGAAAGACTGTCTGTATGTTTACTGCGATACCGACGAGATCACAGAGAAGAACACCGACAACGTTGACGGCAAGGTGCTCACAAAGCTTCAGCTCTGCCCCGCCTTCGGCGCAGTACCGCAGTATGACGATGAGGGCAACGAGACCGAGGGCTACATGATAGTTCCCGACGGCAGCGGCGCTGTCATCAACTACAACAACGGCAAGGGCGACTACGCCGAGTATTCTCAGCTGGTATACGGCAGAGACTACACCGCAGTTCCCCTTACTGCTCCCCGTGTCACCGAGCAGGCCTACCTGCCCGTTATGGCATCGGTAAACGGAAACAGAGGCTTCGTGGCCATCGTTACCGACGGCGACACCAATGTTTACGCAAAGGCAAAGGTGAGCCTGCAGGATAAGCAGGTGTACAACAACATCTACTACGAGTTTGAGACCCGCAGCATGGACTCCTTCTTCATGTCGGGCGATAACTCCAACAAGATAACCGTTTTTGAGAAGAACGGCATCAAGACCCCTCGCTTCGGCATCAGGTACTACCCCATCGCCAAGGATGAGGACATCAACTACGCGGACTGCGCGGAGGTCTACAGGAACTACCTGACAAGCTCCGACTCCGTTCGCACAAAGCTTGAGAAGAGGGCCACAGCGGACACCAACGATATGTACGTTGACTTCTTCGGCGGCGTTATGAAGCAGACCTCTATCCTTGGCCTGCCCTTCGACCTCAAGACCGAGATCACGGGCTTTGACCAGGCTGCGGAGATAATCTCCAAGATGCAGGATATGGGCGTTTCCGATACCGTTGTAAACTACAACGACTGGACCAACAAGTCCATCAAGCAGAAGGTCTCCACCAAGGCTAAGGCCTCGGGAACTCTGGGCGGCAACAGCGACTTCAAGAAGCTTGTTGACACCTCGGGTCTGGAAGTATTCCCCTCCATGAACAACTTCACGATGAAGAGCGGCAGCTGGGGCTACTCCACCTTCAATAACACAGCGATAAGAATATCCAACGCTTACTCGAGACAGTCCGAATACAGCCCCGCCTACGGCGTTGCAGTAACAGGAGTTTCTCCCGCGCTGATAGCTCCCAACAGCTACGTAAGGATATTCGACCAGATGATAGAAAGCTACAAGGACAAGGGCCTCACGAGGATAGCCTTCGGAGATTACTCCACCAAGCTGGTGAGCGACTTCTCCAAGAAGAACGCCTCCTCGAGATACGCCACCGCAAACACCATCGCGGATGGCTTCAAGAAGGCTGATGAAGAGGTGGGAGATGTTCTCTGCGCAGGCGCTAATGCCTACGTTATCCCCTACGCCTCCCAGATCACCGACGTTCCTGTATACTCCAGCGGCTTCAATGTTACCGACATGGATATCCCCTTCTATCAGATGGTGATCCACGGCTACGTTCCTTATTCCACCAAGGGCATCAACCAGAGCTCTAACACCAGCGAGACCTTTATGATGGCGCTGGCGGGCGGCTCGGGCATCCACTACGATTTCATCTACGAGGATGCTTCGGTGCTCAAGGATACCGATTACGACGATCTCTACTACACCAACTACGAGGGCTGGATCGACATGGCCGTCGAGCAGTACAAGGTGGCCGACAAGGTCCTCAAGGGCGTAAGTGATATGACCATCAGCAAGTATGAGGTGAGCGAGGACGGAAACGTCATCACCACCACCTACTCGAAGGATGGCAAGGACGTTGTAATAGAGATCAACAAGGAAGCGCAGACCGCTAAGGTAGATGGCCAGACCATTGACCTTGCAAACGCTTTGGAAGGAGGTGCTGAGGGCTGATGAATGAACTCGAAATGGAGCGCAGTGAGCTCGAACAGGAGCTTGACGAAGCGCAGCAGGAATTGACCGAAGAGATATCCGAGGCTGAGGACACCGCCGAGGAGGCCGCCGAAGAGGCAGCAGAAGCCGCCGAGGACGCGGTGGAGGATGCCGAAGAGGTCAGCGTCTCCGAGATCGAAGAGCTTGAGGAGATCGAAGCCGAGGAATACACCGAGCCCGTTGCCGTTAACCGCGGCAGCCAGAAAAAGCCCAGGCTCTCCTATGAAAGAAAGAAGGGACTGTACGGCTACGGCTTTATAGCCCTCTGGATAATCGGTACACTTTACTTCTTCATCTATCCGCTGATCGTATCCTTTATCTACTCGCTGCACGACACAAAGGTAACCGACGGCGGCATGGAGCTGAACAACCGCGGCTTCCAGAACTACGTTAACGCCTTCCGTCAGGACCAGGATTACTCGAAGGCCCTTGTTGAGACCCTCTCGAGCACCGCACTTAAAACTCCTCTGATCCTTGTATTCTCGATCTTCATCGCGGTAATACTCAACCAGAAGTTCAGAGGCAGGACCTTTGCAAGAGCAGTATTCTTCCTCCCCGTTATCATCGCAACGGGACCTGTTATCGACATCATCAACGGTAACATGAGCACCGGCGGCTACGCAGGCGGCTCGGAGCAGTTCTCGACCATGTTTGAGACTAACCTTGTTGACCAGCTGCTCAACTTCCTGGGCATCTACAACATAAGCGACAGACTTACACAAACACTGAACACCCTTACATCGGATATCTTCAATCTGGTGTGGAACTCGGGTATCCAGATCCTGCTGTTCCTCTCGGCGCTGCAGGGAATACCCTTCTCGGCCAAGGAGGCTGCCCAGATGGAGGGCGCCACGGCTTGGGAATATTTCTGGAAGATCACTATCCCCTACATAAGCCCGCAGATACTTACGAGCCTTGTTTATACCATCGTTGACTCGTTCGTTGACCCCGGCAACCAGGTAATGAAGATCGTTCTTAACAAGGCAAAGAGCTGGAACCACGGCTACTCTGCGGCTATGGCGTGGGCATACTTCATGATCATAGCTGTTGTCCTTGCAATAGTTGTCGCGATAATCAACAGATTCATTTACTATGAAGTAGAGTAAGGGGGGATAATAGTGGCAACCAAAAAAGAAGAAAAACAGTTTGAAAAAGAGCGAAAGGCCGCTATGAAGGCCCGCAAGAAGAGAATGAAGGAGGAAGGCATTGAAAAGTACCTGACTCCCGAACAGATCAGATATAACCGCAACAAGGCGATAATCGGCGCGGTTTGGCCTGTATTCAGGTTCCTGATCCTCTTCGGACTCTGCTTTATAATCCTTTACCCGCTGATATTCATGGTATCAACAGCATTCAGGCCCAACGAGCAGATGAACGACCCGTCAGTCGTATGGCTGCCAAAGAGCTTTACCCTTGACAACATCAATCAGGTGCTGACCTCCATGAGGTTTGAGACAACGCTGCTCACCACCCTGAGATATAACATCATCTCTTCGGTGCTGCAGGTAATAACCTGTGCTATCACAGGCTACGGCTTTGCAAGATTTAAGTTCAGGGGCAAGAGCCTTCTCTTCGCCATCGTTATCCTGATGATCATCGTTCCTCCGCAGATCATTACCATCCCGCTGTTCATGCAGTTCAGAAACTTCGGTATCCCCGGCGTTCTGACAACAAGCCTTATCGACACAGGCTGGACAATGTATCTGCCCGCGCTGTTCGCAAACGGACTACGCGCAGGCCTGTTCATCTTCATCTTCCGTCAGTTCTTCCGCGGACTGCCGAAGGAGCTTGAGGACGCCGCCTATCTTGACGGCTGCGGCCCTCTGAAGACCTTCCTGATAGTTATGTGCCCCAACGCAAAGACCTCGTTCCTGACAGTTTTCCTGTTCTCCATCGTTTGGTACTGGAACGACTTCTATGTAGCCAGCTCGTTCTTCACCCACGCCGACACCATCGCGCTGTCCCTGAAGAATCTGGATGCACAGCTCGTGCAGGATCTGTTCAAGGGTACTGCACCCTCTATCCGCCAGATGATAGTATGGCTCGAGGCTGGATGTATCATTTCCATAGCACCTCTGCTGATAATGTACATCTTCCTTCAGAGATACTTCATCGAAGGTATCGAGCGTTCGGGTATCACAGGTATGTGATCCGGCGCTGCCGAAAACAAAGAACCAAAAAGCCCACGGAGCTTCCGTGGGCTTTTTATTTTGAGAGACGGACGAAAAAAGCCACCCCAAAGGGGAGGCTTTTCAGTTTCTCGCAAATTTAGAATTTATGCAAGGGCTGCGCCAAGAGCCTTGCAGGCGGCCTTTGCCTCGTCGTCGGGCTCGAGGTTGGCCTTTACGGGCTCTGCTGCCATTACAACGCCTGCGGCGTTAGCATCCTCTGCCCAGAGCCTGAGCCACTCGCCGTCGCCCCAGTCGTAGGAACCGAAGAGGCCTATCTTCTTGCCGCTGAGGCTGCCCTTAACGGCATCCCACATGGGCTGTACCTCGCCGTCCTCCAGCTCCTCGGCGCCCATTGCGGGGCAGCCAAAAGCGATGGCGTCGTAATTAGCCACGTCGTCTGCGGTGAACTCGCCTGCGGTCTTGAGCTCGACCTCGGCGCCTGCTGCCTTTGCGCCCTCGGCTACCTCGTTAGCCATTGCCTCGGTGTTGCCTGTTGCGCTCCAATAAACTACTGCTATCTTGCTCATATTGATCGTCCTTTCCGTTAGCCTGCGCTAACCAAACAGTTGTAATTATGGGTGCCATGCGGCACCCACGCAAGATTATTATACCCCATCGGCACAGGATTATCAACTCCGAAACGAAAGCGCAACGCTCCATTCGGGCCGATATTGTTTTCCTGCGCTGCTCCATCCGGCTGCCCGCTGCCGTGACGCGAGGGAGCCTTTGTGTACGACACAGTTGTTAGGCGGCTCCGCCGCCGCTCACGCGACTTGCCCTGGCGGGGCACCGCCCGCGACCTACCCAGTCGGGGCACCGACCCGCCAATAGAGCTTGCCTTTGTCGTTGTAGGCGTAGGTGATGGTCACGGACTCGCCGTCCCGCTGGTATCTCTCCAGCTGGACCTCGTCCGTGACCTCGCGGCCCCGCTCGGTCTCGAAAACTATTACCCCGTACCTGAAATTGTTGCGGTTGACATAGGAGCGCGCTATCGTTCCCGTTGTGGTCTTGCCCCGCTCCTTTAGTATCTTCGACTCCTTCATGCTGCCGATGGCGAAGATGGGCACCATCAGCCCCACAAGGAAGGCTATGCCGTAGATCACCAGCCGCCCCGTGATGTCCCCAAGGTCGTAGCGTATCCAGAACTCCTCGGGCTTGTCGGGCAGAACGTAGGCTGTGAATTTGTCTCCTGTGTTTATCACAGCGTAGGCCCTGCGCAGGGTGTAGGTGTGAGCGACGCCGTCCCGGTCCTTGTACTCCGCAGTTATCTCCCTGTTCTTCTTCCGCCCCTCGACAGCTGTGGCAGTGCATTCCACCGTGTAGCCGTTCTCCGTGTAGTCCTTGTAGGTCTTGTATTCCTGATAGACTGCGTAGGGTATGAACACACACCCGAAGCCGAATATCCCCACCAGCAGTATCACCGCGATAAATTTTTTCATATCCAGCACTCCGTTATAATTATCCGAGCCGCGCCCGTAGAAATATTATAACACATAAGTGTTCAAATGTCAACATATGTATTCATATATACATCGTAAAAAGTGTAGGATATAGACAGAGGTGATCTTATGTCTGCTCCCATGCTCGATGCAAAGACTGTTGGCGCTGTAATAGCGGAATTCAGAAGAAAAAAGGGCCTGTCTCAGGAGGTCCTCAGCGGCCTTGCCGACATTGGCAGGACGCACCTGAGCGCCATCGAGCGGGGCGAACGAAAGCCCTCCCTCGAGACCCTCTACCGCATAGCGCTGGCCCTTGATGTAAAAATGAGCAGCATCATCGCGGAGATAGAGAAGGAAGAAATGAATAATGAATAATGAAGGTATCGCCTGCGGCGATGATTTAAGAATTTTTAGATCGTCCGCGCAGAGGACACCTTCATTATTCATTTTTGACTATTTTTTTTCGCTGGACCTAATCTCCAAACCGAAATTCCGTCTCGCCGAAAACTACCCTTTCAACGCTGTCCGGGGCGAGGAGGGCGTCAGCGGGGAAGATAAGATAGTGTCGGCTGGCGGCTGCGGTCTCCTGGGCCGTGCATTGCAGGGATATCTCGCTGCCGTCGGTGTAATACACCACCGCCTCGGGGATGTCCGCCGCCTCCTGATAGGGCTCCCGGTGGTAGAGCCTGTAGACCTCCTCGCTTACCTCTATCCGCAGGGCGAACATGGTGACCTCTGCCATCATGCCGTCGGCGCGGGCCTCGGCTCTGGCAGAGGGCCGGATGTCTTCGGTGCTTATTCCGCAGCGCAGGCTGCCTGTGTAGTATTCCCCGTCAGACAGGCGCTCAAGGCCCTCGAGGACCTCCGCCTCTCGGGTCGCGAACTCGGCGGCGAAGGCGGGGTCATCCTCGTACATATCCCCCTGCCAGATGGGATAGATATCCGTGCTCTCCTCAAACACCGCCAGCGGCGAGGAGACGAACTGCTCTTGGGTCAGCTGAATCAGCTCCTCCCGGGCCAGCAGGATGTCCTCGGCGCCCTCACCGTGCTCCTCTATCCTGTAGAGGCCCGTGAACCCGAACAGCATCTTATGCTCGCCGAGGGCTGAGGGGAAGACAGAGGCCTCAATGGTCACGCTCAGTGAGCCGTCGCTGTTGCAGCGGACCGCGGCCTCGTCGCCAAGTCTGTAGGGCTGGCCGCCGCGCATCTGCGGGGCCCAGCAGCTGTAGCCCGCGATCCACCTGTGTTCGGCGTCCTCGGTGAAGGGCCTGCCGTTTTTCCGCTTCACGGTGAAGACGCTGTAGACCGAGCCGTCGCGGCTGCCGTCGGCGGCGCTGACGGTGCCCTCGTACTCAATATTCAGGCCACGGAAGGTGTTTTCCAGCACCTCGAGGCTGTGGGTGGTGTTGTTTTCGAGGGTGCCCTCCTGAAGGGCCGTCAGGCTATCGTCACCGCCATCGGTCCCGAAGAAGGTCCGCATCCCGTTCCAGAGCCTGCTGCCCGAGGCGGCGTAGACCCCAAGAGCCCCCACCGTGAACACCGTCGCAGCCACAGCCGCCGCAAGTCCCCCGAGCCGCAGCCTCCGAGACGCTCTTCCTGCCCCGAGGCCAAGCTTTTTGGCGGTCAGGGAGTATATTTTTTTCTGCCGCCGCCTGCCTTGGCAAAGCTCTCCTGCGGGGCAGGCCGCCCGTTCCAGCTCTCGGGGCGTAAGGGCGTCAAGCATAGCTTCAAGTCTTATCTCCATATCCATAGATCATTCCTCCTCTTTCAGCAGCCGCCGAAGCCTTTCAAGAGCCCGAGAGGCCCGCTTGTCAACGGTGTTGTGCCTGAAGCCAAGGGCCTTGGCTATCTCGCGGCTTTTTAGGCCGTAAAAATATCTCAGTATCAAAATGTCGCTGTCGGGCTTTCCAAGGGAGAGCACTGCCTCCCAGAGCTCTCGCTGCTCCTGCCGCAGGGCGGGCCCCTCGGAGATGGGGATGTCCTCCGAGAGCTCCTGCTCGGTGCTGAGCCTTTCCGAGAGCTGCCGCGCCCGCCGCAGGGCCGCGTTTCTGGCCGAGACCGCAAGGTACGACCGAAGGCTGCCAAGCTTCGGGTCGATGCGTCGGTGGCTGCGGCAGAGGGAGGCGAACACGTCGCTGACTATCTCCTCAATATCCTGCTCTGCCCGATGCTGCCCCAGCCGCTGCCGCACCACCCGCTCCACCATCGCGCCGTACTCGGCAATGGCTTGGCGCAGTGCGGCCTCGGGGTCGCTGTCAAAAAGCCTCAGCAGATTCTCGTCTCTCATGCCCTCACCTCCCTGAAACGTTTCATCTAATACTATACCGAGGAAAACAAAAATCTGACGGAAAAAGTTTTTCTTGCTAAAAATGGTATCTCACCCCCAAGGGAGTGAGATACCATTTTTAACACAATTTAATGATCTCAGAGGCTCAGTCCATTGCGCCCTTGATGGCCGCCAGCAGGTCGTCATAGCTCTCGAAGGCGGGAAGGTCGGGGTTCTCGGCCTTGATGGCGTCGGTGCTCTTGAAGAGGAAGCCTGCCTTGCTGGCGCGGATCATGCCAAGGTCGTTATGGCTGTCGCCGGAGGCAATGGTCTCGAAGCCGATGGATTGCAGGGCCTTGACGGTGGTGTACTTGGACTTTTCAACACGCATCCTGTAGCCTGTGATCTCGCCGTCGGGGGCCACCTCGAGGGTGTTGCAGAAGATAGTGGGCATACCCAGCTTCTTCATAAGGGGGCCTGCGAACTGGGTGAAGGTGTCGCTTATGATGATGACCTGGCAGAGGGAGCGGAGCTCGTCGAGGAACTCCTTTGCGCCGGGCATGGGGTCGATCTTGGCGATGGTGTCCTGGATCTCTTTAAGGCCGAGGCCGTGCTCCTTGAGGATGGCAAGGCGGTACTTCATGAGCTTATCGTAATCGGGCTCGTCGCGGGTGGTGCGGCGAAGCTCGGGGATGCCGCTGGCTTCGGCAAAGGCTATCCAGATCTCGGGGACGAGCACGCCCTCAAGGTCGAGGCAAGTGATATACATTTTTGACATAATTATCCCTCCATAGGTATTAGAATACAAGATTATTATAGCACAAAGGGGTGGCCCCGTCAAGAGCTATCGCCCTGTTGTGGGCGGTCTTGTTCTTCTTGGGACGGAAGGCGCTTCGCGGTGTGCGCTAAAACCTGACTGTTATTTCGCAGATCTCCGCATCTGTGCCGAGACGCATGAAGGGGCCGAACACCCCAACGCCCGAGGTCACAACAGAGTACATATCTCCCTTTTTTATCACCCCGCAGGAGTTCTCCCAGATCAAGGACGTAACTATGTTCCCGGGGAAGGTCTGGCCGTCATGGGTGTGGCCCGAAAAGTCGATGTCCGCCCCTGCGTCGGCGGTCACTTGCAGCTCGTTCGGCTCGTGGGCAATGAAAAATATGGGCTTGCTGCTGTCAAGACCTGCGGTCAGCTCTGCGGGAGAGAGCCTGCCGCCGTCGGCGGTGCCGGGCTTCTCGCCATCCCGCCTGCCAACAAGGTAAAAGCTGTTGTCGATCAGCACGGCCTCGTCCGAAAGGATGTTTATCCCGCAGTCCTTAACAAACTCTGTCATGGCGGCGTCGGGGGCGGGGTGGGCGTCGTAGTTGAAGGTGAAGCCCATAAGTATCTTCTCGTTGATGTCGTGGTTGCCGTAGACCGCCCAGGTTCCGTAGCGGGAGCGAATGGAGGAAAACTGCTCCTTCAGCTCCTCGGGGTAGTCAAGGCCGTCGAGGCTGTTGTCAAAGATGTCTCCCGCAAAGATGACGATGTCGGGGTCGCAGGCGTTAATTTTTTCTACCATCCTGCTGATGTGGTCGCGGCCGATGGCGTAGCCCATGTGGGTGTCGGCAATCAGGACGATCTTTAGCTCCTTGAGGCCGCCTGCCTGCTTGTCCAGAGTGAGGTCATAGTGAGTGACCTTTATATCCCGCGCGTGGACAGAGCCAATGACGACGCAGAGCGCCGTGGCGGCAATGACCCCGAGGCCCGCAATGATAGCGCCTGCGCGGGTAAAGATGCGGGAGCTGCGAAGGCGGGTGTGAAGAGCGATAAAGCGCAGCAGCTCCGCCGAGAGCATTGCCAGCAGGGAGTAGAGGATGATGCCCATCCAGTAGGAGGAGAGGCGGCGGATGAAAATGGCGGCAGCAGAGCGCGGAAGAATTAGGGCAAGCATGGGAGAATAGACCAGCAGCCCAAAGCAGAGCCAGGCGGGGACAGCCACAAAGGGCTTTTTGAGCACAGGACTGACACTGCCGAGCCAGCGCATCAGCCGTCCCCCGACGTAAAGGTTTATCAGGAGGTAGCCGGGAAGAAGAAAGAGAAAGATCATAGTCAGCACCTTCCGAAGATCAAAAGTTAAAGGCCGAAAAGGGGAACGTTCTCCTCGAGCCAGTGGGCCACCGCGTCCTCCTCGTTGGAGGCGATCACCGCCGTTGCGCGGGCCTTTACCTCCTCCGAGGCGTTAGCTACCGCGTAGGCCTCGTCCGCGGCCTCAAAAAGCGACAGGTCGTTCACCGAGTCCCCAAAGACCACCAGCCGCTCCGCCCCCAGCAGCTTTTTCAGCGCCAGCGCCGCTGCCGCCTTCGAGGTGCCCGCAGGCATCAGCTCCAGCCAGCAGTCGCCTGTGGCGGGGTCGTTGTAATATAAACACTCGTGGCGCTCCCGCAGGGCCTCATAGCAGCTCAGAAGCTCCCGCTCCCCGCCGATGCAGTTGAAGTAGAACACCTCGCCCGCCAGCAGCCTGTCGGGGGCCGTCAAGGGGGTGTCCCTCGGGTCCCCTGCGCGGGTGTCAAGAAAGGCGCGGGTGCGGGGGCCTATCTCGTCCCGAAGGTAGGAAAACTTCTCCTCTCCGCCCTGCAGCGAGTAGACCACAGGCGACAGCCCGCAGCCCCGAAAGCAGCGGAGTATCTCTCTGGCGGCCTCGGCGGAGAAGGCGTGCTTGTAAAGCAGCCCGCCGTCATCGCTGCGGCAGACAAAGGCTCCGTTGTAAACCACCAGCGGCAGGGGCACGGTTATCCCACGGGTGGCCTTCAGGGCTGTGGTGCGGGAGCGGGCGGTGGCATAGGAAAAGCAGACGCCCCGTGCAGGCAGCGAGTTTATCACCGAGGCCGTGTAGGCCGAAACGGTCTCGTCGCGGCGCAGCAGGGTGCCGTCCAAGTCGGAGAGATAGAGGGTCTTTTTGCTGTTCATGGCGGCCGTCCCGTTCATCTCAGTCCAGCAGCAGGCCTACGGGGCAGTGGTCGCTGCCGTAGACGTCGCTGTAGATAAGGGAGTCCTTCACCCGCTCCATGAGCCTGTCGGAGACGATGAAGTAATCTATGCGCCAGCCCGCGTTGTTCTCTCGGGCGTGGAAGCGGTAAGACCACCATGAATAGGCCCCTGTGCGGTCGGGATAGAGCCTGCGGAAGGAATCCGAAAAGCCCGAGGAGAGCAGCTCTGTCATCTTGCCCCGCTCCTGATCGGAGAAGCCTGCCTTGCCCACATTTGCCTTGGCGTTCTTGATGTCTATCTCCTCGTGGGCGACGTTCAGATCTCCCGTGTAGATGACAGGCTTGGACTGGTCCAGCTTCATTAAGTAAGCGCGGATGGCGTCCTCGAACTCCATTCGATAGTCGATGCGGCGGAGGCCGTCCTGAGCGTTGGGGACATAGCAGCAGACGAAGAAGAAGTCCTCGAACTCGCAGGTTATCACGCGGCCCTCGTCGTTGTGTTCGCCGTCGAGGCCGAAGGTGACGGATAGGGGTTCGCGCTTGGTATAGACGGCGGTACCGGAGTAGCCTTTTTTGAGGGCGCTGTTGAAGTACTTGAAATAGCCCTCGGGGGCAAAGTCGGCCTGTTCGGGCTGGAGCTTAGTCTCCTGTAGGCAGAAGACATCGGCGTCCACTGAGGAGAAGAAGTCGGCGAAGCCTTTTTTAAGGCAAGCGCGGAAGCCATTGACGTTCCAAGAAATGAGTTTCATTATATACCTCCGGTAAAGAAAAATTGAAAAAGTCAGAACGACTGCGGCACGTTGGCCGGAATCCAAGGGGCGGCCTTAGCCCCTTGGCAGGTATATTTTGTCCTCGCATAAACTCGGACGAAAATCGGGCAGAGCCCTAAGTCGCCGACCCGGCGAAACACGCACAAAACTACCGTTAAACCGCGGCGCAGCGCAACGCTATAAGGGAGCCTCAAAGTGCAAGCCTCGCTCGATCTTGGGTAAGGCGCTAAGTTTGCGCCTGTTTCGCGGGTCCGCGACAAGCCTCTGACGCGAGGCCCCCGCGCGCGTTTTTTAAAGCGCTCCGCGTTGGATCTATGGCCTCTGCTCCTAAATAATTATCAACAGTCTTCGCCTATGCTCTCGGCTATCCTTATCAGCAGCTTGACTATCGCCTCCATCGACTCCGCGCAGATGTATTCGTAGCGGCCGTGGAAGTTGTGGCCTCCTGCACAAAGGTTTGGACAGGGCAGCCCCCGCCAAGAAAGATTTGCGCCGTCTGTCCCGCCTCGGATGGGCTGTATCATCGGCTCGATGCCAAGCTCCCGCATGGCAGCCGCTGCCCCGTCAATAAGAAACATATTCTCGGGATAGATCTTCTCTTTCATGTTGCGGTAGGTGTCCGAAAGCTCAAGCTCTACGGTCCCCGCCCCGTAACGCCCGTTGAGAGCCGCCGCGGCTTGCTCCATAAGGCGCTTCTTTTCGTCAAAGCGCTCGCGGTCGTGGTCTCGGATAAGATATTCCAGCTCCGCCCGCTCCACACTGCCGGTGATGGCTTCAAGGTGGAAAAAGCCCTCGTAGCCCTCGGTGAGCTCGGGGCGCTCGTGGGGCGGCAGCATGGCGTCGAATTCCAGTGCGATGCGGGAGGCGTTTTTCATCTTGCCCTTGGCCTCCCCCGTGTGGACGTTTACGCCGTGTATCACCACCTGCGCCGAGGCCGCGTTGAAGCACTCGTATTCCAGCTCGCCCAGGGCGCCGCCGTCAACGGTGTAGGCGTAGTCCGCCCCGAAGCGCTCAAGGTCGAACCGCCCTATCCCGCCGCCGATCTCCTCGTCGGGGGTGAAGGCAATGCAGATCCTGCCGTGGCTTATCTCGGGGTGCTGCACCAGCTCCCGGGCCATTGCCATTATCTCTGCGATGCCCGCCTTGTCATCGGCGCCCAGCAGGGTGGTGCCGTCGGTGACGATGAGCGTTTTGCCCACATAGCGCCGAAGCTCGGGGAATACAGAGGGGCTGAGGATTATGCCCTGCTCCTCGTTCAAGGTGATGTCGCCGCCGTCGTAGTCACGGACGAAGCGGGGGCGGACGTTTTTGCCCGAGGTCTCGGGGGAGGTGTCCAAGTGGGAGATGAAGCCCAAGGCGGGGCGGCCCTGACAGTTGGCCTCGATATGGGAATAGACGCAGCCGCTTTGGGGGTCGTAGTCGGCCTCGAGACCCATATCTTTGAGCTCGGAGACGAGCTGAGCGGCGAGGACGGCCTGTTCGGGGGTAGAGGGGAAGTCCGAGGACTCCTCGGAGGATTGGGTGTCGAAGGAGACGTATCTTAAAAATTTGTCGATGACGGTTTCGGAGTTCATTTTTATCACCTTTCTACGGGGCGGAGGCCCCAAGGATATTTTAGCACACCCGGGCCGAAAAGTAAAGACCCCCGATCACCCTCATAAGGACCCCGATCCATTTTTCTCAAAAAATTCTTCACCCTATCCCCCCACATCACGTGAGGGGATGTTTTCTATCTGCCCCCCAACTCTCCTAAATCAACCTTCCCAATACCCTTGAACACAAACTCGAGCTGTCCCTTTACATTGCATTTTCAATGCAGCATAAAGCGACAGAGCCCGCCCAAAGGCAGGCTTTGATCGCAGCGCATCGGCTCTGAATGCTCACCACGGCATAGGCGGGCAGGCAAAAATATCTATATCCCAAATCTCTCAAATACCCGCTTTTTGTAGCTCAGAAGAGAAGCAAGAGTCTCCTCGCTGGTGCAGAAAAACTCGTTATCGGCATATTTTGCATAGTCGGCTTCATTGTAGGGTTCGGTGACTATAATATCCTGGTTCTCGGCGAGGTCCAGCCAGCAGGTCTCGCCGTAGGGCATCCCGTAGTACCTTGCTGGGCCGAGCATGGTGGTCTGGCAGGCCACAAGATAGCTGTGCCCGGGCTTCATAAAATTCAGGCCCTCAAGGTAAAGCACCGTCAGCAGCGTGCTGACCGGCATACTGTCGGGAAGGTATTCGTTGTAGAAATACCTCTCCTTTGGGTATCGGCAGGCTCCGCCCCTGACGGTAAGCTCTACCGTCTCGCCGACCTCGGGGCATATACCGCTTATCTGCTTTTCGACAGTCACCCTTTGGCGGAAGGCTTCGTTGGAGCAGGCAAAGCTGTCCTCGGCGCGGCACACGAATATGGCCTGGCTGTAGCTGCTGTCGTAGAGCCAGCCGCCTCCCTCAAAGGCCCTGAAATGCTTGGTGCCTGCGGCATCTGCGGTTGTAATAACTTCAAAGTCGGTTTGCAGGATATCATCAAAGTGTTTTATGCTTTCGGCGGGGATCTCAGGCGCAGCCGGGCTTATAATGCATCCCGCTATGACCGCCGCGGTCACGATCAGCAGCTGCAGGGAAATAAATATTTTCATTCTTCGCTCTCCTTCAGCTCTGTGCATACTCCTGACCTCATCAGGTAGATCTTATCGCAAAGGGAAGATATATCCTCTTTGTTGTGGCTGGCAATGAGCACAAGGGCGCCGCGCTCCTTCTCTTCCCGAATGACAGCTCTTATCATACTGACACCCTCCTCGTCAAGGGCGTTTGTGGGCTCGTCAAGTATCAGCACATCGGGGTGCTCCATTATCGCCTGAGCCAGGACTATCCTCTGCTTCATTCCGAGGGAGTATTTCCTGACCCTGCGCCTGTCATCGGGGTCGAGGCCCATCCTTGCTATCGCCGCCCTGATCTCCTCTTCTCCGATAAGCGAGTTTATCCCAGCCAGGAGCCGGAGGTTTTCAAGCCCCGTAAACTCGGGATACAGCCCGACGTTTTCAATGACCAGCCCCAGCCTCGGGATAATGTCGAGCTCTGCTCCAAGGGCCTTGCCGTTGTACTTAACGGTGCCTGCCGTGGGTCTTATGAGCCCTGCTATCATGCGGAACAGCATGGTCTTTCCCGAGCCGTTCCTTCCCACAAAGCCGTAGATGCTGCCGCTCTCGAATTGCAGGGAGATGTTTTTCAGCACCTCGTTTCCTTTGATCGTCTTGCTGATATTTTGCAGCTCTATCCTGTTCATTCCGTCCTCCTAAAACAAATGCTCCGCGTTGACAAGGCCCAGCTCCCTTTTCTTTATCACCACGTGGCCGACAGCAAAAGCCGCCGCTGCATAGGCTCCGTTCACTGCAAGCTTGGCGGCCATTTCCCTGTATGCTTCATCAGGCAGGAAGGTGCAGCTGAACACGATGCTCGCTGATCTTGCAGGGGTGGCGGTCAGCAGGATATTCACAGCCGCAAACACCACCGCGGCCGCCAGCCCGATCACGCTGCCAAAATATATGCCCGCAAGGTTTGAGAGCATTACAAGGGTGAAGATACAAAGCGTCACCGAGCAGGCCACCAGCAGCACCCTCGGCACAGGCACCCTCCCGACATCAAGCTGCAGGGTCAGTGCCGTATTCAGGCCGCAGGTAAAAAGGGCCGTGATAAGGCTCAGCAGAAGCAGCGAAAGGGAACGCTTAAAATACCAGGCTGTCCTGTTATTCTGTCTTGTGAAATAATATGTCCCGCTGATGCTGAGATCGGCGGAGATGCTCTGGCCGAAGAACAGCGGCGGCACCGCCAGGAACGTCAGCTGCGAAAGGTCCGCTGCGTTAAGACCCGTATCCACCCGGTGAAAGCCGAACAGCAGCTCTGAGAACGCCTTGTCAAAAGCATCAATATCATTTTCAAGCTCAAGCTCCAGGTCCAGCACATTTCTTCGCAGCTCCACAAGGTCCCCTATGTTGAGGACGAATATTATCAGCAGCGCGGCGGCGAGCCTTGCAAGGTCTCTTCTTATCATAGCTCCTCCTATCCAAGGCTGTCGCGCCTTGAGGCAAGCAGCATCATCACTGCCGATAAGCTCATAACAGCCGCCATTTCAAGTGCAAACAGCCAGTAGGGCCTGCCGTAGAAGGGGCCGTCGGAGGAAATGATAACATATTTCATCGGGTCGATATTGAAATAGGTGTAGCCGTATTTTGCAATTATCATCGACTGCCCCAGCGCAAAGAGCTTCGTCAGCAGGAAGACTGGCAGGAATATCAGCACGGAAAACCTGTTGACAAAGCAGGACATCGCAAGTGCCAGCACCGCACAGGCCCCCGCATACACCGAAAGCAGAGCTGCCGCGAACAGCTCCCCCAGGACGGGCGAGAACACAAGCAGCTCCAGTAAAAGATCGCGCATCGTCAGAAAATCCTTGCCGCCTGCAGTAAGGGTGCTGTAATTCGGGTCGAACAGCTCGATAACGGAGATCGAACAGAAGCCGTGAGTCAGCGCACAGCTTATAAGCAGCGGGATAAAAATCAAGATAAAGCCGCCGATGAACGCCGCACAGAGCTTTGAAAGATAATACCTCCCCCTGCCGCAGCGGCTAAGCACTATCTCGCTTATGCGGGTGCTCCTGTCAACAAAAAGCGAAAAGGAAAAGGGCAGGACGACTATGAAGGGGAAGAAGAACTCAAAGGTCTGAAGGCGCTGCTCGTTGGTCTCGTTCAGAAAGCTGCGGTGGACGGCCTGCATACCAGCCATCTCGTAATACGCAGAAGCATCGTGGGAGCTCCTGAGACAGCCTTCGATAAAGCACCCGACCGCAAACAGCAGCATAACGGTGAAGCTCACCTGAAAGCCGCGCTTGTGCAGCATGAGCCAAAGCTGTGCTCTTAGTGTGCGCAAAAAAATACACCTCCGCTCAAAGCAGGACTGTGCCAACATTATAATGCTGTTGGAGCAGGCAGTCAAGCTTTTCTGCGCAAGGTGCAGTTATTTGTCGCAAGCCGCAGCCTTGTCGGCTATCAGCGCTATGCGGCAGCAGAACATTCCGTCCTCCTCGTAGAAGTCCGCCCGGCCTCCTCGGCTCCGGGCGATGTCCCGGATTATTTTTGTCCCTAAGCCGTGGGCGGACTTATCCTCTTTGGTGGTGCCAAGGGAGGGGTCCCGCAGGAGCACCGGGCCGCTAACGGTGTTCCGGACCAGTATCGTATAATACCTTTCGTTTTCACAGCTTATGTCAAGGTCTATCTCCCTTTCCGCGTCCTCAGGCAGGGCGGCGCAGGCGGTTATGGCGTTATCGAGGGCATTGCCCAGCAGGCTGCAGAGCTCGCCGTCGCTTATCCCGGATATATCGCTGACCGATAGGCACCGGGTGCTGATGCCCAGCCCCGCCGCATAGGAAAGCTTTGAGTTTATCACGGCATTTGCAGCGCTGTTTTCCGTGTCGGCAAAGGTCTGCAGGGCCTCCAGCTCATCGGAGTTCTCCTTTGCAAAGCGGTAGGCTCTTTCGTACTCTCCGTCCCGCAGCAGCTCCGTAAGGGTCAGGAAGCTGTTTTGCATATCGTGCTTCATTTTTCTGACAGAGCTGTACTGCTGCTTTATGCTCTCGATATACTGGCGGCTGTAGTGCTCGCTCAGCCTGGAGAGCCGCAGCTCGTTTTCGAGCCTGCCCTGTATGCTCTGCTGCAGGGACATATTGTAAACGTGCAGACACAGCGCCGCGGTGAGCACCCCGAAGAAGCAGTGCAGGGGCAGCAGGTAAATATGCGAGACCTCATTGACGGAATAATAAAACAGCAAACAGTCGGCGGCAGAGGAGGACAGCGTCAGCGCAAGCAGTGTCCGCATATTGTATATGCCTATGCTTTTCCTGTTGACGATCAGCCCCGAGAGTATCATAAAGCAGACAAACAAAAGCTCATAGATCACCGCGCAGCCCGAAAACAGCTCAGGCTCATGTATGAACTTCATATGAAAGAGCAAGCCCTTGTCAAAGTAGACGTGCTCTATAATATGATAGCATATCGCCGTCCCTGCTCCGAGAGGCGCAGCACTTGAAAGCAGCTTAGCCCAGACGCCGCCCTTGCTCGTCACGGAAAAAACAAGCATCACCGCTGGACAGATGAGGGTCGCAAAGCCTATTACCCCCGTCAGCAGCTCGGCAGCTATTATGCCTACAGACAGCAGCCCGCCTATAAGAATGCAGATAAGCTCCCTGCCTGCGGCGTGGCTGAGGGTCCTCAGCGACCCGATGTAGAAGGCGCAAAGCAGCGCCTGAAAAACGATTATCAGATAATAGTAAAGATCGGGATACATTTCTAACCCTTTCTTAAAAACTCCGTCAGGCGCCTGTCGGTCTCGGCCTTGTAGTGCCGCCCCATCGGCAGGCTGCCGCCCGTTTTTAGAAGCACGCGCTCCTGCGTCAGCTCGATATTGAACACAGCCCTTAAATTCACAAGATATTTCTTGTGGACCCGCACAAAGCCCCTGGAGGAATACTCCTCCTCGAAGGCGGATAACTTGCCCCGAGCCCTGACAGGGCTGGCGGTGTCCCGGGTGTGAAACAGCACATCGTGATCGGCGCTCTCAATGTAAACAATATCCGAAAGCCTTACCGAGAACCTTCCCTGCTCCCTGTCCTCCAGCACTATGCGCTCGTTGTCAGAGAGTACAGAGCAAAGCTGGTCCACGACCCTTTCAAGCTTCGGCAGCATAAGGGTCTGCTCCTGCTTGACAATAAAATTCAGCGGCCGGAAATCGAAGCTGTCATATACCAGCTCGTTATGGCAGGTCACAAAAATAATGCAGCAATCGGGCGCCGCCTCAGCTATGGCCCTTGCCGCCGCAAAGCCGTTTACGGTCGGCATATCGATATCAAGAAACACGGCCCCGAAGGGCTCCGCCCTGTGTATCTCCAGCAGCATGGCGCTGTCAGAAAAGCAGCTGATATCCGCCGTCAGCCCCCTGCGCTCCAAAGCCCCGGTCACAGCCTTCCCAAAGCGGCCGAGAAAGGCCTTGTCATCGTCACAAACACCGATCCTGAGCATATCGACTCCTTTGACACTATGTAAACTAATTAAAAGCTCTCAACGGCTTTGGGATAATTATACCATAAACCGCCGCGCAATTCAAGTGCGGGAGAGAGCAAGATCTACTTAACAGAAATCAAGCTTCATCTATCACAAAAAAGCCTGACTTTTTATTAGTCAGGCTTCGGTCGGTTCGGCGGGGGTCCTTATTGGGCGTATGCACCGGCCCACCGGTGGCGAACAAATCCCGTACAAGCCCGGTCGGTGCCCCGACGGGGCAAGTCACGTGAGCACTCGCATGTAATGTGGGAGTGCTCCCTCGCGAATCAGCAGCTAGCGGGAAAGCTCCCGCACGAAGCCCTCCGAATGGCTGCACCGCCGCCTCATCCACAAGGGCACCCACCTCCCCTCCGGGGAGGCGCTGAGACTTATGGCAGGAGCACAGGTGAGGCCTTGGTGGGGGGATTAAAAGAGGTGGGGGAATTAAAAAAGAGCTTTACATTTCTTATAAATTATGCTATAATGTACCAAATACATCCAGCTATATTACGGAGGTGCGATATGAAAAATACACGGTTCCTTGCGGCGGCGGTGGCCGCACTGCTTTGCGCGAATGTCTTCGCGGGCTGCAGCAGCAGCGACAGCTCGGGAGAGCAGTCCTCTGCGGAAAGCACCGAGAGCACCGCAGATACCGACAGTCCCGATAACAGCGAAGGCGACACCGCCCCCGTGGAGTTCACGGAGCTGGAGGCAGGCAGCCTTACCGTCAGCGCCGACGTACAGAGCGGCTTCTATGACAGGGAGTTCGAGCTGTCTCTCACAGCCTCCGACCCCGCTGCCGAGATCTACTATACCACCGACGGCAGCGAGCCCACCCCCGCTTCGCTCAAATATTCCGACCCCATCCATATCTCCGACCGCTCCTGGGAGGAGAACGTGCTGGCCTCTCACAGAAGCGTCAGCGCAGGGGGAGACTATGTCCCCTCCTACAGGCTGCCCAAGGGCACGGTCATACGCGCCGCAGCCTTTAAGGACGGCACCAAGCGCGGCGACGTCCTGACGGGAAGCTACTTCGTTAACATCGACCGGGAGGCCGACTATCTGGATGTTCCCATCATCTCCATCGCTATCGACGAGGACTCTCTCTTTGACTACGACACGGGAATATACACCCTCGGCAAGGCCCACGACGACTGGCTGAAGGAGGATAAAAAGAACGCAAGCCTCGACGGCTGGCAGCACGAGGCCAACTACACCCAGCGGGGCCGCGAGTGGGAGCGTGAGGCCTCGGTGGAGTATATCTGCGCCGACGGCAGCATTGCCTTTGCACAGGATATGGGCGTGCGCATAATGGGCGCCGCCTCGAGAAACGAGATGCAGAAGAGCCTGCGCCTCACCGCCCGTGAGGAGTACGGCAAAAAGAACGTGAAGTTTGAGGTCATCCCCGATAACGAGCGCTCGGACGGGAAGGGCAATGTGGACAAGTACAAGTCCTTCGTGCTGCGCAACGGCGGCAACGACTGCAACTTTGCAAAGATACGCGACCCCCTGCTGCAGAGCCTCGTCTGGGACAGGGACTTTGAGACCCTTCAGTCCACACCCTGCGTGGCCTTTATAAACGGCGAGTATTGGGGGATGTACACCATCACCGAGGACTACAGCGACAACTACTTCCGGAACAACTACGAGATCGAAAAGGAGAACGTGGTGTTGATAAAGCGGGGCGAGCTTGAAGAGGGACTGGAGGGCGACCTTGACCTCTACACCGACATGATAAGCTTTATCACAGAGAACGATATGTCGGACCCCGAGAACTACAAGCAGGCCTGCGAGCTCATGGATATGCAGAGCTTCGCGGACTACTGCGCCTTCAATCTCTATATCTTCAACGAGGACAGTATTTTCAAGGACAACAACTGGCGGATGTGGCGGACAAGGAACCCCGTGGAGGGCGTGCCCGAGGGGGATGGCCGCTGGCGCATGGCGGTCTACGACGTGGACTATTCAACGGGCATCTATCGGGGCGGTGACGGCTATAAGGAGGCCAATGTCTCCTCGGCCATAAAGGGCACGGGCGCCAAGGACGGCACCCCCGCCAAGGCCTTCGCCTCTCTCTGCGAGAACGAGGAGTTTCTTGAAATGTTCACAACGGCAATCTTCGACCTGCGGAATGTGAACTTTGAGAAGGAACGCGCCCGCGACGCGGCGGACGCCATGGGTCTGTATTACAAGAAGCTGGTGCCCGACACCTACGGTCGCTTTGGCCCCCAGTATGTGCTGGGCGAGGGCTACACCCAGCAGAAGATAGGGGAGCTCAAAAGCTTTCTGGGCGGGCGCTACGACTTTTTTGCCTACACCGTGCCCTCTACGGTGGGCGTCGGCGAGAAGCATATCCTCACTCTGGATATAGAGAACAGGGACAAGGGAGAGGTGAAGATCAACAACTCGAAGTCGCCCCTTTGGAACGGCTTTGAGGGCATTTATCCCGAGATCTGCGAGGTGACCCTGAGGGCCGAGGCCAAGGACGGCAGCACCTTTAAGGGCTGGGAGGCCGAGGGCATAGAGCTCCCCGACCCCACCGCCGAGACCATCAGCTTCAAGATGGGTGCGGATGTGAACCTAAAGGCAGTATTTGAGTAAACAGAGAAGGAGCTGCATCATCAGCCATCACCTGTCAAAAATAAGGGAGTGTACATATGGAACAGAGAGACCTTAACGAATTCAGAGATGGTATTTTTGCATTAAGGACACGGCGTTTTGGCACTGTGGCTGAAATAATGATAAAGCGGCTTTATGATCTTGACGAATCCGGATCACTGGCTTTTGACAAAAGAGCAAGGACCACTAACGAGCGTATCGAAATTAAATTTTCTACTGTTAAGAAGAGAAACGGAGCGAAAATTCGCGAGGAAAATGTGATCGAGCAGTGCTATAAAGCCAATCTGGCAAATCGAGCTATGAATTCTTATGAGTCGGGGAGCTTTGACTGCAATATCCAGCAGGTAAAGCGTACAGAGTTTGACGTATTATATTACGGTCTGTTCTTCGCTGACAGGATAGAGATATTCAAGATGCGGTCCGACGAGATCCTGGACTGCCCCGGCTATTCCGACAAGCAGCATCGAGGAAACAAAGGCGAAGGGCAATTCCATCTTAATCAAGGGAATATCGAGTATCATCGCCGTGATCATCTTGAGCGCACCTTGACATATGAAGAGCTCTATGACCTGTTCTCGGCCGGCAAATAGATGTGTTCTTTGAGGGTTGAAGGGAGAAAACAGAATGGTAAAGATACTATTCGTCTGCCACGGGAACATTTGAGTTAATCTTCTCAAACGCCGTATTTACGGGGCTTCAAGGCGTTTCAAATAGGACTTTACCACCGATTTACCATTAAAAATGACCCGAACTTGCGTACGATTTATCGGACAGTTAAAACCTGCGTGGCAGAACTGCCGATGCCCTATGGCAATAATTATCATCAAGTAAGTGAACAAAGATTATGCCCCCTGCTGCCAAGTTTGACAGCAGGGGGCGGTTTTGTCTGCAATAACTGGATAGCTCAACTGTTGCAAAAAATGCGACAGTTCGATTTGAATGGTGTATGATAGTCACTTGTTATCATTTCACCCGATAATAAAACGTCCCCTTGCCAGCGCCCTCTCTTTTGATCTCTCCGGCTTGAACAAGCTTGCGCAGCGAGCCTTCAACGGAACTAAGGCTCAAAGACGGGCAAAGCTCGATAATATCCCGTTTCGTGAACTTTCCGATCTTAGTCAGGGTCGCTTTTCTGACGATTTCAACAGCAGGCAGCTTTTCCTCGACAATGGAGAACCTGTCCTCAAAATCCTTGTACGCCGCCAGGATCGTCCCAAGCAGATACTTGATGAAAGGAACAACATCTTCGCTGCCCTTATACCAGCCGTCCTGCGAACGCCTAAGAGCATCGTAATACAGATCCTTGTTTTTAGCGATCTTTGCTTCAAGGGAGATATACTTCCCGACATTGAAACCGCTTCGGTACAAAAGCAGCGTGGTGAGCAGCCTGCTCATTCTGCCGTTGCCGTCATTAAATGGGTGTATGCACAAAAAATCGTGGATAAATATCGGAATGATGATAAGTGGCTCGACCTCAAAATTGCCGATGACACGGGAATATTCCTCGCATATCTTTTCAAGTGCATCGGGCGTTTCAAAAGGCGCAAGCGGAGTAAAAACAGTCTCCGTATGACCGTCGGGATAGGTCGCACTGATATAATTCTGCACTGTCTTAGTCTGCCCCGCAAGAGGATTATTCATATGGCTGTACAGCATCTTGTGGAGCTGCAGGATATAATTTTTTGTTATCGGGATAGCGTCAAAGCTTTCGTGTATGACGTTCAGGACATCACGATAGCCTGCGATCTCCTGCTCATCACGGTTCCGGGGTGCGGTCTTCTCCTCGACCAGCTGCCGTATGCGCGTATTGGTAGTAACAATCCCCTCGATAGCATTGGACGCTTCGGTGCTTTGTATTTTTGCGATCTCCACAAGCTTTTCCAGCTCATGCGGCTTTTGCTTAAGATAAAGCTCCTGCTTTCCGGCATACTTGTAAATTGCCGCAACAAGCCCCAAAATCTCCGAATCCCATTTCTGATCTTTGATCGCTGAATAGTTGAAAGTTCTCATGCCCTTATTCACCTGCGCTTTCCCTTAAATTATAGCAGGTTTTAAGGGGAAAGTCAAGAGGAGAAAGGGATAATCCTCTTAAATGTGGTAAAGCGGAGTATGGAGTAAAATAGCGAGTGCGATAATACTCTGAAAAGCTTTTTCTCATATTGTATGTAACATCTACAATTATTATCTTTAAGCCAGCATTGCTAAAACTTATCTACCAGCGATTTATCATCTGTTGGATATATGCTCAAAATGATTGCAAATAGTCGTAATATTTTGAAAGTGGTTTTATATCAAATTATGTATAAAATAAGAAAAATCCGCTCGCAAATCATTGACTATTTGTGCAAAATGTGGTAAAATTAGAATAATACTATTATATATTTTCAGCATGAATTTGTGGAGGATATAAGATGAAAGTCATAGACAATATCAGTACACTATTAAAAGACGAACTAATTGATAATATTAAGGCCGGGAGCAAGCTGACAATAGCCGCCTCCTGCTTTTCTATGTATGCATATAAGGAGCTGAAAAAACAGCTTGATAGTATAGATGAGCTTCGCTTTATATTTACATCCCCCACCTTTGTAAAGGAATCTGCCAAGAAAGAAAAGCGTGAGTTTTATATTTCTCGACTTGACAGAGAGTCGGGACTATACGGTACGGAATTTGAAATAAAGCTCCGCAATGAAATGACACAGAAGGCTATCGCTAAGGAGTGCGCCGACTGGATCAAAGCTAAGGTAAAGTTCCGCTCCAATGTCAGCGGTGACGGAATGATTGGTTTTGTTACTGTCGATAATCAGACTGAGTCATCGGCTTATTCGCCTATTGTTGGATTTACTACAACTGACATAGGCTGTGATCGTGGTAATAATGCCTATAATATGGTTCAATGTCTTGATACACCATTTGCTCAACAATATATTTCACTTTTTAATAATCTTTGGAATGATAAATCCAAACTCGAAGATGTTACCGAGACAGTAATTGAAAGCATCAGTACCGCCTATAATGAAAATGCTCCCGAATTCATATACTTCATGACGCTGTATCATGTTTTCAGCGAATTTCTGGAAGATATTTCAGAAGATGAGCTGCCAAACGAAGCAACAGGCTTTAAGCAGAGTAAGATATGGGATATGCTCTACGACTTTCAGCGTGATGCTGTCCTTGCTATCATCAACAAGCTCGAAAAATATAACGGTTGTATCCTTGCGGACAGTGTAGGCCTTGGTAAGACGTTCACAGCACTGGCGGTCATCAAGTATTATGAGAACCGCAACAAGACTGTGCTTGTATTATGCCCGAAAAAGCTCGCAGAAAACTGGAATACATACAAGGATAATTATGTAAATAACCCTATCGCCTCCGATCGTCTGAATTATGATGTTCTGTTCCATACGGACTTATCCCGTGACGGCGGTTATTCCAACGGTCTTGATCTTGAAAGATTGAACTGGGGTAACTATGATCTTATCGTTATAGATGAATCCCACAATTTCAGAAACGGTATCGGTACTCACTCAAATACTCAGGAAAACAGATATATGCGCCTTATGGATAAGGTGATCCGTGCAGGCGTAAAGACCAAAGTGCTGATGCTGTCGGCTACCCCGGTCAATAACCGTTTTACCGATCTGCGAAATCAGCTTGCACTTGCATATGAAGGCTGTTCTGAAACCCTAAGTGAGAAGTTGAATACACAGAAATCCATAGAGGAGATATTCCGTCAGGCGCAGAGAGTATTCAACGAATGGAGCGATTATCCCAAAGAGCAAAGAAATACCGACACTCTTCTTCGTATGCTCGATTTTGATTTCTTTGAGTTGCTTGACAGCGTAACTATCGCACGTTCAAGAAAGCATATTCAGAAATATTATAACAGCGAAAAGATCGGCAAGTTCCCTGAAAGGCTCAAGCCTATTTCGCTCACTCCGTCACTTACAGACTTGAGCGATGCTATAAATTATAATGATATTTACAATACGCTTGTTGAGCTTTCACTGTGCATCTATTTGCCTTCGCATTATATCTTTGAGAGCAAGCTGTCAAAGTATATGGATATCAGCGATAATTTCAGACAGTCTAACCGTGAGCTTGGTATCCGCAGGCTCATGGCTATCAATCTGCTGAAAAGACTGGAAAGCTCGGTCAACTCGTTCTCGCTTACATTACAGCGTATCTATAATCTTATAACTACTACAATAAATGCTATCAATGCTTTTGAAAAGAATGGAACTTCTGATGTGGATATGTATGAAATATCAGATGATGATCTCGACATTGATGACAGCAACACCGATTTTACAGTCGGCAAGAAAGTCAAGATAGACCTTGCCGATATGGATTATCGTTCGTGGCGTGATGATCTGCAAAAGGATAAGGATTCCCTCGAACTTCTTATCCTAATGATAAAGGATATAACGCCTGAACATGATACCAAATTGCAGGCGCTGTTTGAGCTTATCGCAAAAAAGCAGAATGCCCCTATCAACGCAGGCAACAAGAAAATGATAATTTTCACTGCATTCTCCGATACCGCGGAGTATCTCTATGAGAATGTCAGTGTATATGTTAAGCAGAAATTCGGGCTCGATACTGCTATGATAACAGGCAGTGAGGACGGCAGAACAACTGTCAAGCTGAAAAGAGCAAATCTGAATAATGTCCTGACGTTGTTTTCTCCCATATCCAAAGGCAGAGATGTTCTGATGCCCGGAAGTACACAGGAGATAGATATTCTTATCGCAACAGACTGTATTTCCGAAGGTCAGAACTTGCAGGACTGCGACTACCTCGTGAATTATGACATTCACTGGAATCCTGTTCGTATCACTCAGCGTTTCGGACGAATCGACCGTATCGGCAGTAAGAATGAGGTAATTCAGCTTGTGAATTTCTGGCCTGATATGAACTTGGACGATTATCTGAACCTGAAATCAAGAGTTGAAACTCGAATGAAAATATCCGTCATGACCTCCACGGGGGATGATGATCTTATCAATGCGGAAGAAAAGGGCGACCTCGAATACAGAAGCTCTCAGCTTAAAAAGATGATGAATGAAGTCGTTGACATGGAAGACATGAATGACGGTATTTCTATCATGGACTTGGGTCTGAATGAATACCGCCTTGATCTGCTGGAATATGTGAAGACACACAAGGATATAGAAAAGAAGCCAAAGGGACTTCATGCTGTTGTTCCTGCGACCGATGAACTCGGTGAGGGCGTTATCTTTGTGCTGAAAAATGTGAATGACAGCGTGAATATCGGCAATCAGAACCGCATACACCCATTTTATATGGTTTATATCGGGATAGACGGCGAGGTGATCTGCGACTACCTCAATCCGAAGAAACTGCTTGACGATGTGCGCCTGCTATGCAGGGGCAAGTCTGAGCCGATAAAAGACCTGTGTGCGGTGTTCAACAAGGAGACAGATGACGGCAGGGATATGTCGCAGATGAGCGAACTGCTGAGTATGGCTATCGACTCTATCATCGACACGAAAGCCGAAAGTGATATTGACAGCTTGTTTGGATCGGGCGGCACAAGTGCGCTTGTGTCGGATATTTCGGGACTGTCGGACTTTGAACTGATATGTTTTCTTGTGGTAAAGGACGGTGACAAATAATGTTTGGACTGCCCGAGAAAACCTATTTTGGAAAACTCGTCCCGAAGAATAAGTTTTATGACAAGCTGACTATCGACAAGAAACTGGAACGCAGTTTCATAGATCAGATAAATTCGATACGCTGGGCGCATAAGCTGTCCGCCGATACGCTGAATGTGGAAAAAGGCAATATCGTCGAGGAAGTCGAGGTATTTCTGATAAAGCTGAAAACGAGCGAGCTTGACCTGAATGTACTGCGGCAGATGGACAGGCAGCTCCACTATCATCTGATATTCATTCTTGAATTTGAGGAGAAGTATCAGATATGGACAGGCTACAAGGAAGAAAGCACAAACACCGCTTTCAAGGTCGGGAATTATTATCACACCGACTGGGTGACGGAAGAAACTTTCGCTATGAAGATAGACGGTCTGAACATGGATACAGTCTATGCCTGAGATTGCCTCTGCGTCAGCAAGGAGGCGTTCCATTTCGGTCTTGGTGCCACCGTAGCCGAGCTTCAGGTTGTCCAGCATCGTGTAGTTCTGCTTGGCAAAGCCCTGATAAGCTGCCTGAAGCGTGGACATGTCCGAGCCCATTTTGTTGGCGTTATCGGACATGTCTGTAATGGCCATATCTGCATACTTGACGGCCTTTTCCGTGTCGCCGCCAAGGGAAGCGATCAGGCTCGCAGAAAAGCTCGTGACCGTCTCCATGTATTCGTTTGCAGAAAGACCGGCGGTCTTATAGGCATTTGCGGCATAAGTCTGCATTGCCTGAGACGAATCCTTGAAGAGAGTGTCAATACCGCCGACAAGTTGCTCATAATCTGCATAGGCAGAGATTACCTCTTTGCCGAGCTTGACCGCAGCGGCACCGGCAGCAACAACGACGGCTCCCATTGCTACACCTACTGTTTTCAGCACCTTAGCAAGGTCCACGCTGCTGTAGGTTTCAATATCAATACTGAGTGTTTTCATACACACCGGTCCTTTCCCAAGCCTGACAGGGTGGCAGGATTGCTCCCACCACCCGCAGGCCAGAGATTACTTCCTGCCGAGCTCCTTCATTCGGGCTTCGTGGTACTCGACCTCACGAATAGCACGGTCTTTCTCAAGCTGCTGACGCTCGGCTTCCCATGCCGCATTGCGTTTATCACGCTTGCGGTCGTCGATGGTGTCGATGATGGACCTGACGATCCAGAACACGGCCAGAACCAGATAGAGGGACAGAAGCAGGATGCAAAGAATCGTAGTAGCGTTCATGGTGCGTACCTCCTTAAGACAGGAAATCTTCATCCGCATCGGTGGAGAAGTCAGACGCTGCGCTGGACTTGCCGCCGAGGGGTTCGCCGTCACGGATCTTCTGCAGGTTGTTGAGCCCACAGGCGATGCCCTTGTTGCCGTTGGAGTTGAAAGCGTAGAAGTTGATGCTGGCACGACCGTACACGCCGGAGTAAACCTCGGAGCGGGTCAGGATCGGATTGCAGTCAGCGTCCACGATGCCGGGAGCCGTAGCGGAGTTGGCGTTGATGAAGTAGCTGCCAGCGTAAGCCGGATCATCCGGACGCTCGGTGTCGCCGTCACGAAGAGGCGTCTTGATAGTGGTGAGAGGCGGTACGGTACGACCGTTGCCCTTGAGCTTGGCCTGACCTTCCTCGTAGGCCGCCTGAATTGCCGCCTTGATCTTCTGAACGGTCACGGTGTCAGTCTTCGGAATGATGAGGCTGACGCTGAACTTCGGGGTGCCGCCATTGATAGACTTGGCCTCCCAGACATTGGCGTAGGACCAGCGGGTGTCCTTGCCGGTGATAACCTTCATGGGGTTTGCGAGTTTAGTAGAATTTGACATATTAGTTGTCCTCCTTGAAATCATCGATAATGGTTGTCATTGCCGGTCTCTTATCGCTGTCCGGCACTAGCGTGGGTTTTCCTTGAGGCTTGGTGATCAGGCCTCCAAGAATGTCGTTGAACTGTTTCTTTCCGAGAAGCGAGGTCATGGCGGTGACGCCGAGAATCTTGTGTTCGTAGGGGTCGTACCCGGCAGCTGTTACGGCTGCGATGACGGCATTCTCGTCTGTGTACTTGCGGTTGGAGCGGCCCTCGACCAGCTTGTAGCCGGACCACTGTTTACCACTGATGGCTGCCTGAAGCGCATAGTCCTTGATGTCGGATGCCCAAGCGATCAGATCGTCGATGCGACCGAGGATTTCTTCGACCTCTTCATCTGTCAGCAGAGGTGGCTGCCTGAACTCGAACTTGGCAAGCTCCATGTTGGCGTTGGCTCTTTCACGGCAGTCAGCTTTGGCCTTGCAGAACTGGCACCATTCGCCGCAGTGGTATTCGCCGTCTCCGTTGAAGGCAAGCTCTGCAGTCGGGGCCAGAACCTGATCGGCCCATTCATAGAGTTCTTCCTTCGGAATGGTGAAGGTGCTGACGTTGGAGCGTCGGGGCTGGTAGATGGTCATGCTGACGGTGTCGATGTCGTAGATGCAGTCGAACAGCTCCAGCGCACCGAGGGCATACAGCTTCATCTGCGGGTTGTCGTCAGCCTCGACCAGAACGCCTCTGCCGTGCTTGTAGTCCACGATGTGCAGCGTCCCGTCTGCAATGATGACGCAGTCGCCGGTGCCGAAGCCCTCTTCGACATACTTGGAGTAGTCGAGCCGCTGTTCGATCAGGACCACAGGGTCCGGGCAGGTCTTCTTGGCCTCCTCGACCAGCTCCATTACGAAGGACACATACCCGTTGGCACATTCCTCCATTTCGGAGTTGTACCAAGTGAGGTCTTCGGTCGGGTCCTTTGCTTCCATACCGAGAGCCGTCCGGAGCTTGAACTCACAGAGAGCGTGGGCGTCGGTACCTTCGGCTGCGAAATCGCTGCCTTTGTCGTCGTAGCCTTCACAGAGCCTTGCCGAAGGTGGGCAGTTGAGCCACCTGTGCGAAGACGATGCAGAGAGAAGTGCGTGGTTAGGCATTTCCGAGCACCTCCGCATCCGCTACCAGAGCCTTGTAGCTTGCCGGGTCAACCTCAGAGAGCTTCTTGGCACCGTACTTCAGGAGAAGGTCACGGATCTGAGCGGTGAAGCCATCACGGGACTTTTCTGCCAGAATCGCTCTGACCTCTTCGAGGGTGAGTGCCTTTTCCGGTTCCGGAGAAGGGGCCGCTTCCTCGGTGCCGCTGAATGCGCCGGTCAGCCAGTTGGCGATGTCGTTAATAGAAGATGCAATATCCCGCAACTCCCTGATGGTCGCTTCCATTTCGCTCGTTTTGCTCATCACGTTTTCCTCCTTCCTGAGATTGGCTTGTCTGGTTCAGCTGAATCAGCTTCTTCGCCAGACGTCTTGACACTACGCTGATTGCCGTAAGCACTCCGATGAGCTCTTCATCGGTGACGGCCTTGTTGGGTCTGGACTCACTCATTGGCGGTTCCTCCTTTCTGAGGACCTGTGTTGTTTTGCTGTCCTCAGTACCCACTGGAGGGAAACCGGTGTTTTGAACGAAAAAAATCTGAAAAATTTTTGACCGCCGCAGAATTGCTTCCACGGCGGCCTTTGTTGGGTATTAGATGAAGTCCTTCAGGGCTTCACGCAGGATGGAGAACACCTTGTTCTTCTGATAGTTGATGGTCGACTGGCGTTTGCCCATGTCGGCAGCGATTTCACGCTCCGTCTTGCCCTGCATGATAAGCTCGCAGATGCGTCTGCCGTCCGGGTCAAGGCGGTTCAGCTCGTCGTATAGAGCGCCGAGCAGTTCCTTGTCCATAAGGATGGACTCCGCAGAAGGTGCGTCGTCGGCCAGCGTGTCGCCAAGGGTAAGCTCGTCTTCCTCGCCGCCGATAGGCGTATCGATGGAAACCTTCTTACCGGCAGCGTAGAACGGGCAGCCGGGGCAAACACCGTCACACTTCCAAAGTTGGGCCTTGGTGCAGCGGCACTCGCCGTTCTTCTGGGCATGGTAGCGGGTGTTCCAGATGGGCTGGTAGTATGCCCTGTAAACTTCCTCGCTGACCTCGATAGGGGTCCCGTCGACCGGGATAAAGTACTTCTTGTCGTTGTTTTGCATGAAAATTTCCTCCGTTCGATTTGCTTGGAACGGAGGAAACCTTCATGGTCAGCTGCAAATGGGTATAGAAATCCAACCACAGTCCCGACGGAGGTTTCTCCGTTCCGGTCTGCAGCTTCCCGCTCAAAAGGCAGCTGATGATATTTACTTGTGGCCGTCAGGAACCGTTGAGCCACAGGTGATCAGTCGGTGCAGCCCCTGACGGTGAGCAGTTTTTGTCGTACTCAGGACTGAATCAGCATCTTGTCTAGGAAATTTTTCTTTGCGTTCACAAAATTTTTATTAGCGAAGGTTCAAAAGAGATTGCGAAACGCTAAAATCTGTGATATAATTTCAAAGGAACTTTTCCATCAGCAAGAACTGATCGTCTTTATTGTACTGAGAAGGGCCTGATCAGTCGAAAATGCGTTTGACCATGCTTTGACCTAAAAGGTCAAAAGGAGTGTGAGCAGTAGTGTATTTCCATGAGATAGCTGGAGAACTAAAAACACTTATGGAACCAACTGGACGCGGAGGCAAATTTGTCTGCACGTTAGTTGGTCTTTCGCTGCGCCCTCCTATGACAGATGAAGAGGATCAGGCTCAGTACCTTCACGAGTACAATCCGATGGAGAAGAACATATCTGATAACATGCTTGACCAGATATTTGAGGGCCGGGATAAATACATTTCAAAAGCTCGTGCGAGAATGATTTGTAGCCTTTACGACGGCGCGGATATTGCGGATCAAATTGACGCGCTATTCGACGGCAGTAAGGAGCATTTACAGAAATTCCTTTACACAAAGGGAATTGACGTGGAGTTAGATGAATTGGGATCTGCCATTCAGGACATTCTTGATCAGATTTTTCATGGTCTGGCCAAGGGTATCCATGATGTAGACATCAAACTCACGATCCACGATCCAAAGCCGAGCATAAAAAATCTCGCAGGAGACCGAATCTACTGCGAGGATGGAAAGCTATATATCGACGGAGATGTTATTGAACTACCGATCAAACTGAGCGATGCACAGATTTATGATTTTGAAGCTGATTACATTTCCGCTTTATGTGACGCCTATGCGGAAGCCTTATCTCGTGACTCGGTAACGGTAGATGATATACCTGCACTTCCGAAGAAGTATCAAACGAACTTTTATGATCAGCGCAAGGCGTATCTCAGCGCAGAGAGCATTCAGCGGTCTATCAGTGAAGTATACGAAGATGGTGAGAACCAGTTTGATATCCTAAAGGCAGATGCATACGATGGAATCAAGACCACATTCTTTGATGATTACGATAACGGATATAGACGACTGCTTGAGGTCCTGAAGAAGATTTCGGACGTTCAACTGACAAAGTCGAAGTTGTCTCTGATAAAGAACCTAATAGGAAATTTGGAAAGGCTTGGTATTGTTCATATTCTGGTGAACGACAAGACGATGACATCGTGGGTTGATCCGTATGCGGAGTAAGGTTTTTAATACAACATTCGAGAACATGCTGCGGCTTCTCCTACTGGCGGATACCTTAAATGCACCTGCAAACGTGGATAGGCTTGCTGCTCTGGATTTTATCTGTATCTACGGGAAAAAGTGTAAGGTGCTGGATAAAAACCTTCATGGAGATAATGAGTTCGGTTTTGCTGAGTTTACAAACAAGCGCGAAAAAATAACCGAGGCCGTTAAGCTCTCGGTCAGAAATGATTTTTTCAAAGTGGAGCATACAGATCAGGGCTTCTTATACAGCATTAATGATCGCGGCAGACAAGTAGTGCAAGGAGTGCAGTCGCCCTACGCGAAAGCATATGTTGTCGGCGCAAAAATAGTGTGCAGGCGCTTTTCAAATTACACGGATGAAGGCGTATTGCAGTACATAAGCGATAGGGCTACGGAGTCAAAGGAGGCGTAAGGATGCATAGTTTTATGATCGAGAGACTGCGTGTATCCGGACCCGGAAAGATTGACGGTGTTATAAACTTTACCGATGGGCTGAACATTATCCAAGGACGCTCCAACACCGGAAAAACGTGGATACTCAAGTGTATTTATTATCTTTTCAGCTCCGACACGAGACCGTTTTCTCCGCTGACAGGTTATACGGATATTGAGGGAGTTTTCCTGACGAAGCGATATGGCAGGATAACCATTTCCAGAAAACTCGACGAAGAGAAGGTTACGGTTGTTGCTGAAAGCGATGAAGTCGAAGATGGTGAATATGATACCAATTATAAAAAGACCAGCCTTCACTACCTGAATGATCTGTGGCTGCGAATAATCGGTCTTGATGAGACGATTGAAGTGCCTAAGACTGCTCGCTATGCGAGGGAACGCATGTCTTGGACTAACATCGCCAGCGTTTTCTTTGCCGATGAGAACGAAATTGATAAGTCGGAGTCTATCGTGATCAAGGATCAGAGATATGAGACGCCGCTTATTGCGTCTTTATACTTTCTGCTCACCGGGGATTACAAAAAAGGAATTCCTGAGATCACTAAACCGGAAGTGGCTACTGCCAAGAAGAAAGCTGTGATCGATTATATTGAGGAGCAGGTTGCTTCTCTAACGGAAAAACGCGTTAGCTACATTATGCAGCTTGAGGAGCTGGCTGGGTTAGATATAGAAAAAGAGATGCAGGAGCTTTCGGACCATATTCAGGAGGTCCAGCAGGAAATCAAAGAGCTGATTGAAGAGAATGCCGCTATCGTTCGTCAGATGGCTGAGTATCAGCAAGGGGACGCTAATTGTCGTGTACTTTTGGATCGATATGAATCCCTAATCAGCCAGTATAAAGCTGACCTGCAGAGACTTGATTTTATTTCAAAGGGTGAGCAAGCCGTAAAAGGACTCCCGGAAAACGGGGTGTGTCCGTTCTGCGGTGGGGAGTTGCACCCGGAAGACGATGACAGCTACTTGGAAGCAATTAATGCCGAGATCAAGAGAATAGCCTCCGAACTAACAGTTATTGCTGCAACAGAAAACAGCGTTCGTGATGAACAAGAGTCGATCAGGAAAAATATCGAAGAATTGCAGTTGCGCAGAGCTGAGGTTAATAAAGCTCTCGATGATAAGAATCGTGAGATACAGAACTATAGGTCCGGCCTGCAGCGCTTTAAGGATTATACGACGCTTCAGACCGGCATTGACTTCGTGAACGATCAGCTTGCCATCCTTGGCCAGAAAAAAGTTGCAGAACTGCAAAAACAAAAAAATCCTCCTCTCTACCATGCAAAGCAGGAATTTGAGGAGGAAGTTGGCACCGGCTTTAACGTACTCTTAAACAAGATTCTGAAAGAGTGCAACTACCGGAATGCCGGTTATGCCAGCTGGGACTTTAGTACCTTCGATATTTTGATGGATGGCGTGCCAAAATCAGAGGATCAAGGGAAGGGTTATCGGTCCTTCCTGAATTCTGTTGTCGCGCTGATGCTGTATGAATATTTCAACAGCGATGATGTGTTCATTAAGCCCGGATTCCTTATGGTCGATACACCGCTGCTCGGTTTTGATGAAAACGAAGACGAATTTGGCGACAACACGATAAAGAATGGCCTGTACCAGTACTTTATCAATCATCAGGGCAATGGGCAGGTTATCATCGTTGATAACCTGAATGTCATCCCAGAAGATATAGATTTTAAGGCGAAGGGAATTAATGTAGTAACATATCACAAAGACGAGAAGGACGGTCACATTTACGGTTTTATGCCAAGCTGGAGAAAAGATCTCCCGAAGGAGTCATTATGAAACTATCTTATAAAAAACTATGGGTAATGCTTGTTGAACGTGATTTGAAGAAAACAGAGTTTGCTAAGAATGCAAAGATTAGTTCGGCTTCCCTTGCCAAACTCGGCAAAGGTGCCAACGTCACCACAGACGTTTTAGTAAAAATATGTGAAGAATTGAAGTGCGATATCGCGGATATTTGTGAAATAGTCCCTGATGATGCAATAGATGACAAGGCAGGTAATTAATGATGCCTTTTAAAGAAAAGATGAAAAGAGGTAACCTGCCATGTTAAATAGAGAGATTCCTTTTAGGCCGAAGCTAGAAGGAGATTTTAGAATCAGGTTTTATACTGCAGTATCCTGTATAAATGAAGAAACTTCGCCATTACAGATCGAGCAGATCTGTATGAATGAGATAAATTGGGTACAAGAAGTATGCACTTATAATTTAGGCCAACGAAAAAAGTATAGAGCCGTTTGGATGCTTTTTCGTGATCTTACAAGAGCTTCGTGGAAGGCTTGTTACCGTGATGGCGTTTTGTATATGAGTTTGCCGAGTTTAAACGGTGCGGAGTTGCACGATGTATCCTCACCAGAGGTTAAGAAGCTACTAAGAAGTTGGATGAGCGAAAGTAGGCATGAAAGGCTCACATCTTATATCGATTTTATCCAACGTATGGAGCGTAATAACACAAGCAATCATGACATAAGCGAGCTGATTGCTGATGGAGAAGAATTAGCCATTCGCTTGGAGCGAGCACATAATGGAGAAATAAAATTATCAGAGGCGGTCCGCCCATACCTGCAGCTCGTTGTAGAGAACGAGCGGGATGATTTTACCGGTATAAAAACCTCAGAGATTTGGAGATACTTTCGGCTAACTTGGTCAACTCCTGCGGAAACGACACCGGGGAGAACAATGCAATATCTAATCCGCGACGCAGCACATCCGATGCACGCTGTGATGGGAATTGCTTCGCTAGAAAACTGCGCAGTTCAGATCACTTGCAGAGATGACTATATAGGCTGGAATCAAAAGGCGTTTATCGATAGGATAACCATGCTTAGCGCCATTGAAGCCCGAAAAGAGTTTGAAAAATTGCTTCAATATCTTGAAATTGGCATCAACGGGATAGATTACACTGCATTATGTACTGATGCAACCGTGCATAATCCAAGCGATGAAGATGTGCAACAACTTCTCGATTTTGCTAATAGCGCTGAACAAAGGCGGCAGGAACTTCTCAAGGAGGCGTTAGAGGAGGGCATCGAAGAAGATGAAAAAAGTGAACTTGGAAGTATTTCCAAGGAAACTGAAGACGCTCTTTATAGGAGAAAAAGAGCTGAACAACTCGCCCGTCTTCTTATGGCAAAAAAGGCAATTCTGGAAGTATATAATTCTTCAAACTTTGGCGAGATCTGGGCTGACTTTTGCAGGAGTGAAAACGGAAACTCCGCGATAAGAAGCGCCCTTGTTGCTCAGAAAACGCAGCATATTGGTTCAAGCCTGATGGAATTGAATGTCTGTGGCGCAATACCTCCATACAATGAAATTCTTGGAGGGAAGTTGGTAGCTTTGCTGGCAACTTCACCTCAAGTTATCCATGATTACAAGGAAAGATACTCTAATAGAGCTAGCATGATTGCAAGTCGACTGAAGGGCCAAGATGTGTTTAGGCCAGCGGATTTGGTATATGTTGGAACAACATCCTTGTACTATGTGGGTTCTAGCCAATACAATCGCTTGAAGATTCCCGGTAGCGTCTTTGGTTCTGATTTTGATGTTGTGTGGAAAAAACTTGGAATGACCATCGGATTTGGAACCATGCATATTAGCAAAGCAACCACGCTTAGTTTAACTGAGGCGACGAGCGATGGTTTTAACCGAATTAATCATGTCTTCGGAGAAGGCGCAAGTCCTAAGATGCGGCTTTTAACGATGTCCATTAGGGAACTACTTGAATCAACAAATGAAGATTCGAAAGACTTCTCTAAGCATGCAATGTCTCGTATTGTTTATGGAGCGTGCCTTGCTACAAATACGCTGGAATATTTAATGGGTAAGGACACATCACCACGATATTATACGGATGTTAACCATTATCAAGAAGGCACAAAAAAAATCATCGACTACTGGACAACAAGATGGCTCTCAAGTCGACTAAATTATGCACCGATATATGAGCGCATACGTGGCTTTGACAAGGAAAGTTTTATGGTTGGTAACCAGATAAAAGACAGTGAACCGAGACCGTTTATAAAGTTAAAGGAGGTATCACATATGCCTGTTAACGATGAAAAGAAGGTGGGATTGCAATTTATCCGAGATTTCTATCGCGGTACCAGCGCATATGCTGACCACGTAGACGAGGAACTGCTGTCCTATATCCATCTGACAACAAAGCTTGATGAGGCAATTATTAAGGCTGCTAAAGATGGAAAGGATATTGTGTTGACGGGGAATCCCGGCGACGGAAAAACACACATTATTAGAATGCTTAAATCAAAGCTTGAGCATTTATCTACACCAGCTGTTGTGGAATTGGATGCCAGCACACTATCAAACGATCAGATTTATCAAGCGTGGCTTGCTGCGAGAAAAAAGAACGCCCCATTTGTTATAGCGATTAATGCCGCAGTTCTTTATTCGGTGTACAATGCTTTCCCTGACTTTGAACCTATTAAGGAAGCGTACACCCAGATGCTTCATGCGGTTGTTTTTCATGAAGAAGCTCATGAGTCAAAGGATCTGGTTGTGTTTGATTTGAGCAAAAGAGAGGCTCTGACCGGAGAGATACTAAAGCAGGCCATTTCAAAGATGACTGCTGAGGATCATTACAAGGAGTGCAAAAAATGCCCGCTATATGACTCCTGCGTTGTGAACAAAAACCGAAGGATGTTAAACAACGCTCTATTTCAGGAACGCTTGGGCATAATTTTGCAGCGAGTTTCTTTGCAGGGCTATCACGCTACACTTCGTGAGTTGCAGAGCTTTATTGTATATCTGATATTTGGAAACAGAAGTTGCAAGCAACTTAATCAAACTGCCGGAAACAGCGAGTATGATTTGGTAAACCTCATTTATTCGGGAACGGGTAATTTGTTTACAGCAATCAATAGCGCCATTGATCCTGTTAACATTTCACATCCGATCTGGGACGAGAGAATTCTTCTTAACTCGATAGATCCAGCATCATGGGTTGAAGGCTATGAGGTGCCCGCTGAATCAATTGCGTATGATAATGAAGCTTTGTTTAATCTTCGGAAACGCCAGTTTTTCTTCTTTAATTTGAATGGTGATGAACTTCTGACTATCTTAGACGATGATGCAACACGCTTTCAGAATTTCCTGAATCAGGATAGTGGCAAGATAATCAAGGAGCTTATTTCTAAACTGAATAGCTTTTTCGGGAATGTTAATGGCTCGAATACCAAACTGCAGATTTGGTCTGGGCATCGATATAACAATGAGCCGAGAAAGGTGCTCATTTCAGCCGGAACAATAAAGAAGAGCGAATTCAGCGTCGGACGACCGTCCCTGCTGAAAAGTATGCAGGCCGGTATCGATATGACCTCGAACTACATAAGGCTGGAGAAGAAGGACGCACCTGATATATTCCTCAAAGTTGATTATGAAATGTATCTTCTCATGAACGAAGCCGAACGAGGAGTTCCAGTTCTTTTCATGGAGTCTGATCTGGTGAAAAAGGTGTGGCGCTTTATCGAACAGCTTCAATCCTTCGAGGAAATTGACGACGAGGATACAGTCGATGTCGGATTGCTAGATGTCCAGAATAAAAGGACTGTTATGGTCTCTGTGGATCGAGAGGACAAAAAGTATTCTGGAATTGAGAGTGAACGTGGGCAGGAGGTTTGATGTATATGGAACAGATCTTTCTCAAAACAGCACGGCAGGAGGTCGATAGAAAATATGTCGGCTTCCAACCGAACAGCGGATCAGTCAAACCTGTGCATATAGCATCTGGTGCGCAGCGTTGCATCTACGGGTCATTTAATCGGAGTAAAAACATAAAGAGAATGGCTCTTGTATCCGATTCAAAGGGAAATGTCCCAAAGGGTAACGAAGCTGAAACGATTTATGACCAGCTTGCCGAGAATGAAGTGATTGAGGACAATATTACTCTCAACTCGGTTGAGTCAATGAGAAATGTAATGCAGCGGCTCCTGTCCGTAGACAAGGGCGTCTTTGTGGTAAGCGCTTTGAACGATAGTATGATTTCTTATTCTGCTGGATCAAAGTACTTCCTGACGAGCGGTACAGGAGCACCTTATGAGCGTGGTGGGGAGTTTATAGGCAGCATTATTAGAGGATATTGTCCTGAATTGGCCAGCTATATCCGGGATCTTCTTGAGCAAGCCAGTGACCCTATTACCTTGCTGTTTGAACCGGTCCTTGAGGCTGATATGGAGGTATTCTCCGATCAGAATCAATATGAGGACATTCCTGCCTTCAAGGACATTAATGAACGTACGCAGTGGTTTCTTAACGGAATAAAGGATGGCGGCACCTGCCTGCTGAACAACTTGCGAAATCATCCAAATCCGTTAACACAATTGAGGCTGTTTAACTTCTTCTGTGTCTTTAGCTTGATGAGGTACATGACACTCCTTGAAGCGTTTTACTGTGGCGAACGCATACGGCCTATCCTTCTTGACTTTAGTGGAGTCAGCCCAAGCTTTAGTAGCGTTGCTCGTGCATCAGAGATGTCGTATACGCAGATTTACAAATCGATCAACAGGTTTTATGCATGGGGCTACGCAAGATGGCTTGATGAGAAGGGATACAGTAAAAAAGAATTGCTTCAGTCAGAAACGCCCGTTTATGAAGAAAGGAAGGCCGTCTCGAAGGCAAGCAAAGAAGAATTGGATGCTCTATGGCTATTGGCCAAGGAGCGAGCAACGGATCTTGAAGGCGAAGAGATGTATTTGACCTTTGGAGAGACCATGTACGATATGCTTGCGTTGGAAGCTTCGTCCCATCCGATCACCTACCTGCGAGCATTGGGTAATCTTTCGGGTATTCTATATCCGCCTGACAAACTCCACCCAAACAAAAGATTTTTTGTTTCACAGGATATTATCGAAATGCTCCTGAGGTGCTGCGTGAATCCGGGAGAAATGATTAGCGGGATGGATATCAGACGACGCCTATGGGACAGATTCGGAATTATTGTTGGAGGAAGCCAGTTTGAAATGCAGACCTTACAGGAAAGTGGCATGATTCTTCAGATTGACGAGGACGCTCTGGATGAGAATTTTTCATCATTTGCATCAATGCTCGAATCGATGGATTTCGCTGAGCTTATGGCAGATGGCATTTTGCAGATTAGGTTAGGAGGTGCTGAAAAATGATGAACAAGCAAGAGTTGGTTACTGCTCTTCTTTGCAGGCATCTTTCTGAAATAAAAGTCGGAATAATCGTTAAGGGTGTAGACGATATCCTCCCTGAAGAAATCATTAAAGCAATAGCTTCAGAGGAAAAGCATTTGTATGCTGCAGCAATAGGCTATGATGAAGTGATTGAACACTCCGACGAGTTGTATGATATTACCGGTTCTATCGAGAAGGCCGTCCTGTGGCGCAGTATGCCTGAATGTGCAGGAAGCATTATCGTTTTCATTAGAAACGATACCGACAAGTTGCATTCTCTGGCGGAATTTGAGGTTATAACCACGAGAGATACTGCTCGTTATCTGGTTGAAACGCAAATTAATAACGATAACAATACCCCAACGAATAATTTTTGGACCGCACTTCAGGATACCTCCGACTATTACACCTTCGATGCCCTGTATGATTTTGTATCTGCTGTTGTAGCAAGTGACAAACCTGCAGAGGCTATTCCGCATAATATGTGGAGGCTAAATCTGCTGGAGGATAGCGAAATCTTAGGATCGAAAAGCAATCCGGTTGAGCGTCTCGCAAAGAATCGGGATTTGATTTTCGCCATTGGCCAACTGAGCGAGGACTCCAGAAAGAAGTTAAGCCGCGCCCTTGTCAGAGCAAAGACAAAGGACAAGGAGCGTCTTCAGAAGGCGTATCGTAGTCTTCAGAACCTTTATAAGTATGGAAATCGCGATACAATAAAGGCTCTTGATCTTGAAACCGTTCAGGAACTATTTTCTGCATCCCAAAAAACTGAAAAAAAGAAAAAGAAAGAAGATCCAACACCAAACGGTGAAACTCCGAATGCGCCTGAAGAAGTTGATACCACTCCTATCCGGCCCAAGGAGTTAGATCGAATCATTTCTGATGCTGTAGTATTTGGAGATGAGGAAGATCAGGAAAATATCCGTGATCTTCTCGATGAACTGAGAAAGCACTATGATACAGAAACCGAGGAGAATGACGACTCGATTCCGACTATTGGAGGCGTTTTTGGAGATCGCAGTATAGTGCTGGAATCACATCAAACGGACCTTCGTAAGCTCGTTGGTAAGTTCTGTAGCACGACTGTCTGGGGTGGTATTATGGAGACAGACGAAACTGTGCTCAAGGATGCCATCTCCGCGGATATTAATGAAATACGTGTATTTGATCCTGATGACAAGGAATCAGTGGTTGCGTTTGCTGGAGGAATCGACGGTAGTCAGCCATTGTTCGATTTTATTATCCAGTTTGATTCTCAGTTTGATAGCAAGGGGCTGGAGACTGCAGAACGGTTTTCACCGATTATCACCAATCTAAAAGAGAAGCGCAAAAAGTTATTCTCGAACCTTGATATGATTATGTATCATCCGGTGCTTCTGTTCGGAGCATCCGAAGAGAATAGAGCAAATCTTATCGAATATATAAAAGCATGGGAACAGTTATATCATGCCTTCTGTGTTAATGAGCCTACTATGCGTCAGATCAGCGCTGGCGGTACAAGTTTTATTGCCAGAGCCATTCTGCTTCTAGATGTGCTTTACATAAGAACGCCTAAGGAGTGGAAGGCTGTACTGTTACCGCTTCATCCAGTGTATCTTTGGAGATACTACGAAGTTTTCCGGACATTGCCAAACAAGAAGGCAACACTCAGCGATGAAGATAAGGCAGCTCTGTCCAAGGTCCTTTCTCAACTTCCACAGGTCTTGAGCTTTGTCGTTGCAAATAGCATCGTTACTGCCACCACAGAGGACCGATTATTACCGTGCTCCGGTAGTGTCGAGATGCTGCCAACCTTTGAAAACAAGACCAACCGTTATCTTGGCAACGATGGGACCGAATCGATTGAAGAAATATTGACTCGGTGGGTAGGATTTGCTCCGTACACAAGGAACGAGGTCAGGGTGTGCTCCGTCGATGCGCCAGATTTGATAGGGAACATACGCCAGATAAAGAGCTTCATGGACAAGAATTCGGTCAAGAGAGTCGTCTATGATGTTTATTTGACACGTAATCAAAACGGCAATACCGAGTTGTCGAAGTTGGATTATTCTGGTAAGGACTATGAGATTGGTGAGTACATTCGGAATGACCGTATTTCTATAAGTGTTCGGAATGTGCGATCTTCCTTAGATGTTAAGGCGGCGCTTGATTTTAGGCCGGTACACGTTGCGTTTTACTTCGACCAATCTTCTTATGCTATTGAATTTGGCCCGAACAGCCACAATCTTTATATTAACCCGTTGGTCATAACCTATGATTATGATTTTGACGAAATTCAGCACAGAGGCAGTATTTATCCTTCCTCAGAAATGGATTCCGGTCTTATTGGTGACTATCATAAGCTCATGAGATCTGCGGATATCATAAGCAACAATATGAATCCGCGGACTACCTATAATGGGAATGCTGATATGACTGCGGTTGTTTCTACGATTCAGGACAGACAAACGCAGTGGCTTGTTGTTGCTGACAGGGATACGAATAATTATCAGCCTGTAGCATCAATCCCGATTGGCGAGATGCAGTATGACAAGCGGATGGTTAATGCTTGGGCTGCTGATGATTCGAGGATCATTTCGCAGTATTTGACTTTACTGCGTGGTTACAATTTATATCCCAAAACAGAAACGCTTATTGAAATACTACGCCAGTTTGGTCACGTTGCATCAAACGGTTTGATTAGTATTCCGAAGTTTGGTGCTGATGCACAGGCTGTGGATAACAAGAAGAAAGGCTTGATTGGAACCCTCTTTGCTGCATCATGGTATATGAAGCAGCACGATGATGCGCTTGTAGCATCTCTCGATGATGATAAAGCACGTTTATGGCTTCAGAATAGCAAATACGGAAATGAACGTGCTGATCTGGTCGGTTTGTATTATGATGAGGCATCCAATACTCTTCACATTGAACCGATTGAGGTAAAAACGAGGGACGAGTCACCCGATGCAACAATAACAAGGGATGATTCAGATTCGAAGTCCTTCCTTATTACAGGACATGCAGCTGGTCAGATCGCATCGATGATTGAAATCCTGCGTGAAATCTTTACTGCAGATGATAATCAGATGGATATGTTCACCTCTGCTCGCAGAGAAGTCCTGAAGTACCAGATAGTATCTGAATGCTTCCGTAATGTGCATGACTCTGACTGGCAGAAGAAATGGTATCAGATACTGAAAAAAGCCTTTAGCAGTGAGAATGAAGGCGGTTTGAACATAGTTGTTACCGGTCTGCTCTTGCACATCAAATTGAACGAAGCGGTTGGTGGAGAGCATATCTCATGTAAGAATCCGGAATTTGATGACTGCAGAATTGATTATTGGAAGCTGACTGCTAAGGAAATCCAACGTGATATTCTTGGTGAGGGTACTCTCATTAAGGAAGCGTTTACGCCTGATTTCGATGAATCTGAGGATTCTGCATCAGGGGAGACTGATTCAGAGGATGCGATAATTGATACAGATATGGATGCGTCCTCTGATGCGACTGGAGTGCGCCAGCCGGAGAAACCGGATGTTTTAACCTCCACGTCAGTAAATTCCACTGGATTGCCGAAGGTTGCTGAAGAGACTGTCCAATATGGGCAAAAGAAAGAGCAATCAGTTAGCGAGCCTCCTGCGGCTCAAGATGATACCAACAATGGTGTTAGTCGCAAGGAGATTGAACAGCTGGTTAAGGATTTTAAGCGTTCATGCGGGGATTATCATGTGTCTCTCAAGGAATGTAATCCAGAGGATACAGTTGTTGGGCCAAGCGTAATACGGCTCAAATTCAGACTTGGAAGAGGCCAGTCACTTCAGGGATTGTCGAGTCATCTAGAGGATATCGGAAGAGAAATGAAACGTACCGGTGTAATTATCCAACAGGTGCCGAATTCTGATGAGTTGCTCTTAGATGTGCCTCGGCTAAAGAGAGAAAAGGTCCTTTTTAAGGATGTCATTGCTCATCTTCCTAATGTGACTTCACCGGAGCAGTTATACTTCCCGCTGGGAAGAACACCGAACGGGAAGGATTTGATTGAGGATCTCGGTCAGATGCCACACATGCTCGTCGGTGGCAGCACAGGTTCGGGAAAATCAGTATTTCTGTTCACAATGCTTGCGGCTATGCTGATGACCCATCCTAATCCGAACGAGCTTCAATTGGTTCTTTCCTCATCAAAGCTGGAGGATTTTATCCACTTTGAGGGGTTGCCCCACCTTTATTCTGGAGGAATCATATCTGATGCTATAGAGGCCACCCGCGTGATTAAAGATGTAATCTTCGAGGAATCTGAGCGTCGAGGTAAACTGTTAGCGGAAGCCAGAGTTGCAAATATTGCAGAATACAACAAAGTTGCATCGGAAAAGTTGGCTCCTATAGTTGTCGTAATTGATGAATTTGCTGATCTGGCAGATCAACTTGAGACTAAAAAAGAACAGAATGCATTCTATAAACCTGTTCAGAGAATAGCTCAAACTGGCAGAAGCAGAGGAATACATTTAGTCATCTGCACACAGAGGCCAGAAGCAAAACTAGTACCTTCAACAACTAAAGCACAGTTGAATGGTCGTGTTGCTCTCCGAGTAAATGACGGGATTTCATCAAGGATGATCATTGAGGTTCCGGATGCGCAATACCTTCAGAAGCACGGCGACATGATCTATAGAAACGGTGATGTTATTGAAAGGGCACAAGGATACCTTATCGAGATTCCGGAACTGGACGAAATTGTGAGTAACGTAATTAATAAAAAGTCATAATGTTGAAGTGAGGAAGCAGAGAGTGTCTAATCTGTCATTTAAACGAGGCATATTTAAGGAAGAATTAAAGAATAGGTTTTTATGCCTTGTTGAGGTTGATGGGGAGGATACTCTCTGTTATATTCCTTCTTCATGCCGTCTCAGTAATTTTGTAAGCATGGCAGGAAAAACGGTTTTGCTTTCACCAGTAGCAGCAACTGATGCTAGAACAAAATACTCGGTAGAAGCATTGGCTGTCGGGCATGAATTTGTTTTGCTAAATATGTCAAAAGCAAATAAGGTAGTGATAGACAATATTCATAGCCGACGATTTGCTATTTTAGGTAAGAGGAGTAGTATCAAAAAAGAGTGTACGATTGCTGGGTATAAGAGTGATTTGTATATTGAAGACACAAAAACAGTTGTAGAAATCAAAAGTATTCTATCTTTTCGTGGCGAAGCTGAGTTTCCATCAGTCTATTCGCAGAGAGCGGTTGATCAGTTGATGAAGATTGAGGACTTATTAGAAAAAGGATATCGGGCTTGCTATGTTTTTGTTTCTTTAAACCCAAAGGTGAAACAATTGACACTTAACAATGAACTAATCACTTACCGAGATGCATTTCATAACTGTATAGAAAAAGGAATGGTAGTAAAAGGCGTGGCCATTAAACTTAAAGACGGAGAACCGCTCATTTGGTCGAGTCTAAAGATAAATGTGTGAAAAACACCTTTTAATTATTCCACACTTTTTAATTATTCCTCCGGCAGCCGTTTTTGAGGGGTAAGTTTCAAAGGCCACAGAACCGGCCAGCAACAATCGAATAAACAGAAAAGGGCTTCCGAAGCTCTGCTGATAAACACAGCGGAACCTCGAAAGCCCTTTATTTCAAGCCTTTTTCAGCACTTATGTGCCAGAGAAGGCTTTTTCTGTTTGTATCAAAGACAGCGTCTTTATAGACCCGCCCTACAACACGGGAAATGACTTTATCTACCGTGATGATTTTGCCGTGTCTGCGAACGATTACGCAGAGGAAAGCGGACAGCTTGACGAGGACGGCAACCGCCTTTTCAAGAACACCGATTCAAACGGCAGATTCCATTCCGATTGGTGCAGTATGATCTATTCAAGGCTTATGCTGGCGAGGAATCTGCTGAGTGATGACGGGGTTATTTTTATTTCGATTGACGATAATGAAGTTGAAAATTTGAAAAAGATTTGTGAAGAAGTTTTTGGAGATACTAATTTTATTGCTAATATAATATGGAAGCATACACAGCAAAGTAAAAATGATGAACCTCATTTTTCAAGACAATATAATCATACACTGGTTTATTCCAAAAGTAAAGATGATTTACCACATTTTTATTTTGAAAGAACAGATGAGGATAACAAGAACTATTCTAATCCTGACAATGATCCTAAAGGGGCTTGGCGAAGTGGTGATGTTAGGAGTCCAAATTATAGAAAAACTTTATGTTATGATATAATTGCTCCAAATGGAACAATTATTAAGGCACCTGCTGACCGATGATATGATACTGGAGCGTATCCGCAAAATTCAGCGTGCGAATCAAATAAAGCCCTCGGACAAGCTGGAGGGGCGGTATAACCTCACTATCGAAATGGAAACAGGTGTCGGCAAGACTTACACCTATATCAAGACCATGTTTGAGCTGAACAAGGCATACGGCTGGAGCAAGTTCATTGTTGTTGTGCCGAGCGTGGCTATCCGTGAGGGTGTGTATAAGTCGTTCCAGATCACGCAGGAGCATTTTGCAGAGGAATACGGCAAGAAGATACGCTTTTTCATATACAACTCTGCTCGTCTGACCGAGATAGACCGATTTGCAAGTGACAGCAATATCAATGTTATGATAATCAACTCGCAGGCGTTCAACGCAAAGGGCAAGGACGCTCGCCGTATCTATATGAAGCTCGATGAGTTTCGCAGTCGCCGCCCTATCGACATTATTGCAAAGACAAATCCCGTGCTTATCATAGATGAGCCGCAGTCGGTAGAAGGCAAACAGACAAAGGAGCGCCTGAAAGAGTTCAAGCCTATTCTCACACTCCGCTATTCCGCCACCCACAAATCCGACAGCATTTATAACATGATCTACCGCCTTGACGCACTGGAAGCCTATAACAAAAAGCTCGTCAAAAAGATCGCTGTTAAAGGCATAAGTGCAAGCGGCACAACGGGTACTGAGGGCTTTGTTTTCCTTGAAAGTATCAATGTTTCGGGCGCAAATCCGACTGCGACTATCCGCTTTGATGTCAAGGGCAAAACAGGTGTCCGTCAGGTCAGCCGAACCGTTAATGAGGGCTACAGCCTGTATGACAATTCGGGACAGCTTGAAGAATACAAAAACGGCTATACCGTTTCCCGTATCGACGCAAGGGACGATCATATCGAATTTATAAATGGCAAAAAGCTGTTCCTCGGTGATATTATCAAGTCAAAGGAGGAGCTTGAAAAGGGCGAATCTATGAAGAAAAATGAGTCCGCCACCGAAACAAGAGCTATCACCGCAAACAAGAGCGTAAAATACGATCTTGTCGGAAAGCTCGTTGCAGAGACAGGGCTTACAAGAAAAGATATTGTCCTTATATTGACCGGTATTCAAAGGGCGGCAATTTACATAACTATTGAATCATAAATATCCCGTCAACAGGGCGCTGAACCATTTATAGGTTTCAGCGTCCTGTTTCTTTTTTATCAGGGTGTAATTATATTGCAAATCTAAATATTTTGTGAACGAGGGAGGGTTTGCCTTAACTTTTCGCCCGAAATCCTAGGTATTAGTGAGAGGCTTTTATTTTCGATGAAAATTATTTCTTGATGAAACCGCCCGCAGCCTCTTTATCAATAATACTGTGCAAGTCACACATTTTACATAGGGCTGATTTGTTGAATTCGGAGAAAATATTTTTGGAAAGCTAAATATCACTTAAAAATATGCCGCATTATGTAGTGTCTTATGAAAGAAGGTTTCACTGTGTCACAATAAAGACCAGCAGAAGGATTACCTTGATTTCATCAGAAATGACAAGCACTACTGCCAGTATTATGACGGGATATTTATCCTGTTTAACACAGGGCTGCGTATATCGGAGTTCTGCGGGCTGACTATTTCGGACATTGACTTTGACAGTCAACGCATAAACGTTGAACGTCAGCTTATACGCACAAGTGAAGGCAAGTACATCATCGAGAATCCCAAGACCCAAAGCGGCAATAGGTCAATACCGATGACTGCCGAGGTAGAAGCAGCATTCCAAAGGATAATCGCCGGCCGAAAGCGTACAAAGCACGAGCCGATCATCGGCGGCTGTGTCGGATTTCTGTTTCTTGACAAGAACGGTATGCCGAGGCTGGCACTGCACTGGGAAAAGGTCATGCAGCGCATAAGAGCAAAGTTCAGCTCCGAAAAGCTGAGACCTTTGCCGAGGATAATGCCTCACGTTTGCCGACACACTTTCTGCACCAATATGTCAAGGCTGGGTATGAATCCCAAAATGCTGCAATACATAATGGGCCATGCCGACGTGGGGGTAACTTTGAACACCTATACCCATGTCAGATATGAGGACGCAGAGCGTGAGATGAAGCGTATCTGGAGCTCGAAAACAGCCTGAAAATTGCGCTAAATCGTGGCATATGAACACGAGAGTGTGAACTTTTTATGAAATCTAAGGCTTAAAAAAGCCTGAAATAACGTAAAAACGCAGCAAATGGCACTCGGTTTTACCACTATTTTACCATTGGAAAAGGCAAAAATTCGAGAAAATATGAGAAAATTTGAGAAAATGTAAAAATATTAGCATTATTGAAAAAGTGCCGTATACCGCGTAAATACGCGTTTTGCGTGACTTTGAAGGGAGAAAACAGAATGGTAAAGATACTATTCGTCTGCCACGGGAACATCTGCCGGAGCCCGATGGCGGAGTTCATTATGAAGGACCTGGTGCGGCAGGCGGGGGCGGAGGAGGAGTTTTTCATTGCCTCGGCGGCCACCAGCACCGAGGAGATAGGCAACCCCGTTTATCCCCCGGCGGCGAAGGAGCTTGCGCGGCACGGGCTGGGCTGCAAGGGCAAGAGGGCGGTGCAGGTCACCCGCAGTGACTACGGGCGCTACGACCTGCTGATCGTCATGGATTCCTACAACCTTCGGAACCTGCGGCGCATCATCCCCGAGGACCCCGAGGGCAAGATACACCGCCTGCTGGAATTTGCTGGCCGAGGGGACGACGTTGACGACCCTTGGTATACCCGGGATTTCGAGACGGCCTACAGCGAGATCAGAGAGGGCTGCGAGGCACTGCTTCGGCACTGCCTGAAAAACTAGAAAGGGTTGTTGCACACAGCTGTGTCCCCTTGAAAAACATTATTGCGGCGCTGCTTTGCAGCGCCGCAAAGTGCGAAAATGGTACATCACCCCCTTCGGGGTGATGTACCATTTTCGCCTATATCCGTTCGTGCAACAGCTTCTTTTCACATATAGCTTTGATCTATCTTATCGACACATCCAGCACTCCGCAGCTGTCCTGCATCATAAGGCTCAGAGTGTCGGCGCGGATGCCTGTGATGTCCAGCTCGTACTCTTTGAAATCATCGTAGCTGTCGGAGGGAGCAAGGGTCAGCTTCTGCTCGGTGTCGCCGAGGCGTACCGCCAGCTCTCTTGCCCCCAGCAGGGACGAGGCTCTGATGACGAGCTTCGTTTTGCCCTCAGTGTCAAGGCCGCCGTAGACTGCCTCGCCGTTCCAGCCGCAGCAGCGAATGTAGCTTTTTTGCAGCCCCTTGGAGCAGAAGATATTTACGTTCCGCCCCTCCTCAAAGCCCTCGGCGCCGAAGCTGTCGGGGCGTCGGCCCACCGCCTCGCCGGAAAGGAAGATATTCCCCTCCTGCCTGATATCCTGTGAGGAGGCCCCGGCCATGAAGCGGTAATCCCCCGCCTCGACGATCATTTTTCCGCTGCGGACGTCAAAGATGCGCAGGATGTCCCTTGGCACCGAGAGAGCCACGGACATGGTCTCTCCCGCAGGGATGAGCACACGCTCGAAGGCGCAGAGCTTTAGGTTCGGCCTGCTCACCGCCGACTCGGGCAGAGTGAAATAAATCTGCACCACCTCTTCGCCGTCGGTGTCGGAGGTGTTGGTGACGGAAAGCTCCGCCAGAATGCCCTCGGGTGCCTCGCTGAGTGCCAGCTCACCGTACTCGAAATCCGAGTAGCTAAGGCCGTAGCCGAACTCCGCAAGGGGCTCGCCCGTGAAATACATATATGTAGCGCCGCTATGCTCAATGTCGTAGTTCTTTATGTCCGGCAGCTCAAGCTCGCTCCTGTACCAGGTCAGGGGCAGCCTGCCTGCGGGGTTGTAGCGCCCAGAAACCGTTCCCGCCACAGCGTCCCCGAGGAACTCGCCTGCGTGGCTGCTGTAGAGTATGGCCCCGCAGTATTCCTCTCCCGCAGCGAAGGAATAGGGGTAGCTGGATATCAGGGCCAGCACCGTCTTCGGGTCGTGCATGGCAAGCTTCATGGCCATGCCTTGCTGGATGTTGAGGGCAAGGGTGCGCCTGTCGTAGCACTCCTTGGCGGTCTGGACGGGGTAGTTGCCCACACAGTAGAGGGTCAGGCCGCTGCCCTCGGTGAGCTCGTCGATGCGTTCCTCTCCCCGGCTGACGATGACCCGGCGGAAGATCATGTCCTCCTGCACGCTGCGCTTTTTGGCAATGGACAGCCTGCCCTCTCCGTCGCAGCTGAGCCGCCCGTGGTTCAAAAATTCCTCAATGAGCAGCTTGCCGTCAAGGTCGAAGAGATTGAAGGTCTCCCGGGTGAACCAGTCGAAGATGCGCCTGTTGTGAAGGCGGATGCTGCCGTCGTCAAAGAGCCGCACATAGCGCCCGTACTTCACCGAGAAAAGGTTCTGCCAGTTCTCGCCCCAGTCCTGAAGCTCGAAGGTCTCGGCGGGCGTTATCTCCTCGGCGTCGGCCCGAAGGGTGCCGTCCTCCTTTGCCGAAAGATACTTTCCGTTGGGGCAGAGCAGGGCTATCCTGTCCCAGAGGCTGTCGTGGAGGACGAGGCTCTCGGGGAACTCACGGCGGATGCCCTCCAGCACAGTGCACTGGCGGTTAGAGTAGCCCGTGTACCAGTCCATAAGGCTCTCGTCTGCCAGGGGGCCCAGCACGGCTATCTTCTCAGGCGTCCCACGCACCGGCAGGGCACCGTCGTTTTTCAAGAGCACGATCTGCTCTCGGGCGGCGCGGCGGTTCACCTCTCGGTGGGCCTCGCAGTCGATGACCTCGGGGCCGATGCCGTCATAGGCGTTCCCGCCAATGTTTCCGAGGCGGATGCGGGCGTAGAGGGTGGCAACAACGGGAACGTCGATGTCCTCCTCGGTTATCAGGCCTTGTTCCAGAGCCCTCCGTGCTGCCTCGGACACAGCGTCCTCGGCGTCGGTCATTATGTCCCCGCCCGCCCTGACGCAGAGGGCGTAGCTCTCGCTCAGGGTCTCGCAGTAGCCGTGGGCGGTGACGTTCTGGGTGAAGTCGCCGCCGTCGCTGACGGTGAACCACATCCCCCACTGCTCCTGCAAAATGCTTTTCAGCTCCGGGTTCATTATCCCGGGTACGCCGTTTATCTCGTTGTAGGCGGCCATTACGCTGCGGGCGCCGCCGAAGCGAAGGGCCCTTTCAAAGGCCGCGTAGTAGTATTCGTATTTCAGCCGCAGGGGCAGGTAGGTCTTGCAGCTGCCACGGTCCTCCTCGTTGTTGTTGGCGCAGAAGTGCTTGAGGGTGGGGACGGTCATAAGGTCCCCGCCGCTCTCGCCGGCCATGCCGAGAGTGTAGGCAGCGGAGAGCTCGCCCGTAAGGCAGGGGTCCTCGCCGTAGGCCTCCTCGGTGCGGCCCCAGCGGGGGTCTCGGACCATATCCACGGTAGGCCCCCAGAGGCAGAGGCCGCCGCGCTTGTCGGCGTTGTAATAGGCTCTGGCCTCGCGGCCCGCGATCTCGCCCAGTAATGTCATGAGCTCCTTGTCAAAGGTCGCGGCCAGTCCTGTGGGCTGGGGGAAGACGGTAGAGGGCTTATCGGGGCTTCTGCCGACGAAGCCGCGGGCGACCTCGGTGCCGATAAAGAACTCGGGTATCCCGAGCCTTGGGACGGCGTTCTGGTGAGTAGAGAGCAGACCGAGCTTTTCCTCGAGGGTAAGCTCTGCGGTCAGCGAGCAGGCCTTTTGATAAGCGGCATCATAGGGCAGTGGTTTCATAGCACTTTCTCCTTTTTTAAGAACAGTTATTGTGAGTTGATAATTAGGCACAAGACTTGTCGAGCCGACAAAGTGAAAAAGTCAGCACAACAGCGGCAAGTTGGCCGGAATCCAAGGGGCGGCCTTAGCCCCTTGGCAGGTATATTTTGTCCTCGCATAAACTCGGACGAAAATCGGGCAGAGCCCTAAGTCGCCGACCGCAGTCGGCGAAACTCCCTAACCGAAGGGCGCTCCGCACTTGGGGTACCAGGCGTGCCCTGCAAGAGAGGGCCGCCCCTGCCCGTGGTCAGATGAATTGAAACCTCGGGCCGCCTGCGGCCCGAAGCAGAAAGCCGGGGCCTCGGCTGCGCCCAGTCTGCTGCTAGGCTTGTGGCACGTCTTTGGCTTTATGAGGTTTGCAACATCGGCGGTCGCCCTGTTGCGAGGGGGAGGACCATAATAGGGAGGACCCCCGAAAGCCCCTTTACGCGCGGAGGAAATGGAGTGAATTTCAAGCTTTTGCGCCCGCGTTTTTCAAAGCCTTCCGGGGGCTTTGTGCGTGTTTCTAGCCTCTATTCTCTAGCCTCTGGTCACCACATAAAATCTTCTTTCGGGGCCTGGGGCATGGCCTCGGCCTCGGCCTGCGCTGTAAGCTTCGCCGCAAGCTTCTCCGCCTCGGCCTGAGCTGCAAGCGCGTCAAAAAGCTCGTTCACGGGGAACACCGCCTTGAAGGCCTTCGCCACCTCTCCTGCAAGCTCGGGGGCGTAAAGCGCCGCCGAGGGCGGGATGCTCTTGGTTATCATCAGTGACTTCTTTTTGAAAAATCCCTCCGCCTCCGGCAGGGGGCAGGGCTTGGGGCGCTTGTATTCGTCCCCGCCAATGTCAAAGCCCCTTCGCCGCAGCCGCTTCGCAAGGGCAAGAAAATCCCCCTCGTCGGTGACTATCTTCTGCCTGAAATTCTCCATGGTCGCCGCCGTGGGGTGCGAGATCTTGAAGCCGAACACCGCCCCGCTGCCCGAGAGCTCGAAGAACATCGACGGCGTCGTGCTCCAGTTCCAGGCCTCGTGCTTTATTATCAGCCACATCTCCTCGCGGTAGCGGCGGTAGGGCGGGAAATTCGGGTCGCGGTAGATGCGCCCCGCCTTGCTCATCATCGTGTCTATCTTCGAGTAGGGCTTGAAAAGCTCCTCGCAGAGCTCCTTCATCGGGCGGTAGAGCTGTTCGGTATAAATTTTTTTGTGCTCCTCAAACCATTCCTTGTCGTCCCTGACCGCCAGCTCCGCCAGAAACCGCACTGCCTCCTCGGAAAAACCTGTAAACATTTTATCTTCCTTTCCTTTGCTTGTGCTTTTGATCTATTATACCATGATCTTCTCATTAAATCAACCTGTCTTCTCTGCGCAGCCGCGGCTTTTGCACGAGGATGCACAATATTTGGTCGGAAATGGTATCTCTCCCCGCAGTGGGAGAGATACCATTTCCGACACCACGCACTCCGCCGTGCCTGCGCAGCCGGGATAAAGCAAAATTTAAAAAAAGTTTACAAAGGGCCGTGGGCGGTGCTGTTTTTTGCATATCTGCCCGAAAATGCAGGAAAGCGCCCTCGAGGCTGCATTTTTTTGTTCTGAGCGTTCATCGCAAATCTCTTGACTTTGGGCGCGAAAAGTAATATAATATTTAATGTAATTTTTTAGGCGGGCCAATGCCTGCCGAAGTATAATGGAGGTTTTTTGAAAATGGGCAGAGTTTATAATTTCAGTGCAGGCCCTGCAGTTCTCCCTGAGGAGGTCCTCAAGGAAGCCGCAGAAGAAATGCTCGACTACAAGGGCACAGGTATGTCGGTAATGGAAATGAGCCACCGTTCCAAGGCTTATGACCAGATCATCAAGGACGCAGAGAAGGATCTCCGCGATCTGATGGGCATTCCCGATAACTACAAGGTCATCTTCCGTCAGGGCGGCGCTTCCCTGCAGTTCGCCGAGGTACCTATGAACCTGATGAAGAACGGCAAGGCCGCTTATATCATCACAGGCCAGTGGGCCAAGAAGGCAGCCGCAGAGGCCGAGAAGTTCGGCGAGGTAGTAAAGGTAGCTTCCTCCGCTGACAAGACCTTCTCCTACATCCCCGATTGCTCCGACCTCGATATCCCCGAGGACGCCGACTATGTTTATATCTGCGAGAACAACACCATCTACGGCACCAAGTACAAGACCCTGCCCAACACCAAGGGCCACGAGCTTGTAGCTGACGTTTCCAGCTGCTTCCTCAGCGAGCCTATCGACGTTACAAAGTACGGCGTCGTTTACGGCGGCGTTCAGAAGAACGTTGGCCCCGCAGGCGTGCAGATCGTTATCGTTCGCGAGGACCTGATCGCTGACGGCCCCGCTTTCGCTCAGACTCCTTCCATGATGAACTGGAAGCTTCAGGCTGATAACGATTCTCTCTACAACACTCCTCCCTGCTACGGCATCTACATCTGCGGCAAGGTATTCAAGTGGATCAAGAAGATGGGCGGCCTCGAGGGCATGAAGGCCCACAACGAGAAGAAGGCCAAGATCCTTTACGATTTCCTCGACAGCAGCAAGCTCTTCAAGGGCACCGTTGTTCCCGAGGACAGATCTCTCATGAACGTTCCCTTCGTTACCGGCGACGAGGAGCTTGACAAGAAGTTTGTTGCCGAGGCTAAGGCTGCCGGCTTTGAGAACCTCAAGGGCCACAGGACCGTCGGCGGCATGAGAGCTTCCATCTACAACGCTATGCCTATCGAGGGCGTTGAGAAGCTGGTCGCCTTCATGAAGAAGTTCGAGGAAGAGAATTCCTGATAAGAGCTTTTACATCAGGCCGCTTCGCGGCCTGATGCGAGGGCTGAAAATATATACTCCCCGTTGGGGGAGCATATATTTTCAGCATAAATAATACAGATGATAATGGCGGTGCGCCTTCGGCGGTTTTTGGCGTCGCTGCGCTCCGCTGTTGTTTTTATCTCAGATGATTTCGCAGGAAAATGCTCTCCCCGCCGTAGGCGGGGGAGATGCATTTTCCGATCTCTCCGAGCCGCCGAAGGCGGCGAGGAAAAGCCTGTTATCACGACTTAACTGATTTTTTGAAAGGAATGAACCGAAATGATAAACGTACTTACGCTCAACAAGATCGCTGCCTGCGGCACAAGCAGGTTCGGCGCCGACTATGCCGTTTCGGACAGCTGCGACGCTCCCGAGGCGGTAATGGTAAGATCGGCCAAGATGCACGACATGGAGTTCAAGGATAACCTCCTTGCCATCGCCCGCGCAGGCGCCGGCACCAACAACATCCCCGTTGACAAGTGCGCCGAGCAGGGCATCGTTGTTTTCAACACTCCCGGCGCCAACGCAAACGCCGTTAAGGAGCTGGCTGTATGCGGCCTGCTGCTTGCTTCCAGAAAGATCCCCGAGGCTATCGACTGGGCAAAGACCCTCAAGGGTCAGGGCGCAGAGGTAGGCAAGCTGGTAGAGAAAGGCAAGTCCAACTTCGCGGGCAACGAGATCATGGGCAAGACCCTTGGCCTCATCGGTCTGGGCGCCATCGGCGGCAAGCTGGCCAACATCGCTATCTCCCTTGGCATGAAGGTCATCGGCTATGACCCCTTCCTGTCCGTTAACGCCGCTCTCAACCTGAAGCCCGACGTTAAGGTGACCGCCAACATCAACGACATCTATGCAGAGTCTGATTATATCTCCCTGCACCTCCCCTTCAACGCCGACACCAAGGACACCATCAACAAGGACACCATCGCCCTCTGCAAGGACGGCGTAAGGATCCTGAACTTTGCAAGAGGCGAGCTGGTGAACGGCGAGGCCATCGTTGAGGCTCTTGGCAGCGGCAAGGTCGCAAGATACGTTGTTGACTTCCCCAGCGACGAGGTGCTGGGCGTTGAGAACGTTGTTGCCATCCCCCATCTGGGCGCCTCCACCGAGGAGAGTGAGGACAACTGCGCAGTTATGGCAGCCGACGAGCTGATGGCTTACATTGAGCGCGGCACTATCATCAACTCCGTGAATTTCCCCAACGCCGACCTTGCAAAAACAGGCGACGCTCTTGTTTGCGTGCTGCACAAGAACGTTCCCTCGCTGATCTCCCAGATCACCACCGCCGTTGCCGACAAGGGCGCCAACATCGAGAACATGGTAAACAAGTCCAAGAAGGACTGGAGCTACACCATGCTGGACGTTAACGGCGCCGCCGACATCGATGCCATCAAGGCCATCGAGGGCGTTGTAAGAGTTCGCGTTCTTTAATATCTTGAATTTCCCTATGCTCCTTCCCTCGGGAGGGAGCATATATTTTTCCGCGCTTTCCCGAGCCGCGTCAGCGGCGAGGGCATATAAAACAAAGGGGGTCCTCCATGAGCAGGATAGGTGCAATATTTGCCATAGCGGCGGCCATAGCCGTGGGCTTTGCCGTGATGCTGGTGCTGGACCAGCGCTTGGGGACAAAGGAAAAGCTTCGTGAACGGCTGCCTGTGCTCAGAGAAAAGCCTTGGCTGCTGATGATAGCCATCCCCTTGTTTGAGGCCCTGCTGGGCATCATCTGCCTTGTGATGCGAATCCCCGAGATCGCCTTTTACATCACGGGCGGCCTGATCCTCGGCGCAGCCGTCAGCCTTATTGAGGGCGGCGAGGAGTGAAAGGGCTTCCCGCAAAAATGGTACCTCTCCACAAGGGAGAGGTACCATTTTTGCATTACTTCGCCCCACAGGGCACCCGTATCATATACTCTATCATCCCGTCCCGCTCGGTCTTGTCCACCTGAGCGTCCACGCCAGCAAGGCGGATGACCTCCACGGCCTTGTCCACAGTGTTGCAGAAGAGCCGAAGATCCTTGAACACCGCCGCCCGGCGCTTGTAGCTGCGGCGGCGCTTTGCCTCTGCCAGCAGGGACTCTATGTAGCTCTCGGCCCGGGAGACGTTCAGGGAGGCCTGAATTATATGCTCGAGGGCGGCGGCCCGCTGTTCCGGGTCGGTAAGGCGCAGCAGAGCTCTGGCGTGGCGCTCGGAGAGTCCCGCCTCGGATATCCTGCTGCGCTCCGAGGGCTCCAGCCGCAGCAGGCGCAGCTTGTTGGCCACGGTGGACTGGGCCATCCCCAGCCGCAGGGCGAGCTCGTCCTGGGTCATATGGTAGGTGACCATGAGGGTGCTGATGGCCTCGGCCTCCTCAAAGAAGCTCAGGTCGGCCCGCTGGATATTCTCGATAAGGGCCACCACTGCCGAGCGCTTGTCCGAGAGCCTGACGACGACGCAGGGGACGCTTCTGAGGCCTGCGAGCTTTGCGGCCCTGAGGCGGCGTTCTCCCGCAACCAGCACATAGCCGCCGTTGCTTTCGCGGACGGTCAGGGGCTGGATGATGCCATCCTGAGAGATGCTTTTTGCCAGCCCTGCCAGCCCCTCGGAGGAGAAGCTGCGGCGGGGCTGGTCGGGGTTCGGACGGATGGCGGAGACGGGGATATCCAGCACCGCTGTCAGCTCCTGTGGTCTCCCTCTCCCCGCAGAAATTTCAGAACGCTTGATCAAAGACATACTATCACTCCTTTTTGTGTTTATTTCCCCGCCGTCTTTTGGTTGGCGGATATGTGAAGTCTAAGCGACATTGTGTTGTTCGCTGGGTCGGCGCAAGGCTTGTTGGGGCTTCTGCTTCTCTCTTTTTCTTTGTGGGTTGCGCCGCATCTGTGCTCGTTTGCGAGGGAGGAACCACAGGGACGGAGGGGCCCCTAAAACGCTTGCGCGCAAAAGGGGGCGGGCCCCCTCCTTCCCTGAGGTTCCTCCCTCGCGCTCCCTCTTCCTTACTCTTTCTCCCCCCACGCCCCCTTTTACCTCGAAATAAAGGGGTAGGCTCCTTTGTTTTGCTTGTTCGGGTTTAAGGCAGCTAAGAGGCGGGTGTTGTGTTCTGTGTTTCCCTTGTTCAAGGCGATTTTCAGACAGCGTCTAATCAGATACGCAGAGTGCTGGAGGAGACAGCTGCGGGGTATCGGTTTGCTCGACAAAAAATCGCGGGCGTACAACCCTTTTTTAGCACTATCCTATAGCGCGAAAAGCCTAAACATGGGGAAGATAAGGGGAAGGGGAGCGCGAGGGGGAGGACCTAAAGAGGGGGGAAACAAGGTACCCATCACATCAGATCGACGGGGAGCCCCCTCTTTTGGTCCTCCCCC
>JAFVAN010000027.1 GCA_017480485.1 Ruminococcus sp. | reverse complement strand
GTCTGTCTGTCTGTCTGTCTGTCTGTCGAATTATACAGGCTTATCACCACTTTGTCAACCCCTTCTTTGTAGATTTTACAAAACGTTCAAACGTTTCCCAAAATCTGTGATATATATATTATACCATACGAGTGTCACAGATCTGTCACAGAGAGGAACGAAAAAACGGGGCTGTTTGTGAATTTTTTGTAAATTCTCAGGTTTCGGCAAAAAGGGAGCTCAGTTAAAGAGCCGCTTTTTGACCCCTGCCGCCCAGGGGTACTGCTCCATATACTGCCTCAGCTTGGCCGAGGGGACGTTGCGGCCGTCAAGGAAGTCGTAAAAGTCGCAGCGCAGCAGGGAGCGGTCAATGCTGTAGGCACCCTTGGAGTTGGAGATCATCTCCTTCGGCACGCCGTACCGTCCGAGGGTCTTGCGGATGTCGTAGATTATGTTGCGGACGTAGGCTCGCTTTTCGTTGCCGTCGTCCTCCTCGTTGAACACCAGCCACCGCAGCTCCTCCTCGGAGACCTCGGCGCCCCGCTTGTCGATGAGGTAGGCAAGCACCTCCTTGCTGTCCCGGCGCTCAAACCTGACGGGAGTGGTGCCGTAGAACACCTCGAAGTAGCCGAAGCACTGGATGCTCAGCTCCTTTATTGGCAGGCGCACATGGGCAATGGCTCGGCGCAGCTCCTCCTCCGACACGGGCTTTACGATATACCCGCAGACGTAGTTGTCCAGGGCCGCCACCTTGTACTCGGGGTCGGGGTGGCCCGTATAGATGATGATATTCATATCCCCGTATCTTTCATACAGGTGGGTTATCAGGTCAAGGCCGTTGACAGCGCCCCCGAGGTCTATGTCCAGAAAGACAATGTCGATGCGGCTGCCGTCTGCAAAATCCATCAGGTCCGAGAGCCTGACAAAGCCCTCGTGGGTGCCGCTGGGGTCTATCTTTTTCAGCCTGCGGACAAGTGCCTTCACCGCCAGCTGCTCATCGTCAAGTGTTGCCGTTATCATATTTCTGCCTCCTTTGTTTTCTCCTCTTTTTGTAAGCCCTCGCCGCTAACGCGGCTCGGGGAGGTGTGGAAAAAGGTATTCTCCCCCTACGGGGGGAAACACTCCAGATACCGTTTTTCCGCCGAGTTTTATTTTGGGATTATCAATTCTGCCACGGTCCAGCCATCCTCGCGCCTTATCTCGAGGCTTCCGCCGCAGAGCTTTTTGAGCCTTTCCTCGGTGTTTTTCAGGCCGATGCCCCCCTTGCCAAGGGTCTCCGAGTTCATAGCAAAGCCCTCGCCGTTGTCCCGTATCTGGGCGTGGTAGGCGTCCTCGGTCTCAAAGGACGAGAGGATGACCCTGCTCTCCTCGGAATAGCGGTCGATGCCGTGCTTAACGGCGTTCTCCGCCAGAGGCTCGATGCTCAGGGCAGGCACCTTGAAGCCCTCGCAGCGTATGTCGAACTCAAACTGAAATTTCTTGCTGGTGTCGGCGTACTCGATGGCAAGGTACTCCTTCACCGCTTGGACCTCGTCCCGAAGCTCGATGGGCAGGCTGCTGCTTGTGGCGTTGATGTTGTTCCTCAGATACCTTGCAAAATGGTCCAGAAGCTCCGCCGCCCGCTCGGGATCGGTGTAGCAGACCTCCTGCACCGCCAGCAGGGCGTTGTTTATAAAGTGGGGCTTTATCTGGGCCTGCATAAGGCTCAGCCTCGCCTCCGCCAGCTCGGTCTTGGCCTTTTCAAGCTCGTGGCCGTATTTCAGCGTAACGTCAGTCTTGTTCTTCTCGTAGAGCATGAACATCAGCAGCTCCGAGACAGAGACCATTATGTTGTTGAAATTAAAACCCGAGGCCGAAAGGCTTAGCAGAAAGCCTACCGTGGGGAACACAGAAGCCACCGTTATTATCTGCTTGATAAAGCTGTCGGTCTTTTTTCTGTAGACAAGCGCTGTGCCGCCGATGAACAGGAAGGTGAGTATCGTTATACCCTGCCACGCATAATAGCCCCAGGCCCGGTGGTATACGTTGGTGGAGTCGATGTGATAGAGGGCCCCTGTAAAGGGCGTTGCCAGCAGCATCAGGACGTTCGGCACCTCCAGCAGCTGAAAGCCGATGATGACACGCTCAAGACCCCTGTCCCCGTTATCCCGGGCGATATATTTTTTGATGACATCGAGAAAAAACACGGTCATGAAGGCGCCTATAAGATAATAGCAGAACACCCCGACGCGCATGATATAATAGGCGCCGGCGTCGTCGCTGCCTCCGTATGATACGGTGATTATATTAAAAAAGTTATAGAAAAAGATGGCCCCATAGAAAATGATGAGCTCGTTGGTAAGGGGTATCTTTACTCTGCTCACCAGCTCGTTGGCCCTGTCGCGGCGCTTGCCCAGCTGCATGACCAATATCAGCAGCAGCAAAAAGACCTCGTTCCAGCATTCTATTAAAATCTGCACCAGCACCGGAAAGCTGATGCGCTCCAACAGACCGTTCATTGCAGCACCTCTGTGTTTTTAGGGATGTTCTCGGGATAGCATAATTATAAACTTTTCTCCCTGAGATGTCAAGGAGGTGCTAACGCGGGCGGCGCAAGTCGCGTCCCGGGCGCGGGCGGCGCAGGTCGCGTGAGCGGCGGCAAGCCGCCTCACTATGGTGTGATAACAAGGGGCTCCCTCGCGATACGGTGGCACGGTTAATGGATTTATGATGTGTATTCTTTTGTTTTACATTTATCTCAGACCTGCACACAAAAAAACACAGCCAGGACTCTTGCCCTGACCGTGCCATAATTTATATTGATGTTGCGGCGGTGATTATCTTGCGTCCTCGGAAAAACCGCTGTCTACCAGCTCTACAAGACCCTCAACGGCTGCCTGCTCGTCAGAGCCGTCAGCAATGATCCTGATGGTGGTGCCGCCTACGATGCCGAGAGAAAGGATACCAAGAAGGCTCTTAGCGTTTACTCTTCTCTCTTCCTTCTCGATCCAGATAGAGGACTTGAATTCGTTAGCCTTCTGGATGAAGAATGTTGCAGGACGAGCGTGAAGCCCAACCTGATTCTGAACTACAACGTCTTTTACGAACATAATTGATCTCTCCATTCATCAAATTTTCCGCCCCGCAAAAGCCGCGCGGATAATAAGACCTTTCATATCTTCTATACTTTATATTATACAAGAAGGGTCTCTAAACGTCAACGCAAATAATGACCAAACACACAAAATTCATCAATTTTTTGTCAAATCGACTATTTCACTCGTTTAAGATATGTTGACTCTTGTACACATTGCGCAACAACGGGTGGGATATTGTGACAAGTTGTACAAAATCACTTAACATTTTATAGCAAATGGCCCAAAATCAGGCTTTTCCTTTGTCAAAATTGTCCACGGCCTTAGTAATAATAGACAAATCCTCATCGCTTAAGGGATAGTCCCTGAGCATATCGGGGCGTTTGCGGGCGGTCTGGATAAGGGCCTGCTCCCGACGCCATTTCAGGATGTTTGCGTGGTGTCCCGAAAGCAGCACGGGAGGCACCTGCTCTCCCTGCCAGACCTCGGGCCTTGTGTACTGGGGATATTCCAGCAGGCCGGAATAGTGGCTCTCGTCCTCGTAGCAGTCGGGGTCCGAGAGCACGCCCTCCAGCATCCTGACAACGCTGTCTATGAGCACCAGCGCCGGCAGCTCGCCCCCGGTCAGCACATAGTCCCCGATGGAGATCTCCTCGTCAACTATCTTGTCCGTTATGCGGGCGTCTATTCCCTCGTAGTGGCCGCAGAGGATGAAGATATGCTTCCTCTGCGACAGCTCGATGCACTTTTTCTGGGTCAGGGTCCTGCCCTGAGGGGACATATAGATGACATAGGGCTGGCTGCGGGTCATATTGCAGACCGCCTGCCAGCAGCGGTAAATGGGCTCGCACTGCATCAGCATCCCTTGGCGCTCGCTGTAGGGGGTGTCGTCAACGCGGCGGTGCTTGTCAAGGGTGTAGTCCCGGATGTTGTGGCACTCGCAGGTGAAGAGCTCCCGAGCTCTGGCCCGCCCCACGATGCTTTGGGACAGGTAGTTTTCCATCATATCGGGAAAGAGGGTGGCGATATCAAATCTCATGTCGGCCCTCCGTCAGTCAAAGAGGCCGTCCAGCGGGATTATGAGCATCCGCCCGCCCTCGATGTCCGTTTCCTTCACAACGTCGGGGATGGCGGGGATGTAAAGCATCCTGCCGTCGGGGGCCTTGATGTGGTAGACATCGTTGGCGCCCGTCTCGCTCACCTCGGTGATGGTGCCGTAGAGCCGGTCCGTGGCGGCGTCCCTCACCTCCAGGCCGATGAGGTCCTGAACGAAGTAGGCGCCCTCCTCAAGCTCCACGTCCTCCCGGTCCATATAGAGCACCCGCCCCCGCAGGGCCTGGGCCCCCTCAACGGTGTCGGTGCCCTCAAGCTTCATGATGACTATATTTTTCTGCACCCTTGCCCGCTCTATGCTCACGGGAGTGCCGCTCTTGTAATACAGCGTATCGAACTCGCAGAGGAAGTCCGGGGAATCGCACCAAGGCTGGACCTTGACCTCGCCCCTGAGCCCGAACGCCGAGACTATCTTCCCTATCTCAAGAAATCTTTTCAAACCTGTTTCTCCTTTTCCGCGCAGGCCGCGCTTGTGTTATAATGATTATAGCACATCGTAAGGAATTTTGCAACTCTGCCCCCGCGAACGACGCGGAAATCATTTTTCATTATTTGTTTATGCAATTTTGCCGCAGAGCGGCAAAATTGCGGATGCCGAAAGAGGGTATTCCCCCGCCGACGGCGGTGGAATACCCTCTTTCGGCCTAATAAATACTGCGATCAGAGCAAGACTTTTAAAATTGATTTCCGTGCGTGAAAGGTTCAGATCAAAAAACTATCTCGCTCCCCGCAGGGATGAGAGATAATGTTTTATTAGCAGAGACTTTCGGCACTCGGCAACGAAGATCTCTTCGTGTTATGTTTGACAGGACACAGATAGTATGCTATAATCGTTATTACGATAAATCAGAATTTACAGGAGGTAGCTTATGAGATTGGACGGTTTTGGATTGCTTGTTGAGGATATGGCTAAAATGATTCGGTTTTACAGAGATGTACTCGGCTTTGAGATTAAAGAAACAGAGGATACATCAAACGTTTATCTTGTGAAAGACGGCACTTTGTTTCTGTTATATGGAAGAAACGACTTTGAAAAGATGACAAACCGCAGATATGACTATATTAAGGGATTGAACGGACATTTTGAATTGGCTCTTTATGTTGATACATTTGATGAGGTCGATACTGCGTTCAAAAAAGCTGTGGAAAACGGAGCTACGCCTGTACTTGAGCCGGAGCTTGAGCCTTGGGGACAAAGAACTTGTTATATTGCTGACCCAGAAGGTAATCTGATTGAGATTGGTTCGTGGGATAAGCCCTACGAAGAAAAGGATTCATAAATCTGATTTGTCTTAGGAACACATTTGTAAAAAGGGAGTATGCAAAAAAGATATCCCACCCCCCCGCGGGGTGGGATATCTTTTTTGCCGGAAACGCGCCCCGTCATTTTTCCCCTGCCCGCCTCATATAATCCAACAAGGACAACTCAGCCTGTATTTTCTGAAAGGGTGATAGGATAATGGATATGAGGTTCAAGCTTACGGTGTTTTTGTGCACGGCGGTGATGCTGGCGGCGTTGGCGGGGGCCGGCAGGGAGAGCCGGGAGCGCCGGGCCGTACAGACCACTGCGGAGCTTATAATGAACGACGGCCCCGTGATCGTGCTGGACGCGGGCCATGGCGGGGCTGACGGGGGCTGTGTCTCGGTGGACGGCGTGCCCGAGAAGGGCATTAATCTTTCCATCGCCACAAGCGCCGGAGGCCTGCTGCGGGTGCTGGGCTATAACACGGTGCTCACCCGGGAGAAGGACGAGTCCATCCACGACAGCGGCGTAGAGGGCCTGGCGGCCCAGAAGCGCTCGGACATGGAAAATCGCCTCGCGCTTATAAACGGAGGCGATACGGCTGCGGCTGTTTCCATCCACCAGAACCAGTTCACGGACCCACAGTATTACGGGGCCCAGATGTTCTACAAGGCAGACGACCCCGAAAGCGAGGCCCTTGCCGAGAGCATCCGTCGGCAGATAACGGGCCGCCTGCAGCCCGAGAACGAGCGGGAGCTGAAGCCCGTGGGCGACGAGCTCTACCTCATCCACAACGCAGAGTGCCCCGCGGTGATGGTGGAGTGCGGCTTTCTCTCTAACCCCGAGGAGGCCGCAAGGCTCGAAACCGCCGAGTATCAGCAGCAGGTGGCCTTCTGCGTTTCCCTCGGCATCATCAAGGGCATCGATCCCTGAGCTTTCCCTCAGGCCCGCAGGCTGCGGCGGATAAAGGGCGCCAGTGTCCTGCCGAGGGTCAGGTATATGGCGGCACCTATCAGGGTCTGTATCGTGTAGAAGGGTGCCTGAGCGATGGCTGAACCGAAGGCCGCCCCAAGGGAGCCCTTAGTCATGATGGCCGCCTCGTAAAAGCTGTAGCCAAAGACATTCAGCAGCAGGGCGGGTATCAGGGCCAGCAGGTTCCTGCGGCAGATGATCATTTCGTTCTTTGAGGTGAAGCACAGGGCCGTCAGGGCCTTTAGCACCAGCGTTGCGGGCAGCCAGATGGCCATGCCGCTGCTGACGTCTGCGAGGCCCGCGCCCACCGCCCCTGCGGCAGCCGCCAACGGCGCAGGCAGCACCGAGGCCACAAGATAGATGAAGCCATCCCCGGCGTGGGTATAGCCCAGCCCCGTAGGGATGTGGACGAAGGCGGTAAAGACATAGATTAGAGCGCAGAACAGCCCCGCCAGCGCGAGCCTGCGCGTTTTGATATTGGTCATAACAAAAGCCTCCCTTGTGTTGTTATCCGAATTATAACGCGGAGAAGGGCCAAAAGTCAAATCCCGGAAAAGGGCCAAAGCTGGAGCTCGACTTTGTGCATTTTGTCAAAGCCAAAGGCTGTCCCGATGCCGAAAACCATTTAAAACCCACAACAAAAATCTCCCGCCGGAGGCCGCCGAAAAAGCCCTTCGTCATAATAAACAACAGCCGCCCGAGGCTCCCCGCCCCGGGTGGCTGTTTTGCTGAAATTTTAAGACATCGCCGAAGGCGATACCTTAACTATTCATTATTCATTATTCGTTATTCACTTTTTATAGAACGACCTGATCTCCCGCTATCCACACAGCCGCAGGGGAGCTCATTACCTCAAAGGGGTTCTCCCCTGCCGCAAAGAGCACCATATCCGCCCGCTTGCCGACCTCGAGAGAGCCCACAAGGTCCTCGATGCCTGCCAGCTCTGCGGCGGTGATGGTCACGGCATCCAGCGCCCGCCCGAAGGGCAGGCCGTGCTTCATGCAGACCCCCACGCTTATGGGAAGGTACTCGATGGGTATCTCCGAGTGGTCGGTGCATATGGCCACCCGCACCCCTGCGCGGTCGAGGGCCGCGGCGTTGGCGGGAGTGATGTTGGCAAGCTCCGGCTTGCAGGCGTCGCACATGATGGGTCCCACCACGGCTCCCGCCCCCTCGGCGGCCAGCTCGTCGGCAATAAGGTGCCCATCGGTGCAGTGGATGAGCAGGTAGTCAAGGCCGAACTCCTTGGCGATGCGCACCGCCGTGAAGATGTCGTCTGCACGATGGCAGTGGAAGTGGGCCTTGAGCTTGCCCTCCAGCAGAGGCAGCAGGGCCTCGCTCTGCATATCCAGCTCAGGGCTGTCCTCACCCTCGGTCTCGGCCCGCTGCTTGTCGTCGCGGTAGCGCAGGGCCTTTGCAAGGGCCTCGCGTATCATGGCGGCGATGGCCATGCGGGTGCAGGGGGTCTCGCTGCGGTCCATATAGGTCATTTTCGGGTTCTCGCCAAGGGCGAACTTCATGCCCACCTTCCTAAGCAGCATCTTGTCGATGCGCCTGCCGTTGGTGGAGATGGCGCAGATATCTCCCGCCACGGGGTTCATGGACCCGGGAGAGACCACCACTGCCGTAACGCCCGCCTCGCGGGCCTTCGAGAAGCTCACATCCAGCGGGTTGATGCCGTCCAGAATATGCAGCTTGGCGGAGACGGGCTCGCTCTCCTCGTTGAAGTCCTCGCCCTCGGCCCCTGTGCCGCCCGTAGTCAGGCCCAGGTGGGTATGGATGTCGATGAACCCGGGGTAAAGTGCCTTGCCCTCGGCATCGAAGCACTCGCCCGAAAGCTCGGGCGCTCCCGCGCCGATCTCGGTTATCCTTCCCTCCTCGAAGCGCACGTAGCCGTTCTCGATGACCTGCCGCTCCCCGTTCTGCGTAAATATCTTGGCGTTATAGATTATCATATATTCCGTCCCTTTCAAAGATCAGCTGTAAAAGGCAAGCGAGCCTTTTGCTCTGCTATTATATTTTAGCACAGATACAGAGGAACGTCAAGGTTCTGGACGCTCGCCGCGAAATCTCGGGCTTTAGCAAAGCGTAATAAAAAAACAAAAAATTTTTTTCAAAAAACTTTAACCGTTTGGCTGCTCGCGCCCTCTAATTATCAGAAAGGCAAAAACGCCGATCAAAATAATAGATGGTCGTAAGGCTCGGACTTGTTCTTGCACTATCTACAAAAAAATGCTATAATATAAACGGAGACGACAAAATGGAGCTGGATGATTTTTTGACACTGGTTTTTGAGTACATGGCCGAGCAGGGGAAGCTCGACGACCTTTTTGAAAAATACGAATACGAGGCGGAGGATGAAGATGAATGATGCAGAGCTGGTAAAACGGGCCAAGAACGGCGACAGCGCCGCCATGGACGAGCTGTACAGAGCCTACAGCGACAGAGTTAAAAAGTTTATTATGTAGCAGGGGCTTAACGAATTTGACGCCGAGGACGTGCTCTCGGACACCTTTGTGGAGGTAATGAAGGGCATCCGAAATCTGGAAAAGGGCGAGTATTTCTCCACATGGCTGCACAAGATAGCCCTTAGGAAGGCAAACGATCACAAGGAGAAGGCGGGCCGCCGCCAGCGGGTCATCTTCGAGGAGGACGAGGAAACGGGCCTTGGCGGCAGCGATGCAGCCGTGGAGCAGGCCTTCGAGGCCAACTACGGCGACTTGATTGAGTTCTTCAATGATAGTCGTAACCTTCAACCCTATTGCTGCGGTGTATCGTCCTATGGCGGTATAAGAAGTATTAACAATACTAAGTGGCTTAATGGCCTCCCGCTGAACAATGACAACCAGTCCACCTTAGACGGTACGACCTCACCTGGAGTTTTGCTGTCTTCTTGTGAGAGGATTGGCGACTATAAGTACAAGCTTAAGTTAACCAATTATATGTACCAAGACTTCCTCTTCGACGGCGTCGTTACCCTTGACCCCGTCACTTATAATATACTTACTTATTCTGTTTCATAACTTATAATCAAAAAACGGTACCTTCCCAAGCAAGGGAAGGTACCGTTTTTGCTTTGTGTCTGTGAAAACCTATCAATAAATCAGCCTGTCCACCGTGTGGTCGCCCATGGTGACTCTGTACTTTCCGCCCACAGTCTCGATGTCCTTTTCCTTGGCGATGATGCAGACCTTGAAGGTGGTGGCAAGCTCCGCCGAGAGGTCGATGTCCGTCAGGCCGAGGGCTGTGCCGCCCGTCAGGCCGCCGAAGGACAGAGCTCTGGTGCCAACGGAGGAGAGCCTTACTCCCGAACGGGAGATGCGGATGTCGGAGCCGCCGTGAAGGGCGCCTATGGCTGTGGCGGCATCGGCGTTGACGTTAACGCCCATGTTGATGCTCTCGGCCTTGATATGGGCGCGCTGTCCCTGAATGGTTCCAAGGCCCGCGGCGTACTGGCCGTCGGCATTGCAGCGGATGCTGGAATAGAGGATGTCTATCTCGGCGTCGCTGTACATGGAGCCCATGCAGACACTCATAGCCCCCGAGGCCACGGCCTCAAGGTCGCAGCCGATGATGTTTATCTCGGTGGGACCCTCAAAGGAGCCCATGCAGACGCTTAGGCCGCCGCCCGAACGCAGCACATAGCGGCCCCGCCGAATGCTTATCTTTCCGCCCAGCCCGGAGCCGATGCAGGTGCCCGAGTGGCTGTCGGCGCTGACGCTTATGGTGCCGTCCTGCTCAAAGACCAGCTCGCCGTGGGGGGAGCTCATGTCGTTGCCGATGCCGTAGTAGTCGGCGCTGCCAAGCTTGATCTCAAGATCACCCTTGCCCTCGGTGCGAAGAGTGGCCCCCGCAGGCACCCTTATGCCGCTGTTTTCGAGCCTTGAGGTCCCCGAGAGCACCAGCGTTACCTCGCCGCCCTCGCCGATGTCGATGCAGGGTCGGGAGACGCGGTTTGAAAGGCGGGCGTTTTCAAGCTCTATCCTGCCCGAAAAGCCCTCCACGGTCTCTATGTGTATGTCCGTGTCCAGAGTGGGCGAGCCGTAGATGTACACGCTGCCGCTCTTCTGCTTTGTGCCGACGACTATCCTGTTGCAGCCGTCGCGGTGCAGCTTTTCAAGTGATACGCGCTCGCCGTCCTCGGCGTTGTATATCCTGAGGGCCTTGCCGTCCTCCCGTTCCTGATGCAGGGCCCTTATCTTGGCCCGCATGGCGTAGGGGATGGCCTTTATAGCCTCCGGCGAGGGCCTTGCGGTGCAGAAGCCCTGTATAAGATCTACCCCCAGCAGGATGACGGTCCGAAGCTCCTCGTTGGTCTCTACGCCCTCCGCCAGGGACATGATGCCGTTCTCCCGGCAGATGTCGATGATCTCTCTTACAAAGTGCTTCTTCTTGCGGTCGCTCTCGATGCCGCTCATCAGCGAGCGGTCTATCTTTACATAGTTCGGGGTATAGCGGAGCAGGTTCGAGATATTTGAATAGCCCGTTCCAAAGTCGTCGATGGCCGTCTCTATGCCCATGACCGCGAACTTGGCCTTGATGCTCTCCAGGGTGGCCTCGCTGAATTCTGAGCTCTCGGTCATCTCCACCACCACACGGTCATGATAGAGCCCCAGCAGGCGGTCTATCTCGGCCCGCTTCTCGGCGGAGGCGTGAACGTCCGGCATGGAGTTTATAAAGACCTTTCTGCCAAAGAACTGCTGGCCGCGGTCCGTGATTATCCCAAGGACGTTTAAGAAGGTCTTTTCCTCCACCTCGCCCAGCCTGCCCGTTATGGCGGCGTAGCGCAGGATGTGGAAGGGGGTTATGCCCTCGGCCCCCACAGGGCGCATAAGCGCCTCGTAGGCAAAGATCTCGCCTGTGTCGGCCCGCACGATGGGCTGGTAGTGATAGCAGAGGCTGTTGGCATCAAGTATCTCCGTTACCCTTGCAAGCTCCTGCTTTTCCTTTTCCGAAAGCTCGTCACGGCGGGCGCCGCTGACGGCCTTGAACTGCTCTCTGAGGGTCATGAGCTCCTCGGCAGCCTCTCTCAGCTGTTGTCTCAACTCCTCAAGGCTGCGGCTGCTGCTTTTTTCAAGCTGCTGCGAAAGCTCTCTTTCCGCCTCCTCCAGTTCCTCGGGGGTGACAGCGGCCCTCGCCTTTTCAAAATAGCCTCCCAGCAGGGCAAGGATATCCTTCTCCATTCCGCACGCCTCCTTTCTTTTCTCTGACATATTTTTGTTATTATACCATACTTTTGCCAAAATGTAAAGACATTTAGAAGTTAGAGGTGAGAGGTTAGAGGTGAGATATGGTGTGCCTTCGGCGATATTTTAATATTGTCCGCTTTGCGGACATCTTTACTGACCTCTGTATTTTTCGGCACGAAAAATTCTACACGGCTTTTGCACGAGAATATTCGGTCAGAAACGGTATCCCCCGCAGGGGGATACCGTTTCTGACACCCCGCCATCTACCGCGCAGCGGCGGAGAGCATAGGGCTTCTAAAAAATTCCCAGAAAAGGCTTGACAAAAACAGGAAAGGGTGCTATAATGAATAGCGCAAACCGTTGACGCGGAGATAACGGTGGCCATGCTTCTACAGAGAGCCCGCGGTGCTGAGAGTCGGGTGAAACACAAGTCATCAAATGGACCGCTGAGGGCGCAGTCAAATGCCTTGCTTTTCCTGCGGGGCAGAGTATTCTGCGACGTGTTGGCATACGTCAGTTGCCGGGGATATGATAGTATCCTGCTAAGCGCACGGCAAGGGCCGTGAATCAAGGTGGCACCGCGGATAGTTTTGAATTATTCGTCCTTGACAGACTGATGAGTCTTGTCGGGGGCGTTTTTGTTTTGCCCATTAGGACCTGTCTTTATTATCCTAACGGAGGTGCGCTATGGAATTTTATCCGAGTCTTGAAACAGTGAAGGAATACTCAAAAGACGGCCGCTATGACGTGGTGCCAATAAGGTGCGAGATACTTTCGGACATCTGCACGCCCATCGAGGCGGTGCAGATACTGAAAAACGTCTCCTCTCACGTCTACCTGCTGGAATCCTGCGAGGACAGGGAGAACTGGGGCCGCTGGACCTTTCTGGGCTGTGAGCCCAAGCTTGAGATAACCTGCGGCGACGGCAGCATGACCATCGGGGGCGTTGAGATAAAGACCGACGACCCCACCCCTCACCTGCGGGAGCTGCTCTCGAAATACCGCAGCCCAAGAGTGGACGGGATGCCCCCCTTCACAGGCGGGCTGGTGGGCTATTTCTCCTACGACTTTCTGGGCTACAGCGAGCCCTCGGTGAGGATACCCGTAGAGGACACCGAGCACTTCAAAAACGCCGACCTGATGCTCTTTGACAAGGTCATCGCCTTCGACAACTACAGAGGCAAGCTGGTGCTGGTGGCGGACGTCAAGCTGGAGCACCCCGAGACGGGCTACAACAAGGCCTGCATGGAGCTTAAACAGCTTGCCGACCTGCTGCGCACGGGCAGCCGCAGCCGCGAGCCCTCGGGCAGACTGAAAAGCGAGCCCCGAGCCCTGTTCTCAAAGGAAGAATACTGCTCCATGGTGGAGCGGGCAAAGCAGTACATCAGAGAGGGTGACATTTTCCAGATAGTCCTCTCCAACCGCCTGTCTGCGGAGTTTGAGGGCAGCCTGCTCAACACCTACCGCATACTCCGCACCACCAACCCCTCCCCCTATATGTTCTATTTTTCGGGGACGGATGTGGAGATCGCGGGAGCCTCGCCCGAGACGCTGGTGAAGCTTCAGGACGGGGTGCTGCACACCTTCCCGCTGGCTGGCACCCGCAGACGGGGCCGCGACGCCGAGGAGGACCTTGCCCTTGAACGGGAGCTGCTGGCGGACGAGAAGGAGCTGGCAGAGCACAATATGCTGGTGGACCTTGGCCGCAACGATCTGGGGCGCATAAGCCGCTTCGGCACGGTAAAGGTCGAAAAGCTCCGCCAGATCGAGCGCTTCTCCCACGTCATGCACATCGGCTCGACAGTCAGGGGAGAGATCAGGGAGGACCGAGACGCCCTTGACGCAGTAAGCGCAGTCCTGCCCGCAGGCACCCTTTCGGGAGCCCCGAAGCTTAGGGCCTGTCAGCTGATCGCCGAGCTTGAAAACAACAAGAGGGGCCTTTACGGCGGCGCCGTGGGCTACATCGACTTCACGGGGAACCTTGACACCTGCATCGCCATACGCTCGGCCTTCCTGAAAAACGGTCGGGTGTTCATACGCAGCGGCGCAGGGATAGTTGCCGACTCCGTCCCCGAGAGCGAGTATCAGGAGTGCATCAACAAGGCCGCCGCGGTCCTTGCAGCGCTCCGCACCGCAGAGGAGGCAGATCAATGATATTACTGATAGACAACTACGACAGCTTTTCATATAATCTCTTTCAGCTGGTGGGAGAGCTGGAGCCGGACATTCGGGTGGTACGCAACGACGAGCTGACCCCCGAGGATATCCTGAGGCTCGCTCCCGACAGGCTGATAATCTCCCCGGGGCCCGGCAGGCCCGAGAACGCGGGGATGATAATCGAGGCCGTCCGCACTGTGGGAGAGAGTATACCCACCCTCGGGGTCTGCCTTGGACATCAGGCCATCTGTCAGGCCTTCGGCGCTGTGATAACCTACGCGGGCCAGCTGATGCACGGCAAGCAGAGCACCGTCACCCTTGACACCGCCTGCCCTCTGTTCAAGGGCCTGCCCGAGAGGACGGAGGTGGCAAGGTATCACTCTTTGGCCGCCGACGCCGCCACCCTTCCCGACTGCCTGCGCATCACCGCAAGGACCGACGACAATGAGATAATGGCGGTGCAGCACACTGCCCTGCCCATCTTCGGGGTACAGTTCCATCCCGAATCCATCCTCACGCCCCTTGGAAGGGAAATGCTAAAGAATTTCATCGAGCTATAATAGATCGCGGAAAATGCCTCTCAGCCTTCCCGAACCCGGGCGGCGGAGCGCATTTCCCGCACCTCCTTCCGGAAGGGAAGGAGCCAAACCACAGTAACCCGACTCGCAGGCCGCAAGCCCTGCGAGAGAATAGGACCGGCGGAAAAACGGTATATCTCCCCCGCAGGGGGAAAATACCTTTTTCCGCATCTTCCCGAGCCGCGCAGCGGCGAGGAATATCAAACATCACAGTAACCTGAATTGCAGGCACCAAGACCTGCGATCGACATAACGAAAATATTCAAGGAGGAAACCACAATGATCGAGACAGCAATAGTAAAGATAGTTGACAAGCAGGACCTGACCTACGACGAGGCCTATGAGGTCATCAGCGAGATAATGTCGGGCAAGACCACCGCCACCCAGAACGCGGCGTTCTTGGCGGCCCTGTCCACCAAGTCCACAAAGGCCGAGACCATCGACGAGATCGCAGGCTGCGCCGCCGCCATGAGGGACGCCGCCACAAGGTTCGAGAACGACGACGATCTGCTGGAGATAGTCGGCACAGGCGGCGACAACGCCCATAGCTTCAACATCTCCACTACCTCCGCCATGGTCATCGCGGCGGCGGGTGTAAAGGTGGCAAAGCACGGCAACCGCGCAGCCTCCTCTCTCTCGGGAACAGCAGACTGCCTTGAGGCCCTTGGGGTAAACATCCAGCAGGACGTTGACAAGTGCCGCGAGCTGCTGGACGAGGCGGGCTTCTGCTTCTTCTTCGCCCAGAAATACCACACCTCTATGAAATACGTTGGCCCCATCAGAAAGGAGCTGGGCATCCGCACGGTGTTCAACATCCTTGGGCCCCTCACCAACCCCTCCAGCCCCAAGCGCTTCCTGCTGGGCGTTTATGACCGCTCTCTCGTTGAGCCTCTGGCACAGGTGCTCATAAGTCTGGGCGTGCAGCGGGGCATGGTGGTCTACGGCACCGACAAGCTGGACGAGATCTCCGTTGCCGCTCCCACCCATGTCTGCGAGTTCAAGGACGGCTGGTTCAAGAGCTATGACATCAAGCCCTCGGACTTCGGTCTGGCGGGCGGCACCCACGAGGACATCCGCGGCGGCACACCCCAGGAGAACGCCGAGATCACAAGAAGCATCCTTCAGGGCAAGGAGCGTGGCCCCAAGCGTGACGCCGTGCTGCTGAACGCGGGCGCTGCCCTCTGTGTTGGCGGCAAGGCCGAGAGCATAGCCGAGGGCGTGGCCCTGGCGGCAGAGCTCATCGACTCGGGCAAGGCCTACGAGACCCTGCAAAAGGTCATCGAGGTTTCAAACAGATAAGCATAGGCAATCGTAAGCTTGGCGGAAAAACGGTATATCTCCCCCCCGTAGAGGGAGAATACCTGTTTCCGCACATCCTCGAGCCGCCGCAGGCGGCGAGGGCTTACCAAAAGCGGAGAAAAAATCAGGAGCGTAAAACCGAGCCGTATCACGGTGCTTCGTGGTTTTACGATCAGCTGACAGATAAGGTGATAGCATGACTATACTTGACAGGCTGGCGGAGCACGCCGAAGCGCGGGTGGCCGCAGCAAAGAAATACGTTCCCCTCGAGGAGGTCCGCCAAAGGGCAGAGGCCCTGCCAAAGGGCAGCTTCGCCTTCGAGAAGGCCCTGAGCCGCGACGGGCTCTCCTTCATCTGCGAGTGCAAGAAGGCCAGCCCCTCAAAGGGCATCATCGCCGAGGATTTCCCCTATCTTGATATCGCAAGGCAGTACGAGGCCGCGGGCGCCGACTGCATCTCGGTGCTGACGGAGCCCAAGTGGTTTCTGGGCTCGGAGAAATACTTGGAGGAGATCGCGGGGGCCGTCAGCATCCCCTGCCTGCGCAAGGACTTCACCGTGGACGAATACATGATATACGAGGCGAAGCTGCTGGGGGCCTCGGCGGTGCTGCTTATCTGCGCCATCCTGCCAACAGAGCGTATAAGCAGGTACATCGGGATCTGCGACGGACTGGGGCTCACGGCTCTGGTGGAGGCCCACAACGAGGGCGAGATACAGGCGGCCCTCTCTGCGGGGGCGCGGGTAGTAGGCGTCAACAACCGAGACCTCACAAGTTTTGCCGTGGACACGGAGAACAGCCGCCGCCTGCGGCAGCTGGTGCCCGAGGGAGTGCTCTTCGTCTCCGAAAGCGGCGTCAAGGACAGGAGCGACACTGCAAGGCTCGAGGCCGTCGGCGCCGACGCGGTGCTGGTGGGCGAGGCCCTGATGCGGGCCCCTGATATCGCCGCCAAGCTCCGGGAACTGCGAGGTGAGAGGCTATGACCAAGATCAAGCTCTGCGGGATGATGACCGTGGCCGACGTGGCCGCGGCCTCAAGACTGGAGGCAGATTATATCGGCTTTATCCTGACCGAGAGGTTCAGGCGGTCTGTGAGCTTTGCGGAGCTCTGCGAGCTCAAGGCGACGATACGCTCTCCCCGCTCGCGGGCCGTGGGGGTCTTCGTGGACGAGGAGATTGACTCCCTGCTGCGGTTCTCGGAGCTCATAGACGTGATCCAGCTCCACGGGCAGGAGGACGAGGGATACATCCGTGCCCTGCGCCGCTTCACCGACAAGCCCATAATAAAGGCCTTCAAGGTCGAGACAGCCGAGGACACGGCGACAGCGGCAAAGAGCTCCGCAGACCTTGTGCTGCTGGACAGCGGGACAGGCACGGGCCACACCTTCGACTGGTCGCTGATAAGGAACGTTGGCAGGCCCTATCTGCTTGCGGGGGGGCTGGATGCAGACAATGTCCGGGGTGCTATCGAGCTTTTGCAGCCCTACGCCGTGGATGCCAGCAGCGGCCTTGAAACGGACGGACACAAGGATGTAACAAAAATGGAGGCCTTTGTCCGGGCCGTCCGAGCCGGACGGCCAGAGGTCAGAGGTTAGAAGTCAGAGGTCAGATCTTGGTGCGCCTGCGGCGCTGATATTAAATTAAAGATATTCGTGACAGAAAGGAAAGATAGATAGTATGAACACTTCAAAGGGACGCTTCGGCGTACACGGAGGACAGTATATACCCGAGACGCTGATGAACGCGGTCATCGAACTGGAGGAGGCCTACGAGCACTACAAGAACGACCCGGACTTCATCCGAGAGCTGGATGAGCTGATGCGGAACTACGCGGGCAGGCCCTCGCTGCTCTATTATGCCGAGAAGCTCACCAAGACCCTTGGGGGCGCAAAGATATACTTAAAGCGGGAGGACCTTAACCACACGGGCTCCCACAAGATAAACAACGTTCTGGGCCAGGCCCTGCTTGCAAAGAAGATGGGCAAGACCCGCCTTATCGCCGAGACGGGCGCAGGCCAGCACGGCGTTGCCACAGCCACCGCCGCCGCTCTGCTTGGGATGGAGTGCGTTGTATTCATGGGAGAGGAGGACACCAAGCGGCAGGCTCTGAACGTCTACCGCATGAAGCTGCTGGGCTCCAAGGTTGTGCCTGTCACCAGCGGCACCGCCACCCTGAAGGACGCAGTCTCCGAGGCCATGCGTGAGTGGACCAGCAGGATAGACGACACCCACTACTGTCTGGGCTCAGTAATGGGGCCTCACCCCTTCCCCACCATCGTGCGGGACTTCCAGTCCGTGATCTCCAAGGAGGCCAGAGAGCAGATACTTGAATACGAGGGCAGGCTTCCGGACGCCGTCATCGCCTGTGTGGGCGGCGGCTCCAACGCCATCGGCAGCTTCTATAACTTTATCAACGACGAGGGCGTGCGCCTTATCGGCTGCGAGGCCGCAGGAAGAGGCATCGACACCTTTGAGACCGCCGCCACAGTGAACACGGGCCGTCTTGGCATCTTCCACGGCATGAAGAGCTACTTCTGTCAGGACGAATACGGCCAGATCGCCCCTGTTTACTCCATCTCGGCGGGCCTCGACTACCCGGGCATCGGCCCCGAGCACGCCTATCTCCACGACATCGGCCGCGCCGAATACGTTCCCGTGACGGACGACGAGGCAGTGAACGCCTTCGAGTTCCTGTCCCGCACCGAGGGCATCATCCCCGCTATAGAATCGGCCCACGCGGTGGCCTACGCCATGAAGCTGGCCCCCACCATGAGCCCCGAGCAGATAATAATCATCACCATTTCGGGACGCGGCGACAAGGACTGCGCCGCCATCGCCCGCTACAGAGGAGAAGAGATCTATGAGTAAGATAAGAGAAGCATTCAAAAACGGCAAGGCCTTCATACCCTTTATCACCTGCGGCGACCCCGACCTTGAGACCACAGGCGCCATAGTACGGGAAATGGTGAAAAACGGCGCCGACCTTGTAGAGCTTGGCATCCCCTTCTCGGACCCCACAGCCGAGGGCCCCGTTATACAGGGGGCAAACATCCGCGCCCTTTCGGGTGGCGTTACCACCGACAAGATATTCGCTTTTGTGGAGGAGCTGAGGCGAGACGTCAGCGTTCCGCTGGTGTTCATGACCTACGCCAACGTGGTGTTCTCCTACGGCGCAGAGCGCTTTATCTCTACCTGCAAGCGCATCGGCATCGACGGCCTTATCCTGCCGGACCTGCCCTTTGAGGAGAAGGATGAATTCCTGCCCCTCTGCCGTGAGTACGGCGTTGACCTTATCTCCCTCATCGCCCCCACCTCTGCCGACCGCATCGCCATGATCGCAAGGGAGGCCGACGGCTTCATCTACATCGTTTCCTCACTTGGCGTAACGGGCGTAAGATCTGAGATAACCACCGACATCCCAAGCCTTGTGAAGCTTGTGCGGGAGAATACGGACGTGCCCTGCGCCGTGGGCTTCGGCATCTCCACCCCCGAGCAGGCCGCTAAGATGGCCGCCTGCTCCGACGGAGTCATCGTGGGCTCGGCCATCGTTCGCCGCATAGCGGAGCTTGGCCGCGACGCCGCAGCCCCCATCGGCGAGTACGTTGCCTCCATGAAGGGAGCCATACGCTGAAATAGTGAATAAAGAATAACGAATAGTGAATAATGAATAATTAAGGGATCGCCTTCGGCGATGGATTTAAAATTCTTAAATTCGTCCGCGCAGCGGACACCTTCATTATTCATTATTCTTTTTTCGTTATTCATTATTCGTTGAGCGGCGGCACACAGAGCTGCCGATAAGAAAACCACCCCCCGCCGCCGCGTTTCCGCTATACAAATATCACAAATCACAGGACATATTTTCGTTAATATAAATAATAGAAAAATAGCTTTGATAGTGTTATAATTAAAGAGTATAGATATGCTGCGAGGCAGCAAACGTTTTGTTAGGAGGATCAGTAAATGTTTTGTCCGAAATGCGGTACTGAAATAAAAGAATTGCTCAATTTCTGCGAGGTCTGCGGAGCCCGTCTCCCTGCGCCTGCGGCTCCCGGTGCGGTACCACCCCCGCCTCCTCCGCCACCTGCACCCGCTCCCGAGCCTGTATTCCCCGAGGAAGGCACGATCTTCGCGGGACGCGATGAGCTCCCCCCCGTATTCGAGCCCAAGACTTCGGCTCCCATACCGCCTGTTGCGGCACCCGGTAGCTCGGCTCCCATTCCGCCTGTAGCGGCGCCCGGAAGTTCAGCTCCCATCCCGCCGGTTGCGGCGCCCGGAAGTACAGCTCCCATCCCGCCGGTTGCGGCGCCCGGGACTTCGGCTCCTATTCCGCCGGTTGCGGCGCCCGGGACTTCGGCTCCTATTCCGCCGGTTGCGGCGCCCGGGACTTCGGCTCCTATTCCGCCGGTTGCGGCGCCCGGAAGTGCAGCTCCCATACCTCCGGTTGCGGCGCCCGAAAGTGCGGCTCCCGTTACACCCGAGCCCATAATCCCCGACAAGGCGCCTGTTATACCGCCTCCACCCGTTATCCCCGAGCCCGCGCCCATAGCGCCTGCTCCCGTAACGGCACCCACGCCTCCCGAGGCAGAGCATTCGGTCCTTACACCTTCTGCTCCACCCGCAGGCAACCCCACCAGCGGCAAGCTGACCTTCAGCAAGGAGTTTGAGAACATGAAGGAATCCAGCAGCCACGGTATCGCGGGTTATCCCGTGTCTCCCGCCGCCAGCGCACACTTCATCCCGAGCGGAGAGTTCGAGGATCAGATCCCCTCCGAGCCCGCAGCGGCCCCCGAGACCCCCGCAGAGTAAACTAAAAAAACAAAGCCCCGAAGTGAGATACCTCGCTTCGGGGCTGTTTGTATTAAAGACTTCTCTTACTGCCGGGCGGCAGCGTCGGTGGCGTATCTGTAGTCCGAGGTCACGCCCAGATATTCCTCAAGGCTTATGCCCCGGGACATTATCTCCGTGGCCGCCTCAACTCCAACGTATCGGATGTGCCATGGCTCGTACTCGTAGCCCGTTATGCTCTCTCTGTTCTTGGGGAAGCGGATTATGAAGCCGTATTCCGCGCAGTGCTGCTCCAGCCAGATGGCCTCCTTTGTTCCCTCAAAGCTGAACTCCGTGGTGTTAACGTCCATGCAGAGCCCCGACTGGTGCTCTGAGTGGCCTGCGCGGGAGGACACCCTGTCGGCCTCCTCAGTGCCGCGGGCGGCGGCGTAGCCCGCATAGAGCTTCTCTTGCTCGGCGTAGCTGCGGTAGCCCGAGATTATATACAGCGACACGCCCTCACCCCAAGCCTTTGCGGCCATCTCGTCGAAGGCGGCCTTGGCGGTGGGGTCCAGACCGGGGGCGTAGCTGGCGGGCAGGGAGTAGGTCTTGTTCACTATCATTATCCCGTCAACGTAGGTTATGCCGTCCTTTACCTCCAGCTTGTGCTCGGGGGCGGCGGGCTCCGTGCTCTCGGAGGCGGGGGCCTCGGGGTCCTCGGCGGTGACGGTGGTGGTTGTGACTATCTTGTGGTCCTCCGAGCGCTGACTGTCAGCGGGGGCAGCGGTGCTGCGGGGAGGGGTGGTATTGGTGATGACCTCCGGCAGGCCCGCAGCCTGAGAGCCTGTCCCGCTGCGGAAGAACACGAAATAAAGCACCATCACGACGATAAAGGCAGCCATGCCCGTCATGACGCCGTAGGCCTGCATCGTATCCCGTTTCATCTGCGCCTCGCGCCTGCGCTGCTGGGGCGTTTTAGTCTTGTTGTTATCCATAGTGTACCTCACAGTTTAGAAGCAAGATGTTTAGAGGCAAGAAGCAAGAAAGCGCTCCTTCTCTTGCTTCTGCGGAAAGATTTATCTCTGTGCTCTCAGATACATTTATTCTCTATTGATATTATACCACAATCAATAAGCTTTTCCAATAGCTAAATGAAAAAAACTTGAAAAATCGACCGCAGGAAGCGACAGGGAGCGACATTTGGCGCCGCAAGGATGCTCTTGGGCAAAAAGCTGTGCCCCTTAGGCGAAAAGCTGTACCCCACCCCGCAGGGGGTGGGGTACAGCTTTTCTCATCTTGCGTGGGAATACGACTGCGTGGGGCAGCCCGGTCCTCGCGTATTGGATCCTTATTTCTCCTTAAAGGACTCTATCCACTCAAACATATAATCCTGATAGTCGGAGAAGTCGGAGCGGGCGCAGTAGACGTCTACCTCATAGATGCCCTTTTTTCCAATGATGTAAGACTCGATAACGTGCAGTTCATCAGTCTTGCCGATGGTGTTCTTTGAGGTCTTGTCATAGTCATAGTAGTTGATGTCGCCGCGGCGCTTGGGAGTAAGCTCGACCCCGTTGACAGAGCGGGTCCTTCCCTTAAAATACGCCTCCAGCAGATCGGCAGTCAGGCCGGGGTCCCCGTCTGTGTAGGTCTCGACACCTGTGCAGATGGCGATCTCATCGTTATAGAGGAAGTCAAGGCCCTTTGCATCTCCAATGCTTACTACAGTGCCCTTCTTCAGGTCCTTGGGCATGGTCATGCTGTAGGTGGCCTTGTCAACGGTCTCCCACTGGTCCTTGTCAGTGACCTTATGGGCGTCATTGTTCTTCTGCTGGAAGTAGATGAACCCTGCCACCAGCGCCAGAGCAATAATTATCCCGATGACCGTGGGCAGCACAGACTTCTTCTGCTTTGGCAGAGAGACGGCGCCGTAGGAGCCTCCCGCCATATCGCTGGCATACTGCTTAACGGGATGCCCGCACTCGCAGAACATCGCACCCTCGGGAATGTCACGTCCGCAATAGAAACACTGCATAAAAAAGCCCTCCTAATTTGTAGAAATGGTTATAAATAATAACAGTTTTTTATAGTATATCATCTTTTTTACTTTGTGTCAAGGTGCGGCCCGTAGAAATCAATTTTTCTTTTTTATGCAATTTTGCCGCAGAGCGGCAAAATGCGGTCGGACGTACCGTGCTGATCCGGAAGCTAACGATAATATCAATAAATCCTATCCTCTATCTTCTATCCGCGAGGGAGCACTTATGACCTACACAGTTGTGAGGCGGCGTGCCGCCACTCACGCGAATTGCGCCGTGCGCGCTAGCACCGCGAGGGAGCACTTATGGCCCACACAGCTGTGAGGCGGCGTGCCGCCACTCATGCGAATTGCGCCGTGCGCGCTGTGCACCAAAAAAAGGTTGACAAAAACTTTTATATAGGGTATAATGATATACAGGAAAATTTTTGTGTTAGCCAGTGCTGACTCGAAACTTTTCACTGCAATTCTTGAGAGGAGATTTATTATTATGGCAAGTTTGACTAATAACCCCAACGTTAATGCCTGGGTGGACGAGATGATCGCCCTCACCAAGCCCGATAACGTTGTATGGATCGACGGCTCTGACGAGCAGCTTCAGGCCCTCCGTGACGAGGCTATCGCCACAGGCGAGATGATCCCGATGAATCAGGACGAGTACCCCGGCTGCCTCTATCACAGGACTAAGCCCAACGACGTTGCCCGTGTTGAGGACAGGACCTTCATCTGCACCAAGACAAAAGAGGACGCAGGCCCCACAAACAACTGGATGGACCCCAAGGAAATGTACGCGATGCTCACTCCCATGTACGACGGAGTCATGAAGGGCAGGACCATGTACGTTATCCCCTACTCCATGGGCCCCATCGGCTCGCCCCTTGCTAAGGTGGGCGTTGAGCTGACCGACTCTATCTATGTTGTACTCAACATGGACATCATGACCCGTATGGGCACCAAGGCCTTCGAGAACCTTGGCGACACCTCCGACGACTTCGTAAGAGGCCTGCACTCCAAGGCTGACGTTGACCCCGAGAAGAGATACATAGTTCAGTTCCCCGAGGACAACACTATCTGGTCCATCAACTCCGCTTACGGCGGAAACGTTCTGCTTGGCAAGAAGTGCTTCGCTCTGCGTATCGCTTCCTTCCAGGGCAAGAACGAGGGCTGGATGGCCGAGCATATGCTCATTCTGGGCGTTGAGAAGCCCGACGGCGAGGTAACATACATCACCGCTGCCTTCCCCTCTGCCTGCGGCAAGACCAATCTGGCAATGCTCATCCCCCCCAAGTTCTACACCGAGCAGGGCTATAAGGTTTGGACCGTCGGCGACGATATCGCTTGGATGAAGCCCGGCAAGGACGGCAGGCTCTATGCCATCAACCCCGAGAACGGCTTCTTCGGCGTTGCTCCCGGAACAAACGCAAAGTCCAACTACAATGCGCTTGCTTCTACCAAGAAGAACGCTATCTTCACAAACGTTGCTATCAACAAGGACACAATGACTCCCTGGTGGGAGGGCCTGGACAAGAATCCTCCCGTAAATGCGATCGAGTGGAAGGGCGCCGAGGTAAACGGCCCCGAGTACACCGCGAGCGGCGAGAAGCTTGCTCACCCGAACTCCAGATTTACTGCACCCGCAGAGAACTGCCCCTGCGTTTCTCCCGAGTTCAACAACCCCGAGGGCGTTCCTGTTACAGCTATGATCTTCGGCGGCCGCCGCGAGAAGACCACTCCGCTGGTATATCAGTCCTTTGACTGGACCCACGGCACCTATGTAGGCTCCGCAGTTTCCTCCGAGACCACCGCTGCCGCCACAGGCGCAGTAGGCGTTCTCCGTCACGATCCTATGGCTATGAAGCCCTTCATCGGCTACAACGTTGGCGACTACTGGGCTCACTGGCTGGAGATGGGCGAGGTACTTGGCGACAAGGCCCCCAAGATCTTCAACGTTAACTGGTTCAAGAAGGACGAGAACGGCAACTTTATGTGGCCCGGCTTTGGCGACAACATGAGAGTTCTCGACTGGATCATCAAGCGCTGCGAGGGCAAGGTCGACGCCGTTGAGACACCTATCGGCTTCCTGCCCAAGCCCGAGGACATCAACCTCACCGGCATCGAGGACGAGGTATCGCCCGAGACCATGAAGGCTCTGCTGGCTGTTGACAAGGACCTCTGGAAGGCCGAGATCAAGGAAATGCGCCGTTACTACGATGAGGACATCGCAGGCAAGGGCGGCCGCATCCCCGAGGCTCTGTACAAGGAGCTCGACATGATCGAGGAGAGGCTGAACAAGTAAGCCCCTTCGATCAGGCAATAAAGCATTCAAGGCACCTCCGCGTTAGCGCGGGGGTGCCTTTTTCTGCTCACACTCTTTAAACGCAAAAGGGATATCCCACCTGTTCCGGTGAGATATCCCTGTTTTAGCGTTTTAAGAGTGAAATTACTTCAGCTCAACAGTAGCGCCGGCAGCCTCGAGCTTAGCCTTGAGCTCCTCAGCGTCAGCCTTGGAAACGCCCTCCTTGATAGCCTTAGGAGCGCTCTCAACGAGCTCCTTGCTCTCCTTCAGGCCAAGGCCGGTGATCTCCTTAACAGCCTTGATAACGCCCATCTTAGCGTCACCGAAGGAAGCAAGGATTACGTCGAACTCAGTCTTCTCCTCAGCAGCAGCAGCGCCGGCGCCAGCGGCGGGAGCAGCAGCAACAGCAGCGGTAACGCCGAACTCCTCCTGGATAGCGTCAACCAGCTCAGCAAGCTCAAGGACCGAAAGGGTCTTGATATCTTCTACGAATTTAATGATCTTTTCAGAAGCCATGATATTTTTCTCCTTTATAATTTATTTTGGTTTTGGGCGGTGTCCGCCCACGTTCACGCCGCGTTCAGGCGGCTACGCGGCACTTAAGCAGCGCCGTTTTCCTTGTCCACGATAGCCTGCAGAGTAGCTGCGAGCTTCTGGATGGGTCCCTGAAGGGAGCCAACGAGCTGAGCAAGAAGGACCTCTCTCGAAGGGATCTTGGAGAGCGCCTTAACACCTGCCTCGTCATAGACCTCGTCGCCGATATAGCCGGCCTTGAGGTTGAACTTTTCGCCCTTGCAGGCCTCAGAGAACTTTCCGAGGATCCTTGCGGGAGCGGTCTGGTCGTCATTAGAGATGGCGATAGCAGTTGTGCCCTCGAGCACGTTTGTGATGTCGTCGAGGCCCGCGTTCTTCATTGCGAAGCGCAGCATGGTGTTCTTCTCAACGAAGTACTTGACGCCTGCCTCACGCAGCTCCTTACGGAGCTTAGTGTCCTCCTCAACGGTGATGCCCTTGTAATCAACGAGGACGCCCGCGGCGGAGTTCTTGATAAGGTCGGTGAGCTCAGCGACTCTTTCCTGCTTTGCAAGCAGGACCTTTTCACTTGGCATAGATGATTTCACCTCTTTGCAATTTTCTATTGCAGCGCATCAAAAAGAAAAATCTCCTCGCCAAAAGACAAAGAGACATAACAAGCTTATATCTTGCTATTCTTTCCTCGGTCGGACTTCCGCGCAAGGCTGCCGACTGTCTTTAGATACGAATGCAAGAATTATTATAGCATACTTCCCCGAGGTTGTCAAGGGGTTTAGGGCAAAAATTTCTTTTAAAAGCTCAACAGCTCAAGCCTCAGTCCCCTAAGGCTACCGAGATCAAACCGCCGAAACCCAAGCAAAAGGAAGAACAGCAAGCGTCCGTTGACCCTGAAATCGCAACAAAAACGGGGTTTGGGAGATAAGGAAAGGGGTGCGCAAGCGAAACCCCACCCCCCCGCCTATCGGCGGCGGTCCCCCTCCCCTGTTAGGGGAGGCATATTGGCTGCTGCTCCTCACATAGACTTGAGCGAGCATTTTGCCTCCCCTGAAAGGGGAGGTGCCCGATAGGGCGGAGGGGTTCTGATTTTTCACTTTATCTGCTCGACATGCCTTTTCTTGCTTCTAGCCTCTAATCTCTAGCCTCTAGATGGCCACATCCAGCACCATCATCACTATAAATCCACCCATGACCCCCAATGTTCCGATATGCCCTGCCCCTAAGTGGGCCTCGGGTATCAGCTCCTCAACCACCACATAGAGCATTGCCCCTGCCGCAAAGGCCAGCAGGTATGGCATCATGGCGGTCACATGGGCAGCAGCCACCGCTGTCAGCACTCCGAAAACAGGCTCCACCGCCCCCGAGAGTGCCCCGAAAACAAAGGCTCTCCCCCTGCTCATGCCCTCCTGCCGCAGGGGCAGCGAGATGGCTGCTCCTTCGGGGAAGTTCTGTATGCCTATCCCCAAGGTGAGGGCGGCAGCTGCGGCCTTGCCCTGAGGTCCCTCTGCCAGTGCGCAGGCCAGCCCCACGGCCATCCCCTCCGGGATATTATGCAGGGTTATGGCGAACACCAGCAGGCTGACCCGCTTGAAGCCGCTGCGGATGGTCTCGGGCTCGGCGGGGTGGAAGAAGGGCATCAGCTTATCAAAGAGCATCAGAAAGCCCACCCCCGCCATTACTCCCAGAGCGGCGGGGACCCAAGCGGCTCCTGAAGTCTTCTCTGCCTGCTCGATGGCGGGCAGCAGCAGTGACCAGACGGCTGCTGCTGTCATCACACCTGCGGCGAAGCCCAGAAAGGCCCGTTTAAGGCGGTCGGTCTCCCCTGCTTTTTTTACAAAGAACACCACAGCGGCGCCCAGGGCGGTGAGCAAAAAGGTAAAGCCTGTGGCGGCTGCGGCAAACATAATACTATCCATAATATCACAGCTCCTCGGCATATACTATGCCGCGAGCCCGCCGCCCGACACAAAAAGCCTCCCTGCCCTAAGGGCAGAGAGGCTTAAACTCAAATCATATCGCTCTGAGTTCCAAATTACTTGGTAGGCTCGGTAGCAACATTGCTGTTAGCCTGATCGCAGAGCCACTGAACCTTCTTCTTGAACTCGCCAACGCACTCGGTCCAGGTCTTGGCGCCGCCGCCGGTGATCATTGTGTACTGAGAAACGTCCATCATAGCAGCATCGAGCTCAGGAGATACGCCGTTCTGGAAGTCGAATACAGGGTTCTGAGCGCAGAGATCGTAGCAGGTCTTGCGCATCTCGATCATCTCGTCGTCCCAGAGATATACATCGCGGAGAGTTCTCTCATAGATCTCGTCGGAATGCTCGTCAAGGATCTGGATGCAGTCGAGGTATGCAGCAACGCCCTCGGGGTTGGGAGCGCCTGTGCAGATGTTGTAGCCGTTTACGCGGGAGCCCATGTAATAGGTATCGCCGTCGGGGTCTCTGGGCATAGGAACGAACATGATCTCGTTCTCGTCCTCAGTTACCTTACCAATCAGCTTAACAGCCTCGGGGTCACCCTCAACAGCCCACAGACCGGTGGGGATGAACAGAGTAAGGTAAGAGCCAAGGCCGTCACCGGTCTCGCCGCTGCCTCTGGTGTTCCAGTTGTTGGACGAACGGTCGAAGCAAACGTTGTTCTTCTCGAGCTCATACATCCAATCCTGAACCTTAGCGATAGCGGGATCCTCCATGTTCTGAACGATCTTACCGTCCTTCAGGCCGATAAGCGGAACACCGGAGGTCTGGGACAGAGCGTTGCCGTACCAGTAGCCGTCGAGGCCGTACTTTTCCTGCTCGGCGTTGGTGAAGTCTACGCACATATCATAGAAGGCATCCCAGGTCCACTCGTCGTTCTCGAAGAGCTCGGCGGGATCGTCAAGGGCGTTATCCTCGATGGTCCTTCTGTTATAAACGCATACAAAGTTAGGCGTGGGCTTGATAACTGCGATGTAGTGCTTGCCGTTGAACATGAACTGATCGCAGTAGGGCTTGGACTTGGCCCACAGCTCGGAATCCAGGTCGATGATGTCGTCGATAGGCTGGAACATAGCCTTGATAGCGCCCTTGGGGAAGGTGTCCATATCGTCGGCGGGGAAGAAGTCAGGAGAATCCTGGCTCATAACGAGGTTAGCGAGCTTGGTGTATCTGTCATCCCAGTCAGCGTGGATGTACTCGATAGTACCGCCGTACTTTACCTCAAACAGCTTGAGTCCTGCGCCCTTTACAGAGCCGTTGGTGGGGTTGGCGTCGTAATGAGCGAGCCACTTGATGTTAGTGTTTTCAAGGGTAGCGGGCAGTCTTTCGTCGTCCTTGATGGACTCGATGAGCTCCATGGTCTCGGGGTCAACATCGAGGCCGGCTCTCTCGCCGCTTTCCGCGGAGCTGTCGGACTTGCCGCAGCTTGCAACAGCGAAGGACATTGTGAGTGCCAGAACTCCCGCAGCTAATCTCTTGGAAAATTTCATTTAATATACCTCCTAATTTAATAGACGTATTTCGGGCGCAGAGGGCTCTGCGCGCATATTGCCCACAGGGGGAGATGCTACTATTATAATAACAAATTACAAATATTTAGTCAATCAGCAACTTGCAATATAAATGCGGGCGAAATTTGGTCATATTGACAAAAGCGCGAAAATGCGCGGTATGATTACGTTTACAGAAAACGTTTTCGGTTCACAATGATAACAAATTTACATAAAATTTACACGCGCCGTTATCTCTTGATAAAATATTCTTCATACCACACAAGGAAGGTGTAGATGGTCCAGATCTTGCGCCAGTTGTCGGAGTTGCCGCCAACGTACTCGTCGTAGATGGCGCCGATGGCGTCGAGGTCGAAGAATTTAGCGGCGTAGTCGCTCTTGAACTTCTCTCTCACGTCCCCGTTATAGCGCTCGTCTGCAAGCCAGTACCTGATGGGGACCACGAAGCCCAGCTTTTTGCGGAAGGCGATCTCCTCGGGGAGGACCTTGGCGGCAGCGGTGCGGAAGGCCACCTTGTTCTGCTCGGCGTTCACCTTATACTTGGAGGGCAGGCGGGAGGCGATATCGAAGACGCGCCTGTCGGTGAGGGGCATCCTGATCTCCAGCCCTGCGGCGGTGCTCATCTTGTCAACGTTGAGGTAAATGTCTCCCTCCAGCCAGATCTGGATATCCACATCCGACATCTTGGTAAGGGGGTCAAGGCCCTCGGTCTCGTCGTAGATGTATTTCACAAGATCGATGGGCTTATAGTCGGGGTCGTAGTGCTTGAGGATGCGCTGCTTCTCCTCCTCCTTCATGATGTTGGTGTTGCCGACGTAGAAGGTCTTGAGGTTGTCGCCGTAGCGCTCGGCGTTGCGGTACATATTGTAGCCGCCGAAGAACTCGTCGGAGCCCTCGCCGGAATAGCAGAGCTTGGTGTGCTTTGCGGTCTCGCGGCAGCCGATGGCAAAGACGATAGCCGAGGCATCGCCCAGAGGCTGCTCCATGTTGTACATAACATAGGGCACGATGTCGAAATACATCTCGGGAGTTATGCGGCAGCGGGAGAACTCTACCCCCAGCAGCTCGGCGGTCTTTGCGGCAAGGGGGCTCTCGTCAAAGCGCTCGTCGTCGTAGCCGCAGCTGTCTGCTCTCTTAGCGTCGCTCATGGCCAGCACATAGGAGGAATCCACGCCGCCCGAAAGGAAGCTCTCGGCGGTCTCGTCGGGGGTCTTTACCTCCTTCATCATCCGGCCGAGGGTGGTGTGTATCTCCTCTGCCCAGTCCTCCAGAGATTTGCTCTCGTCGGGCTTGAACTCAGGCCTCCAGTAGCGGGTGAGCTTCAGCTCGCCGCCCTTGAATTCCAGATAATGCCCGGGCATAAGCTTCTTAACGCCCTTGAAGAAGGTATCCTCGCCCGCAACGTAGGTGAGGGTCAGATATATTTGCAGCATCCTCTCGTTGAGCTCCTTTTTGAAGCCCTCGCCGGAGATTATGCTGCTGATGTTGGTGCCGTAAAGCAGCCTGCCGTCCTCGGTCAGGTAGTAATAAAAGGGCTTAGTGCCAAAGTGGTCCCGCAGGCAGAAAAGCTTCTCCTCCTCGGTGTCATACAGGGCAAAAGCGAACATCCCGTAAAGATGGTCGGCGATGCTGCTGCCCCAGCGCTCGTAGGCGGCGGTGAGTATCCGCGCTTCCCGCTCCTCCCTTGGGAGCCCCTTCGGGATGCCCAGCTCGGTGCAAAGCGCCTCGTGGTTACGGATATGTCCTCTGTAGTCCTTGATCTCGATCATAAAAATCACCTCTGAATAGTATATGGTCTATTACTATTTTATTATAACACACGCCCCACTCTTTTTCAAGTATTTTTCTTTTTAACTCCCCCACCGGTTTTCGATCCGGCGCACACGCCGGGTCTTGGCTCGTCCCTAGGGGGGCAAGGGGGCTACCACGACCTCGGCTTTGTTGTATGCCCAGCATCGGCTATCGCCCTGCGGGGCTTCGTGCACGTCCTTGGTTTTAGTTATATGTCCAGCATCGGCTTTCGCTGGCTTGTGCGTTTTTTCTAGCCTCTGGCTTCTAACCTCTAGCCTCTAGTGGGCGCGGGAGCCCCGGCACACTTCACAGTTGTAAACGAGCTTGCGAGTGCTCACGCGACCTGCCACGGCGGAGCACCGCCCGACTTGCGTGGTGCACGCTGTGCACCGCCGTGCGCGCTAGCACACAAAAAACGCCTCCCCGTGGGGGGAGGCGTCTGTTGTTTAAGCTTGTAGCTTATTCTTCCTTTTTCCTTCTCTTGCCAAGAAGTACAAGGGCAAATGCTGCGGTGAGAAGTGTGAAGCCGACTTCGGACTTTGTCTCGGAGCCTGTGCTTGCGTTGTCGCCGCCAATGCCGCGACCCTTATCGGAGTCTGCATCGGTGCCGCGCTCTCTGTTGTCGCCGTCACCCTGGCCCTGCTTGTGATCGTCATCGTTGTCTCCGCCTATTCCTCTGTCACGACTGCTGTCGTCATCGGAATCTTCGGAGCTGGACGACTCGTCCTCGCTGGATTCTTCTTCGCTAGACTCTTCCTCGCTGGATTCCTCTTCGCTAGACTCTTCCTCGCTAGATTCTTCCTCGCTGGATTCCTCTTCGCTGGACTCCTCTTCGCTAGATTCTTCCTCGCTGGATTCTTCCTCGCTGGACTCCTCTTCGCTAGATTCTTCCTCGCTGGATTCCTCTTCGCTAGATTCTTCCTCGCTGGATTCCTCTTCGCTAGACTCTTCCTCGCTGGATTCCTCTTCGCTAGATTCCTCTTCGCTAGACTCTTCCTCGCTAGATTCTTCCTCGCTGGATTCCTCTTCGCTAGATTCCTCCTCGCTGGATTCCTCCTCGCTGGATTCCTCCTCGCTGGAAGACTCTTCCTCTTCATCGTCAAGCATCTCAACTTCAAGTACGGGAGTACCTGTTGCGGTGGTCTTGTCGGTGTAGGTGAACTCTACGTCTATTGCATTGACCTCGTAACCCTCGGGAGGAGTTACCTCGTGGAGGAAATACTTGGTGTTTGCATTGAGCTGACCATTGATAACGATCTCGCCGTTATTTGTGGTCACGTTGTCAAGAACGACTTCGCCGCTCTCGCTAAGGATCTGGAATACCGCTGCGCTCTCGGTGATGAGATCGCCGCTAACGGAATCCTTCTTGAGGATCCGGATCTTTGTAACATCGTCCTTCATCGTTACCTCGGTAACGGTGCCGTCTCTGTTAACTGTGAACTCCTGCTCCTCGGTGTAGGCATAGCCCTCGGGAGCATTGGTCTCTATCAGGGTGTAGGTCTCGCCTGCCTCAAGCTTGGCGGTAACAGTGTGTGCTTCGTTGGTAGATTCCCACTCCTCGATGAGGTCGTCGCCCTTCCAGATCTGGAGAGTAGCGCCTTCGATCTCGGTGCCGCCCATGTCGGTCTTGGAGATCTTTACTACGAGGTCGGTATCTATCATCTCTACCTCTGTAACAGTGCCGTCTGCGTTTACAGTGAACTCAACGTCCTCTGCGGGGTTGCAGCCAGCAGGAGCCTTGATCTCGTGGAGATAGTACTTCTCGCCTGCTACCAGCACGCCGTTGAATTCCTTGACAGTTGTGCCGGAGGTAAATGTTGTGTTTGCTACAGGACGCTTGTTCTTGTCAAGGATCTGGAGCTCCGCGCCTGCCAGCAGGCTGCCGTTGTTCAGCTTGGAGATAGTTACCTTGGTAACGTCGTCCTTCATTACTACCTTGCCGTTGACATTCTGGCCGTCAACCTTTACGGTGCCGTCCTTTTCAACTGTGAAAGTGATATCCTCAGCGTAAGCGTAGCCGTCAGGTGCGCCTGTCTCGGTGAGGGTGTAGGTCTCGCCAGCCGTCAGCTTGTCGCCGATGTCGTGAGACTCGCCTTCAACGGAATCCCACTCGTCAACGGTGTTGCCCTGGCTGTCGGTAACTACGATGTGTGCGCCGCCGATCTCGTTGTCGCCCGTGATATCGGTCTTGGAGATCTTAACATTCAGCGCCTCATCCTTCATTACTACCTTGCCGTTTACGTCTGCGCCGTCAACCTTAACGGTGCCGTCCTTCTCAACTGTGAAGGTGATATCCTCGGAGTAAGCGTAGCCCTGAGGTGCGCCTGTCTCGGTGAGGGTGTAGGTCTTGCCTGCC
>JAFVAN010000026.1 GCA_017480485.1 Ruminococcus sp. | reverse complement strand
TGGTAATTTGTGTTATAGTATTCATAGCGGATCACATGACCTCCTGTTGCTTTTTGGTGTCGCAACTTAACTGTAACACAGGTTCATGCTGGTTCGCTATCTTTTTTTCTTAATTTGTCTCACATCTATTGTAATCCTACAATTGATTTCCGTGATGCTCGTTAAAAAAATGTTGACAAATACAGCAAAATGTGGTAATATATAATCGGTTAACTATCTACTGAAAGGAGAAATGGCCATGAGCATCATCAAACGCGCGGCTGCGGGGCTTTCTGCCGCAGCAGTGGCTCTCAGTCTTGCTATCCCTGTAAGCGTCTCCGCCGCAGAGGAGCACACAGTAACTCTCCATTACGAGGACTTCAACGGAGACAGCCCCCTTGTGCTGAACGTTGAGGACGGACAACACGCAAACACATACCTGAGCGGCGCCGCCTTCAATCATAACGGCAGCACCCTCGAGCACCCCGAGCCCAGCGGCGGCAAGGCCGTTGTTGGCTGGAAGACAGAGGGCAGCTCGGAGGAGTATAATTTCAACACCGTAGTGACCGAGGACCTTGACCTCTATCCCATCCTTGCGGATACTGTGGAGGCAGGCACCCTGACCGTCACCGCAGAGGACAGCGTTATGCCCTCTGTCGGCGCCGATGTCCCCGCGAATTTTGCTGACAAGATAACCGTTCCCGACGGCTTCACGGTAACAAGGGCCTATTACACCGGTGACGGCACCACCTTTGCCGATAACAGCGTTTATGTGCTCAGAGTTGAGCTCAAGCCCGAGGACGGCAAGGTTTTCGACTTCACCTATAACGTAAAGGACGAGGCCGTGTTCAACGTTGAGGGCGCCACCCTGAACGGCACCAAGGCGAACCTTTCCTGGAACGCCCAGATCACTGGCAGCGACAGCCTGACGGTGAGCCTCCCCATCAGCCTCGGCGCCCCCGAGACGGTGGAGCTTACGGTGCATTACGGCCACGGCATCGCCGACAAGACCGTGAACGTTCCCAAGGACACCTCTCTTGCGCCCTATTTTGACCAGGCCGCAGGCGAGCTTGCGCCCGAGGCCGAGGGCTATGCCTTCGTGGGCTGGTATAAGGACCCCGAGTTCAGTTCGTTTTTCAGCTACGGCCTCACCACCCGCATAACTCAGGATACCGAGATATATGCCAAGTGGGCCAAGGTCATCGACGAGATAAGCTTCAATATCGAGACGCCCCTCTGCGGCGAGGAGGTGGAGAATGAGAACGGCGGCACCCTCACTGCCGAGATGCTCCGCCAGCAGACCGGAGATGTCGCCATCAACGACATGGAGGACGCCGCCGGCACACCCATAGTCCTCACCAACGAGCCCGACGTCACCACCGACACCGAGGGCATCGAGCCCCACGCCGCGTGGATAGACACCGAGGTACCCCTCGAGGACCTGCAATATGATACGATAGTTGACCTCTTCACAGGCACCATCTACGGCGAAAACGACTACACCTTCGTTATCAACGTTGAGACCTCCGAGAACGGCGAGATGCCTTATTTCGCAAAGGACCTGAAGATCACAGTCAACGGCGTTACCGCCGAGGACGGCACAGCCGTGATGTCCGCCAACAGCATGACCGCCGACAGCGCCTTCGGTGCTGCAAGCATAAGCTTCGATGCAAAGCCCTCTACCAAGGCGGGCATCGTGTCCAAGGCAAATGTAGTTTCCAAGGGCGGCAACAACTTCACCGTTGTGGGAATGATAACCGCCGATCACGTCTGGGACGACGGCGTTATCACCAAGGAGCCGGGCTGCGAGGACGAGGGCGTTAAGACCTATACCTGCCGCAGCAAGGACGCCTCCTATACCGATGAGATCGACGCCTACGGCCACAGATGGCTGGATTGGGAGGTAGTAAAGCCCGCCACCGCCACCGAGGAAGGCCTCGAGATGCGCAGATGCAGCAACGACGGCGAGCACACCGAAACAAGAGTGATCCCCGCCACAGGCGTGGTCGAGACACCCGAGAGCACCGATGAGTCTGCTCCCGAGCCCACATCCCCCACACCCGAGACCCCCGCAGCACCCGCTCCCGGCGGTACCGTTGCTCCCTCGGGTACAGGCACAGCCACTCCTACGGGCGGCGGCGCAGCAGCGCCTCTTGCACTGACAGCCGCAGCGGCAGCTCTGGCAGTCGCGGTCATCCGCAGAAGAAAATAATGAGAAATATATAGGCCACCGAACGAGGCTGCTGCAAGGGCAGTCTCAGGCGAAAAATGGTACCTCACCCCGCAGGGGGTGAGGTACCATTTTTCGCATTCTGCGGTCGTTTATTCGTCCCGATCGCCGACTTTTTGTGTATACATTAACAATTCGGAAACATTTGCATTTGAGCAAAACGCCTAAAACCCGCCGCAGAATAATATTGAATATGTCATATTTTCTTTCTCAAAGTCAGAAAATGTTATGGAATTATTGACAATCTGTTTTGTTGAAGTTATAATTAAAGTGTTGGATTATAGTTTTTCGCACTAATTAATTTGTGGAAAGCGAGGAGGTCAGAGGCATGAGCTGGTCAAACCCCACACAGCAGGAGGCTCAGGAGGCGTACGACGCCGCCAAGCAGAGATATGACAGCGCCGCAGAGGAGTATCTTCTCCTGTCAAAGCAGCAGGAGACCTACACGAACCAGGTGGCAGGTGCCTACCAGACCTATATGGAGGGCGAGAAAAGGATACCCGCCCTGCGCCAGCTGCAATTCAAGCTGCAAAGGCTGCTGGTGATGTTCAAGTCCGGCTCCGGGAACATCGACTCCGAGATATATGTGGAAAGGTCCTACAGAGCCGATCTGCAGAGCGGCCTTAGGCGCTTTGTGGTCTGCGACGGGCTGGCCTCTCCCACCCTCGGAAAAGCCACCATGTCTCCCTTTGTGGACGAGGACCCGGACGCCCTGCGCATCAGGGAGCTTGCTCAGGCGGAGCTTACAAGAGTAGAGGACATGATAAGAACGCTGGAGGCCCAGTCGAGGGACTTCAACAGCGCATATTCAGACTTCGCCCAGAACCTGACCTCCTACGAGGAGCAGCGCAAGGAGCTAAAGAAAACAATGGACAGCTGCACTCTGGAAATGGAGCACTACAAGAAATATATTTGATACGGCTGAAATAACTCTCTGATCGAAACAGGTGAGAAAGATGAAACTTGCATTGTTATCTTATTCAGTAAAAATGAATTTGCCGTCGTGGGCCAATCCGGCAGTAGAAGAGGTCTCTTCAAAGGTAAGGGGCCAGCTGGTCGATAAGCTGGCAGAGACCTTTAACGGCTTTTCTACGTCCCAGAGGGATATTGTAAATACCTTCAAGCTGGCAAAGCAGGATCTGGAGGAGATCATCGCTGACCCCGAAAGCTCCGGCACCCTGCAGGAGGCCGCAGCCTGTGCCGAGCATAGGCTGCAGACCACCGAGGCTAATGTGACCGCGAAGATACAGTCCGTCGGTCAGAGATTCTCCAGCTTTGTCATGAACACCGTAAACACCGACAGGGCGGTCTATAACGCCATTGCGGTGAGTCAGGCGGAGTTCTACGAAAGATGCCCCTGGGCGGAGTATCACCCGCCGAAGGAAAAGAGCACCTTGGATAAGATAAAGGATTTCTTTGTCAGCATCGGCAACGCCATCGTTGATTTCTTCAAGGACATCGGCACGGCGATAGTCAAGGCATGGCACGCCACTGTAAAGTTCATCAAGGAACACTATAAGACTATAATAAAGATATTCATCGGGGCGCTGGTGATCGCGGCCTGCTTCCTCTTGTCCGCGGTGACGATGGGAACGGCCGCCGTGATATTCGGCGCTGCGGCGTCAGCCGCGTTGACCGCGGCGCTAACGAGTACGGCCGTCACTGTTATCACGGGCGTTGCCAAGGGCAAGTCCTTCGGCGAGATCTTTGACGAGGCAGGCAATGCCTTCTTCGTGGGCGCTGTAACAGGTGCGCTGACGGGCGGAGCGGGCGCCGCAGTGGGCACTGCTCTCGGCTCTGTCAGCTCTCCCATCCTTTGCAAGGCCGCAGAGATACTTGCAGAGGGCGCAGCCAAGTTCTTGGGCGAGATGATAGTGCAGGGCACCGACTACCTGCTGGAGAATGGCACTCTCAGCGGCTTCTTCTCAAGCTTCTGGGATAATACCGGCATGGAAATACTTGGCAGCATGGCAGGCAGCCTGCTGGATCTGGCGGGAGACTTCATAATGGAGCAGCTGGGGCCGCTGTATGACGCCGCCGTGGACTACCTGTGCAATACGTCTCTGGGGCAGGCGGTCACGAGCCTCTTTGACACCATCGAGGAATCCACCACCTGGCTCTTCGGCGAGGGCGGCATAATGGGCTGGCTTGGCATAGAGAGCCTGGCGGACCTTGGCATCGGCAGCATCTCGGATGTAATAGACATAATCCAGGATCCCTCCAAGTTCCTTGAGAATCTTGGGGACAAGGTCCTTGGCAATATACTTGATAATGATAAGCTCAACGAGATCTTGGGCAACGGCCTGTCAACGCTGGCAGACGCCATGGGCCTGACGGAGATCATCGAGAACCTGAGCCTTGAGCAGATAGCCGATGCCATCGGCCTTGACTACGAGAAGCTCAAGGAGCTGGGCGCGGTTCTTGGCCTGGACGGCGTTGACCTGCAAAAGCTGGGCGAGGCCATCGGCTTTGACGGGGTAGACCTTGTGAAGCTGGGCGAGGCCATCGCCGACGGCGACATTGGCAAGGTGGGCGAGGCGCTGGGCCTCGGCAACGTGGACATCAGCAAGATAGGCGAGGCACTGGGCGTTGATCTTGGCGCCATCGGCGACCTTGGCACAGCCATTGCAAACGGCGACATCTCAAAGATCTGCGAGATCGTGGGCGCCGCCGACCTCTCCAAGCTGGGCGAGATGATAGGCATAGATGTGGGTTCTGTTGCAGAGCTCGTTAACGCCATACAGAGCGGCGACATCGCAAAGATCGCCAGCGTTATCGGCATAGACGCCGACATTGCAAAGCTGGGCGAGATGCTGGGCGTTGACTTAGGCGACGTCAGCAAGCTGGTTACCGCCATCCAGAGCGGTGACATCCGGCAGATAGCGACCCTTCTGGGCGTTGACGCCGACCTCACCAAGATAGGTGAGATGCTGGGCGTTGACATCGGCGAGGTCAAGGATATGGTGAATGCCCTCCAGAGCGGCGATATCGCAAAGATCGCACAGCTGCTGGGCGTGGATGCCGACCTTAACAAGATAGGCGAGGCCCTGGGCGTTGATGTGAACGACCTCTCCAAGCTGGCGGACGCCATCCAGAGCGGAGACATAAGCAAGATAGCAAGCGTCCTTGGCGTGGACACCGACCTTACGAAGCTGGGCGAGATGCTGGGCGTAGACACAGGCGACCTTGGACAGCTGGCCTCCGCTATACAGAGCGGCGACCTGAGCAAGATAGCAAGCGTTCTGGGCGTGGATGCGGATATCACCAAGATAGGCGAGATGCTGGGCATCGACACGGGCGACCTGGGACAGCTGGCCTCGGCGATACAGAGCGGCGACATAAGCAAGATCGCGGGCATTCTTGGCGTGGATGCGGATATCACCAAGATAGGCGAGATGCTGGGCGTAGACACGGGCGACCTTGGACAGCTGGCCTCTGCGATACAGAGCGGAGACCTGAGCAAGATAGCGGGCGCGCTGGGAGTGGATGCAGACCTTACCAAGATCGGCGAGATGCTGGGCGTGGATACCGGAGACCTCAGCAAGCTTGGAAGTGCTATCCAGAGCGGCGACCTTGCAAAGATAGGCGAGGTCATGGGAATAGATATGCCAAGCACTGCGGCAATTTCGGACCTTGCAAGCTCCATCGGGCTGCCTGACCTTTCGGGCGTCAGCAGCATCCCCGACCTGCTCAGCGAGCTGGGCTCCAATGCCGAGGGCATCCTTGGCGGCACTATGAATTCCGTAATAGATACCTCGAGCTCGGCCTTCAACAGCCTGTGCTCTGCCGATTTTGCATCGGCCTTCGGCGGCCAGATGACCTCTGTTTACGACATCAACGCCGTGCTGAAGGAGCTCTGCGGCTCCCTCGGCAATATGCAGAGCATCGGCTCGGGCTTGTCGGGCTTCGGGTTCTGAATTGATAGATCGACCATTATTTTCAATATGAGGTGAGTAGAATGGATATTGATACCTACAAGGAAGCGATCGCAAACGCGGACATAGCCTTCTCCAACGAGAACTATGAGGGCGCTGCGAAGTGGTATGAAAAGGCTCTCCAAGCTGCACCCAAGGATGTTTATGCGCTCTCCCGCGCAGGGGCGTCACTGGTGGCGGTGGGCAAGTTCAAGCAGGCCTATCCCTATTTTCAGAGGGCGATAGACACCGAGCCGCAGAATGGCGACAACCTTTTCAACATGGCTAACGCCTATTTCTTCGAGGGCAACGTGAGCAAGGCCATGGAGTATTACACTTTGGCCTCCGTCAAGCCCTGCTCTCCGGACGTCAAGGCGAGGATATTCTATCAGCTTGCCCTGATGTGCACCGTGAAGCAGGACTACAAGGCAGCTCTGGTAAACTACCAGAAATATGAGGACTTTGACAAGACGGGCGCCGCCTCTATGGACATCGACATAATCACCGAGAAGCTGCAGCTCTATGCAAAGCTGAACGACTATGAGGGCGCCGACAAGTGCGCCGTAAAGTGGATAGCTCTGGCCCCCACCGAGCTGCGGGCATATATGGCCCACTTCAACCTGCTGATGGCGGGCGGGAAGTTCGCCGAGGCCAGTGATGCTCTGGACGAAGCCGCGAAATACGCCGTTACCGACAAGGCAGGGCAGTTCGCGGTGGATGTGAGCCGCGCCAACCTTTATTCCAGCGCGGCAGGCAGCAGCTTCGACACAGCGGGAGATTTCGACCGGAAGGCCTACGACCTGCTGAGCGAGCTCATCGTGAGCCCCGAGGGCAGCCCCCGCCAGAAGAATGAGCTGGTGCTCTCTCTTGCAGAGCTGTGCATAAAGCTTGAAAGGTTCGACGAGGCCATCGAAATGCTGACCCTGCTGGCAGAGAAGCCCGAGGCTCCGGCACCTGCGGCTGCCGCCCCCGCACCCGAGGGCGAGCTCGCGGTGGACCCCGCAGAGATCGACGCCCTGCGGGAGAGCGACAGTCAGCGGATGGAGGCCCTTATCTCCGAGGGCGTTGTTGACGAGAGCATCGGCGAGTATGCCGAGGTAAGCTACGACGAGAACGGCGACCCTGTAAGAGTATATCCCGAGGGGACCTTCGGCGAGGAGATACCCGAGGGCATGGAGCCCGAGAAGTTCGGCCTGCCCACCCCCGAGGACCTTGTGAAGCTCGAAAAGGAGGCCGCAGTGGAGAATGCCGCCGAGTTCAACGCAAGGGTGAACTTCATGCTCCTCTCCTGCTACTCGGCCAAGAACGATTTTGAAAAGACCCTTGAATACGCTACCGCCGTTAAGAACGGCGCCCGCGACAGCTACTATTCCTTCTTCGGCCGCTATGCCGAGGCCTTTGCCACCCTGCAGCTTGCCAGAGAGGGCAAGCGATTCACAGAGCAGGAGGCCAAGGAGAAGTACGACCGCGAGCTGCTATTCTTCCGTAACGAGACCTTGAAGCGCAGCCCCAGCTCCAATTACGCCCTGCTGTTCAGAGCAAGGATGTATGCAGAGCTTGGAAAGTTCGACAAGGCTCTGGAGCTTGCAGAGGTGCTGGACAACAACGACAAGGCCGCCGTTGAGCAGTATGTGAGCGAGTGCCGCGCCGAGCTCGAAGGCTCCTGACCGCGGGAGGTGACCGTGAATGGCAGAAAACATTGATCTGTCCGCGCTCTACGGCCTCAACCGGGACATAATCATCGACGAGGAGGCCTTTGACAGGGCAGCGACCGCATTTCAGGAGCTTATTGATGATATCAAGGCACTGGAGACCAATATAAACGATATGCTGCTGCAGCTGAGCATAGGCTTCAACACCCCTGCGGGCCGCAAGTTCATGAACGCCTTCAGGCTTTACGTCATAGGCCCTGTCGTTCAGCAGGAGATAGTTATCGAGCAGGTGTGCGAGAACCTGAAGATCGCCAAGAACGGCTATCAGAGCGTCTTTGACGAATACAGGCAGCTGCTCACAGATATCTCGGATTAAACCGTAGCTCGGCTCGCAGCGGCGGGCAGGAATAAACAAGTAAACCATTATTTGAAAGGAGTATCCAATCATGGCATCAATACTTACCAGCGCGATAATCGTTAATGCTAAGGCCAGCGTTACGACCTACCAGAACACCGTTCAGGGGCTGTACGACGAGCTCAGCGCTCTTCTGGCAGAGCTCACCGCCGATAACTTTATGGGCGACGCCTCTACAGGCTTCAACGAGTTCTTCAAGACCAAGGCTACCCCCGCGATAGTTGACAACCTCATCGCCCCCGAGCAGTCCCTGACAGCGGGCATCAACAATATGCTCGAGAGCATCAAGACACAGCTGCTGGACACCGTGGATCCTCAGCTGGGCGAGATCAACAGAGACCCCACCAAGGCGACCTCGTGAGCCGCGTGAAAATCTACTGAAAAGGAGTAAAAAGCTATGGCTGATATAGTTTACAGATTTACTGAGATGAGAGCTGCCGCCGCGAAGATCGAGGACATCGCAGCCAGATACAAGACCGCCGCCGCCACCTTCCAGAAGGATTTTGCCGAGGCCGTTTCGGGCTGGGAGGGCGCCAGCAAGGACAAGATGACCGCCTTTATCGCGGGACCTGTAAATGATTATATGGATTCCACAGTACCCTCTATCGTTTCTGCGATGGCGGCGCTGCTCAACGCCGACGCCGAGCAGATGGAAAAGGCCGATCAGGCGATTGCAGATAACATCCCCGAGAGCCTGACATAGCAGGGGAGAAGCAACGCATAGCGAGGTGAGGTGCTTATGGAAAACGAGAGAGACGAGCTTTATGAAGCAAATATCGAAAAGGCCAAGGCTCTGTTTGAATATGAGATGACCTCGGTCCTGCTCGCTGTTGTTGAAGAGAACAAGGCGGGCAAGGAGCGCGTACGGAAGTACATGGAAATGGAGGTCGCCGAGCCAAAGCTGGAATACACCGCCCCTGAGCTTGAGCCTCAGGAGGTGAGCTTCGAGGCGCCCTCGGAACAGATAGTACCCCCGGCTTTTGAGGAGCCCGAGATATCGGTAAAGGTAGAGGGCCTTTCAGAGATAGCGGAGACTCACGGCTTTGCAGCCCCCGAGCTTGCCGCTGACACCGCCCTGCGGGAGAGCGCAGCGGCCTCGCTGCCCACCGTGGCAGATGTCGGGAGCTTTTCGGCAGAGGCTCTGCAAAACGCCGCCGCAGCGGACATCCCTCCGGCGGAGCTTTCGCTTTCGCCCCTGCCCGAGGATATGGGCCCCATGGAGGTCTCCCTCGAGGCGGATATCCATATCGAGGCGCCGAGCTTGGATATACCCGAGACGGCAGAGAGCTTTGACCTCGGCATAGCTGAGTCTGCGGCAGTCACCGCAGATATACCCCTCCCGCCAACAGATGCGAAGGCCGGCCTTGCCTTCCGGCTCCCCGAGGCGGAGGTGACACCGGCAGAGATAGAAGTGGCCGCAGCCCCCGAGCTGCCGACCCTTACTTTGCCCGAGGCCCCGAAGGTAACGGCCCCCGCGATAGAGGGCATCAAGGCGGCAGCGCCTGATGCTTCCGTCTTCGCGCTGCCAAAGGTCGGTAAGGTAACGGTGTCGGTGGACTACGTTCCCGCCGTGCCTGTAAGCTTCGAGACCGCCGCCCCCATTGAGGAAAGGGTGGATGTTCCAAAACATCCCGATTATCCCGATATCCCCGATGCCCCCGATATCTCGGCGGACATCAGCGAGATACTTGAGCTTGTCAGGGCAGAGCTCTGACCATTAAGAAGCAGGAGATAAGATGTCAGAGGCAAGACACGGCCGCCGCGCCCGTCTGTTAGCTGACATCTTATCTGGTATCTGCCCTCTGCTTCTAATTATTTACATCTGATTTCTTACATCTGAAAAGGGTGATGATATGGAGAATAATAAGCTGCTGATCGGTGTTCAGTTCGTGGACCCAAACACGGGCAAGAGCCTTGTTTTTGAGCTGATGGTGCTCAGGGATCTTACTCTCAGACAGCTTCTTGACGGCATAAAGTACGGCCTCGCCAAAAAGGGCGAGGACGAATTTTATTCTGCCTGCAGAAAAATATATGAAAGCAGCGTCTCCTACAGGGACGAGTCCGGGCTGTACGGGAATATTACCCTTACAGCCTATAATGATTCTATAAGCAGCGACAAAAGCGACAGGGGCCGCTTCCCGATAACAGAGGAGGATATGTCAAGGACACTGGTGGATATAGGCTTCATCTCATCCACAAGGCTGGTCTTTGACCCCGCCCGGGGCTACCGCTCCTTCGAGATAAACACAAAGGATATCATCCCCGCCTTCAACCCCGCGGAGCAGAAGGAGGACGGCATAAGCTTCCCCGATTACAACATCAGCACCCGCCAGCTCTATCGCTTCGACGACACTCCAGTTTCAATCATCCCCCCCTCCGACCCGCCACAGAAGCCCGACCAGAACCTGTTCTTCATGATACTGCCGACGCTGATAATGGTGGCGGTGACCATCGTTATTAGGACCCTGACGGGCGGCAGGAACATGATGGCCGTGCTGCTCAGCGCCCTGATGAGCCTTGTGACGCTTATAATGTCCATCATCAATTTCTTCCGGGCAAAGAGCAAGTACAAGAAGTCTCTGGCAGCCTGGCGCGGCAACTACGAAAAGTACATAAACAAGCTGATCGCAGGGATTCTTGAAAGACAGCAGCAGGACGCCGAGAAGCTTTCGGAGCTTTATCCCGACGTCAACGAGCTCTTCGATGACAAGGACCCCTACAAGAGCGTCTACGGCGTCAGCGGCAACATTTTCAGCCGCTGTCAGGAGGATCTGGATTTCCTCACCGTAAGGCTCGGCATCTCCGATATGGTGAACAACTGCTTTAACATCGAGGGCTCAAAGCAGCAGCAGGTGTTCTCATCCACCTCCTTCAAGATGAAGTTCGACAAGGTGAGCGTGCTCATGTCCGAGGACCCGGAATACGAGGAGAGCGAGGACGAGACCTATTACCTTGCCAACCTCCCTCACTATATCTCGGAGAACTATAAATATATGAAGCTGGCGCCTATGCTGTTTTCCTTCAAGAACAGCGGTGCCTTGGGTATCGTGGCGCAGAACAGCATCTTTTCGGAGCGGCTGATACAGCGGATGGTCTTTGACCTCTGCTTCTACCAGTCCCCCGACGACCTGCAATTTATTGTGCTCTTTGAGCCCACCAGCGACCGCGACAGGATAGAGAGCGCCGTGGCAAACTTCAAGTTCCTGCCCCATTTCAGGGACCTGTTTGCCGACCGATCCCAGTTCGTCTTCGACGCCCAGAACGCCAACATGGTCTTTAGCTCCATGCTGAACATCATGAACGAGCGGGCCGAGGCCGCAGCTGCCGCCGAGGGTCCCAGCGTGCGCTTCCCACATATCGTTTTCATCGTCTATCACGAGTATGACATCAAGGAGCACGCCTTCGCCCAGTTCCTTCCCAGGACCCCCGAGGACGGCAAGCCCTATGTCAACACCCTTGGTATAAGCTTCATCTTCCCGAAGAATTACAAGGAGCATCTGCCCGCCTACTGCGATCATGTGATAACCTTTACGGGCGACCACACCGCCGATATCGTGCCCCACGAGGACGAGCGCCTGCGGCGGGAGTTCAGCTTCAACATGACCCCCGAGTGGCAGGCCAAGCTCTATAACACTTCAAAGATACTCTCCTCCCTGTGCTACTCAAAGATTTCCCAGAACGGAAAGGTGCCCTCGGCCGTGAGCCTCTTTGAGCTCTACGGCTTCACAAAGAACAGCATCAACGTTTCCGCCTTCTGGGACGGTGACAACAGGAAGAACGTCATCGAGTCTCTTTCGGTGCCCATCGGCAAGACCGAGAGCGGCATCACCTCCCTTGACCTGCACGAGAACTTTGACGGTCCCCATATGCTTGTGGCAGGCACCACAGGCTCAGGTAAGTCCGAGACCATAATCACCTACCTGCTGGGCCTCTGCCTCTACTTCCGTCCCGACGAGGTAAATCTTATGCTGGTGGACATGAAGGGCGGCGGCTTTATCAAGCGCATCGGCACCCTTCCCCATGTTGTTGGCTCTGTCACCGACGTTGACGGCGACGAGAACGGCACAGGCGCCGAATATATGCTTGGACGCTTCCTTGACGCCCTGCGCTCGGAGATAAAGAGAAGAAAGATACTCTTCAACTCCATGCACGTTGACAGCATCGACCAGTACATCTCGGCCTGCAGGAGCATCGACTCACACATCAAGAAGATAAACAATCGCCTCAGGGGCGAGGACAAGGAGCCCCTTACCGAGCAGGAGGAGCAGCAGATACGCGATCAGGCCAAGAACGACCCTCTGGCCCACCTTGTGCTGGTGGTGGACGAGTTCACCGAGCTCAAGCGCTTCTCTACCGAGAGCAACAACGTTGACTTCATCGGTGAGATAACCACCATCGCCCGCGTCGGCCGAAGCCTTGGCTTCCATATCATACTGATCTCTCAGAACATCGAGGGCGCCATCACAGACGACATCAGGGTAAACTCCAAGTCCCGCCTCTGCCTGAAGGTGGCCACAAGACAGGCCTCCAAGGAGATGCTTGGCAACGACCTTGCCGCCAGCCCCTCTATGCCGGGCCACGGCAGAGCCTATCTGCTGGTGGGAACGGGCTCCAAGTTTGAGTACTTCCAGTCCGGCTACGCAGGCGCTGTGGCAGAGGAGAATTTTGAGCTGCCAACAGAGATGATCGAGGCCTCGAAGACCGGAGGCTATACAAAGTTCTACAGCTCCGAGAAGGACAACACCGACGCCATCCGCCGCAAGAAGGAGCTTGAGGCTCAGGGCAAGCTTGAGACCCAGCTCAACGCCGTGGTGGGCGCCATCAAAACATACTACAACAGGAACAAGTCCAGCTACCCCAAGGTGCATATCATTTTTGAAAAGCCCCTGCCCGGCAGGATGGTCTACGAAAACGGCAGCATCTATGAGGAGCGGGACGGAAGGTTTGAGCTTATGAAGGAGGTGACGGAATGAGCGAGCTGGCAATAGGCCTCTATGACGACCTTGACGATCAGACACAGCCCGTCCTGACCGTTGACCCCGAAAAGGAAAACATCATGCTCATCGGCGGACACTCCAGCGGCAAGACCTGCTTTATCAAGACCCTGCTGGTGCGCCTGCACGAGAGCCTTTACGAGGACCGGGAGAGGGATATCTTTATTCTGGACCTTGGCAACAACCTTGGCAGGTACAGAGAGCTGAACACCGTGGCCGCCTGCTTCGACAGTTCTAACGAGGAGAATGTGAGGCGCGTGTTCAGAACGGTGGAGAGCAAGCTTGAGAAGAACACGAAGATACTGAATTCCAGACGCTTCTCCGAGGTCTGGGAGGGCAGCGATCCCGTTAAGCCCGCCCAGATGATACTTGTCATCGACAACCTCAATTCCTTCCTTGCAGACGACCGCTTCGGACCATATCACGAGTTGCTTACAAAGTTCTGCCGCGACGGCCTTTCAAAGGGCCTTTCGGTCATCATCACCGCCGCGGACCTGAGCGGCGGCGTGAACAGGCTCATCGGCCATTTCACAAGGCGCTTTGCCCTCGAGGGCTCGGCGGATAAATATCTGGATATCTTCGGGATGCGCATAAGCGAGCCCATGCACTGCCCCGGAAGAGGCGTCACAGTGCTGAACGGCAAGCCTCGGGAGTTCCAGTTCTTCCTGCCCTTCATGGACGAGGACAACGACCTGCCAATGTTCAAGGAGGCCCTGAGGGACATCAGGGTGCCCACCGAAAAGCTGACCGCCTTTGACGGCGACCTGACGGAGAGCAATTTCTTTGAGTACCTTTCGGGCAGCTTTGAGGACGAGACCAGCGCCGACTGCCCCGTGGTGGGTCTGGATTACTACGACCATTTCCCCGTGACCGTGAATATGCACGAGGCCCACTCCATTGCCATCTATGGCAAGAAGCACTTTGGCAAGACCAACCTGCTGACGCTGCTGGTGCGGTTCATAAGAAAGAACCACCCCGACTACAGGATAGTTTTCTTTGACGACGGCAGGAAGCAGCTTTTGGACCTCTACAACGAAAACAGCAGTGGCTGCGTCTACCTGACCTCAACGGATGAGATGTATTCCTTCTTGGACAGCTACGGCTACGCCGCAAAGCTGGAAAGGGGAGTCATTAACAAGAGTTTTGAAGAGAAGAAAAATCCCCCCACGGTCTTTGTACTGCAAAACAAGATGCTTTTCCAGTCCGCAGGCGCACAGCTGCTGAAAAACGTGTTTCCCCGTATGACCGCCGCGGCGGAGGAGAAGAGCTACTGGTTCATCTACTCTGACGTGAGGAGGATAAGCAACAACGACCGCGACACCGAGTCCTCCCTGAACAACAGCATCTCTGTTGCCTTTCTGCTGGACAACATCGCGGAGTTCGTCTCCGACAGGGGCAGCCGCTCGGTATTCGGCGAGATGGACCCCAGAGAGCTCAAAAACGAATACGCCCGCTGCGAGCTCGGCGACGGCTATTATTACGACATCGAATCCGACGAGCTCAAGAAGATAAAATTCATCAAGGTATAAGGAGGCGTGGATAATGGCTGACAACGGTGAATATATCTCAATAGACACCAGAGTATTTGACAACTGCCGGAAACTAAGGAGCAGCTTTATCGAAAGATATGCCGCGATCACCACCAAATACGACAAGATAATCAAGGACTTGGAAACCAACTGGAAGGGCGCCGGCGCCGACCTGTTTTTGGAGGATGCAAGGGTGATAAGAAAAAACATCTGCGGGATATCTGATATCCTTTCGATGATGTGCGACACTCTTGACGACATTCAGGAGCAGCTTCAAAAGGCCGACAGATCCCTTGCAGAGTTCAACCGCGACCCCACAGCCGGGCAGTAAAACATGAAGGCAGAGCACAGTATTTTTACCGACAGGGGCGGCAGGCCCGTAAATGAGGACTGCGCCGACGCTGTCCGCGCGGGCAGCAGATACTGCTTCATACTCTGCGACGGCCTTGGAGGGCACGGCATGGGGGACAAAGCCTCGAAGCTCGTGACCGAGAGCCTGAAGAGCTACTTCACCTCCTGCGGCAGCATAGAGGAGTTCGCGGCCGATGCCCTGCAAAGGGCTCAGGCGGCTCTGCTGGCGGCCCAGCGCACCGACCCCAGACTCCGCCAGATGCGGACGACAGCCGTTGTCCTCTGCATCGACGGCAGCAGAGGCATAGCCCTGCACATCGGGGATTCGAGGCTCTACCGCTTTCGTGGCGGCAGGGTGCTGACCCGGACAAGAGACCACAGCATACCACAGGTGCTTTTCATGACCGGAGAGATAACCGAGCAGGAGATACGCTCTCACCCCGACCGCAACAAGCTGCTGCGGGCTCTGGGGGACGACACCGACGAGGTAAGGAGCGAGCGAACGGACTTTGAGGTCGCGGCGGGAGACGCCTTCCTGCTGTGCTCCGACGGCTTCTGGGAGCCCGTCACCGAGGAGGAGATGGAGCGCCTGTTAAAGGAGAACTGCAAGACCGCCAAATGGCTCTCCGCCATGGGAAAGCAGGCCCTGAAAAACGGCAAGGGCAAGGACATGGATAACTGCACCGCTGTTGCGGTGACGATCAGGGAGTGACGGCTTATGCGCTGTGAGATACGAAGCTTTATCGGAACACGGAGCTATCAGGAGGACCACGCCGCCTGCTGCGAGAGCGAGAACGGCCTTTTCTGCGCCGTCTGTGACGGCATAGGCAGCCGCAAGGACGGCGGTGCCTCGTCCCGTCTGGCCGCAGAGCGGTTCACGGAGCTTTATAAGCAGGGCTTCGGGGGCGGCTTTCCCGCCTTTATCACCGAGGCCGCCGAGCGAATAGACCGAGAGGTCTACGAGAGCTTCGGCAGCGGCTGCGGCACCACCGCCGTTACAGTCTGCGTCAAGGGCCGCGAGCTCTGGTGGCTCTCGGTGGGTGACAGCAGGCTTTACATCCTGCGGGGCGGCCGCTTAAAACAGATGACCACCGACCACGATTACTCCTACGTTCTGGACCTGCGCCTTAAAAAAGGCATCATCGACAGCCGGACCTATGAGGCCGAGAAGCACAAGGGCGGAAGGCTCGCAAGCTTCATCGGAATGGGGGGCATAGACATCGCGGATGTCAGCATGAAGCCCCTGACGCTGGAGAAAAACGATATGCTGCTGCTCTGCACCGACGGGCTCTACAAGTCCATCGGGGATGGACGGATAGCAGAGATAATGATCGGAAACAACGACCCCGCCGCAGCCGCCGACACCCTTATGGCGGCAGTCAAGGGCTGCAGCGGAGCGATAGATAATACGACCCTTGCGGTCATAGGCAATATCATGGAGGAATAGTTATGAAATTAAAGAGATGCCCCAATATGCACTACTACGACGAGGACAGGTACGCCACCTGCCCCCACTGCGCGGCAGCTGCCCCGGCCCCTGTGCCGGATCCCACGCCCGCGCTGATGCCATCGACGCCCGTGCCGATGCCCTCACCGATACCCGCACCGCCCCCTGCGTCCGCGCCCGTACCGATGCCTGCACCGATGCCTGCACCGATGCCCGCTCCGGCACCTGCGCCTGCCCCAGTGCCGATGCCCTCGCCTATCCCTGCCCCCGTGCAGGAGGCTGTACCCACGCCCGCTCCTGCGGCTGCTCCCGTACCACCTCCGCCGCCTGCACCGATACCTGCCCCCGAGGAGGAAGAGGTTTGGCGCTGCGCCTGCGGTAATCTGAATTCGGGAAGGTTCTGCGTTATGTGCGGCAGCAAGAAGCCCGAGCCGGAGCCTGAGCCCGCTCCCGCCCCCGAGCCCGAGGACCCCAACTGGACCTGCGGCTGCGGAACGGTGAACAACGGCAATTTCTGCTTCCGCTGCGGTTCCCGCAGGCCCGATAAGACGGCGCCTGCTCCCGTTGTCGAGGCGGCACCCGCCCCTGCTCCCGAGCCGGTTCAGCCGAAAGAGCCCGTACCGATACCGGAGCCCGTTCCCGAGCCCGAGGCTGCACCGGAGCCCGAGGACCCCAACTGGACCTGCGGCTGCGGAACGGTGAACAACGGCAATTTCTGCTTCCGCTGCGGTTCTCGCAGGCCCGATAAGACGGCGCCTGCTCCCGTTGTCGAGGCGGCACCCGCCCCTGCTCCCGAGCCGGTTCAGCCGGAAGAGCCCGCACCGATACCGGAGCCCGTTCCCGAGCCCGAGGCTGCATCGGAGCCCGAGTTTGTTCCCGAGGCGGAGCCTGAGTTTGAGGCGGAGACCGTTGTTGAAGAGCCCGTTGCAGAACTCGAGCCGATCGCAGAGCCCGCGCCCGAATTTGAGGCAGAGCCCGAAGTGATCGCAGAGCCCGAGGTTGGACCGATACCCGAGGAAGAGCCTGTACCCGAGGCAGAACCGATAATTGAGTCCGAGGCCGAATTAATTCCCGAGCCGGAGGCAGCAGAGAAGCCCGAGCCCGAAGCAACAGCAGAGCCTGAGCTTGAACCGATAGAGGGCCCCGAGGACCGCTCTCTAACTGAGGTCATCAGCGAGGTCAGCTTCACGGGCAACATCGAGGACGCCAGAGAGCAGGCCGCCGCCGTCAGCGATGACGACGAGGGCGTGACCCAGATAATCTTTGACGAGCTGGCGGACGACCTTGTGCTGGGCTGGCTCGTGGCGGCAAACACCGAGATAAAGGGCAAGATATTCACCTTCACCGACACTCGTGTCACCATCGGCCGCTCCGACCCCGAGCATCCTGTCATCATCGACCTACACGGCGACCGCGCTGTTTCGAGGGGCGCTCAGGCCGTCATCATCTACGACCCGCTGAACAAGAAGTTCTTCATCCAGAGCGCAGGCGGCAAGACCCCCATCTATGTCAACAGACAGATGCTGCTGGCCCCTGCGGAGCTTGCGGCCTATGACAGGATAATGCTGGGCGAGACAGAGCTGGTGTTCGTGCCCCTCTGCACCGAGAGATTTTCATGGTAGTTTTTCAATGCACAATGCACAATTAAGGTGCGCTGCGCGCGTTATGGCCATACGGCCGGACTGCATTGAGAGACTAACGACCAAGGTTTTTGTCACGAACATTACCGCCCCGATGGGCATCTGTCCGCCTTCGGCGGACACCATAATTGTGCATTGTGCATTAAGTATTGTGCATTGGAATAAAGAGGAATCATAATGAGCTATTGTCCCTATTGTATGAACGAGATACCCGAGGGCGGGGCTGCGTGCCCTGCCTGCGGGAAGGACCCAAAGGGTTATGTTTCGCCCCCTCACACCCTGGCTCGCGGCGCCATGCTAAACCACAGATACATGGTGGGCGGCGTGCTTGGCGAGGGGGGCTTTGGCATAACCTATATCGGCCTTGATACTCTGCTGCAGTTCCGCGTGGCGATAAAGGAATTTTATCCCGCGGGCATGGTGAACCGCAACAACAGCGTCTCCAACGACGTCCAGAGCATCAGCGCCGCCTCCGCGAGGGAGCTTTTCTCCAAGAGCCGCGAGCATTTTCTGCACGAGGCCCGCACCCTCGCAAAATTCACCAACGAGCCCGGTATAGTGGCGGTAAGGGATTTCTTCGAGGAGAACCATACCGTCTATATTGTTATGGAATATCTGGATGGCATCACCCTGAAAAGCTATCTAAAGCAGGTGGGGACCATTTCCAGCTACAACACCATCTGCCTGCTGATGCCCGTGTTCCGCTCGCTGAAAAAGATCCACGAAAAGAACCTTATCCACAGGGACATAAGCCCCGATAACATCATGCTGGTGGGAGAGCAGGTGAAGCTCTTGGACTTCGGCGCCGCCAGGGAGTTTGCCGACGAAAAGAGCCTCTCCGTAATGCTCAAGCACGGCTACGCCCCCATGGAGCAGTACCGACGTCACGGAAAGCAGGGCGCCTGGACGGATATCTACGCCATCTGCGCCACAGTATATAAGTGCATCACAGGCTCCATTCCCCCCGATGCCCCCGACCGAATCTACGAGGACAATCTTAAAATGCCATCGGAGCTGGGCTTCGAGGCTTCACCCGAGTTCGAGGCTGTGCTGCGTCACGGCCTTGCCATAAAGGCCGAGGACAGGATACAGTCCATCGACCAGCTGCTGGCAGAGCTGGCGGCGGTGCCGGACTTTGACATCGACTTTACCGACGGGGCAGCCCCCTCGGAGCGCCCGATGCAGACCGTGGCAGGCACCGCAGGCAGCGATGATGGGCGGCTCTCACAGTACATCCCTCGGGATTCCTACGACGACGAGAGCACTGTTTATCAGCAGACACCGCCCCCGAGCGTCAGCGCCCCCCAGCCCGTGCAGGAGCAGGATGACGACCGAAGGCTCTCGGAGTATATCCCGTCGTTCAACAGCAAGAGCGAGGCGCCCTCGGAGCTCGCGCAGGAGCAAAAGCCCGCCGCACCCGCTGCCCCACAGGAGAATGAAAAGCCCAAGTCCAAGAAAAAGAGCCCTCTGCCCGTTATCATCGCGGCGGCAGCCGTTGTGGCCGTGGCCGCAGGGGTGGGGATATTCGCCCTTGCAGGCAGGGGTACAAAGAAGGACGATGCCTCCTCGGCTGCTGCAAAGGCCGACAGCGCCGCCGACACAAAGGCCATCGTCTCCGAGGCGGAGTCGGAGGCCGACACTGACCCGGACTCAGCAGCAGAGCCCGCCGAAAGTGAGGCTGACACCTCTGCGCCCGCCGAGAGCACAGCGGACAGCGATACCGATTCTACAGAAGAGCCCCATATGCACATAATCTATCCCGAGCTGGGCGGCAATTTCGCGGTGGAGGACGGTATGCTCACCATGAACTCCGCGGTGTTCTCAATGAAGAAGACCTCTATCCAGCTGATGTTCGGCGCGGGGACCCTCTACGTCACCGACCAGCACGACCGCTGGGAGCAGGGCCAGACCGTAATGCTCGTGCCCATCGACCTCGGCGTGTACGAGGAGGACTACTTCGATTCCATCGACCTCTATTTTATGGACGAGACCCTTTACAACGTGCAGTTTGAGAACGGCGGAGAGTATGACGAGAGCATCCGTGCAAAGGCCGTGGAAAAATACGGCGAGCCCGACTACGAGGAGGGGCAGGATATCCGCTGGTACCTCAAGGACGACGACAGCATCTACCGCATTTATATGCAGGACTACGAGGGCGAGCAGATATTTACACAGAGCTATGTCTACAAGGACATGGCCTACAAGGAAGGCATGGTCGAGGAGGGCTTCTTCGACTAGAGGTTAGAGGTTAGAGGTTAGATACGGTGCGCCTTCGGTGATATTTTATATATTGTCCGCTTGCGGACAACTTTTCTAACCTCTAACATCTGATTTCTAATATCTCGGAGATCGAGGATCGATCTCCGCAAAGGCAGGGGAGAAACAGCCATGAGATTTTGTATGAACTGTATGGCGCAGTATGAGGACAGCGTCAGGATATGCCCCGAGTGCGGCTTCGAGGAGGGAACTCAGCCCTTCAACGCAAGGTGCATCGAGCCCGGGCAGATACTTGCCGACAGGTATATTGTCGGTATGCCCCTGAGCATCGACGGCTGGTTCGTCAAGTACATCGGCTGGGACGCCCTGCTGAACAGGAAGACTGCCATCTACGAATACAGCCCCGTGCGCTTCGGTGCGCGGAACATAGGCGACACGGCCATTACCGTTTTGAAGGAAAAGGAATTCTACAAGTACATGGAGCGGTTTGTCAAAAAGGCCCAGCTGCTCTCACAGCTCCACCTTCCCGACAACGTTGCCAGCGTCAGCGAGATATTTGAGAAGAATAACACCTCCTACGTCATCACCACCCTTGGCGAGGGCGTTCCGCTCTCGGAGTACATCGAGAAGAACGGAGCCGTCTCCCCGCAGATGACGGAGAAGATGTTCCTTCCCATGCTGCGCTCTATAGACAGGCTCCACGACAGCGGCTTTGTCATTGGCGGCTTCTCTCCCGACGACCTGCTGGTGATGGAGGACGGCAGCCTGTTTTTGAATTCCTATCTCGAGAACACCCTCTTCAACATCACCGATGACCGCACCGACATCACCCGGAAGGACAGGCAGAGGTATTTTTCCTACGAGAGATTGAAGGAGACCGACGCCCCCTCACTGGCCCCCGCCTGCGACGTTTATTCGGCGGCGGTGATAATGCACAGGATGATGGGCGTTCCCGTCCCCGAGGCGGCAGAGAGAGACGAGTATTTTGAAAAGAAGCACAAGGACAGGCTAAAGCTCATAAGCAGCTATCACATCAGGATAGACTCAAACAAGGAGGCCGCCCTGCGCAACGCCTCTTACGTTGACAGCGCCTTCCGCACCCCGGATATGGACAGCTTTATCAAGGAGCTCTCGGGGGACAAGAAGGTCAATATAATCTCGAAGAAGGGCCCCATGCTGCCAATGTGGGCCAAGATCGCCATACCCGCCGCCTGCGCGGCGCTGGTGGCGGCTGGGGCGGTGGCTTTCATAATGATGAACCGCACCCCCAAAAAGGACGAGCCCGAGCGGGTGATACTCACCACCTCGGAGCTCTCTCCGGAAATGACCATAGTGCCCTCGGTGGTGGAGCTTAGCTCTGCCGAGGCCGCCGAGCTGCTGGGGCAGTCGGGGCTGTTTATCGAGCTGCTGGGCCGAGAGGCAAGCGCCACCGCAAAGCCTGACACCGTGCTCTCTCAGAGCGTGCTCCCCGGTACGATGATAGAGAGAAACAGCGTTATCGGCCTGACCCTCAGCGCCCCTCAGGGGGATGTCACCGTTCCAAACTTCATCGGCACACCGTCTGAGTCCAGCGTGAAAACAGCCGAGGTCCTGGGCCTTGAATGCGCCGTGAACGAGGTGTACAGCAGGGCAGTGGCCAAGGGGATAGTTATCGACCAGAGCCTGCCGCCCTATGAGACAGCCGCCGCAGGCACCGGGCTGGAGCTTACCGTGAGCCTCGGCCCAGACCCCGCCGACCAGCCTGCACAGCAGGGCCCGATCATCGTCCCGAACCTTATAAACAAAAGCTACGAGGAGGCCCTTGCCGAGTGCGAGGGGCTGGGCATAGCCCTTGATATGGTGGGGACGGCCTCCGACACTCCCGCCCCCGAAGGCACGGTAGTCAAGCAGTTCCCCGCTCCCGGCGCGGAGCTTGGAGACAACGAGGCCGTAAGGATAGAGATCGCCGCCTCCGCCAAGGGCATAGCTCTGCCGGATCTGGTGCTTATGCCAAGGCAGGAGGCCGAGAGCCTGCTTGAGTCTCTCGGGCTGGCGGTCAATACGGTCCAGCTGCCGGACGAGCAGGTGGCGGCGGGGCTTATCTCCGCTCAGGACCCACCCCCGGGCAGCAGCATACAGGCAGGCACCGCAGTGACCCTTACAGTAAGCACGGGCAGGGCGGCGGCCCTCATGCCCGACGTTGTTGGCAAGCCCCGTCAGGAGGCCGCCAAGGCCGTGACAGATGCGGGAATGGCCCCCATGTTCGTCTACGGCACTCAGGAAAGCGACATTCCCGATGATACAGTGGTGGCCCAGAGCGTCGCCGCCATGACCGAGCTCCCTCGGGGCTCTCAGGTGATACTGACCCTCAACAGCAGCGCCGAGCTGGTGGAGACTCCCGCACTTATCGGCCTGACAAAGGACGAGGCCGCCGACAAGCTGGCGGCTGCGGGCTTCGTTTTGCAGGTCTACACAGGGGACGGCTATCCCGAGGAGGGCATAGTCTGCGCCCAGCTCCCTGCCGCAGGCGACCCCGTCAGGGCGGGGGCAGAGATAACTGTGCTGCTCACTGACGAGGAGCACGCCAGCGCCGTGACCATCTCTCCCGACAAGGCCACCATTGCTGTGGGCGAGGAGTTCACCCTGAAGATCAGCTGTAAAAACATCCCCGATCTGGTCTCCGTTGGCTACGAGCTTTCTGAGGAGGGCATCGTCGAGCCCGTCTACATCGACACCCAGACCCTTGACATGACCTTCAAGGGCCTGAAAAGCGGCACCGTCACCGTAACCATAGCCTACGGCGGCATCGAGCGCCCCTGCACCGTCGAGGTGAAGTAGGCGGGCGCAGGAAAAACAGGAGGCTGCTGCACGAACGGCTTTAGGCGAAAAATGGTACCTCGCCCCGAAGGGGGTGAGGTACCATTTTTCGCAATTATGATTTTTATTTGCTCAGCTTGGTTTTAAGGGTTTCTGAGAGGCTTTGAAAGCGCTCGCTGTCCTTGAAGGCTTCAAAGGAAGCCGCCGCTTTCAAGGTCGTCAAGCGCCTTATCCTCCTGACCCAGCTCCTTGTACACCCACATCGGCGGAAGGCACAACAGGCTTAGGGTATCAATATAGAATATCGGCTCCTCGCCAACTATAATTTGTATCAGCTTCTCTCCCATTTCATACATTTAAGCCTTTTCTTCAAGGGTGTAGTCCTCGTCCCGACAGATCTGTCTGATTTCGTGGCATGCATACCACATCATATTGAGCAGCAGATACTGGTGCTCCTCCGTGGCCTCTTTGCCTTTCAGCGAGCGTGAGTACATCATCCGCCCCGAACAGGGGATAGCAGGCATTGATCTTGCCAGATCCTGAGCCTTTTCGATGTTCCCGAGATATACGTTAAGATCAGTTGGCACATTGAAAAACGTAGCAAGGTCAACTATCCTGCTATACCCGACATCACGTCCGTTGTCATTCTCCAGACCATTGATGACCGCCTCTGAAATTCCCGTTGCCTGTGCAAGCTGCTTGGTGGTCATGTGACGCTCCACACAGGCTGCTGGAGTTTTTGAAATCACTGATATAAATAAAAATGACCGCTTTGCTGAATTAACGGCAAAGCGGTTTTTGTGTGCTGTTATTTTCCTGTTATGACTTTGAAGCAGTCCTTGCTGCTGATTTATCACTTTCAAGGGTCATCATTATTATATCATTTCTTGCTCTGACGGTCAAAGCTGGGAAACAAGCTCAAGGTGAAAAAAGTCGCATGACCTGACCGAGAAAAATTATTGATATTTATCCAATGAACAAATAAAGAACAAAACGGTTTTCCACAGAAAAAAGAAAAAGGC
>JAFVAN010000025.1 GCA_017480485.1 Ruminococcus sp. | reverse complement strand
CAGCTCTTTTTCGCCCCATGGGTCAAGGTAGCTTAGATGCAGCGTGCCGCTCTCGATGCCCTCGATGCTCTCGGGCTTCATGATGCGAAGCACTATCTCGCTGCCCTTGTAGCCCTCTTCATTGCTGTCAACTAAAACAGCATCCGCCTTCTCATAGGCCTCATCAGAAAACCCGCTTTTGAGCCCCGTGCCTCGCACGGCCTTGATCTCGTAGCCCATGGCGACAAGCCGCTTCACGTCCTCGGGGATAAGCGGCGTCCGCGTTTCCCGGGGGTCCGTTTCCCGGCAGACTAGTATTTTTTTCATTCTATCCGTTCTCCTTTCGCTGTTCACAGCATAAGGCAGCATCGCTTTTTGCGGCGGTGCTGCCAAGCCTTGTATTGGAGGTTTTTATCAAAAGTTAGGTGAGGCCTTAATCATAGGTCTCGGTGTTCTCGGTGTAGTCGCAGCCTGTCTGAACATCCAGCCGCTTGTCGCGCTCCGGTGCCTTGATAAGCATCTCGGGGTGCCGGCCCTCGATGGCGCAGACGGGAACAAAGCCTGTTTTCTCAGCTGTGTTTTCCATAGGGACCTCCCCTCAGACGATGCCCTGAGCGTTCATGGCGTCCAGCACCTTCTCGAAGCCCGCAAGGTTCGCGCCGACAACATAGTTGCCCTCGAAGCCGTACTTCCTGGCGGCCTCGTCAATGTTGTGGTAGAGGTTCTCCATTATTTTTTTAAGCTTCGCGTCTACCTCCTCGAAGGTCCAGCTCATGCGCTCGCTGTTCTGGGACATCTCCAGAGCGGAGGTGGCAACGCCGCCCGCATTGGCTGCCTTGCCGGGAACAAAGAACACACCGTTTTCCTGAAGGTACTTGGTGGCCTCCTCGGTGGTGGGCATATTTGCGCCCTCGCACACCGCGATAACTCCGTTCTCCACCAGCATCACTGCGTCCTCGATGTCAAGCTCGTTCTGGGTGGCGCAGGGGAGCGCTATGTCGCACTTTATCCTCCACACGCCTCTGCCCTCGTGGTATTCGGAATTCGGGCGGTAGCTCTTGTATTCGGTGAGCCTTGCGCGCTTTACCTCCTTGATCTCCTTCAGGGCCGCAACGTCGATGCCCTCGGGGTCGTATACCCAGCCTGTGGAGTCGGAGCAGGTGACCACCTTAGCGCCCAGCTGCCGGGCCTTCTCGATGGCGTATATCGCCACGTTTCCCGCGCCTGATACAACTACCGTCTTGCCCTCGATGGAATAGGTGTGGCTCCTGAGGAGCTCGTCCGTCAGGTAGAGCAGGCCGTAGCCCGTGGCCTCGGTCCTTGCCAGAGAGCCGCCGAAGGAGAGGCCCTTGCCTGTGAGGGTGCCCTCGAAGAGGCCGCGGATGCGCTTGTACTGGCCGAACATATAGCCGATCTCTCGACCGCCAGTGCCGATGTCGCCTGCGGGAACGTCGGTGTCGGCGCCGATGTACTTGCAGAGCTCTGTCATAAAGCTCTGGCAGAAGCGCATGATCTCGCGGTCGCTCTTGCCCTTGGGGTCAAAGTCCGAGCCGCCCTTGCCGCCGCCGATGGGCAGGCCTGTGAGGCTGTTCTTGAAGATCTGCTCAAAGCCCAGGAATTTGATGATGCCGATATTTACCGAGGGGTGCAGCCTGAGGCCGCCCTTGTAGGGACCGATGGCCGAGTTGAACTGCACTCTGTAGCCTGTGTTCACATGGGCGTTGCCCTCGTCGTCCAGCCAGGGCACCCGGAACTTGATCTGCCTCTCGGGGTTCACGAGCCGCTCGAGAACTGCGTCTCTTCTGAACTGTGCCTCGTTTGCATCAACGATGGGGCGGATAGAATCCAGCACCTCTCTGACTGCCTGATGGAACTCGGGCTCGTCGGGGTTTTTAACTGTTACCTGTTCGATTATCTCGTCAACATATGACATAATTTTTCCTCCTGTCAAAATGCGCCCACATTGAAATCATACTCCAAAAAGGTATGAAGGGTCAATGATAAAGCACTGGTGAATTTCTGACTTTTGCATTAAATTTCCTACATCGCTTTTCGGCCCCTATTGACTGCCAGCGAGCGCATTAATATAATGGGTCATTAAGGGGGCTGATGAGAGATGCAGAACAAGGACCTGCCAAAGGAGCAGGATGAAAAGCAGCTTATAGAAAGGGCAAAGCGCCTGCTTATGACAAACAGGAGCATGACCGAGCAGCAGGCCCACAAATACCTGCAAAAGCAGGCCATGGACCGATGCCTGCGAAAGAGCGAGGTGGCTGCCGCCGTCATCGTCCGCTGCGGAAAGGCTACCTTTTGAACTCCGAGGGTAGCCTGCCCGTTACCCTTTTGAAAACGTGAGAGAAATAATCCGCCGAGGCATAGCCCAGCAGGGAGCTTACCTCGCTTACCTTGTAGTGGCCCGAGGATAGCAGCAGCTTGGCGTATTCCATGGAAAGCTGCTTGTAGAACTCCGTGAAGGATATCCCCGCCCTTGCCTTGAAGTACCGCCCGAAGTAATCGGGGTTGAAGCCGAAATGGTCCGCCGCGGCCTCTACAGTCACCGCCGAGCCCTGGGTCTTTTCAAGCAGCCGCAAAAGCTTCTCGGTAAAGGCATCGCTGCCCGCCTGTGCAGGCAGCTGCGCCAGAGCCGAGCGCACCACATTTTCGTACTGGGCCGTCATGATGTTGCGGCTTATGGCCTTTGACGAGCGGTTAAGGGCGGCGCGGATGTCGTCCTCCAGGGCGGGCTCCGTCAGGTAGTCCACGGCCCCAAGCAGGAAGCACTCCCGCATATCCCCCGACATATTCACCTTGCTTATGATGACCACGGGGGTCTTCAGCCGCGCCCTCGACAGGCGCTTGAGCAGATCGGTGGCGATCACCGCCGAGGGTCGGTTGATGCACAGCAGCATATCACATTCGTAGGCCGCCGCAGCCTCGCAGGCCTTGGCGGGGTCGGGGGTGTGGGCCGTCATCTCAAAGCCGCACTCTTCAAACACGGACAAGGCTCTGTAATGCCTTAGATCAAAGTTTGCGTTGTCAACGACCAGCACTCTGTACAGCATGACCTTCACCCTCCCGTCTGTGTAAGCTGCAAAACCGCAAAAAAATAAAGGCCGTCCCACCGCCGCAGCGGTAGTACAGCCCCATTGCCTGATTTGAATTTAGCACAACGGTAGGCCAAAGTCAATGAATAAAATGTTAACAAACGCCGCAGTTACGCCTTTGCGGGGGGTAATGTCGGAAATTTATCGTGTTTCTGCCCGAAGAGGAGAGGCAGCGCCTGCCGACAGGCCCGAAATGTGAACGGATTGCAGGATGGATTTGATAAAAATTCATAATATTTGTAAAATCTGCATAGAAATAAGCAAAAATGCAGGCGGCGGCCTGTCAGAATTCAAAAATTTTCGTCGGGGGTATTGACAACCGCCGCCCCGGGGTGTATAATACGAAGCATAGAGGCAATGGCGTCACGAGGATATTTTCAAGTATCTTCACGCAGGCCTCTTTTTTGTTTTACTTTCATTCTTCTATTATTATTATCAAACGGCAAGGACGTCGGCAGGGTGCTCTAAGCATCCTGCGGGCGTTATTTTTTTGGAGGCGATGTATCATGGTTTTCGACAGCGGTCCCGGGCCCTGAGGGGCTGACCCAAAAGGAAAACGGCCAACGGAAAAAGAAATATTTTGAAAGAAGTGATCTATATGACAGTGGAATTCTGGTTTTTGATAGGAGCGGCACTGGTCTTCTGGATGCAGGCGGGCTTCGCAATGGTGGAGACAGGCTTCACCCGCGCCAAGAACGCAGGCAACATCATTATGAAAAACCTTATGGATTTCTGCATCGGCACAGTGGTGTTCTCGCTGCTGGGCTACACCCTGATGATGGGCGAGGACGTCCTCTTCGGCCTCATCGGCCTTCCGAACATGGATATGTTCACCCACTTTAAGGAGTTCATCGCGAGCCCCGAGGACGGCAGCTTTACGGGCGCCTCCACCTTCGTGTTCAACCTTGTGTTCTGCGCCACCACAGCCACCATCGTTTCGGGCTCTATGGCGGGCAGAACAAAGTTCTCCAGCTACTGCCTCTATTCGGGCATCATCTCCCTGATCGTTTATCCCATCGAGGCTCACTGGATCTGGGGCGGCGGCTGGCTCTCGCAGCTGGGCTTCCATGATTATGCGGGCTCCTGCGCCATCCATATGGTGGGCGGCATCGCGGCCCTCATCGGCGCCATCTTCGTTGGCCCCCGCCTCGGCAAATACGAGCGTGACAAGGACGGCAAGGTCATCAAGGTAAACGCCATCCCCGGACATTCCATAACCCTTGGCGCTCTGGGCGTGTTCATCCTCTGGCTGGGCTGGTACGGCTTCAACGGCGCCGCCGCCACAAGCGCTTCCGAGCTGGCCTCCATCTTCATGACCACCACCATCGCTCCCTCGGTCGCAACAGTTGTTACTATGTGCTACACCTGGATAAGGAACGGCAAGCCCGATGTTTCCATGTGCCTTAACGCATCCCTTGCGGGCCTTGTGGGCGTTACCGCAGGCACCGACGCCTATGACGCCATCGGCGCCGCTGTGGTGGGCCTTGTTTCCGGCCTGCTGGTTGTCTGGGTAGTCGAGTTCATCGACCTGAAGCTTCACATCGACGACCCCGTTGGCGCCGTGGGCGTGCATATGGCCAACGGCATCTGGGGCACTATCGCGGTGGGCCTGCTGGCAAACCCCGACGCCCCTGCGGGCCTTGAGGGCCTCTTCTACACAGGAAAGTTCGAGCAGCTGGGCAAGCAGCTTCTTGGCTTCGGCTCCGTGGCGGTCTATGCGGCGGTAATGATGATCATCACCTTTGGCATCATCAAGGCCACCAACGGCCTGCGCACCTCGGCAGAGGACGAGATCGCGGGACTTGATATCTCCGAGCACGGCCTCCCCAGTGCCTATCCCGACTTTATGCCCTCTGTTCACAAGTACACCACCTACGAGGAATACAACGACGTTACCATTGTTGATGGCGACACCCCCGAGGCCGAGGCTGTGCCTGTTGCAAAGCTGCCGAGCCTTGTAGAGGAAGGCAGACCCAAGCTCACAAAGATCGAGATCGTCTGCAAGGAGGCAAAGCTGGACAAGCTGAAAAACGCCATGACAAGGCTTGGCATCACGGGCATGACCGTGTCACACGTCATGGGCTTCGGCAACCAGAAGGGCAAGCCCGAGTATTACAGAGGTGTTCCTGTTGAGATCAACCTTATGCCCAAGGTGCAGGTGGATATAGTTGTCAGCAAGATACCTGTATCGAGCGTTGTAAAGACCGCCAAGAAGGCCCTCTACACCGGCCATTACGGCGACGGAAAGATCTTCGTCTACGATGTTGAGAATGTTATCAAGGTCCGCACAGGCGAGGAAGGCTTCGATGCATTGCAGGACAGCGAGGAATAACTACAGATAACAGATAGAACGATACCCCCGAGCTGCATCAGCGGCCCGGGGGTCTTTATGTTCACTATTCATTTAGCGTTACTGCGGGGTCTGCTTCCGCCCGATGATCTCCTCCGCGATGGCCCGCTTGGTAACGCAGCGGTCCATGGCCAGCTTTTCGATAAGGCGGTGGGCCTCCTCCTCTGTCAGGCCCTTTTCGGTTATCAGCAGCCACTTTGCTCGGTTCACAAGGCGTATCTCCTGCATCCTGTCCTCAAGGGTCACGGTCTTGCGTTCAAGGCGGGAGAGGCGCTCGCGGGTGCTCTCCAGCCAATCGAAGGCCTGCAGCACCAGCTGCCGCGAGGGGGGCTTCGGGAGAGTGTAGACCCCGTAGGGACAGACGGTCTCGAAGATCTCGCCGTAGTATTCGCTCCTCACCAGCAGCAGCACCGCGCAGCTGTTCCCCGAGGAGCGGTCGATAGCGAGCCTTACCCCGTCGTCGTCAGGCAGCGGGGCATTTATTATAACAATATCGTAATTTCTGTCGAGCAGTCTGCGCTTTGCGGCGCCGACGCCTGTTTCAAGCTCCAGCTCGTAGCGGCCCCTTGCCTCGATCATCGCCGACAGGGACTCGTTGAATTTAGGCTGTGCTGACACTACCAGCACACTGTACCGCCGCTGCTTCAATTCCACGGCCCGCCTCCTTGATCACAGTAGATGTCGAGCAGCCGCTTTGGCAGATGCTCCTTGATAAAGCTGCTGTCAAGGGCAGCCGCCTTTGCTTCTTCAAGGCTCCGAGGGAGCGTTTCAAAGCCGCTCGTAACGCTCTCGTCGGCAGAGAACAGGTCGATGTCCGCCACGGGCGGCAGATACAGCCCCCGCTTGTAGCCGTCCAGCCCCGCCCAGATAAGCAGGGCAAAGGCAAGGTAGGGGTTGGCCGAGGGGTCGGGAGAGCGCAGCTCCGCCCGCCTGTATTCTCCCTCTGCCGCGGGTATCCTGATAAGCTGGGAGCGGTTCTCGCCGGACCAGGAGATAAACCTTGGGGCCTTGTTGGAGCCCAGCCGCCTGTAGGACTGCTCCGTTGGGTCAAGGAAGACCGTCAGGGCCTTGATGTGCTCCATTATCCCCGCCATCACCGCAGGCAGGATAACGTGGTTCTTGTCGTGCTTTACGGAGAGGTTTATGTGGTAGCCGCTGCCCGGCTTGTCCGCCAGAGGCTTGGGCGAAAAATCGGCGCAGAGCCCGTTGGCGTGGGCCACGGTCTTGACCACGGTGCGAAAGGCCATGGCGTCGTCCGCTGCCCGCAGAGCGTCACTGTAGCGGAAGTCGATCTCGTTCTGGCCGGGGCCCTCCTCGTGGTGGGAGCTCTCGGGCAGGATGCCCATTTTCTCCAGCGTCAGGCAGATCTGGCGGCGGATGTTCTCGCCCCTGTCGTCGGGGGCGATGTCCATGTAGCCCGCCCTGTCATAGGGGATGGTGGTGGGGTTGTCGTGCTCGTCCAGCTTGAAGAGATAGAATTCCAGCTCGGAGCCGAAGGAGAATTCCAGCCCCGCCTCCTTGGCGTCGGCAATGGCCTTGATGAGCAGGCTTCTGGTGTCGCACTCAAAGATGCTGCCGTCGGGCTTTTTTATGGTGCAGAACATCCGCACCACCCTGCCGTGCTCGGGCCGCCAGGGCAGCACCGAAAGGGTGTCGGGGTCCGGGAACAGCAGCAGGTCCGAGCGCTGCTCGTTGCCAAAGCCCCTCACCGCCGAGGCATCGAAGCCGATGCCCTGCTCGAAGGCTCGCCTCAGCTCCGAGGGCATAACGGAAATGTTCTTCTGCCTGCCGTATACGTCGCAGAAGGCCAGACGGATAAACTTCACGTCCTCCTCCTCGCAGTACTGCATTATCTCTTCCGCTGTGTAATTCATTTCATCTCTCCGTTCTATAAAGAGGCCAAAGGCGCTTTATGACCCTTGGCCTCTGACTTCTTACCTCTAATTGGCCACGTACATCTGCCTGTAGGGGTTGCGGCTGTCGGGCATCACCACCGTGTAGGTGTGGTCCAGCAGCTCCTCCAGCCTGTGGCCGAAGTAGAAGCAGAACCGCCGCAGATAGTGGGCGATCTCCTCCAGCTCCGCCTTGTCGGCGGTGTGGGTGTGTACCTGGTGTGGGAAGTGTATGCCCTTGCAGTCGGAGCGCAGGTACATCTTTCCGCCGTGCATCCCTGTGGAAGGGAAGTTGCCGACGATGGGCCTGTCGCTGTCCGTCAGGCCAAGGACGATGATAGTGCCGCCCGCCTGATACTCGCCCAGAAAGCTGCCGGCCCTGCCGCCGATGACCAAGGCGGGCTGCTTGTCCTTGTAGGCCTTCATGTGTATGCCTGCGCGGTAGCCCGCGTCTCCCTGAACGTAGATCCGCCCGCCGCGCATGGCGTAGCCCACAGCGTCGCCCACGTTGCCGTGGATGACGATGGTGCCGTCGTTCATGGTGTCGCCCACCGCGTCCTGGGCGTTGCCCATGACCTCGATCTTGGCGCCGTTGAGATAGGCCCCAAGGGCGTTGCCGGGGATGCCGCTGACGGTCACGGTCTTGTCGGAGATGCCCGCCGCCAGAAACCGCTGGCCAAGGCAGTCAGTAACCGTGCAGCTGCCCCGTGCCTGCCGCAGGGTCTCGTTGAGCTCGCGGTAGTCAAGTCCTGTTGCGTTGATATTCATTATACCACACCTCCAAGCTTTTTTCTACGGGTCTCGGGCAAAAATACTGCCAGAGAGGGAAATTTTTTCAGTTTGTCCATATCCATGTCATCAATGGGCGTCTTCTCCCGCACAAGGGATGTGTATATCCCGACCCTGTTCACGTCTCCGATGACGATGAAGCCCGCGAGCCTGCCGTCCTTGACGTAGAGCCGCCTGATGCCGCCATCCTTCTCCTCGAAGATCTCTGCGTCCTCGGGATAGGCCCCGGCTGTGGCGCAGTGCAGCCCGAAGAAGCCGATGGAGTTCATGGGGATCAGATCGGTGAGGGCGCTGTCGCCCCCCGCCATGTTGACGCCCGCGCAGCGCCCCTGCATATAGGCGTTTGGCAGTATGGCCAGCACACGGTTCTGCCTCACAGAGCTGTCATAGCCCTCGGAGCAGTCGCCTGCGGCGAAGATGTCGGGGACGGTGGTCTGCATCCTCTCGTCGATGATGATTCCTTTGTTGACCTCGCAGCCTGCCTGGGCCGCAAGGTCCGTCTCGGCCCTGACGCCCACCGCAAGCACAAGGATGTCAAACTCCACCTGGGCGCCGCTCTTCATCAGCGCCTTGTTTTTCTCAAATTTCACTGCCGTGTCTCCAAGCATAAAGCTTATGCCGTGCTGCTCCAGATGGGCCTGCATCACCGCGGCGCACTCGCTGTCAAGTATGGATGAGAGCACCCTGTCCGCAAGGTCGCAGACCGTGATGCTCTGCACTCTTTCCGCAATGCCCTCGGCGCATTTAAGGCCGATGAGCCCCGCACCCACGATGAGCACACGGCTCTCGGGGGCTAGCGCCTTTTCAAGGGCAAGACAGTCGTCAAGGGTCATAAAGGTGAAGCGCTGCTTAACGGTCTCAAGCCCCTCGAACTTTGGCACAAAGGGCGACGAGCCCGTGCAGAGGCACAGCTTGTCAAAGCTCAGCTTCTGCTTGTCCCCAAGGGTGACGGTGCGCTTCTTGCGGTCAAGCTTTTGGGCCCTGCCGTAGATAAGCCGCACGCCGTTTTTCTCGTAAAAATCCTCGGGGCGGTAGAGCATCCGCTGTGGGTCGGTCTTGCCCTCAAGGTAATAGGAAATGAGGGGGCGGGAATAAACGTGATGCTCCTCCGCAGATACAACGGTTATTGAGCCCTCGGCGTCAACGCTCCTGATGCCCTCGATGCAGCCCGCAGCGGCGGTGCCGTTTCCGATGATAAGATATTCAGCCATGTTCCCTCACCTCTCCTCGTAAACTATTGCGTTATTGGGGCAGCCCGCAGCGCAGGCGGGAGCGCCGCAGCTGTTAGCAAGGCACAGCTCGCACTTCTGGGCGGCGCCCGTAGGCCCTGCAGCCACCGCCCCGTAGGGACATACCAGCACGCAGGTAAGGCACCCAACGCATTTGTTTTTGTCTATCTTTATAACTCCGTCCTCGATGGATATGGCCCCCGCGATGCAGCTCTTGACGCACAGCGGGTCTTTGCAGTGGCGGCAGGAGACCGCGAAATGTATATCATTATCGTCCTCGATGTGCACCCTCGGGAAAATGGGCTTGTCCTTCAGGGCCTTCACCATGTCGTCGAGGCCCGAGTTTGCGAAGGCGCAGTTGTATTCGCAGAGGTGACAGCCGAGGCACCATTCTTCATTCACATATACTCTTTTCATTTATATTCCTCCAGAAATCTGCATTGGAGCAGTTATGCCGTTTACAGTAAAGGGCATGGATTTGGTCAGCCTCCCCTGAAAGGGGAGGTGCCGCGGCAGCGGGGTCATTCCCCGGCGTGGGAGATACCAAGTATCTCCAGCTCCTTCTCCGTGAGGCCCACGCCCCGCAGCATCAGCCTGTTGCCCCGCAGGCTCTCGATGGAGTTGATGCCCATGCCGCCCATGAGCTCCTTGATCTCGTGGCGCCAGGCGTCCATAAGGTTGACGAGCCGCCTTGAGCCGATGTCGGGGTTCAGCCGCTTAACAAGGTCGGGCCGCTGGGTGGCAATGCCCCAGTTGCACTTGCCGCTCTGGCAGGTGCGGCAGAGGTGACAGCCCAGCGCCAGCAGCGCCGCAGTGGCAACATACACAGCGTCCGCCCCAAGGGCGACGGCCTTTACCACATCCGCCGCCGAGCGCACGCTGCCGCCCACCACGAGGGACACGTTGTTCCTGATGCCCTCGTCACGGAGCCGCTGGTCAACAGCTGCCAGCGCCAGCTCTATGGGTATTCCCACGTTGTCCCGGATGCGGGTGGGAGCCGCTCCCGTGCCGCCTCGGAAGCCGTCGATGGCAATGATGTCGGCGCCGCTGCGGGCAATGCCGCTGGCGATGGCCGCGATGTTGTGGACCGCCGCCACCTTGACGATGACGGGCTTCTTGTATTCGGTGGCTTCTTTAAGGGAGAACACCAGCTGCCGCAGGTCCTCGATGGAATAGATGTCGTGGTGGGGAGCAGGGGAGATGGCGTCTGAGCCCTCGGGTATCATCCTCGTGCGGGAGATGTCGCCCACGATCTTGGTGCCGGGCAGGTGGCCGCCGATGCCGGGCTTTGCGCCCTGTCCCATCTTGATCTCCACCGCCGCCGCGGCCTCAAGGTAGTTCTTGTGAACGCCGAAGCGCCCCGAGGCCACCTGCACCACGGTGTTGGGGCCGTAGACGTAGAAGTCCTCGTGGAGGCCGCCCTCGCCGGTGTTGTAGCAGATGCCAAGCTCCGTGGCGGCCCTTGCCAGCGAGGCGTGGGCGTTGTAGCTAATGGAGCCGTAGCTCATGGCCGAGAACATCACAGGCATTGAGAGCTCCAGCTGGGGGGCGATGTCGGTGATGATGTTCCCCTCGGCATCCCTGCGCACACGGTCGGGCTTCTTGCCAAGGAACACCTTTGTCTCCATTGGCTCCCGCAGGGGGTCGATGGGCGGGTTGGTGACCTGAGAGGCGTTTATTAGTATCCTGTCCCAGTAGACGGGCAGGGGCTTGGGGTTGCCCATGGACGACAGCAGCACGCCGCCGCTGTTGGCCTGCTTGTAGATCTCCTTGATGGTCTCGTCGGACCAGTTGGCGTTCTCCCGCAGGCGGCAGTCGCTCTTGACTATCTTGAGCGCCCGTGTGGGACACAGCGACACGCAGCGCTGGCAGTTGACGCATTTTGTTTCGTCCGAAAGCATCACGCCCAGATCGGGGTCGAAGCGATGGACCTCGTTGGCGCACTGGCGCTCACAGACGCGGCACTGTATGCACCGTGAGGCGCTGCGCTCCACCTCGAATTCGGGATATATAAAATGATCTCGCATCAGAATTTACCCTCCTTGACAGTTACGATAACAGGCTCGCCGCCTGCGGGCGCGTAGAAGTTCTCGGCCTCGGGCTCCATCACCCTCACCGCCGCCTCCTCGCTGGCAATGAACACCCGATCGCCCTTTTCGGCGGTTATCATCGAGCGGAGCTTCAGGCGGTCGTTCAGGGCCATCAGGCCCCCGTCCCAGCCGTAGACGATGGAGAAGGGCCCCGTTATCAGCAGGCTTGGAAACACGGTGCGAAGGTAGGTGAGCTTCTCCTTTTCCTTCTCCGGCTTTGCGCCGATGGTGGACCAGAAGGGCGCCGCGATGACAGAGGCTGCCTCCTCGAGGGTCAGCCCCTGCCGCCTCAGAAGATAATCGAGGATGTAGGTGATGACCTCGGTGTCTGTCTGTAAGGTACATTTATAGCCGAACATCTCGATGAAGCGGCGGTTGGCGTCGTAGCTGGATATCTCGCCGTTGTGCACCACAGAGCTGTCCAGCAGGGAGAAGGGATGGGCCCCGCCCCACCAGCCGGGGGTGTTGGTGGGGTAGCGGCCGTGGGCGGTCCAGGAGTAGCCCTCGTATTCCTCCAGCCTGTAGAACAGGCCCACGTCCTCGGGGTAGCCCACTGCCTTGAAGCAGCCCATGTTCTTGCCGCTGGAAAACACATAGGCGCCCTTCATCTCGGTGTTTATCTTCATCACCGTTCGGGCGGTGAATTCGTTCTCGTCGATCTGCTCGCTCTCCACCGCAGAGCGGAGAGGCGCACAGAAGTATCTCCATATGATAGGCTCGTCGGTGATCTGGGGTATCTTCCGGGTGGGTATCAGCTCGCCCTTTACGATCTCGAAGCGCTCCTTTAAAAATGCCTCGCACTCCTTGCGGGTAGAGCGGTGGTCAAAGAAAATGTGGAACGCAAAAAGATCCCTGTACTCGGGATAGATGCCGTAGGCCGCGAAGCCGCCGCCAAGGCCGTTGGAGCGGTCGTGCATGGGCTTCATGGCGTTGTAGATCACATCTCCCGTAATGCCCTTGCCCTCGCGGGAAATGAGGGCCGCTATGGCACAGCCTGAGGGGATGCGTACTTCACCTTCAAGTTTCATAAATATCTCTCCTTTTAGATATTAGAGCGCTTCGCTTTCAGAGGCAAGAGGCAAGACAAGGTGCGCCTGCGGCGCGGGATCTTGTTTTGTCCGCTGCGCGGACGGCCTTGGGTCTTGCTTCTAAAAGCAAAAAAGCGCCCACAGCAGCCGCACCCACTGAGGGGTGCAGCTGCTAATGAACGCCATTGCTCATCAAATATTAAGAACTTGCAAGTATTATAGCTCAAAAATTCATTTCTGTCAATAGGATTGCGCAAGTTTGTGAAAATTCTGCAAGATTTAAGACGGCAAAATGCAGATATTTGTAAAAAACGTGCTTGACAAAGGGGGAAAAAGGGTGTATAATACAAAGCATAGAGGCAAGGACGTCTCGAAGCTAAAAACTTCGGCGCCCTTGTCTCTTTTTTGATACTTTTTTTGATGGGGCAGCGACGTCCGCGGCGGGCTGCTCCGTCGCGGCGCTGCTGTTACAGGAAACGGAGGAAACACAAATGAGCACTGTTACGGAAATTTTTGCAAGCAAGGTATTTGACGACAGAGTGATGAAATCAAGACTGTCCGCAAAGGTATATAATTCGCTGAAAAATACCATCGAGATCGGCGAGAAGCTGGATATCACAGTTGCCAACGCCGTGGCCGAGGCCATGAAGGAATGGGCCGTGGAGCAGGGCGCTACCCACTACACCCACTGGTTCCAGCCCCTGACGGGCATCACCGCCGAGAAGCACGACTCCTTCATCTCTCCTTCTCCCGACGGCAGGGTCATCATGGACTTTTCGGGCAAGGAGCTCATCAAGGGCGAGCCCGACGCCTCCTCCTTCCCCTCGGGCGGCCTGAGAGCCACCTTTGAGGCCAGAGGCTACACCGCATGGGACCCCACCTCCTACGCCTTTATTAAAGGAAAGACTCTCTGCATCCCCACGGCCTTCTGCTCCTACGGCGGAGAGGCCCTTGACAAGAAGACACCGCTGCTGCGTTCCATGCAGGCCCTCAACAAGCAGGCCCTGCGCATCCTGAAGCTCTTCGGCAACGACAAGGTGCGCCACGTCACCACCTCCGTTGGCCCCGAGCAGGAATACTTCCTCATCCCCGAGGAGCTCTACAGCAAGAGAAAGGACCTGATCTACACGGGCCGCACCCTCTTTGGCGCAAAGCCCCCCAAGGGACAGGAGCTTGACGATCATTACTTCGGCGTCATCAAGCCCAGGGTCGAGGCCTATATGACAGACCTGAACGAGGAGCTGTGGAAGCTGGGCATCCTTGCAAAGACCCAGCACAACGAGGTGGCCCCCGCCCAGCATGAGCTGGCGCCCATCTACTCCACCACAAACGTGGCCACCGACCACAACCAGCTGACCATGGAGATCATGAAGAAGGTGGCCCAGAAGCACGGCCTTGTCTGCCTGCTGCACGAAAAGCCCTTCGCGGGCGTCAACGGCTCCGGAAAGCACAACAACTGGTCCATCGCCACCGACACGGGCGTAAACCTTCTGACCCCCGGCGAGACCCCCTACGAGAACGCACAGTTCCTGCTGTTCCTCTGCGCCGTTATCAAGGCCGTTGACGACTATCAGGATCTGCTGAGGATATCTGTTGCCACCGCAGGCAACGACCACCGCCTTGGCGCTAACGAGGCGCCTCCCGCTGTCATCTCCATGTTCCTTGGCGAGGAGCTGGAGGGCATCCTCCACGCCATCGAGACCGACACCCCCTACGAGGGCGTTGAAAAGAAGGTAATGAAGCTGGGCGTAAGCGTGCTGCCCCGCTTTACAAGAGACACCACCGACCGCAACCGCACCTCGCCCTTTGCCTTCACGGGCAACAAGTTCGAGTTCAGGATGGTGGGCTCGGCGGACTCCATCGCCTGCGCAAACATCATGCTCAACTCCGCAGTGGCCGAGAGCCTGCGCATCTACGCCGACAGGCTTGAGCAGGCCGAGAACTTCGAGGAAAAGCTCCATGAGATGATAAAGAAGACCATCACCGACCACAAGCGCATCATCTTCAACGGCAACGGCTACGACGATGCGTGGATCAAGGAGGCCACGGAGGTGCGCGGCCTGCTGAACTACCGCACCACTCCCGACGCCATCCCTCACCTGTTGGACGAGAAGAACGTCAAGATGCTCACCCTCCACAAGGTGTTCACAGAGGCGGAGCTCAGGAGCCGCACGGAGATCACCCTGGAGAACTACTGCAAGCAGGTAGTCATCGAGGCCAACACCATGGAGCAGCTGGCAAGGCGCGACATCCTGCCCGCCATCGAGGAGTACGCGGCCTTTGTGGCAAAGACCGCCAACACCAAGAAGTCTCTTGCCACCGATCTGGCCTGCACCTATGAGACCGAGACCGTTAAGCGCCTCTCTCAGCTGGCCTCTGACGCATACAAGAGCCTTGACGACCTTGACAAGGCGCTGGAAAAGGTACAGGGTGCTGCGAACGTTATCGAGACGGGCTATCTCATCAGGGACGAGCTGCTGGGCGTGATGGAGAAGCTCCGCGCCTCCTGCGACGAGGCCGAGACCATCACCGCCGCCAAGTTCTGGCCCTTCCCCACCTACGACGAGCTGCTGTTCGGCGTAAGATAAATATAAAAGAAATCAAATACAGAGCTGTGGCTGCCGCCCGATGGCGGCGGCCGAGTTCTGTTTTTCGGAGGAATAATTATGTGCTGTATAATGGGATGGTGCTCGGCAAGGGCCGACATGAGGCTTATGAGCGAGTGCCTTGAAAGAACGAAGTCCCGAGGCCCCGACGACACACGGTATATGCCCGTGCACGGCGGCGTGCTGGGCTTTCACAGGCTGTCCATAATGGGCCTGACCGACGAGGGGATGCAGCCCTTCACACTGGAGGGAGACAGCTGCGTCTGCAACGGCGAGCTCTACGGCTTCAAGGCCCTGCGGGAGGAGCTGATACAAAAGGGCTACACCTTCAAAAGCGACTCCGACTGCGAGATACTTCTGCCCCTCTACCGCGAGTACGGCGTGCAGATGTTCTCTCTTCTGGATGCGGAGTTTGCCTGCATCATCTATGACGGCAGGCGCCAGCAGTTCATTGCCGCCCGAGACCCCATCGGCATACGGCCGCTCTATTACGGCTATGATGCAGAGGGGGAGATAGTCTTTGCCAGCGAGCCCCAGAACCTTGTGGGCATCTGCCAGAAGATAATGCCCTTTCCCCCGGGCCACTACTACGACGGCGAGTTCCACTGCTGGTGCGATATAGCTAAGGTAGATGAGGTCTGCCGTGACGATCATGAGGCCATTTATAAAAACATCCGTGAGAAGCTGGTAGCGGGCGTCGAGAAGCGGCTCATCGCCGATGCAAAGGTGGGCTTCCTGCTCTCGGGCGGGCTGGATTCGTCGCTGGTCTGCGCCATCGCCCAGAAGAAGGCCCGGCGCCCCATCCGCACCTTCGCCATAGGCATGAGCGAGGACGCCATAGACCTTAAATATGCAAAGCAGACCGCCGACTACATCGGCTCCGACCACACCGAGGTAATAATTACAAAGGACGACGTAATCGCCTCCCTCGAGGAGGTGGTGCGGCTGCTGGGGACCTTCGACATCACCACCATCCGCGCCAGCGTCGGGATGTATCTGGTGTGCAAGGCCATCCACGAGCAGACGGACATCCGCGTCATCCTGACGGGAGAGATCTCGGACGAGCTCTTCGGCTACAAATACACCGACTTCGCCCCCTCGGCGGAGGAGTTCCAGAGGGAGGCCGAGAAGCGGGTGCGGGAGCTGCATATGTACGATGTGCTCCGAGCCGACAGGTGCATCTCCGTGAACTCCCTCGAGGCGCGGGTGCCCTTCGGCGATCTGGACTTTGTCAAGTACGTCATGGCCATCGACCCCGCCAAGAAGCTGAACACCTACGGCAAGGGCAAGTATCTTCTGCGAAGGGCCTTCGAGGGGGACTATCTTCCTCACGACATACTATACCGCGAGAAGGCGGCCTTCTCGGACGCCGTGGGCCATTCCCTTGTGAACTACCTGAAGGCCTACGCCGAGGAATACTACACCGACGAGGAATACGAGAGCCTCAGACAGAAATACACCCACGCACAGCCCTTCACAAAGGAGTCCCTGCTTTACCGGGAGCTATTTGAAAAATACTATCCCGGACAGGGCGAGATGATAGTGGACTTCTGGATGCCAAACAGGAGCTGGGAGGGCTGCAACGTCAACGACCCATCGGCGCGTGTCCTTTCAAACTATGGTGCAAGCGCAGTGTGAGCCAGAGGCAAGAATATAGAAGCAAGAAGCAAGAAGCCGCCGAAGGCGGCAAGTTCAAAAACCGCGCCGCAGGCGCACCTTGTCTTGCCTCTTGCCTCTGAAAGCGAAGCGTTCTTGCTTCTAGAAGGAGAATGAGCTATGAGAAAGTATATATTTGTCACAGGCGGAGTCGTTTCGGGCCTTGGAAAGGGGATAACCGCAGCGTCCCTTGGGCGGCTGCTCAAATCCCGAGGGCTGGTGGTGGCGGCCCAGAAGCTGGACCCCTACATAAACGTTGACCCCGGCACCATGAGCCCCTACCAGCACGGCGAGGTCTACGTCACCGAGGACGGCGCCGAGACCGATCTGGATCTGGGCCACTACGAGCGCTTTATCGACGAGGACCTGAACCGCTATTCAAACCTGACCACGGGCAAGGTCTACTGGAACGTGCTGAACAAGGAGCGCCGCGGAGAGTACCTTGGCTCCACGGTGCAGGTCATCCCCCATATCACAAACGAGATCAAGGAGTTCGTCTACTCCGTCGGCAGGAAGACGGACGCGGATGTGATAATCACCGAGATCGGCGGCACCATCGGCGACATCGAGTCCCAGCCCTTTATCGAGGCCGTGCGGCAGATATCCCTTGAGGTGGGGCGGGAGAACGCGCTGTTCATCCACGTTACGCTGGTGCCCTTCCTCTCGGGCTCCGACGAGCACAAGTCAAAGCCCACCCAGCACTCTGTCAAGGAGCTGCAGGGCATGGGTATAAATCCCGATATAATCGTGCTGCGCTGCGACAGGCCCCTTGAGGAGTCCATCTTCCGCAAGATAGCGCTGTTCTGCAACGTGCGGGAGGAATGTGTCATCGAGAACCTTACCCTTCCGGACCTCTACGAGGCGCCGCTGATGCTGGAGAGCTCGGGATTTTCGCAGGTGGTCTGCGACAGGCTGGGCATAACCGCCCCACGCCCCCACCTTGACGAGTGGCGGCAGATGGTGGAGCGCATCAAGTCTGCCGACAGGACCACCGCCATCGCCCTTGTGGGCAAGTACACCGAGCTCCACGACGCCTATCTTTCGGTGGCCGAGGCCCTGCGTCATGCGGGCTATTCCCTCGGCACCCACGTTGATATAAAATGGATAGACTCCGAAAAGCTGACGGAGGACAATATCTCCGAGGCCCTGGCGGGCGTCAGCGGGATGATCGTCCCCGGGGGCTTCGGGGGCCGCGGCATAGAGGGCATGATAACCGCAGTGAAGTGTGCCCGAGAGAGCGGCCTGCCCTTCTTTGGCATCTGCCTTGGAATGCAGATCGCCGTCATCGAGTATGCACGGAACGTCTGCGGCATAACGGACGCGGATTCGGGAGAGTTCAACGAGCTCTGCAAAAACAAGGTCATCGACTTCATGCCCGGCCAGAGCGACTCCATCGACAAGGGCGGCACACTGAGGCTGGGGGCCTATCCCTGTGTGATAGCAGAGGACACCACCATGCGCCGCTGCTACGGCGCCGAGACCATCAGCGAGCGTCACCGCCACCGCTACGAATTCAACAACGACTACCGCACAAGGCTCACCGAAGCAGGACTGACTCTCAGCGGCCTCTCTCCCGACGGCAGACTGGTGGAGACGGTGGAGCTCACCGATCGGGATTTCTACGTCGGCGTGCAGTTCCATCCCGAGTTCAAGAGCAGGCCCAACAGGCCCCACCCGCTGTTTGTGGGCTTTGTCTCTGCGGCGGCAGGGAGGAGCGATAAATGAGCGGTCTCCGAGAGGAGTGCGGAGTTTTCGGGATATGGTCCCCCCGCAAGGCCCCTCTGGCCGAGACAGTATATTACGGCCTCTACGCCCTGCAGCACCGAGGGCAGGAGGGCTGCGGCATCGCCGTCTGCGAGGACGGTGTGATAACCGCCCACAGAGACACGGGGCTGGTGGGAGAGGTCTTTGGCCCCTCCACCCTGTCCGGGCTGCCCGAGGGCAGCATGGCGGTGGGCCACGTCCGCTACTCCACCACGGGCGGCAACGAGCGCCGCAACTGCCAGCCCATAGTTGTGAACCACATGAAGGGCCGCATGGCTCTGGCCCACAACGGCAATCTCTCCAACGCCGCCGAGCTGCGGCGGGAGCTGGAGCTCTCGGGGGCTATCTTCCACACCACCTCGGACACCGAGACTATAGCATATATCATCACCAAAAAGCGCCTTGTCACCCCCTCTATCGAGGAGGCGGTGCTCAGGGCCATGGACATCATCGAGGGGGCCTATTCCCTTGTGGTGATGTCTCCAACCAAGCTCATTGCCGTGCGGGACCCCTTCGGTTTCAGGCCTCTCTGCTTCGGCAGGCTGGAGGACGGCTCCTACGCCGTGGCCTCCGAGAGCTGCGCCCTTACGGCCATCGGCGCCCGCTTCGAGCGGGACATCGAGCCAGGGGAGATGCTGGTGTTCTCCTCGGGGGGCGTGCGCTCGGTAAGAGAGCACTGCGGCACGAAGCGAAAGCACATCTGCATTTTTGAGTATATCTATTTTGCCCGCCCCGACTCGGTGATCGACGGGGTCTCCGTCCACGAGGCGCGGCTGCGGGCTGGGCGTATCCTTGCCGAGAGCTGCCCCGCCGAGGCTGATATAGTCATCGGCGTGCCGGACTCGGGGCTGGACGCGGCCCTGGGCTTTTCACAGGCCTCGGGCATCCCCTACGGCATCGGGCTCATCAAGAACAAATACATCGCCCGCACCTTCATCTCTCCCACCCAATCCGCGAGGACCGACAAGGTGAGGATCAAGCTCTCGGCGGTAGAAAAAAGCGTCAAGGGCAAAAGGGTGGTGCTGGTGGATGATTCCATCGTCCGCGGCACCACAGGCGGGCGCATAGTTTCGCTGCTGCGGGAGGCGGGAGCCCGGGAGATACACTTCCGTGTTTCGGCGCCGCCCTTCCTGCACCCCTGCTACTACGGCACGGACATCGACTCCGAGGAGAGCCTTATCGCCAATCGCCGCACCACCGAGGAGATAGCGGCCTTTATGGGGGCCGACAGTCTGGGCTACCTTCCCGTGGGGAGGCTGCGGGAGCTCATCGGGGCCTCGGGCTGCTGCAAGGCCTGCTTCAGCGGCAGATACCCCACCCCCGTCACCCACGGCGCCATGAAGGACAAATACGAAATAAAGCTCGCCCCCGAGAAAGGAGAATAAACTGTAATGCTTACACCTAACATGAATTACTCGCACCTGAAAAGCTCTTACCTTTTCTATAATATCGCCCAGAAAACAAAGCAGTATCTGGAGGAGCACCCCGGGACCCATCTTTACAGGATGGGCATCGGTGACGTGTCGCTGCCGCTGTGCGATGCAGTGATAAAGGGCCTCCACGCCGCCGCCGAGGATCAGGCGCGGCCCGAGACCTTCAACGGCTATATGCCCGAGTGCGGTGCGCCCTTCCTGAGGACAGCCGTGGGGGACTATTACCGCAGCCGCGGCGTTGCGGTGGAGGATGACGAGGTCTTTATCTCCAGCGGCGCCTCCGACGAGCTGGGGGATATCCTTGACCTCTTCGACCGCTCTAACCGCTCCCTGATAATCGAGCCCGCCTACCCCGCCTATGTGGACGCAAACGTAATGGGCGGGCGGGAGATAGTTCACCTGCCCTCCTCCCGTGAGAACGGCTTTCTGCCCCTTCCCGACGAGAACACCGACGCGGAGCTCATCTATCTCTGCTCGCCAAACAACCCCACAGGGGCCGTATTCAGCCGCGAGCAGCTTAAAAAATGGGTGGACTGGGCCAACGAGTGGGGAGCTGTCATACTCTTCGACGCCGCCTACGAGGCCTTCATCGAGGACGAGGCCCTGCCCCACTCGATCTTTGAGATCGAGGGCGCCCGCACCTGCGCCGTGGAGATCTGCTCCCTCTCCAAGACCGCAGGCTTCACAGGCACCCGCCTTGGCTACACAGTCATCCCCGGGGAGCTGAAACGGAACGGCATGAGCTTCAACGAGATGTGGGTGCGCAACCGCACCACCAAGACCAACGGCGTGTCTTACATAATCCAGCGGGCGGCCTGCGAGGTCTTCACCCCCGAGGGCCAGCGCCAGATACACGAGAACATAAACGTCTATAAGCAAAACGCCCGCACCCTCATGCAGGCTCTGGACGCCCTTGGCATCTGGTACACAGGGGGCAAGAACGCGCCCTATATCTGGCTGGAATGCCCCGACGGCATGGGCAGCTGGCAGTTCTTTGACAAGCTGCTGAACGAGGCCCGGATAATCGGCACCCCAGGCGAGGGCTTCGGAAAATGCGGCGAGGGCTATTTCCGCTTCTCCACCTTTGGCAGCCCCGAGGACACCGCCACCGCCGCCGAGAGGCTGAAGGCGCTTCTTTGATGATATGCTGTGAAAGGGATGTTTGCCCCGTGGGGGCGGGCATCCTTTTTTCTGCTCTCTCTGCTTGACTTGACCTTTCGGGGATGGTATAATTTACTTATCATCAAGTATCCCCCAAGCGGGGGAGGACCGGAGGAGATCAAATGTCTAAGACCATCCTTATAGTTGAGGACGACACGGAGATAAACGATATGCTAAGGATGCTGCTGCGGCAGAACGGCTACCGCACCGTCAGCGCCTATTCGGGCACCGAGGGCCTGCTGGCCCACAGCAGCGAGGTGAGCCTTGTGCTGCTGGACCTGATGCTGCCCGGGCGCAGCGGTGAGGAAATAATCAAGGAGCTGAAGCAGAAGCACAGCGTACCGGTCATCGTCATAAGCGCCATCCACGACATCGGCAGGAAGGTGGACCTTTTTGCCTTGGGCGCCGACGATTACATCACAAAGCCCTTCCACAACGAGGAGCTGCTGGCAAGGATAGCCGCGAGGCTCCGCAAGGACAGCGGCGCCTCCTCGGGCGAGACTCTCAGCTACAAGGATATCTCCCTTGACACGGGGGAGCTCACCGCCTCATGCAGGGGCGTGGACCTGGAGCTCACAAGGCACGAGTTCGCCCTGCTGCGGCTGCTGATGGAGAACCCCACCCGCACCTGCACAAAGAGCCTGATCTACGACACCATCTGGAACGACGAGAACTCCGCCGACGACAACACCCTGAACGTCCACATCAGCAAGCTGCGGAAGAAGCTAAAGACTGCCGACCCCGATACCGAGTACATCGAGACGGTCTGGGGCATCGGATATAGATTAAAAAAATAAGACTTTTTTAAGATTTGATTTAAGTGTTTATTAAGACCTCGCTGTTATAATTGAGATATCAAAGGAAGAGCGTAGGGCTTTAAGGCAATAGAAGGATCCGCGCCGCAGGCGCACCTTGTCTTGCCTCTTAAAAGCGAAGCGCTCTTGCTTCTGCGGAGATCGGGATGGATCTCCGCGAGCGTAAGCGAAAGAACAGGAGGTCACAGAAATGCGCGAGACGATATTGCAGACACAGCAGCTCACCAAGCGCTACAAGAATTTTACTGCCCTTGACGGCGCCGACATGACCGTTTACAAGGGAGACATCTACGGCCTTGTGGGGCGCAACGGCGCGGGCAAGACGACCATGATGAAGCTGGTAACGGGGCTCACCGAGGCCACAGAGGGCGGGTATTCCGTTTTTGGTAAGACGGGCGCCGCCGCGGCAAAGGAAAAGCGCCGTATAGGCTGCCTCATCGAGAACCCCGCATTTTTCGGGAACATGACGGCCTATCAGAACCTGCGCTATTACTGCCTGCAAAAGGGAATCACCGACACAGGCAGGATAGACGAGGCTCTGGAGCTGGTGCAGCTCACGGAGGCAAGGGACAAAAAGTTCAAGAAGTTCTCCCTTGGAATGAAGCAGAGGCTTGGCATCGCCTTCGCGGTGCTGGACGACCCCGATCTTGTAATTCTGGACGAGCCCATAAACGGCCTTGACCCCATCGGCATCAGCGCCCTGCGGGACACCTTCCGCAGGCTCTCTCAGGAGCGGGGCATGACCCTTATAATTTCCAGCCACATCCTCTCTGAGCTCTACGCCGTGGCGAACCGCTTCCTTTTCATCGAGCAGGGCAGAGTGCTCAAGGAGGTCACAAAGCAGGAGCTTGACCTTGAATGCAGCCGCTGCGTGGTGGTAAAAGCCGACAACACCAAAAAGACCGCCACCCTTCTGGAGGACATAGGCATCAGGGACTACAAGGTGATAGACAGCACGGAGCTGCGCATCTACGACCAGGGCGCAAGGCCCGAGGTCATCGCCAGGGCCCTTGTGCAGAACGATGTGGCCCTCATGGGCCTGTACGAGTCGGGAGTTTCCCTCGAGGATTACTTCAAGCAGCTTGTTGGGGAGGTGTCGAGATGATAAATATGTTCAAGGCAGAGCTTTACCGCTTAGTCAGGAGCCGCGGCTTCTGGTTTTTCTGGGTCCTTTCCCTAGGCACCCTTATACTCGCGGTCATCTATCACCAGACGGGCGGCATAACCCTTGGTGCCCCGCTGGACTATGACGAGAGCACCAAGCTGGACATCAGGCAGATCGCCATGAATTTCTCCTTCTATTTCTTCCTTATCTTCTTAGCCTTCACAATAATAGCGGGCGAGTTCAGCGAGCATACGGTGAAGAACTCCATCACCTCCGCCGTCAGCAAGAGGGGCTTCTTTCTTTCAAAGTTCTTCTTCACCCTTGTTTTCTCCCTGCTTAGCATGATAGCCGTAAATTACCTTTTCTATTTTCTTAACCGCGCCGTCAACGGCAGCAAGTACAGCTCCTCTGTCTCGGAGTTCTCGAAGGCCTTTCTGGGCCAGCTGCCGCTGTTCGCAGCCACCGTTTCGGTGTTCATCCTTGCGGCCTTTGTGCTCAAAAGGGCTGCCGCCTTCAACGCCGTGGTCATCATCACTCCCATCGCCTACACCACCATAGTGCTGGCTGTTTACAGCATCGAGAGCACCAGAAAGGTGGGAGAAAAGCTGCTTACCTACGAGCTCAGCACCATGATCGGCAAGCTGGCCATCGGCTGCACCGACAGCTACAGGGCCAAGTGCTATATCCTCAGCGCCGCGGTGACAGTGTTCTCCTTCGTGCTCGGTTATCTGCTGTGGAACAAGAGAGAGATAGACGGCTAAACGAGCCGAGGGACCGCAGAACGTAGCTATATAACAGACCGACCGTAAGGGCCAGAGTGCTCTTGCGGTCATCGTCGTATCTTACTATCATCCTAACATCCAAAAGGAGGCGACCTCAATGACGGCGGCAGTGATAATTCTTTCAATAGCCCTTGCCGCAGCGGCGGCGCTGCTTGTGCTGCAGAGGCGCGAGTACCGCAGCATCTCCCGCCAGCTGGACGAGCTTCGGGACGAGGACACGAACCTGCTGCTAAGGTCGAAAAACGGCATGGCCGACGGGCTCATAGACCGTATAAACCTGCTGCTGCGGGAGATGCGGGCCGCGAAGGCCCTCTACAACCGCAAGAACCACGCCCTCGAGCAGATGATGACGAACATTTCCCACGACCTGCGCACGCCGCTGACCTCGGCTCTGGGCTACATCGACCTTATGCAGCGCTCCGACCTCTCCGAGGAGGAGAAGGCGAGGGAGCTCGGAATTATCGAAAAGCGCCTGCAAAGGCTTGAGGAGCTGATAAACTCCTTCTTCGAGCTCTCGAAGGTGATCTCGGGAGGGAAGGAGCCCGAAAAGACCGATCTGGACCTTGTGGCGGTGCTGGAGGAGGCCATGGCAGGCAGCTTCGATGACTGGTGCGACCGGGGCAGGCAGATAGTTTTCAACTGCTCTCAGCGCAGGCTCATGCTCCCCTCGGACAGGAATATGCTGCTGAGGATATTCGATAATCTTATCGGCAACGCCCTGAAGCACGGCGCCGGGGACCTGACCGTCACGGCGGAGCAGAGGGAGGGCATAAGCATCACCTTTTCCAACAGGCTCCTGTCCCCTGACCTTGACCCCGAGCGCATCTTCGACGAGTTCTACACCACCGATATCTCCCGCACCAAGGGCAACACGGGGCTGGGCCTCGCCATCGCAAAGCAGTTCACGGAGCTGCTGGGCGGCACTGTACGGGCCGACGTCAGGGAGGGGATATTCGCCCTGACCCTCAGCTTTCCTCAGGCCTCCGTCCCCGCCTGAAAGTTTAAGAATTTGTAAACAATCCTCGAATTGGGTTGACGGCGGCTGACGCGGGGTGTATAATTCTTATTGCCAGTAATGACATTTAATGGAAAGGATGTCCCCTATGCACAGCTCTGTAAAGACAGTCTTTACATACTTCTTTTTCGGCTTTAGCTTCTGGTTTGCTAAGGTCTTTTCGTGTTGTGAGCTGTCTGGCGCCGAGTAGGGCGGGTATCCTTGATAAACAGGTAACTTTAAGCAGCTTGAACACGGTTCGGGCTGCTTTTTGATTTTTAGGAGGAATGTAAAAATGGTGATCGTACTGAAAAACAACGCAAGTGAAGAACAGGTAGCAGAGCTGGTAGAGTGGCTGCACAGATTTGACGTAAAGACCAATCTTGTAACGGGCGTTCACTCCCGCATAATCGGCCTCATCGGCGACACCACGTCCATCGACCTGGACGACGTTAGGGCCAAGGAGGTAGTAGAGAGCGTTAAGCGGGTGCAGGAGCCCTACAAGAACGCCAACCGCCGCTTCCACCCCGAGGACACCGTCATCGAGGTCTGCGGCAGGCACATCGGCGGCGGAGAGCTGAACGTTATCGCAGGCCCCTGCTCCGTAGAGACCGAGGACCAGCTGATGAAGACAGCCATTGCCGTTAAGGAGGCGGGAGCCACCTTCCTGCGGGGCGGCGCCTTCAAGCCAAGGACCTCGCCCTACGCCTTCCAGGGCCTTGGCGCCGAGGGCATCAGGCTGCTGCTTCAGGCAAGAAAGGAAACGGGCCTGCCCATCGTCACCGAGATCATGGACCTCTCGGACCTTGACCTTTTCGCGGACGTGGACGTTGTTCAGGTGGGCGCCCGCAATATGCAGAACTTCACGCTGTTAAAGGCCCTTGGCCGCTGCGACAAGCCTGTACTGCTCAAGCGCGGCCTCTCCGCCACCCTGCAGGAGCTGCTGATGAGTGCCGAGTACATCATGAGCGAGGGCAACAGCAAGGTCATCCTCTGCGAGAGGGGCATCCGCACCTTCGAGCCCGAGACCCGCAACACCCTTGATATCTCCGCCGTTCCGCTGCTGAGACAGAAGACCCACCTTCCCATAGTCATCGACCCCAGCCACGCCACGGGCATAGCCTCGCTGGTAGAGCCCATGTCTCTTGTGGCAGTTGCCGCAGGCGCTGACGCTCTGGAGATAGAGGTCCACATCGACCCCAAGAACGCTTGGAGCGACGGCGCACAGTCCCTCACCCCCGAGCAGTTCGCGGCCGCTATGAAGAAGATCAAGGCTATGGAGCAGTTCTGCCGCAGTCAGCTGCGCTGACAGAGGTTAGATGTTAGAGGTTAGAGGTCAGATAAGGTGCGCCTGCGGCGCGGTATTTTGATCATTCCGGCTTCGCCTATATGCGCCCGGGGCTTTACAACAGGGAACAGTTGTAGTATAATATAATAATATTAAAACCGTAAAGGAGACGGAAGATGAATTTTCGCTGTGAGCTTAAAAGGGTAGTTGACGACAGCTACGATATACAGATAGGCCGAGGACTGGGAGAGGACCTGATACGGGACCTGAAAAACGGCCTCGGCGGGCGGGCCTCCAAGCTGGCGGTGGTGACGGACTCAAACGTTGCCCCCCTCTATGCCGAGGCCTTGACGGAGAAGCTTAAAGAGGCGGGTTTCGCGGCAGAGCTCTTCACCATCCCCGCAGGGGAAAAGTCCAAGACCCGCGCCATGAAGGAGCAGGTGGAGGACGCCATGCTGGAGCGTGGGTTCAGGCGGGACTGCTGCGTCGTTGCCATCGGCGGCGGTGTTGTCACCGACTTGGCGGGCTTTGTGGCAGGGACCTTCGGGCGGGGCGTGCCCTTTGTGAACTACGCCACCACCCTTCTGGCGGCGGCGGATGCCTCCGTCGGGGGCAAGACCGCCGTGGACACCCCTCTTGCGACCAACCTGATCGGTATGTTCAACCAGCCGCGAAAGGTCTACATCGACATCGACTGCTGGAGGACCCTGCCCCGCCGTCAGCTTTCCAGCGGCCTTGCCGAGACCATCAAGCACGCCTGCCTCGGCAGCAGCGAGATGTTTGACTACCTCGAGGAGCACATCGAGGAGATACTGGACTTTGAGGCGGCACCCTGCGAGTACATCGCACAGAAGAACTGCGAGATCAAGTACCGCGTTGTGATGCAGGACGAGCGGGAAAGCGGCCTGAGAGAGATACTGAACCTTGGCCACACCGTGGGCAGGGCGGTGGAGACCGTCTCCGATTACCGCCTGCTGCACGGAGAGGCCGTGAGCATCGGCCTTGCGGCGGAGGTCCGTCTTGGCGAGAAGAACGGCTACATCAGCCGCGAGAACGCCGACAGGGTCATTGCCCTCTGCGCCCGTGCGGGGCTGCCCGTGACCATCCCCGAATACATCGACAGGCGCGCCCTGCTCAAAAAGCTCTACACCGACAAGAAGGTGCGCAGCGGCAGGCTTCGTTTCGTTTTCCAGAAGGAGATAGGCGCCGTGATGCAGTTCGGCGATAACTGCTTTGCCCGAGAGATCACCGAGGAGGAGATCGGGGCAGTGCTGGATGAGCTCTGAGCCCGGGAAATATCATTCAGGTGAGCAAAAGCCACTAGAAGCAAGAATTTAGAGGCAAAAGCCACTAGAAGCAAGAATTTAGAGGCAAAAGCCACTAGAAGCAAGAATTTAGAGGCAAGAGGCAAGAAGCGCACCGCCGAGGGGTGAGCAAATCTCGGCGGCAAAAGCCACTAGAAGCAAGAATTTAGAGGCAAGAGGCAAGAAGCGCACAACCGAGGGTGAGCGATACTCGGCGGTAAAAGCCACTAGAAGCAAGAATTTAGAGGCAAGAGGCAAGAAGCGCACTGCCGAGGGGTGAGCGATACTCGGCGGTAAATGCTCACACCCCCCAACGGGGTGGGATGCATTTCCGCCCCCCTTCCCGAGCCGCCGCAGGCGGCGAAGGGCAGATAATATCTATTTTGACATAATAAAAAAATAATATAATTTATGATATAATAATTATGACATAATAAAATTTATGATATAATATTTAATAATATTATTTATGATATAATTATTATTTAATATTATTATTTAATATTATTATTTATGATATAATTATTATTTAATATTATTTTTTATGATATAATTATTATTTATTATTATCTGATAATATAAGACTGATAATATAAGCTTATAATATCAGATTTATACTTGTACAAGTATTAATAATAATATAACTTGTATAAGACTTGTACAAGTATTAGTTTTATTATATTCTTATACAAGTAACTTGTACAAGTAACGATGCTCTCCCCCGCGAAGCCGCCCGCAAAAAGCCTCTCCTATAAACAGGCAAAAAAGGCCCTTTTGTTGCACACCTGCGTGCAACAGATCAGGGCTTGTGACTAAATTAAATATAAAAACATATGTTTGCACAAATTTGAGACCCGAAGTTTGTGGAAAAGGGAGAATTTTTTGAGAGCGCAAAGCCCCGTGGGAAGCGCCGGAGGAGTGGGATATTTCAGCCCCGGCGCGGCAGGAAATGTCAGAATGAACGCCACTGGCGGTTTAATATTTTAATAACACTGGCCTGCGGGCCCCCACCCGCAGCAGGCCATCCGAACGGCTGCAACGCCGCCTCATTCACAAAGACGCCCACCTCCCCTCCGGGGGTGCTAGCGCGCACGGCGCAATTCGCGTGAGCACTCGCAAGCTCGTTTACAACTCTGTGGTGCGAGGGAGCTCCCTCGCGAAACAGCAGCCTTGATAGATACCACCCGCACAAAGCCCCCCTAACGGCTGCAACGCCGCCTCATAAACAAGGGCACCCACCTCCCCTCCGGGGAGGCGCTGAGACTTATCGTGTGCGCACAGTTGAGACCTTGGTGGGGGAATTAAAAAAGGAGGAATGAACAATGGACAAGCTTCTTGTGCCGAAAAAACTTAGGGGCGAGGTAACAGCACCGCCCTCCAAGAGCGAGGCTCACCGCCTGCTTATCGCTGCCGCATTGGCAAAGGGCAGGTCCGTGATCTCGGGGCTTGCCATGTCTCAGGATATCGCGGCCACCGCAGGGGCCTTGGAGGCCTTCGGCGCAAGAATAGTCTTTGAGGGGGACACAGCCGTCGTGGACGGCGTTACCGACCCGCCCGAGGCAGCCTCGGTGGACTGCGGCGAGAGCGGCTCGACCCTTAGATTTCTCATTCCCGTGGCGGCGGCGCTGGGCATAAGGGCCACCTTCATCGGGCGGGGCAGGCTGCCCCGGAGGCCCATCACCCCCTATCTTGAGGAGCTGCCGAAGCACGGGATAGGATTCATGTACAACGGCTCCATGCCCTTTGTGGTCAGCGGCAGGCTGGCGGCGGGGGACTACAGGATGCCCGGGGACGTTTCCTCCCAGTTCATCACGGGGCTGCTCTTTGCCCTGAGCCTGCTGCGGGGGGACAGCAGAGTGATGCTTACCTCTCACCTTGAGAGCCGCCCCTATGTGGATATCACCGCCGACGTGCTCTCGCGGTTCGGGGGCTCTGTGGAGGAGATACCCGAGGGCTATCTGGTTCGGTGCCGCAGGCTCTCGCCCTGCAATGCCCGCGTAGAGGGCGACTGGTCTCAGGCGGCCTTCTTTGAGGTGGCTAACGCCATCGGCAACAGCATCACCATAAATGGACTGAATGTAAATTCTTCGCAGGGCGACAAAAAAATTATTGAAATTTGCCGCGAGATGGTGTATAATAATGGTGTGGGCCTTAAAGCCTTCAGCCTCGACTGCTCGGATATCCCCGATCTTGTGCCTGTTCTGGCGGTGCTGGGCTGCTTCTGCGAGGGCAGAACGGTGCTTGAAAACGTTGCAAGACTCAGGATAAAGGAATCCGACAGGCTGGCAGCCATCTCCAACTGCATAGAGCGCACGGGCGGCAGAGCCCGAGCCTTTGAGGACCGCCTTGAGATCGAGGGCGTCGGCAGGCTTTCGGGCGGCGAGGTGGATTCCTTCGGCGACCACAGGATAGCCATGGCTATGGCCGTGGCCTCTACACGCAGCGAGGGACCTATACTTATCCGCGGCGCCGAGTGCGTTGCGAAGAGCTACCCCGATTTCTGGGAGGTCTTTGACCGACTTGGAGGCGGGAGCGAGGAGGCCTGAGATTTGGCTGGGGAAGCTACGGAAAAGCGCATACTGGGCGCGGCTGTGACCGTCATTGCCGACGAAGAGGGCAGGGTGCTGCTCGCGAAGCGCTGCGACTGCGGAAAATGGGGGCTGCCCGGCGGCCTCATGGAATACGGCGAGACCCTTGAACAGACAGCTGTTCGGGAGGCCAAGGAGGAAACAGGCCTTGATGTGGCCGTTGACGCCCTCTGCGGCATCTATTCGGGCTTTATCTCCCGAAGGACGGGCAACCAGCCCATCACCGCTTCCTTTACCGCCCATATCATCGGCGGCGAGCTCTTCTGCGACCACATCGAGACCGACGAGCTCGGCTGGTTCGGCGGCGACGAGCTGCCGGAGATCTACAGCGCCCAGCACGAGAAGATGCTTGAAGACTATTTTTCCGGCCGCCGCGGCGTGTGGCGGTGAAGCCGAATGTACTATATATATACAGAAATTTTTTAGAGTGGAGGAACGATAATGTCATCTACCTGGAGCAATAGGATATCATTTTCTGTATTTGGAGAGAGCCACGGCCCCGCCATAGGCGTGTGCATAGATAATATGCCTCCCGGAGAGAGCATCGACATGGACAAGCTTATGCAGTTCATGGCCAGACGCGCCCCCGGAAAGGACCAGACGGCCACCCAGCGCAGAGAAAAGGATATGCCCCAGATCATGTCCGGCTATTTCAACGGCAAGACCACGGGCACGCCCCTTTGCGCCTTCATCGCCAATACAGATCAGCATTCCACCGACTACCTCAAGCTCTCGAAGCTTGCAAGGCCCGGACACGCTGATTATACCGGAGCTCTCAGATACAGAGGCTTCTCCGACCCCAGAGGCGGCGGGCATTTCTCAGGCAGGCTGACAGCACCCCTCTGCTTTGCGGGAGCCGTCGCGGGCCAGATACTCGAGCGCCGCGGCATCTACGTCGGCGCCCATATCGCCGAGATCCACAAGATCAAGGACGAGAGCTTCGACTCTATCCGTACCACAAGAGACGATATCCTCACCCTCCGGGGCAAGACCTTCCCCACCATCAGCGAGCGCAAGGGCAGGATGATGATAAACGACATCAAGAAGGCCAAGGAGGCCGAGGACAGCGTCGGCGGCGTTATCGAGTGCATCGCCATCAACGTTCCCGCAGGCGTGGGCTCCCCCATCTTCGACGGCCTGGAGAATTCCATTGCGCAGCTCATCTTCGGCATCCCCGCAGTCAAGGGCCTCGAGTTCGGCGCGGGCTTCAACTCCGCCAAGATGCTGGGCAGCGAGAACAACGACGAGTTCTATGTAAACGATCAGGGCCATGTTGTCACCCGCACCAACTTCCACGGCGGCATCCTCGGGGGCATCTCCTCCGGTATGCCAATAACCCTTCGGGTGGCCTTCAAGCCCACACCGTCCATCGCAAAGCCCCAGGAGACCGTGGACTATTCCGCGATGAAGAACGAGACCATCGCCATCAAGGGCAGACACGACCCCTGCGTTGTGCCGAGAGCCGTTCCCTGCGTTGAGGCGGCCGTGAATATCGCGCTGCTCAACCACATGCTCGATTACCCCAATTTCTGAGTTTTCAAACGTTAGGAGGGCGTTCCTTTGGAATATTCCGAGATAACCCCCGAGGTCTTCAGCCCCGTTGATGTCTATGAGGTGAAGATACTTCTGGCGTACTTCCTGAACAAGATAGCAAGGCCCGTCACCGCCGCCCAGCTGATGGAGATAGCTACCTCGGACAATGTTGTGAATTATTTTCTCTACATCGAGGCCATCCAGCAGATGGTGGATAACGGCACTGTCGCCGTCGAGGAGCAGCAGGGCACCGAGGTCTATGTGCTCACCGAGAGCGGCAGACGCGGCGCAGTGGATTTTAAGTCCCTTGTGAACAAGAGCGTCCGCGACAGGATATACGCCGCGGGGCTCAAGCTCTTTGCAAGACTTCGCGCCGAGCAGGAGGCAAGCTTCGAGATCACCGAGACCCCCTCGGGCTGTACCGTCCGCTGCGTCTGTCAGGACGCGGGCATGACCCTGCTGGATATGACCCTGCTGGCCCCCGACAGGGAGCAGGCGGAGTTCATCAGGTCCAAGATAGCCCTGAACCCCTCGGCCTTTTACAGCAAGGTCCTGGACTATGTCATCGCAAACGAGGAATACGTCCCAGACCTCTCCCAGGATGAGGACTGAACAGATCACCCGCCCCGAGAGCCCTGTGCTCCTCGGGGCTTTTGTGTTTTCTGCTGCTTTTTCTACATAATTTTTCGGCTTTTTGCTGTGTTTTTGTCTGAATATACAAATTGCTGAAAAAAGCTTGACAATCATCCGCGAAAGTGATAAAATAATAAAGCTGTCGGAAAGACAGCGGAACACGCCGCGGGCTGCGGTTCACAGAACGTTTAGAAATAAAGTTCTTGACATCCGGCCGCAAATGTGTTATAATAAAAGTCCACCCACTCCGCAGGAGAGGGATGGCAAAGCAGCTTGAAAATTGAATAACAACGAAGCAAAAGAAGAACCCTTGAGAAACTTTGAGTTGAGAGACGAGAAGTAATAAGTCAAGAAAAGACTAAAAAACGCACAGTCAGTGTAAAAGCTGAGAAGGATAGCAAGGCGCGAGAGCGCTTTGATATACAACTTAATTAAGAGT
>JAFVAN010000024.1 GCA_017480485.1 Ruminococcus sp. | reverse complement strand
CCGATCAGCGGCCTTTTTGTCTTTACGCCTTCAACCTCCCGATAGCCTCGATCATGCGGTTGCAGCGTGCAAGGTCGATCATTCCCTGCCCGTACAGTATCCGCGCCCAGGCCTCGAGGGTCTGCTTTTTCAGCGCCAGTTCGGCGGTCTTAGTCATGCCATCAGCTCCTTTTTTCTCATTATTGGCAGGAGCCTCAGGTTTATTCTCCAACGCTTCAAAATGTCTTGCTGCCTGTTTTCCGCTCAATTTTTCCCTTTCGATCATCACGGACGCAGCCGGTTTAGTTTATTTATGACTGTCATAACCTAGGCGAACGCACGGTGCAGGCGAAGTCACCGCGAAAAACCGGTCCGTCCAAATACTAATTGCTTCAATAATGGCATTTTTTGCACGGAGATGATGTAGCGATCAATTCATTTCAGCACCTTTGGCGATAGGTGCGTTTTAGCATGCTGTCTGAGTCAAAACTCCTTTCTATTTTGTATTGCACTGTCAAGGTTGGCGAGGTCTTAACAGGCGTTGTGCAGGAACGCATATACGAGCAGAAGCACATACGTTCTCTACGCTATTATATAATAGCACACATTTGTTCGATTGTCAATGGCAATGGGAGGGCTGTGGTGTAGAAATTTCGCACATATGTTTGTGCACTTTGACATACAATCAGAGCAGAACCTTATACGCCCACGTTTTACGATAGGCATTCCCCATGACCTCATGCGAGCGGTACTCACGCAGCATATCGAGGTCTATCTCGGCGGTGAACACGCCCTCGGAGCCGTCAGCCTCGAGTATGCACATATCCCGCACGCCGGGCTCATCACGAAGCCAAGCCACCCCGTCGAAAATCGTCGAGTGACCGTTGCAGTCGGGCACGCCCTCGGGGTAATTGCAGGTCGCCACGGCGAGCATATTTTCGTAAGCCCTCGCCCGCAGCGCGGACAGGCGGTTTATCTCCATTGGGCAGGCGTTGGGCGCAAGAATGACCTCGGCGCCTTTGAGCATAAGCACCCTTGCGCTCTCGGGAAACTCCCGGTCAAAGCAGATCATTGCCCCAACCTTGACAATACCAGCAGCAGTGTCGAGGTCACAGACATGGAAGCCATCGCCCGAGTCGAGCGAACTCTCCGCACTGAAATCACAGGTGTGGACCTTGGAGTATTTCAGCGCTTCCCTGCCGTGGCGGTCGAAGAGCACAAGAGTGTTCCTCGGCTTCGGGTCATGAGTTTCAAGAAACGTTATGCCGATAGCCATATCAAGTTCGGCCGCCAGCCTCTCGAAGGTCTGCACAAACTCGTCATCGGCAGGGATAACCTCAGCTGTCCACACCTCGGCAGGTCGGTCATAAATATCGTAGCCGATACTGAACATCTCCGGGAACAGTGCGATATCTGCACCGAGAGATTTTGCCTGCCTACAGGCGGCGGTGCCTTTTTCAAGATTACCGGCGAGGGTGCCGATGGGGTTTATCTGTAACAGTGCGATTTTTAGTTTGGTCATAGCGGTCTCCTTTGCGGTGATGATGTTTTAATTATATCACGCGAGGGACTAAAATTCAACTGCGTGAGTTCGTTATAGCGGAGCTCAGACCTGCCCGAAATGTCAGGAGAGGATCGAATGATGATTTTGAGGTTTGATTTTCGGAGCTCTGTACTAGGTACTAGCAAGTACAGAAAGTCCCGGCAAAATACCGGCACTTTCCCGCAGGTGTTAACGTGGTTAACCTCTGCGGTGTTTAGAGGCTTTGCAGCCCTAAACGAAGGCTCGAAAAAAGTGAGCCATTAGAACGATAATCAAAAAGAAAGGACTGATGAAAATAGCAAGAAAAAACAAAACGCTCCGCCGCAAGGAGATAGTATATTCCGCCGAGGAATGGGAGCAGATCGAAAAGCAGGCTGCTGAGTGTCACTTGAAAACTGCGACCTTTATTAGGGCAATGTCACTAAGTGGTGAGGTAAATGTTATTGATTTGAAAGAGCTTGCCCCCCTGCTGAATGGAATGAGGGTCATATCAAGAAATATCAATCAGGTGGCGAAGAAAGCCAACGAAACGTGCAGCATTTATGTTAAGGATGTTGAAATTCTCCGTCAGGAGGTGAGCCAGCTTTGCCGTACTGTAAATCTGTGGCTGTCCACTGTAACGTCAAGCAAGCTCTGACATACATTCTCAACCCCGACAAGACCGACGACCGAGTTTTGACGATTTCGGTAAACTGCATGACCGAGCCCGAGTACGCCTACACGCAGATGAAGACGGTTTACGAGCAGTACGCAAGGCGCAGCTATGATGCCCCTCCGAGCAAAAATGGCAAAAGCCCCGTCAAGGCGATCCACTACATAATGAGCTTTGCGGATTCCGAGGGCGTTACTCCGGAGCTTGCCCACAAGATAGGTATGGCGTTTGTCCGCAAAATGTTTGGTGACGTTGTGCAGGCGGTCATTGCTACGCACGTCAACACCGATCACGTTCACAATCACATCTTGATAAATTCTTATGCAATTAACGGCAAGCGGTTTTATGATAACAAGGCTTCCGTCAGAAAAATGCGTGAGGTCACGAACGGGGTGTGTAGAGCGTTTGGCATTACTCCTGCCCTCAACTTTGAGAACGAGGGTAGGTCGCTAAACTATTCCGAATGGCAGCACAAAAAGAAAGGCACGTCATGGAAAGAGCATATTCGTCAGGCGATAGACAGCTTGATACCTTCCGTAAATTCTTTTGATGACCTGCTTGCAGAGCTTGAAAGGCATGGCTTTACAGTCAAGCGTGATAAGAACATTCTGATAAAAGCCCCTGGGCAGCAGCGTTCGGTCAGTCTGTGGAAACTGGGGGAGGACTATACCGAGGAGTCGCTCAATGCGAGGATAAGTATGATTCAGGTTTTTGCAAAGCCTGCGGAAAAACAGCTTGATGTTTACAGACATTCGGAGATGTTGGCTGTCATAAACAAAGATCATATTTCGTCGATCGGTGATCTGGAGGGGAGGATCTTGCGATTGAGAAAAGAGTATGAAAAGTATGAGAGTGAGGAATGTTGGGAGAAACTGAAGGTGTATTTGGACATTAGGGATACATATAATGATATTTCTAAGGGAGATTTCATTTCAAAGCTCGTCAAGGAAGAAAAACTCCGCAGGGAGCAGGAGCAGAAAAAGCAGCCACCAAAAAAGAAACACCGACGATAAATATTCAAAGATTTAACGCAACTTTTATATTGAACAAAACAGCGGAATGTGTTATACTGAGGGTACGATATATTCCGCTGTCGGAAAGGAGTTAAAATGCTAAGACAGCAGAAAAATACCACCACACGAAAGGTGGTGGCAGAATGAATATACAGGAACGCAAAAACAAAGAGGGTATGATAACATCATATCGTATTCGTGTTTTCGATCATCGTGACGCTCAGACGGGCAAGCAGGTGTTCAAAACTTTATCCGTAAAATACGATAATACTAAATCGGCACAGTGGAACCGTAAGAACGCTGAAAAGCAGGGTGCGGTCTTTGAAAAAGGTGTGGAGGAACAGACAGTTTGTGATTCTCGTATCACGTTTGACAACTACTGCGAATACTTTCTGAGGATAAAGGAACAGCAGGGTATAAAAAGCTCGACGCTATACAGCTATAAATACAGAAGAAATAAGCTCGCACCGTTTATCGGGCATATCCAGCTAAAAAATTTGCTGCCGAATACTTTGAACCGTGCTTATGCCGATATGGTTGACAGCGGCATCACAAGGAAATACATTCATGAGCTTCATATTTTTATCCATAACGTAATGCAGTTAGCTCTGCGCGAGGGAATAATCCCTCGGAATTATTCCGAAGCGGCACTTCCGCCAAAAAAAGAACGTCCGAATATATCGGCGATTGGTGAAGAAGAGCTTGGCAGATTTTTCGCTTGTCTGTACGCAGACAAGGAGCATTATATGTATCAGGTCAGCCGAGTAATTTGATGTTCTGCGAACACTTATCAAGCGGTTATCCCAGTCAATGTCTTTCCATTCTAAACCGAGAAGTTCTCCACGTCTGAAACCGCTGCAAACTGCAAGAGTAAAGAACAACCGATATTTGAGGGGCTCGCCCTGCATAAGCCTGAACAGCTCGTTCATTTCCTCAATAGTGTATATCTGCTTTTACGTAGCAAATATAGTTGAGACGACCGGCGAAGAAAATGACAGCCTGATAACCGATATATCGTTCGAACAGAACTCTCACAATGACAGCGAATTTTGCAGAGAATATCTTGAAAGCAGAGAAGAAAATGCAGCGCCCGAGCTCATGGTAACAGACGGCGCATACAGCAGTGCCGAGAATTTTAAGCTGGCAGAAAAGAAGAATGTCGAGCTTGTCTGCACAGCATTGACAGGGGCGCTGCCCGCCCCGATCTTCTCGGAGTTTGAAATGAGCGAGGACGGAAAAAGTGTTTTAAGATGTCCCGAAGGTCACGAGCCTATTCGCCAAAGTTACAGCGAAAGCAACGAAACGAGCAGAGTCATCATGTCAGAGAAGCATTGCGAAAGCTGTCCGCACCGAGATGAATGCAGCGTTAAGAAAAAGACAAACGGATATTTACTCAGTATCTCATCAAAGAAGGTCGTTCGAGCAAAATATATGAAAAAAATATCGACAGAGGAATACAAAAAGATCGGTCGGTTAAGAAATGCGGTCGAAGGGATTCCGTCTGTACTTCGGAGAAAATATCGTGTAGATGAAATTCCCGTGTTCGGATTGCAAGCCAAGAAAATATTTTTCGAGTTCAAGGTGCTCGCTTACAACTTCTGCAAGTTTTTAAGAAGCCGCAGGCGAACGCAGATTAGCTGCGCCCAAATGCAGATAACGGGGTAAAACAGTGAGCCGTGAGGCTCTTTTTTTATGGCATTTTTCGTGTTTAAAGGATATTTTTGAGGTGTTGGGGTGAAAAAATGGGGTTTTGACGGGTGAACCATATATGGAATGACAATGATGATAATATTTTATCTGATGATTCAATTATATAGCATGAAAGGTGAGATGTCATTTACTGAAAAATGACTTGAAAATGATGTTATATTTATTTTAAAAATCAAACTAATTTTCTTGACATAGCCTTTAAAATGTGATAAAATATAAAAGCAAAATATTGAATTAAAGCTGAGGTGAAAACAGTGAACAACGGTGACAGTTGCGGGTCGAAACGCCTTTCATGCCACACATTATATGTATCAAATCGGAGTGCGGAGCTGTCACGCTGTGCACTTGGCCTTGCGCTGTCCTGAGAGCAGACGGCCTTGATGATATATAGTGCTGATGAACCCCGTTTCGGCTCGTCCGAGGCGGGGTCTTGCTTTTCGGCCCTCACATCACGTATCAAACGAAAGTGAGGGTTTTAATATGTCAGAGGATATCAGAATAACAGCCGTTGAGCCCGGCGCAATGCCTGACCGAGCCGCAGAGATAGCGGCGATGATACGCGGCAGCGATTCGCCGAGGGTCATGAAGCAGAAGCTGGAGGACTACCACGGCAGCGACATTGCCGACGCGCTGGAGACACTCGGTGCTACAGAGCGAAAGAAGCTTTTCAGGATATGTACGCCAGATATGCTGGCGGAGATCTTCGAGTTTTCCGACGAGGCAACGGCGGGAACATATCTCGACGAGATGGATATTTCCAAGGCTGCTGAGGTCGTCTCAGCGCTCGAGACCGATACTGCCGCAAACGTCCTTCATGAGATAGAAAAGACTAAGCGAGGGCTCATCATTGAGCTTCTCAGTCCCGATACCGCCGCTGAGATAAGCCTTATCGCCTCCTTTGACGAGGACGAGATCGGCAGCCGCATGACTACCAATTATATCTCCGTTACCGAAGGGCTGAGCGTAAAGCAGGCGATGAACGAGCTCGTGCGCCAGGCGGAGGAGAACGACAACATTTCGACCATCTTCGTGGTGGAGGAGGACGGCGAGTTCTACGGCGCCATTGACCTCAAGGATCTCATAACCGCTCGGAGCACCACACCTCTCGGCAAGCTTATCGTCACGTCCTTTCCGTATGTATACGCCCACGAGGAGACCGAGGACTGCATCGAAAAGCTGAAGGACTATTCCGAGAACCTGATACCGGTGCTCGACAACAGAAACAAGCTGCTGGGGGTCATTACCTCCCAGAGCATGATCGAGGCTGTCGATGACGAGATGGGCGAGGACTATGCGCGTCTCGCAGGTCTGACCGCCGAGGAGGACTTAAAGGAGCCGCTCAGGGAGAGCATGAAGAAGCGCCTGCCGTGGCTGCTCGTGCTGCTGGGGCTGGGGATGCTGGTGTCGGGCGTGGTGGGCGCGTTTGAGAAGGTGATAGCGCAGCTTACGCTCATCATGGCATTCCAGTCGCTGATACTCGACATGGCGGGAAATGTCGGCACTCAGTCGCTGGCGGTGACTATCCGCGTACTCACCGACGAAAACCTCACCTTCGGTCAGAAGCTTCACCTTGTCGGCAAGGAGATGAAGGTCGGGCTGTGCAACGGTCTGCTGCTGGGCGTGATATCCTTTGTGCTCGTGGGATTTTATATCATGCTGTTCAAGGGTCGCGGGGCGTTGGATTCCTTTGCGATTTCCGGCTGCATCGGGGTGTCGCTTATCATCGCGATGGTGATATCCAGTTCGGTCGGCACACTTATCCCGCTGTTCTTCAAGAGGATAAAGGTCGATCCCGCGGTGGCCTCCGGCCCGCTGATAACAACGGTCAACGACCTTGTGGCAGTAGTCACCTACTACGGAATGAGCTGGGTGCTTCTGCTGAATGTCCTGCATTTAAACTGAGGTGGTATGTATGAAAAGCGCAAGGCTCCATAGAGCCTATGATATGATCTTCGGTGCACTGGCTTGCATGGCGGCAGTATTGGTGGTGATAGACTCGGCAGTGCGGCTGACCAGCATCGAGCGTGCGATGTTTATTACGCTGTATCTCGTATTCGCTGCTGACCTCATAGTGAGGATCGTCAAGTCTGAAAGCAAGCGAAAATTCTTCTCGATGAATTACTGGGACGTTATCGCGTTGATACCGATACACGGTATCCTGCCTCCGCTTACAGACACCCGGCTCGACATTATGTTGAGCATTCTCGGGCTTGTGCGGGCAGTTGCGTTCCTGTCACGACCGCTAAGAAAGCTTAAAGCCTTCTACAACACCAACGGCTTCAAATACGTGGTATTTGCCGCGCTGATGACGGTGATTTCAGGCGGTGTGCTGATACACTATGCCGAAGGCATGGAGATAGCCGACGGCATATGGTGGGCGTTCGTGACTGCAACCACTGTAGGCTACGGAGATATCTCGCCCACGACGATGTATGGCAGGATAATCGCATCGGTACTGATGTTGGTAGGGATCGGATTGATAGGCTCGCTGACCAGCACGCTGACCTCGTTTTTCATGGAACGCAGACGGCACAGTACCCACATCACGATGATAAACACAGTCAAGTCGGAGCTTGACCGCTTCGACGAGCTGACCCCGACCGAGGTGGACGAGATATGCAGGGTGCTCAAGGCTATGAAATCCGGACGAAGATGACCGCACACATGATCGAGGTGCTTGATGCGGTCAAGGCGGGTACGACACAAAATAGAAACTCACAGTGGCGGAGATTGAGAATAATAGAACAAAATAATAAAGGTTCAGCGGCTTTGATAGGTCGCTGAACCTTTGCTTTTTATCGAATATGGCTGCGGTGGGTGGGGGTGTGTCCTTTTGAGGTGTTTACAGTCGTTGTCGCAACGCTATGTCCAAGACAGGACTGCACAGTCTTGACATCAATACCGCTGTTGATGAGCAGCGTAGCGTTCAGATGCCGCCATGAGTGATTTGATACATACCTCATTCCAGTTCTCTCACAGAGCTTTTTGAAATACCTGCCGGGTGCCGAACGGTCAAGAGTAAGCCCGTTCCACTTGGTGAAAACTCTGTCTGTCTCGATCCATTTCGAGCCGACTTTTTTGCGCTGAATGTCCTGCAAGCCCTGCCATTTTTTCAGTACGTCCATAACGTCCTGCGGCAGCTTCAGGCTTCTCATGCTCTGTGCGGTTTTTGGAGTTTCCGTGTAGTGACCACGCTCTTTTGAATAAAGGCACGTTCTGTTGACCGTCACAACATTGGTATCAAAGTTAATGTCCTTCCACTCCAGCCCCATAAGCTCTCCAAGCCGGAAACCGCTGTAGATCGCAAGGATATGAAAGCATACATATATGTAGTTGTGTTCGCTTTCCTCCTCGAACAGCTTGAATATCCAAGGAAATTTCGCTGTCGCTGGAGAAAAAGTGAAGTTTTTTATGATTTGGAAACTGTTTTTTAAGAATTCGAATTTTCGTATACATATATAGTGTAGCTTAACTGATAACAGGAGTCTACAAAGATCAAAGTAAAATTTAAGAGGAGGAATCTAAATGAAGAATATTATCAATGTTGGAGAAGTATATTTTGCAGACCTGCAGGGAGAGGTTTATTCCGGCAGGAGAATGGTGCTTGTGGCAGCTGTGATGCCCGGGCTTGCGGTAGTGTACCCGATACGCACGAGCAAGCTTCACAGGTCATGCAGGAGCTCACTGCTGATCGACAAGGGCAGCTGGACAAAGGGAAGGAAAGTATCGGCTGACAGCAGCAGGATAATAACGCTGCACACTGACGCCCTGAAGGAGCGGGTAGGCTTCGTGAATGAGGAATGGGTGAAGGAAAAGCTGAATGACAGGCTTTGATCAATGCAAAGAGCCCCGCAGGAAGCGGGGCTTGTTTTATTTGCTATGGTCTCCGTATCTGATAAGCTCCTGGGGATCGCATTCAAGAACGTAGCAGATGCGTGCAAGAACGTCCATCAGTCTACTGTTTCTGTAATATCTTCACATCCTTTTTTCTTAAAGGTATGCACAATTATTATTATTTCATCGTCATAATAATAGTAATCGTCATCACTAAAATCATCATCACCATCAATGCTAATAGAATCAATGGCTCCTTCTTTTTCAAGCCAGCCTGTAGACAAATCATTTTTTCTTAATAATCTTATATTAGTGAATCCTTTTTCTTTAAGCTCATCAACTACGGAGGAATAATTTTTATCTATGTAGTCTTCTGCGCTGGTTCCAACTATTATCGTTGATATGAAAGTTCGATATACTACAGTTGCTTGTTTGTCAACATAGCATTTTCCGCTTTCGTAGTTTATGCCGCCCAGCTCAACATGATCTATCATTCTTTCTTTTTCTTTATCAAAGATGAATGTATGAGCTATTTCAACTTTACCAGGGTCAAGCCCTGCTTCAGCAAAATCTTTTTTCATATCATTTTTGTCAAAAGCAGCTGAAAGCGTTTCCTTACTAAGCCATTTATTTACAACGGATGTAACGTCGATCCGTTCTTCACTGGCAATAGTTATTGTAACAGCAGTATCTTTTTTTACCTTGGTTCCTTTTTTGTAATCAGTGTTTCCTTCAACTCTTACTTCAACGACCGAACCGCTCGGATAATAGCCCTTATCTGTTATTGTTTCTGTAATACTTGTGAAGCCAGCATCTTCAAATTGTTTTTTTACACTCTCATGATCTTCATTTACCGTTTCTGACAGGTCTATAGGTATGGAAACCATATCCTTATTCTTTTCTTCATTCTTTTTATTAACATACTTAATTACACAAAAAACAGCTACAGAAGCGAAGACAACTACCACTATTGCCTTGCATAAGAAGGATTTAAGCTTCTTCCTATTAGCTTCTTTGTTTTGGAGGGCTTGTTTTCTTTCATTAAGCTTTTCTTGCAGTGGCTTAGGGTCATTGAAATCAGATGGGATCATCCAATGACGCTTGATGCAAGTTTTGAAATTATCAGATTGCTGCTTACATTTTTCAAGAAGAATATTAATAGAGCCAGTATTATTTATTCTATTAGGCTTTATCTCCAGTTCCTCATTTAGGTCTATCATTTGAGGATATAAACTGAATTGTTCCTTTAAGTTGTTGATATATTCGGGACTTATTGATAGATTGTTCCCTTCAACTGCACTGAAACGTTCCACCAGAGGCAACAGCTTATCACATGTATTGATTATTGTCTGGCATTTATCATGCGTGATATCCTGATCTGAAACTCTGGTAAAAAGCTCTGAGTACAGGGCATTGATCTCTGCAGCAATGTCTTCGTTCTTTTTTATCGATGCCTTTATAGTTGTTTCGCAATCACTGACCGTTTTTTCGTTGTTTCTTGTCAACTGAACAGCAAGTCCATTGTTTTTGCCTAAATAGACCAACTGCTGCATCTGATAAAGATATGCCCTTGCTTGCTCGCAATTTTTAAGATCTGATGTTCTTTTTGCTGCCTCAAGTTCGCTATCTATTTTGTTATCTAATTCCTTTATGCGCTCAGTGATTGTGTATTTAGAATAGAACGCTATTGTTTGATCCAATTCATTTACTTTTAATTTATTTGGCAAATGATAAGAGTGGGCTTTACAATCATACAGATCAACCTTCTGTAAATTGCAGAGCGAAACTATATTATGGCTGGATATCGGGTCAGTCGCGGTAGGACTTGTTATCAATGCATAGATTTGCTGATCTGTTTCGTATATTTTCTTATGGCATTGTTCAACAGCGCGAATGATATTTTTGATCTCATTTATCTTTTGGGATACTTTTTTAACATCCTTATTCTTGATACTCGAAATACTGATACTATTGATCTTGCATTCATCTATCAAATCCTTTAGCTGCTTTAACTCATAGCTCGCCTGTTCACAATATTCGTTGCTGTATTCGGCTTGAGCTTTTTTCAATGTGTTTGTGAGTTGTTTATCTGCAAAAGTCAACTTAGTTTTAAGATTACTTGCTTTAACACGGTTTAATGTGTTTTCTTTTAGCCTTGCAACATCTCGGAAGCTGATATCAGGGACACGCCACTTTTGCTCATCGAATCTTCTTAGTAGCTTTTCTTGTTGGTTACAAGTTTCAATGAACAAATTAAGCGATTGTTCGTCCATGTCATGCATATAATCAGTTGTTTTGATAGTATTGTCATTATATTTGATGCAAGCGCTTTTTATAGCCTTTTCATACGGTTCAAGCTGTGTTATGTCAATTATAGCATTTTTTAGCTTTTCACATAACTCGTCAACAAGAAATCTGTATTTAGCCCTATCATACGAAGCAAGCTCATGTATCAGGTTCCTGGAATTAGTCAAGTATACACTATACTCTTTATATGATGTCATTTTATTAACACCCCATAGCTAATTATTTATAAGATGATATCTTGATATCCGACTGCTTTATAGGACTCATTCTCAAACACTATTGCTAAACCGTGTTCCATATCAAATCTGTAGTTGCACATCAAAGCGAAGAGTCTATTGTGCTTATTATTACATATTATGATAGACTTTGGAATTACATATTTGAATATATTATCTATTTTTGAAGCTCCAAGCTCTTCCTTGTTGTGTTTAAGGATGAATTCTGTAAGATGGTGCTTAGCTGTATTAAAATCAGAGACTCCTAATTTTTGGGCTGTTTCTCTTTCCAGATTAGATATGGGCTCATCTGAAAAATTCTGAAACACTACAGGCAGATCAAAATCTCTGCCCCAGATATTTAATTGTTTATTAGTCATCAAATCCGCCATCTTTTATACCTCCATCTCTTACTCTACACTCAGATACTCCGCCAATGTGTTTGAAGTATTCATTTATTTCTCTTCTTACCATCACCATTGTTTTTGTATCACATTTTTCATGCCAGGTCAGACGATTTGACTGTCGATAGGTCCGAACATCAGAAGGTGTCCAATCTCTTTTGGAATTTTTCTTTTCATCAGACCACTTCTTTGCAAGCTTTATATCTGCTTGAGAAAAATTGCCCGGCTTTTTTACACTTCCTTTGAGATAATCATATCTGTTTTCTGTCATATCATCTATTTCAACTACTGCTTCTGAACATACTTCAAAATCAGGCTCGGCATTTCTATATATAATACCGTCTAAATCATAATTGCTTAAAATTGCAATTATTTCTATTCCCTCGACGGTTTTGGAAGAAGGAATAAACTTTGACTCGCCTCTTTCGCTTTCGTAATATCCATATACGGAATTATCTTTTGGCGTGTATGAAAGTCTTTCATCATAGGAGTTATACTTTCCTCCATAAGTTCTACCTTCAAATTCACAAATATGCCCATTTTGATCTACCTTGGTATGCTCGTGTTCATTTGCTGCGGGATCGTTTTGCTTTTTTAACGTCATAGCCGAAGCGTTATGAGCTTCCTTATTATTAATGTTTATAGTTATTTTTTCTACATTGATAAGAGGGGAACTAATAGTTCTATCCGTTGTAAAGGAAGAATAATCCAGAGGGCTGATTTGGGCAGGATTAAGTCTGATCTTTATCTTTCGATATTCTTCTATTGTTTTTTCAATTTGAATAAGTGTATCGACCGCTGAGGTGCTGCTTTCTCTTATGTTAGCAGAATAGTTTCTTAATTCGTTTAGCGAACGATTTACTTTTCGTTTACAGTCATCCAAAAGGTCAACTGCATTTCTGGCTAAACGGTCTTGTTCAATTATCTCATCTCTGAGATAAATTACCCTGTTAAGCTCACTTCTGGTATCTGATAATTTGCTCTCTACGTTATCCAGATCGTCTTCAAGGTCTTGAAGCTTGTCCATCAGCTTAGTGTATTCAGGATTTGTTTCTTCAAATTCTTCACCTTCGCTGTCTGTCATTGTGATTGTTTTATCAGTACATTGCAGATCAGATTTAACATCATCTATACTGTCTTCTATTTCCTCACACTCATCTTCCAATGCACGGAGTCTTTCTCTAATTCTATCCTGTTCATTATCAACTGTTTTTTTGGCATTCTCGAGTTTGTGGGAGTATGAATCCAGATCGTTTATTGTAACAGATACCGATCTTGTCATCAGTTCAATGAGTTCAAAACTGCTATCAAGCTTATCAGCGTATTCTTTGATCGCATCAGAAGTAAGGCGAAAAGCTTTAACATCGTCATGATCAACTTTTGCATATATATTCATAAGCTATCAACCCTTCGGCAAAGATCATTTATTGTATTCTTCATTTCTTCAATGTTTACTGATCCGATCTCAGCATTTGTTTCTTTAATACTATCACATTCTTTGTGTATCATGGAGGAGTAGTGGACTATCTCTTTAATGTAATTATTATACGAATCATGTACCGCGTCATCCCAATTACATTTATATCTTTTTTTTAGTTCTTCTATCAACCTGATGAGTTCTTTATCATTCGCATATAGCTTAGTCAGATCTACTGTTTTCATATTACCTCCGTTGATACATAAGCTTATTGTATCTTTCTGTCTGCTCCATCAGCTCTTCCAAGTATTTTAATGCGTGTTCAATGTTTTTTACTGTGATCTTGTTACGTTCTAAGCATGAATCTGTGATAGCTCTTGCCTTTTCAAATTGTTCTCCTGAAAGATAATCTTGACTATATCCCATCGCCCTGTCCATCTGTGATACAGAGCTCTCTATATTGAGTTTTATTCTCTTAAGGCCGACGTGAAGATCGTTTAATGTGTTTAAATCTACGCACATATCATAGTGCCTTTTCATCTAAGCTCACTCCCTAAGTTCTTTTACTCTGTCATAGTAAGTGTTTCTATAATCTACTTGTATCTTGATTGTTTCCTTTAGTTCTTCTACTATCTCTTTGATGTTATTAAAAAAAGCTGCATTCTGATCGTCGTTCCATCTGCTTGAGCGTTCGGTCAGAGTGATAATATGTTTGATCTCTCTTCCCATGTCTTTATAATAAATATCCATATGCTTTATCAGATCCAATGCAGCTTTTGAATCAAATCTTAGATCCATTTATTCACTCAACTCCTTCACCTTGTTGTCAATATCAGCTATAAATCCTTCATATTTTTTTATTGCTCTTTGTGTTTTATTATTAACATCATCAATAAATGAAGAGAAGTCTTTATATTGTCTGTCCTTCCAGAAATGCGATGCCGAGTCTTTAGCTTTAACAATATTTTTCAGATTGCTTTCAACTGAACCGACAAAGCTTTTTATCATAGCTATCAGGTCTTGCATATCTTTTCTTGAAAACATAAAGCCATTGGTGCTCGTGCTGAGCTTTCTTTTCTGAACAAAGAACTTATTCGGTGAGGGAGCGGATCTGTTTATTCCTTCATACCTATAAAGCTTGTTTTGATAGTCGATAAGCTGGCGCTGCAGATCGTTCATCTCTGCAGATGAATAGTATAATTCACTCCTGAGCTCTGCCGTGGTCTGTACAATGTTATTATAAGTTTTACCGAGATTGGTTGATTGAAAATTCATAAGCTTGCTATATAGCTTATCCGTATTGTCAGCAATAGATTGCAGAGCCTTATCAATAACGATCACAGCTTGAGAAAGTTGGTCGATGTCACCCTTTATGTTTACTTCCTCAATATTTACATTAAGCCTTTTCATTTTTCATCGCTCCTCATATAAGCTTTTACAAAGATCCTATTTTCTTTACATCATCATTATCGTAGATCAGCGGTCTTATCTTGCTGAATCTGCCGCCACTGCTTACTCTAATAGCTAAGGTCTCATCACCAGAGGGCATGTGAATGCTTTCCAGCAGCCCTTTTAATCTTCTATCATGGTTGATCGGTAATTGATCTAAGTCACAATCATTAAACAGAATCATCTCAGCGGCCATAAGATCATCACCATATCCTCTTGTCAATACGCTCGAAATAGAAAGCACAACGTGAATGTTTGTTTTGTAGCCTTCGTTCAATAGAATAGAAACTAATTCCTGAACAGGATATTTTTCTTGTGGGTCTTCATTTTGCATATCATTGCTAAAATTCAGATCAAAAGTCATACGTCCAGGATCTTCTTGGTCAGGATGATTATCTGTTCCATTAAGAGTTATCTGCTCGTTTTTCTTTACTGATTCTATTTCATAATAGTCGTTTACAATAAGGAAGATCGGTGAATAATCAGGAGTTTCATCATCGTCAAGATACTGAAGCTCATTCTGCCTTTCAATGAAAACAGAATACAATTTACCAATCACTCCGGAAAATTCAATAGGTTTACAGCTTTGAACAGGGTTTTCTAATGCTTTTCTGACGGTCATAAATAGCTGATCTCTGTTTGCATTAAAAGTATAAACATCTGCATTTAGCTTAGAAACAGAAATCGCAACGGAAGAGCATAAGGAGGCTGAGATACGCTTATTCGTTCCTACAAAGAGCAGTGATGAATTTCGATCTGTAGAAAAATCGACCCCAATCGGTTCCATTCTGTATATATCTTCTCCGATGACGGAAGCAAAGCGATCAGATCGATTACGTGCATGGCTAATAACATCATAGTATGTTTCGGAACGGCCCTGTAATTTATCAGTTAATGAAAGCCTGGTTTCAGAACCAATTACTTTTGTGTTTCTTTGGTTTGGATATTTTTCACGGATCTCTTTCAAGTACTCGCCGAATTCATCAGCTGAAGCAAATGATATTTTGGCTTTCCTTATAGAACCGCCGTTATTATAGCTTATATACACTTCTCCCGACTTTAGATTTGCGATCTCTTCTTGATGATCGCGGAACGCCTGTTTAAACCCCGAACCAGTAAGAGCATCCTGATCAACTCGAAAACATATTCTGCCACTTGCTGATAGCATGAATGCTTCTTGAAGCACATTAGATCTTCCTATGCTTAGATTCTGTGCAATCATTACAAAATGCATACCGGCAGATCTCATACGGCTGGAAATAGATGCTATTTTATTCTTTATACTCTCATTGTAATTGTATTCACCACTCACATCCAGGAAAATCTCCTGTATTTCGTCAATAATAATTATTATCCTCGGCAGTTGATCAGGTGATTTTTTATTATACTCAACAATATTATTTACGCCTATTTTGTTAAACGCATCTGTTCTTCTGGTCATCTCTTCAAGAACCATTTGGAATAAACAGTCAGCATCTTCAACTTTATTTCTGGATGCAATATACTTTATGTGTGGGATGCCGCTCTCGTATTTTGATGACGCACTTCCGTCTTTGAAATCCAGGAGCCAGAAATTCAGATCATTCGGCGAATGCTTTAGGCAACCATTGATAACAATACTATGAAATAAAGATGATTTTCCATAGCCGCTCGCACCGATAACCATATATCCAATACAGCCTGCCTCGGTAGAAGAGACCGAATTGTTACAGCTGAATGGAAGCTCCACTGTATCAACTCCGCTCTTTCCGACAGGGATAAACATAATATCATCATTAAATGAAGTGCTTGTATAAGAAATGTCTTTTATTTCTACCAAGTCTTTCTTCATCTTGTTTATCATTTCCGCAAGCTTAGGAGTCCTGAACCTAACATAAGTTTCAACATCTCCATAGATCTTCAAGCATTCAACTTTTTCCTTGTTATACTCAAATGTCCCATTATTATAGCTCAAAACCATTCCGCAGTTTTTCTTTATCTCCTCTTCGAGCATTCTCTCTTTTGATCTTTCCCGCTCTTCAGTCTTTACCTCATTGATGATCAGAAATCGGATGCCGCTTCTATGTGCGCGTTCTTTTGCCTTGGTCAGGGCTCTAATATCATCCTGTATATCTGAAGCGGAATAATCTCTGTCTTTAATTCCGCCTTTTAATACAATAAGTTCAAAGTAATCACTTTTGTCAGTATTGTATATATCAAAAAGAGTCTGATCAGATGATTTGAATTTCTTGAATATATCTACACCGTGCTGCTTGCACTTATCTGTTACAGTTTTCAGTTTGTCAAATACCTGGACAGTGTCTCTGGCGTTATCCCCGTTTGCATCACTTTGAAAGGCATTGATCATAGCATTATAAGCAGCTGATGGATTTTTATCAACAATGCTCACATGTACAGCGCCTAAGGGAAAAGATTCAATATACTTGGTAATATAGGAAATAACAAATCGATCAATATCAGCAGCACTGCTATCCGAACGAACATAGTCCAACCATATATTGCCGTTGCCTTGAATATCACTGTATATCGATTCCTGATCAAAAGAGACACCAATAACTTTTAATAGCTCAAGATCCGTTTTATGAACAGTGGTTTTTGCCACAATAAGCTTGGTGGGTAAAGTATCATTCTTATTTATAGGATCATCTTTTTTCAGTAGGATCGGCTCAGAATTCATAATGTCTCGTGCCTGTTGCTTATACGCTTCAAGACCTTGTTTTTTCTTTTCGTACAGAGCACTTAAACACTTGACAATAATATCATCAATGATCTCCTGAGAATTAATATCATAATTGTTCCTGAAGCGCTTCTTTATATTATCAAACTTTTGCTGTTCTTTAACGACTTCTTCAACTTCTTTATGTCCCAGAGCTTTAGCGTTCAAAGCGCTTTGATATTTTTTTATCGAAGTAACACACATTGTATACTGATTACATAAATCAATAACATCCGACACCACCAGATCATTTTGATCGACAAGCTTGTATTTTTGATTTAACCGCATTAACTCGTTAATATTGGAAATCAGTGTTTCCGTATCTTGGTTTTTATTGGATCTAATATTGTAAATGCTGTTCTCAAGCTCTTTTGCAGCCTTATTGTCATCTATGTATTCTTTATTAAGTTCATAAAGCGTAGAAGGTCTCTTCATAATTTATTACTTCCTTATCAATTTTTGATTTTATAAAGAAACAACTACACAATCGACATAGCATTATTCAGATGCTTTTTACATTTAGCGTAGTTGTATAAAACTGAAACGCTGATCAAACCTTAAAAAGTATAATAATTATATCACACAATTAAGTAAATTTCAACATTTTTTAGTAATTTAGCTGTGTTATTCTAAAAAAATTACACAAAATAATCGAAGTGTTGTAGTTCAACTAACACTAAATTGTTATAGAGAGTATAAACTTATCCGTCAGTTTATTACATTTCACCTTTCTTTATTCTGAGATCTAAGGTAAAGCTTATTGTCCCAAAGCAAGGTGAGGACTATGATAGCTCATGACCTTTTCACTTACAAAAAAGGCACAGCCCAGCTGTGCCTTAACTATTTCAATTAAAAATCAACCCTACTTCCTTATCAACCCATACCTCGCCTTAACAAGCTCAACCGCATATCCCTTATCCGCATTAACCGGAATGTCAGCCGCCTCTTGCAGTGCTTCATTTGTCAGCAGTGGGATATACTGCTTGTACTCTGGGTGATCCTCTATCACCTCATTGAAAAGCTTTATCAGCAGATCGTTTTCAGTGGGCATTGCAGGCTTGCCGCGGGAGATCAGTGCCATGTTGTGATCAAAGCAGGGCGCAAGTCCCAATAACTCGCCTGTGTCGGGGTCGCGGAGAAGTCCGAAATTGCTTGTGTGCCTGTCAGGGTTAGCGCAGACCGTGTCAAGAAATATCATTCTGATATAATCGGGGACCGCCTGAGGGCAGAGCCTGTTGAGCTCCTCTATGACCGCTTCGTAGTCTTCGTTGTCTCCCATAAATGCAAGGGCTGGCTCAAAATTCACCGAGGCGGAAGCAGTGTAGTCCTCTGAGATAACGCAGCCGTCGCCAAGCTGATAATCAGCCATTTTCATTTCGAGAAGCCGCCCCAGACGGCATACAAAGAGCTCGGTGAACTGCTCGTCGGGAGTGGCGCACTTGTACATATACCATTTCCCGTTTTTGAGCTTCCAGCATTTTTCAAAGCTTCCCGTGTTAGTTAGCTCGGGTGTCCTGCTGTCAGGCCTTTCGGCAGCCTTGTTGAAGCTGTCATAGCTTCCTTTAAGGGCAAGCTCCGAGAAATAATCGTCTCCGAAACGGACATCTGCATAGCAGAGCCTGCTGTCAGCCGACTTGACCCAGTAGGTGTCGGTGATAGTTGCGCCGTTCATTTTAAGTGCAGTCGAGGCGTCGTCCTTCTCCTTCAGACGGAGAGCCTTTTTCAGCAGCCTTGAGTTAGCCCGGTGACTGTCAATGGCCCGGGTCTCAAGCCATAGATAAACATTGTGAACACGCCTTAAAAACAGCGGCAGCAGCTGCTCGTTGACAACAATAAGTCTGCCGTCCTCCCACTTTGCGGTAACGGTGTCTTTGGACATTATAAGCAGATCATCATTGCTCACGGCGCTCACCTCGTTTCATTGATGAATATATTATAGCACAGGCGCAGAGTAAAATCAAGAGCAGTTTTTGAGTGCTGACAACAATAGAACGTCTTATAATAAAGCAGCAAACCCACCCAGCCTATATTCGTGCCACCGTATCGCATTTTTATTTAATAGCGTTTCCCCCAAAATCGCAAATTGTTTTACCGTATAATACCCCATGATCGCAATTTGTCAAACAAAAGGTGTTGCAGAACAAATCGGTATTGATCACTTAATAGTGCTGTGACACTTTCTCATAAGCAGAAAGAAAAAACAGGCAACCCACCCAGCCCATATTCGTGCCACCGTATCGCGAGGGAGCCCCCTCACATCACACGGTTGTAAACGAGCTTGCGAGTGATCACGCGACTTGCGTGGTACACGCTGTGTACACGACTTGCAAAACAGAGGAGTTTGTGGTATATGTATGTCTATAAAAAAGGTTCTTACTTACATATCACCATATTCAATCAACTTAGTGTTGGCGTTATGGGAGAGCCATACTGTTGGAATTACCGAATTGCAATTTTGTGCTGTTTCATTTGCAGTGTATTTAATTATGTCGCTTATAATCAAATATACTCCAATGCAATGGCTTCATCTGATCTTTTCGCAAGTGTTATTTTGCACAACTCAGTTCATTGTTTACGGTCATTCAGATAAACTAGGTATCTTGGGACCATTATTTGTAACTTTTATTAATCTTTGGTCACAATCAATAGCATTAGCGTTGACCATACTAATAAAAAAACAATCGAAAAGATAGCTGATTTGGTAGATGACAGAAATGAGCCGAAGTCTGTATCGGACAGTATTGCTTTGTAGCAGTTTGTTGATCTTTGCATATTATGTATTGAGAATAACGAAGATAAGACATTCACCCGTTTTATGAAAATGTATTTATTTACACCGATCAGCAGAACGATCAGCTTTAGTTTGATATGTAGGTATTGATTGCATCGCGAATACGTTAAGCAGTGTTTCAGGCTGCAATAAAATCGGATTTGGAGGCAATTATGAATAATGATAATAACAGAAAGTGCTGCTGTTCCGGACCTCCTGGTCCTCCGGGACCGCCCGGACCAAGAGGGCTGAGAGGGGCAACAGGCTCGCAGGGTCCGGCAGGCGAAACAGGTCCGCAGGGTCCTGCTGGTCAGGCCGGCCAGCGAGGCGCTGTTGGCCCCCGGGGACCTATAGGAGCAACCGGTCCCCAAGGCCCAGCGGGTGAAACCGGTCCCCAAGGCCCAGTAGGAGCAACCGGTCCCCAAGGCCCAGTAGGTGAAACCGGCCCCCAGGGCCCGGCAGGCGAAACCGGCCCCCAGGGCCCAGCAGGCGAAACCGGCCCCCAGGGCCCAGCAGGCGAAACCGGCCCCCAGGGCCCAGCAGGCGAAACCGGCCCCCAGGGCCCGGCAGGTGAAACCGGCCCCCAGGGCCCGGCAGGCGAAACTGGCCCCCAGGGCCCAGCAGGAGAGCCGGGGCCGCAGGGAATTCCCGGCGGTGTGCTTGGCTATGCGGATTTTTATGCTCTGATGCCGCCGGATAATTCGGCAACGGTCGCACCGGGTACAGATGTAAGCTTTCCGCAGGACGGCCCCAACAGCAGCAGTGGTATCGCAAGAGCAGGAGCCAGCTCATTCACACTTGCAGCTATTGGAGTCTATCAGGTGCTTTTTCATGTAGGTATAACGCAAGCCGGACAGCTTCTGCTGACCTTGAACGGAGAGGACCTTGAATACACCGTAGTCGGAAGAGCTACCGGAACGTCACAGATAATTGGTATGTGCATTGTTGAAACTGAAAGCGTAGACTCGGTTTTAACTGTCCGCAATCCTGCCGGCAATGCCGCAGCAATCACCGTTACGCCTTTAGACGGCGGAACGAGACCGGTCTCCGCTCACCTTGTGATAACACAGATCGGTTAAGGCGTTAATCAAAAAAAGCACTCGCCCCCGGGTGCTTTTTTAATATTGCTTATCCAACGCTCAGCGATGAAAACAACAAAGTTGCTGTTCTTTCCTTACGGTACTCACATATCTGTCCTCATCAGCCGGAAATGGTTCTTTCTGCACTGGATAAGTCCGTCGTTTTTCATTCGGGTCAGCTCCTTTGACATATTGGTGCGTTCAAGATTCAGGTAGTTCGCCAGCTGCTGGCGGTCGAAGGGAATGTCAAATTCATTTGATCTCTTTTGCAGGGCAATCGTGTTAAGATATGATAGTATCCGGCCTCTGGCGCTTTTTGGCGAGGTGTGAAAGCTCCTGCCCGAGAGCGCCAGATTTTTGTGCACCGAGATCATCAGCAGATTGCGCACAAGCTTGCTGCTCCAGGGCGACGCGGATCCGGACAGTCCGCTTATATCCAGAAAGAGAATGCGGCAGTCCTCGTTCGCCCGAACGTCCACAAGCATGACCTCCTCCGGCAGAAGAGCGTAGGTCTCGGCAAAATACTGACCTTTGCCAATGTGACTGAGTATAGTGCAGTTTCCCCATAAATTAAAGACTTTCTATGTCTATTCATCACATCTTCCAAATACAATAAGTAAATATCACCAAATAATTTAACATAAAAATCCCCCTAAATTCCCACCTGCGCCGCTATGTAAAACACCTCACAATGCCCGTATTTACGCACGTTTGCACGTTTGAAGCACCATTGTTGTTCTGCCCCCATCATATTGACCATCTGGCCGCCGACGGAACCTGCTTCTCTCGAGGTGAGATCGCCGTTATAGCCCTGCTTCAGGTTTACGCCGACCTCGTTGGCAGCTTCCATCTTAAACTTGTTAAGAGTCTCTCTGCCCTGCTGAGTTGTGATGCCTTTCATGTTTTACACTCCTTTTCGATTTTTTCGGGGCTGCGTTAGTAGTGTGCGCCAAGCTGAGTTTTTTATTATAGGAAATTTTTGCGATAAAAAAGCGCAGGACATTGATACCATCCTACGCTTTTTTTAATTTGATCTCTCGTTTTCAAAACTGCTCCTTGAGTATCTCGATGAACCTGTCTGCGGTCTCTTTGAAGGCGTCGGCCTTTGTGAAGGCGCAGTAGCGCCGAATGATGGGCTTGCCGCCGCGGGTGAGCCTTACAGCGCGGACGGACTGCCGGATCGCGGCTGAGCTTCCCTCCAAGGGCATGAAACCTCTTCCCTGCACCACCTGCATATGGGCGTCATCGATGTACTCACAGAACTGCACCTCGCTCTTGAAGCCAAGGTCGTTTATGTAGAAGCGCCTCTCGGTCTCCTGCTGGTCGGGAGAGGCAAGAAGAATGAGCGGCAGGTTCTTGAGGTCGGTGATATCTACCTCCTCCAGGGCCGCCAGAGGGCTGTTGGCCGAAAGCTCCGCGTAATACTCCCGAATGTCCAGCACGATGTTGCGATACTCGTCCGAGAAGGCGCGCCGCTGGTCGTTGAGTACCACATCAAGCTCATCCCGACGCAGCAGATCGTAAAGGGCGTCGTGATTGCCGTGGATGACATCAACAGAGACATCGGGATGCTCTGCTGTGAACTTTGCCACCGTCTCCGTGAACTCGCTGCCGCTGTAGCCCTTCAAAAGCCCCACCCTCAGGGCGGTGCCTCCGCCGCTGCCGATGGCTCTGGTCTCGCGGCAGAGGGCGTCGCAGTCGGCCACCAGCACCAGGCTCTTTTTGTAAAAATACTCCCCTGCCGCCGTAAGGACAAAGCTGCGCTTTTTGCGCTCCAGAAGGGTCGTGCCAAGCTCCTCCTCCAAAGCCCTTATCTGCTGCGAGATGGCAGACTGAGAAATGTAATGCTCCTCTGCGGCGGCGGTAAAGCTGCCAAGCCTCACCACCGACTGAAAATATCTTACCTGTTTCAGCACTTTTATCACTCCATTCATGGGCCCGCGCCTGCCGTTCTTTCGGGCGGCCCGCCGCTTGTCCTTAGGATATTATAGCATAAAAAAACAAAGCAATCAAGAGATAGCAGGAAATGAAAAGGCCGTCCACTCTCCACCTATCCCTTACGGTGCTGCCGTACCGCGAGGGACCCCCTGTACACAACACCGTTGTGAACGAGCTTGCGAGTGCTCACGCGACCTGCGCCGTCCGCGTTAGGACGACTTTACATTTTTTAAAAAATATGCTATAATAACATCAGCAGCACCAAAGGAGGAGGATGGCTATGGCAACAGGAAAGGCAGAGGTAACGACTACCGGCCTCAAGGTAAGAAAGGGCGCAGGGCTCAGCTACCCCGTTATCGCGACCCTTAACAGGGGCGATATGATAGAGTTCACCGCCCTCACGGGAGGATGGTACCACATCCGATATAACGGCGAGCCCGCCTTTGTTTTCGCCCAGTATACAAGGCTGGTCAGCGAGGACCCCGACAGGTCGGAATACAACGTCACCCCAGTCTCGGCCTCCTACAAGGTCATGGCCTCCGCCGTGAACATCAGGCGCGAGCCCTCGGTATCGGGCGAGGTGCTGGGAAAGCTTTTCAAGGACGACATCATCGAGGCCACGGGCGAGACCGCAGGCTGGCTCATTTTCAGCTACAAGGGCGAAACGGGCTATGTGATGGCGGAATACACCAAAAAGCGCTCGAAGAGGTGAGCATATGAACGTTGGCTCTGTGGGCTACGATCACGACCACGACGACAGCTTTGTTTTCGACAAGCCCGACGGCCCGGGGGCAATGCTGCTGCTTTTGGTAAAGACCTCGGCCCTCTTCACCATCGGCGGGCGGGATCACAAGGTCCGCCCCGGCAGCTTTGTGCTGATACGCTACAACACCCCCTGCCGCTACCGCTCCGACGGCGAGGGCTACACCGACGACTGGATATTCATTCAGTGCGCCCCCGACGAGGTGAGGCGGTTCGAGGAGCTGGGCATTCCCATCGACACCCCCGTGTTCCTCGGGAACATCGACGAGCTCTCCCAGCTGATACACCTGATGACCTACGAGCACTACTCGGACGAGGCACACCACAAGGAGGCGGAGGAAAGCTATCTCTCGCTGCTGCTGGTCAAGCTCTCGCGGTGCGCCGCAAGCTGCGCACAGCCCTCTCCCGGCTCCTTCTTAAAGCGCAACTCGGTGCTTACCCACATCCGCACCCGCATCTACACCGAGCCCGACGCCATCGGCAGCATCGACGATCTTGCCCGCGAGGCCTCTCTGAGCCGCTCGGGCTTCCAGCACGCCTATAAGAATATGTTCGGCACCAGCATCAAGGCCGACATGATAAACGGCCGCATGGCCCTTGCCAAGCAGCTGCTTACCTCCACGGGCATGACGGTGGAGGAGATATCCCAGCGCTGCGGCTACGCCTCGCAGTTCGCCTTTATGCGCCAGTTCAAGGCCTCCAGCGGCCACACCCCCACGGACTACCGCAGGAAGAAGCATTTCGAGAATTATGATAAATGAAAAATGGGATATCGTCCCCCCCCGGGGTGCGATATCCCATTATCCGTTGGTGCTGTTCATCTCATATCGGAGATCAGCTCGTTGGTGAAGCGGCCGGCCTCCATGGGCCTGCCGAAGCGGAAGCCCTGGGCCATCTCGCAGCCGATCTCTTCAAGAAAGTTCACCTGGCTTATCTTTTCAACGCCCTCGGCAATTACCTCCATGCCAAGCTCCAGAATGGTCTTGACTATGTTGCGTACAACGATCTTGGGGCTTTCGCCGGGCTCGTCAATGGAGTCAACAAAGCTCTTGTCCAGCTTGATGACGTCAACGTGCATATCCTTTAGCATATTCAAGGAGGAGTAGCCCGTGCCGAAATCGTCGATGGAGATCTTGAAGCCCCGCTCCCGCATAACGTTTATAAAGCTGAGCAGTGCCTGGAAATCCTCGCTGCATGAGGTCTCGGTGAGCTCGATCTCAATGTATCTGGGGGGGACGTTGTGCTTTTCCAGCACCGCCGTGATGTCGTCGGCAAGTTCGGGGTTGCGCAGGTGTATCTTTGAGAAATTGACTGACACCCGCACGGGGGCTATGTTGTTGTCCAGCCAGTATCTTATGCAGCGGCAGGTGCCGTCCAGCATATAGAAATCAAGGTAGCACACGTCGCCGGTCTGCTCCAGCACGGGAACGAAGTCGTTGGGCTGCACTATCTTTCCTGCCCGATCCCATCTTACAAGGGCCTCGCAGCCGCAGAGCCTGCCTGTGTCCATCCTCACCTTTGGCTGGAAGTACACCTGAAACTCGTTGTTCTTCATGGCCTCGGGGAAATATGCCGTGATCTCGTTCTCGGCAGTGTTCTTCTTGTACATTTCGGCGTTGAAGTAGGCAACGCGGTCGCTCTGGGAGTTCTTGGCCTCGGTATATGCGATAGAGGCGAAGTTCAGGATGTCGTTCATGGTGTCGATCATGCCGATCTTGTAAACGCCCGCCTTTGCGGAGAGGGCCAGATTGGCATAGCCCGACGAGCTCACGGAAACAGACTCGGTCTGCCAGATGAACTCCTCGGCCATCTCGTCCTTGACGAAGACGATAAAGTTATCGCCGCCAAGCCTTGCCACCTTCGAGCCCTCGCCCGCCAGCTCCTCAAGCTTGTGGGCATAGGCCATGAGTATCTTGTCGGCGGCTCTTGTGCCGATGACCTGATTGATATATTTGAAGTTCCTTATATTCAGAAATACCGCCGTGTACTGGCCGATGACGCCGAAGAGCAGGTTCTTCTCGCAGTAATCCGCGAGGCCCTGACGGTTCAGAACGCCCGTAAGCTGGTCGGTAACGGCCACCTTGTGCACCTCGTTGAAGGCGCGGGTCTTGGCGCAGATTGTAAAGAGCACCCCAAGCAGAAAGTTCAGCGCCTCGGTCTCCTGCTCGTTCCAGATGTGGCCGCTGGTGGGATAGAGCTCGATGAGCACATGGGCGTTGTCGTGGGTCTTGTAGCGGCGCTCTGTCATATTTGCGGAATTATAATACGGCTCGGTAAAGATAGTGGCCTTGTGGCTGTCCATACCAAGCTCCTCAAGAGTAAACTCCTCGCTTGCCTCAAAGTTGAGCCTGCCCAGAGATATCTCCCGACTGATGAGCGGGATGTCGTCCCTGAGGGCAGCAATGAACTCTGCAAGGCTTTCAGAGGCGTTTATTATATTTTGAAAAAATTTCTGGAAATTCGTACTGCAAAGCACTCCGTCCATTAGACCCTTCCCCCAAGTCACAGCGAAATGTTCAACAAAAACGATTACGAACAATAATAAGTTAATTATTATTACTGATTATTATAATAGCACTTTCACAGCGTTTTGTCAACAGTTTAATTGTAAATTAGTTACTAACTCGGCACCCTCAAATTGGTGATTTTGCTTAAACGTTTTCGCAGAGCTTTGCGGAGACAAAAACAGGCAGCCCGAGAGGCGCTCTTCCTGGTTAAAAATGGTATCTCCCCCGTACGGGGGAGATACCATTTTTGCAATTTCCGCATGATGCAGTCTGTTTAACCTGATATTACTTTCTCTTCTTCAGCGCTACAGCTGCGGCGGAGGCTATTGCAATCACGGCAAGGCCTGCTGCTGCGCCTGTGGCGGGGTTAGTTCCTTGGTCTTGGGGAGTGGGTGCGGGCTTCTCGGGCTCGGACTCGGGCTCTGAGCTCTCGGGATCAGAGCTCTCCTCGCTGCTCTCGGGCTCGGATCCTTCCTCGCCGGACTCCTCCTCGGGCTCAAGGGTGGGGATATCCTGAAGGTCGAGGGTCTGAGTCTCAAACAGCTCGGTCTCAAAATTCGCGGTGTAGGTCGTGGTGCCCTTTTCATCCTCGGTGGCGGGGGTCTTTACCTGGCTTGTGGCCATTGCCTTCTCGCCGATCACATGGCCTTCGTCCCTGTTGCAGACAACCCTTGCGGTGCAGTAGGAGCCGTCCTCTGCCCATTCGTAGGTGGGCTCGCCCCAGTCGTGGTCCAAGGCGTCGATGGTCATGGTCTCGCGGCTGAGCTCATCGCCGCAGACGGTGCAGTAAACGACCTCGTCATAGCTTCCCTCGTTCTCGCAGTCGGCGGGGACCTCGTTCTCCTTTACGGCCTCGCCCTCGACGTGGCCGCCGGGTGCGATGGTTACTTTTTTTGCTATCGTTTTCCCGTCGCTTTCATAAATATTGCCGTCTTTATTAACAGCCCCCTCGGGTGAGGTTATCTCACAGCATTCAAGCTCAATGCCTTCATCGAAATCGACGATACCATATTGGCCATCCAATGCATCGATCGTTATGTCGGAATTGATTATTTTAAGAGCGGAATGTGAGTCATAACCCCACATATCGCCATAACCGAACATTCCCGTATATCCTTTGAGATCAAGCTCGGAATCCTTGACAGTGAGAACGATCCTATCGTAGTAGTTATAGAGAAATATTGGCATAGCGTCTGAGGGGCACTCTATGGTAAGCTTCCCGTTGGTCTCTATGGTCGTATTCTTCTTGATAAAGAAACCGGCCCAATCCGTTTTTAAGGTCACGGCCTTTGAGGTCCTGATCGTCAGTCCGTCTTTGTTGTTATTCAGCAGATAATTACCGCCGGAGTATTCAATATCGGAATTGAAGGTAAGAGCATTTTCCTCGGGGTCATAGGTCACAGAGCCGTCACCGAAGATATCGGCGGCGTTCTCACTCGTCACCTGTTTGCCAAGAACAGCTATGCCGTAGTCCTCTACCGTTTCCGGCTCGGCAGAAGCCCCGAAGGATAACAGGCTGACAGCCATTGCTGCAGCAGTCACCAGTGCCGCAGATATTTTTTTGATCTTCATACTTTTTCCTCCCATAGCAGTTTTTCAAAGCTTGAAAATTGGCAAATATTAAATATTAGAAGATATTACTAACACCATCATAGCATATACAGCATATATAAATAAAAACATTTGATTAACTTTTTGTTATTTAAATGTAAATTTAGTCACACTTCGTTTACAAAAGGCTGCCCTGCAAACAGGCATTTCGGGGCAAAGGCGCGTTCAAGGACATAAAATCGGGTCAATGGAAAAATAATCTTCAAAAGGCTTGAAATGTTCTGTAAAATAAGTTATAATTAAATATGTATGTATATCTTTTAATGAAAGGAACAGGCGCTATGAAATTCGACGTTAAGATAAGCTCGAAGCCCGAGAAGCTGATAATCGCTGCGACGATCTCGGTGGTGCTGTCCATAATCTTTGACGAGCAGAAGAAAAAGATAAAGCGGCCCCAAAAGTACAATAACTTCCCCAAGCGGGTGAAGAAAAACTATCAGCTGGTGGACAAGCTTCTGAAAAAGACGCTGGCCAAGGAGCTCTACGACACGGCGGTGCACTATAACGACCCCGTGCTGGAGGGCCTCACCATAGAGAACGGAGAGTTCATTGACCTATGACAAAATATCTGACCACCTACCGCAGGTACATCCTTGAGCAGCTGGAGAGCGGCAGCGCCGACCTTGAAAGGCTCATCGGCTATCACGAGAAGCACCTGGAGTTCTTTATGCACGAGCGGCTGGTGCATCTGCTGGTGATGATACTTTTCGCTCTGCTCACCATGGCCTGCTTTCTGCTGATCGCCGTAACGGAGAAGATAATACTTGTGCCGCTGGCGGTGGCCCTTATGTGCCTGCTGATACCCTACATCAAGCATTATTACTTCCTCGAGAACACCGTACAGGCCCTTTACAAGGACTACGACAGGATGAGGATGATGCTGGACGGCGAGGGCACGAAGGAGCTGTACGAATGAGCGGCTTCACCGAATACACAAAGGAGAGCTGGAAGGGCAGCGTTATGACAGCCCCCGTCCCGCCCGTGCTTGTGACCTGCGGGACGCTGGAGGAGCCCAACGTGCTCACCGTTGCTTGGACAGGCACCCTCTGCACCCAGCCTCCCGTAACATACATCTCTCTTCGGCGCGAGCGCTATTCCTACGATATCATCAAGAGCCGCGGGGAGTTCGTCATCAACCTGCCCACCGCCGAGCTGGTGCGGGCCGTGGACTTCTGCGGCGTGCGGTCCGGGCGGAACACAGACAAGCTGAAGGCCACAGGGCTCACTCTCGGAGAGGCCTTCGAGCTCTCGGCCCCGCTGATAGTGCAGTCCCCCGTGAACCTTGAATGTCGGGTCAGGGAGATCATCCCCCTTGGCACCCACGATATGTTCATCGCGGACATAGTTAAGACCGACGCCGCAAAGGAGCTGCTGGACGACAAGGGGCGGCTGGCTCTTGAAAGGGCGCAGCTGCTGGCATATTCCCACGGCGAGTATTTTGCCCTTGGCAAGCGGCTGGGGAGCTTCGGCTTCTCGGTAAAGAAAACAAAAAAGAAAAATAACAGCAAAGGAAAGAAATGAAAATGAAGAAGCTCATCGCACTCTGCGCGGCGCTGACAGCCGTTAAGCTCATTAAGCCCATACGCGCCCACGCATGGTTCAAGGACACCCACAGGGATATCACCGGTAAGGCCATCGCCCTGCTCGAAAAGGACAACAAGCCCAAGCAGTTCGCCTTTTTCAAGGAATATGAGGAGAACATCATCGAGGGCTGCACAGAGCCCGACAACAGCGGCGACTGCGACGAGGGCTCGGGCAGGCATTATTATTCCTACTGCAACCCCAACGGCCGCGAGCTGGAGCCCACCGCAGGCTACTACCGCAACCGTCATGGCGACTTCTCAAAGAGCAGCCGCACGATGCTGGAGGAAAACTACACCTCGGCCCTGTGCCTTTACAAAAGCGGCGAGACCGCCCGCGCTATGCACGTTCTGGGCCGCGCCGCCCACTTTATCGAGGACATGAGCTGCACTGTGCACGTCTCCAACATCCGCTACATGAGCAGGCCCTCTAACGTCCATTACGCCTACGAGAAGAACATAAACACCCTCTGCAAGAACTTTACGGCGGAGCGCTTTGACAAGCGGCTCTCAAAAAGCTATGAGGGCACAAGCTTCGAGGCCGCAGCCAACAAGCTGATAAAGACCAGCTCCCGCTTTGTGGACACTATCTCCACTCTGGACCCCAAGGCCTTCAGCGAGGCCGCAGGCACCATGCTCCCCATAGCCCAGCAGAACGTTATGGCGCTGCTGCTGAAATTTTACGAGGACGTGCAGCGGTCCGACGGGTCGAACTTCATCGTCTCCGACAAGAGCTACACCGTGAAGAACGAGGCAAGCGGCGCCGTGCTCACCGTCACCAAGAAGGGCCTTGTGCTGGACGGCCCCGACAAGGACAAGGAGCAGAAGCTGCTCTTCAAGATCTACTCCCTTGGGGCCTTCGGCCTGCAAACCTCGGACACGGGCTTTGTCAATAAAAAGTGCAACGGCTACGATTACCTTAAAGCGGGCAGCGAGCCCGCGCTGTTCAGGCTGGCGGCCCTCGGCAAGCGGCGCTTCCGCATAACAACGGGCGGCACCGAGTTCAAGAAGGTGCTGACCTGCTCCAAGGGCGGCTCTTTGGCCATTGACGAATTTGACCCCCAGGACCCCGCACAGATCTGGATAATAAGCTGAGGAGGACAAGCTGATGGATAAGGATTTGGAAAACAAGACCGTGGACGAGCTGATCGGCGAGGAAGCAGAGATCGAGACCGACGGGGAGACCGCAGACACCGAAGCCCCCGAAACTGCCTCCGAGGAGGAAAAGAGCATTGAGGAGAAGCAGGCGCCCAGAGCCCCTGCCGAAAAGCCCGCAGGCAGCAAGCCGAGCATGAAGCTCATCACGGCCTTTACCGTAATGGGCCTGCTGATAGTGGGGCTGATCGTGGCGCTGATACTCACGAACCTTGACAAGGACGGTGACAGCTCGGGAGACAAGAAGGCCGCCAGAGCCACCACGAGACAGAGCGCCGACAGCGGTGACGAGGAGATAGAGGACGAAAACTCCGAGAGCGACGAGGACGAGGACTCCGACAAGGACGATACGAACGATGACTCCGAAGAGGAGAAGGACGACTCCAAGGCCGCCGACGACAGCAAGGACGACGGCTCTCAGGCAGCAGATGACTCCAAGGACGAGCCTCAGGGCGGCGCCGACAGCAAGGACGAGGCCAAGGACTCCAACGAGATCGTGCTCACCTACAGCGGCAACAACACCTGGCAGGACGGCTCGACCATCATGACAGGCATGGAGCTTGGCGTCTACAACGGCACAGGCAGCACCGTCTCCGACTGGAAGCTTGAGCTGGAGGTGGAGAGCCTTAAAAACTGCCAGGGCTGGAACGGGACCTACACCTGCAAGGGCGACACCCTGACCATCACCCCCGCCGACTACAACAAGGACATCCAGTCCAAGGGCACCATCAACCTTGGCGCCAACATCGGCACAGGCGTTGCCCTGAATATCAAGAGCGCCAAGCTTGGCGGCAAGGACATCAAGGTCGTCAAGGGCAATGTTCCCAAGGAGAACAACCAGCCCCAGCAGGGCGGCAATAACGGCGGCAGCGGCGGCGGAAACAACGGAGGCGGCGACAGCAACAGCACCCCCGTGGACGTTGACGCGCTGCTAAAGCGCAGCGACAAGGCCAAGCAGGGCGACGACTGGCTTCACACCGACGGCAGCAAGATCCTTGACAAGGACGGCAAGCAGGTGTGGCTCACGGGCGTCAACTGGTTTGGCTACAACACAGGCACCAACACCTTCGACGGCCTGTGGAACTCGGAGCTGGTGAGCTCCGTCAAGGGCATCGCCGACCACGGCTTCAACCTTATCCGCGTTCCCATGAGCGCCGAGCTCATAAACCAGTGGGCGGCGGGCGAATACCCCAAGGCCAACTACAACAACGCCTACAACCCCGCCCTCAACGACATGAACAGTCAGGAGATCTTCGATTACTTCCTGAAGCTGGCAGAGGCCAACGGCATCAAGGTGATGATCGACATCCATTCGGCGGAGACCGACGCCTCGGGCCACAATGTGAACCTCTGGTACACCTCTAAGGTCTCGGTGGATGACTTCTATGCAGCGCTGGAATACATGGCGGACCGCTACAAGCAGAACGACACCATCATCGCCTTCGACCTGAAAAACGAGCCCCACGGCAAGCCCGCCGAGGGCAAGCAGGCAGCCATCTGGAACAACTCCAAGGACGCTAACAACTGGAAGTATGTGGCCGAGACCGCAGCCTCCAAGGTGCTGGCCAAGAACCCCAACGTGCTCATCATGGTAGAGGGCACAGAGATATACCCCAAGAACTCCAAGGGCGACTACTCCTCCACAAGCAACGACGACTACTACTTCAACTGGTGGGGCGGCAACCTGAGGGCCGTCAAGGACTTCCCTATCGACCTCGGCAAATATCAGGACAAGCTGGTCTATTCGCCCCATGACTACGGCCCCACGGTCTACGAGCAGCCTTGGTTCAAGGGCAGCTACAGCTACAACTCCCTGATGAAGGACTGCTGGAGAGACAACTGGTTCTACATTCAGGAGCAGAACATTGCTCCCCTGCTGATAGGCGAATGGGGCGGCTTCATGACCGAGCCCAACATAACCTGGATGACCTATATGCGCAAGCTCATCAAGGACAACCACGTCAACCACACCTTCTGGTGCTTCAACGCCAACTCCGGCGACACCGGCGGACTGGTGCTTGACGACTTCACCACCTGGGACACCGAGAAGTATAACTTCGTTAAGGAAGTTCTCTGGCAGCAGGGCGGCAAGTTCGTGGGCCTCGACCACGAGATCAGTCTTGGCGACAACGGCATCACCCTCAAGGCCGCCAAGAGCCTCAGCTGAGAAAGATGATCCTCACCCCCTTGACGAACGGGGAAAAATATGCTATCATAATATTTGAAGATATTGAAAAATTATCTTCGGACAGGAGGTATCAAAATGGCAAAGAATGACTTTGACTACATCTGGACAGACAAAAAGCGCACTCTCTTCGGCCTTCCTATATCCTTTACAAGATATTTTCTCACAGAGGATAAATTCATCACCCGCAAGGGCTTTCTCAGCCTCGAGGAGGACGAGCTGGACCTCTACAAGGTAACGGACAAGAAGCTGGTGCTCAAGTTCTTCCAGCGCATCTTCAAATGCGGCACCATCATCATGAACGTTAAGGACGTTGATACCCCCGTTAAGGAGATCAAGTCCGTCAAGATCCCAAGACAGGTGCTTGCGATGCTTGACAAGCAAATAAATATCAACCGCGACAGATACAACATCAGAGGCCGCGATATGATCGGACTGGGTGGTGGACACCCGGGTTTTGATCATATGGACGCCGTGGATGCCTTTGACCATGACGTCCATGACTTCGACGACCACGATATGGGTTGACGCATCAAAGGAACAAGAATGAACAAATACACCGCCGGGCTCTTAACGGGGCTCGGCGGTAGCTATTAGAGGTTAGAGGTGAGAGGTTAGAGGTGAGAAGCGACGTTATTTTCGTTTTCCTACATCTGACCTTCCGAAAGGGGCTCTTTCTATGTTTGACTTTGATACCATCACTGCCCTGCCCGCTTGGTACGAGCGGCTGCGGGAGAGCGGGCTGCCTGTGCTCATCTACGGGATGGGTACGGGCTGCGAAAAGCTGCTTAGGGCCTTCGGGCGCCTTGGCATCCGCTGCGAGGGCATCTTTGCCAGCGACGACTTTGTGCGGGGGCGGGAGTTCTGCGGCTTTCCCGTGACTACCCTGACAGAGGCGGAGGAGCGCTTCGGGGACCTTGCGGTGGCGGTAGGCTTCGGCACCTCCCTGCCCGAGGTGATGGAGCGGATAGACAGTATCTCCCGGCGGCACCTGCTGGTATATCCCGACACCGCTGTGGCGGGGGAGGAATTCTTTGAAAAGGAGCGCCTTGCGGGGCTTTCCCGGGAATGTCGGGAGGTCTGGTCTCTGCTGGCGGACGAGAGGTCAAAGCAGACCTTCGAGGCGGTGCTGCGGTTCAAGGTGACGGGGAACATAGAGGAGCTCAAAAAGGTCTTTTGCAGTCCCGATGAGCTTTACGGCCTGCTGGACCTTGGGGAGCGCGAGATATACTTCGACGTGGGCGCCTACACGGGTGACACGGTGGAGGAGCTGCTTTCCCGCACGGGCGGGAGATATGAGCGCATCTACGCCTTGGAGCCAAGCAAGCGCAACTTTCAAAAGCTGCTGCGCCGCTGCGGGGGGCTGGATAACATAAGCCTCTACAACGCCGCAGCCGACGAGAAGGACGGCGTGGTGCGTTTCACCGACGGCGCCGGCCGCCAGCAGTCTGTCACAGAGGGCTCGGGCAGGCCCTGCGCGGCCCGAAGCCTTGACAGCATACTGCGGAGCGTCGGCTGCACCTATATCAAATATGACGTCGAGGGCGCCGACCGCCCTGCCCTGCTGGGCAGCAGGAGGATGATAGAGGCTTATAGTCCAAAAATTCGTACAGGAGTATACCACAGGCCCTATGACATCATCGAGCTGCCGCTGCTGCTGCACAGGCTTCAGCCCGCCTACAGGCTCTATCTGCGCCAGCAGCCGTACTATCCCGCTTGGGATACGGAGCTCATAGCAAAGCTGTGAACATCACTCATAAGCAGAAGAAAAGGGATATCCCACCCCCATGCGGGGCGGAATATCCCTTTGTTGCTTTATATCCTTCCTCAGAACTGCGCCGAGTAGTTGGGAGCTTCCTTTGTGATGTAGATATCGTGAGGATGGCTCTCCTTCAGGCCCGCGCCAGTGATGCGGACGAACTTGGCCTTCTCGCCAAGCTCCTCGATGGTGTGGCAGCCGCAGTAGCCCATGCCTGCGCGGATGCCGCCCACCAGCTGGAAAACGGTATCGGAAACGGGGCCCTTGAAGGCCACGCGGCCCTCTACGCCCTCGGGCACCAGCTTCTTGGAGTTAGTCTGGAAGTATCTGTCCTTGGAGCCCTTTGCCATAGCGGCCATGGAGCCCATGCCGCGGTATACCTTGAACTGTCTGCCCTGATAGATCTCGGTCTCGCCGGGGGCCTCCTCGCAGCCCGCCAGCAGCGAGCCCAGCATTACAACGCTGGCGCCTGCGGCCAGAGCCTTGACGATGTCTCCGGAATACTTTATGCCGCCGTCGGCAATAACAGGCACGCCGTACTTTGCGGCGGCGCAGGCGGCGTCGTAAACTGCCGTGATCTGGGGAACGCCTATGCCCGCAACAATTCTTGTGGTGCAGATGGAGCCGGGGCCTATGCCGACCTTTATGGCGTCTGCGCCAGCCTCGCAGAGGGCGATGGCAGCCTCGGCAGTGGCAACGTTGCCCGCGATAACGGGGATGTTCGGGAAGGCGGCCTTGACCTTTTTAAGGCACTCGATAACGTTCTTGGAGTGGCCGTGGGCCGAGTCGAGAGCAAGGATATCCACCTGTGCGTCGATCAGCGCACCTGCGCGCTCAAGGATGTCTGCGGTCATGCCGATGGTGGCGCCGCAGAGCAGGCGGCCCTTCTGGTCTCTTGCCGAGTTGGGGTACTTCACTGCCTTTTCAATGTCCTTGATGGTGATGAGGCCCTTCAGAATGCCGTTGTCGTCCACAAGGGGCAGCTTCTCGATTTTGTGCTTCATGAGTATCTTCTGGGCGCCGTCCAGGTCGGTGTCAACGTGGGCGGTGACAAGGTTCTCCTTGGTCATCACGGAGCCTATGGGGATGCTGAAATCTGTGATAAAACGTAAGTCGCGGTTGGTGAGTATTCCCTCAAGCCTGCCGTTCTCGTCAACGATGGGCACGCCGGAGATCTTGTACTTGCCCATAAGCTTGTCGGCGTCGGCCACGGTCTTGTCGGCGGTGAGGGAGAAGGGGTTTACGATAACGCCGTTTTCAGAGCGCTTTACCTTGTCTACCTCCTCGGCCTGCTGGGCAATGGGCATATTCTTGTGGATGATGCCTATTCCGCCCTCACGCGCGATGGCAATGGCCATTTTCGACTCTGTAACGGTGTCCATTGCGGAAGTCATGATCGGTGTGTTGAGCACTATGTCCTTTGTCAGGTGGGTGTGGATATCCACCATGTCGGGCGTGCAGTCGCTCTCTCCCGGAATGAGCAGAACGTCGTCAAAGGTCAGTCCTTCCTTTCCGAACTTGCTATTGATGTTAGTGTCCAGCATAATAAACAACCTCCCGTTTTCTTTCGCTTCAATATTCTGTTTCTTATAATTATCTTATTTTACTACATTTTTGCCTATATGTCAACAGGGACAGATAAATAAACAATGAATTTTTTATTGAGAGGACGTATATCTTGCGCCCCTGCCCGGAGGAGACTGCTATATATTGGTATTCGGACTGTGGGAAGCAGGCCGTTTCGCTCTTTATAAATACTAACCCCAACTGCCCTCCCCATCTTTACAACCTCCGAAAAATGTGCTATAATAAATAAAAATACAACAAGGAGGGAATGCTATGCCGCTGCCGTTTCTGATCGGTGTTTTCAACTTCAAGGGCGAAAAGGTAAAGCAGGCCGTAAAAAGGCAGGAAAAGAATATTGCAAAGCTAAAGACCAAGGAGAGTGAGTGCGGGGCCGCCATGCAGGCTCTGGAGGCGCTGCAGGAGCAGGCCGTCGGGAGCTTCCCCGAGTTCCTCTCACGCTTCGACCGCATCGAGGGCAAGCCCCGCAATATTGCAGATCTGTCCGTGGTGAACGCCGCCATGCCGCCCTTTGACCCCGAGGGCATCCGCAGGGCCGCCGCCGACCCCAAGTGGTTCCTGTCCCAATATATCTCCTCCACGGGAGAATGGATGCTGCCGCAGGACGCCGCCCTCAAGCTCGACAAGGACGCCGAAGCCTCGGCACAGAACGCCGCCGAGGCCGAAAAGAAGCTCTTTGCCGCCTTCGATTACTACGAGGCCCTGCAAATTCTTGCCGAGCAGTACGCCCAGTCCCTTGCAAGCATCTTTGACATCTACAACCGCCACGCCGCCGTGCTGGACCAGATGTATGAAAAGAACCGCAAGACCGACTGGAACACCTTTGGCGATACTCAAAAGTTTGCAGTACAGAATTTTGTACAGTTAGTCTCCCTGCTCTACGATATGTGCAAGGTTAAGCTGGCGGACGACGACTACGGCGAGGGCATGAGCCGCATTGACCTTGCCACCGCTGCCGACAGGATGAAGACCGCCGCCGACTACTGCGCTGACAGGGGCTTCGAGTATAACGGCGCCCGGTTCGACGTTGTGCTCAAGGGCGACGCGGGGACATATTTCTCCTACCGCTACAGGCTCGGAGACAGGCTCTTTGAGCTGCTGCCCGTGAGCGAGGATCAGGTGGAGCCCCTGCTGGAAAAGCTGAGGCTTGAGAAGGACGTGGTCATCGTCCGAGACGTCACCCAACTCCACGCCCGCGCCCTCATCGACAAGCTGCGGGATATCGACATCAAGACCCAGCGCGTCCCCTCCCCCAGCAAAACAGGCACCTACTACGCCGAGATAATCGCGGCGGTATGATCGTATATTTACGGCGGAAAAGCCATCCCCGCCGAAACACAATTAAAGCTGCCCGCAGCCATGCGCAGCTTATCTCAAACACGAAAGGAAGAATGACCTATGTTTCTTAACAGACTTTCAAACGAGCAAAAGGAGCTTTTCCTTGACCTCTGCATACACGCCTCCAAATCCAACGACGACTTCTCGGCGGACGAGAAATTTGTCATCGACCAGTATTGCGAGGAGATGCACATCCCCGTGAGATACGAGGAGCAGCACGAGATGGCCACTCTGGCCGAGAAGCTCATCGCCGTAAGCTCCGAGAGCGACCTGAAGATCATCCTGCTGGAGACCTCGGCTCTGCTGCTCTCGGACAACAAGTTCGACGAGTTCGAGCAGCAGTTCATCGAGGCCTTTACAAAGCAGATCGGCATGACCCGAGAGCAGCTTGACAGCGTGCTCGCCATGCTCCGGGAGCTCACAGGCATCTACGACAAGATCGGCGAGTTCATCTTCGGCTGAGCGCTGCGGCAAAAGCACTTAAAAAAGGGATATCCCCGCCCACATGGGTCGGGATATCCCTTTTCTCTTTTCTTGTATTCACCGAGCCGAAGCTGTCAGGTTATGGATTCCAGCGGTATCTGCTCAAGGTCCCAAGTGCTGTCGGGGTGGATGGTTATCAGCTCTGCTCCCCGCTGCTTGGTCTCCTTCTCGATGCCCGGCATGGCAAGGTAGTCGATGCTCATGCCGTAGGTCAGGCGGATGCCCTTGTACTCGATGGAGGCGTTGTTGTAGTGGTCGTGGCCGCAGAAGAAGCCGGTGGTGCTGCCCAGCTCCAAAGCCGTGTCAAACAGCTTGCTGGGATAATCGGAGCAGCAGACAAGGTCGTTTGTGATGCCGCCGTGGTCGCCGGGGTTCTCGCCGAAGAAATACTTTACCTCGTCGCTGCCCTCAAGGTAGAGCTCCGTGGCGGTCTTGTATTCCTGCAGCGGGATGTGGAAGAACACAAAGGAGTTGACGGTGTGTCCCGCCTCGGCGTTCATGCGCTTTACCTCCTCGGCGTACCAGTCCACCTGATCGTCGTGGATGTAGTCGTAGACGTTAATGCCCTCGCCCGTGTAGGCGTTGGAGTCGATCATGAACAGGCCCGTGTTCAGGGAGCCGTCGGTATTGCGGATCTCGATCAGCTGGTTGTTGCGGCCCATGATGTCGGGCTGAGTGTAGGGGTAGAGCAGATTGCCCGAGGTCTTGTAGGACAGAGACTTATACACCTCGTTGAGCTCGGTCTTGTTGAGCGAGGCCAAATTCTCGGTGTCGTGGTTGCCGTAGGTGAAGGCCCAAGGGATGCCCGTGTTCCTCATAAAGGCCGCAAACTGCTGCACGGGGGCGGAGTTGTTCAGGGACATGGACATTATGCCCAAGGGGAAGCACAGGTCTCCCGTTACCACCACAAGGTCGGGGTGGGTGTGCTCGATCTCGGCAAAGCAGGCTTTAAGGGCCTTCATATCCTTTCTGTAGGAATAGAGGCTGCCGCCGATGTGTATGTCCGTCAGGTGCAGTATCTTGAAATCCTCGGTAGAGGAGGTGATGGTGTAAACGCCCGTCTCCTCGTTGTACTCGATCTTGTGGGTGTTATGCTCCACAACAGGCACGGAGTTTATGTAGCTCTGGGTGTACCAGGTGTCCCTCTGGAGAACTGCAAAGCCGCCCACCAGCACCACCAGCGCCGTTACCACCGCAAAGCGTCTGGGGTTGAACACAAGGTTTTTGAAGGTCACCCTGCGCCTGAGTGTCAGGTTAAGGATAAGGATGATGACCCCGAAGAGCACCCCGCCCATAAGGAAGTTGTTTGCGGGATAGGCGCTCTCGGCGACGAGGGTTATAACTGTGACCCCCACCCAATAGACAAGGGAGAAGGCGGCGATGATGATGCCGTGGAGCCTTGCCCTCTTTGCGTCCGGGAGGCCGATGCGCCTGCGGATAAGGGTGGAGAGGATGATGTTCTTAACAAGAACGAACAGCGTTATCTCGATCATGAACAGGTTCGAGAAGAAGTTCTCTTTAAGCTCGGCGGATTTGGAGTTTCCGAAGATATAGAAGCTGAGCTCCGAACCCATGAAGATGAACGAGGCCCCGATGATAAGAGCGATGGAATTGAAGAGCCGCTTGGTATATTTATCCGAAAGGGAACGCAGGTACTCAAAGGCGGCGTTGTCGTATTTGACCTCCTTGATCTCTCGCTCGGTCCTGATAACGCTCCTCACGCACCTGTAGGCAAGGAAGCCGAAGATGAGGAACATGGCCGTTACAAAGAAGAACTCGGAGTTCATATTGATAAGATCAAAGATCACCCAAGCGAACTCGGTAAAGGCGAACATTGAGAACAGCGCTGCGGCATAGGCTCTTCTGCGCTGCTTCCAGATAAGCTTTTTGGTGGGCCTGAGCTCTGCGGCGTCTCCGGCGCTGCGCCAAGCAAGGGCCTGCTCCTCAGAATAGCCTGCAAGCTCCGCCATTTTTGTGAGCTGGCCGTACTCCGCCAGCAGGGTGTCGATGGCCTCGCCCTCGGGGGCGGTCTCGCAGAGGGCCTTGAATCTCTCGTCAAGGGCTGCGGTTATTTTCTCCTGAGCCTCGCCGGCCTCGGGGGAATAGGGGATATCGTCAAAAACCAGCTGCGTCAGGGCCTTTATCCTGCCGCTGGGGCGGTCGTCAGTCTTTTTCATATCCGTGTCCTTTCGTAATTATTTGGCAGCATAAATATATTATATCAGCAAACATTGTGATTTGTCAATATATCGGCAAAAAACGTCAAGAGATCAAAATTCGATTTCCGCGCTCAGCGCTCAAAAAAGCTTGACAAAGGGCCTGAAATAGGATATAATATTATTTTGAGAGCAAGCGCGGTGCTGACGGCGCCGTGCAGCAAAATGAACGGAGGAAAACTATTATGGCAAATACCATTTCCAAAGCAGGATTTCAAAGACTTCAGGAGCAGCTGAACTACCTCAAGACCGTAAGGCGCGGCGAGGTAGCCGAGAACCTTAAAGTCGCCCGCTCCTACGGAGACCTTTCCGAAAACGCCGAGTACGACGAGGCAAAGAACGAACAGGGCATCCTTGAGGCGCAGATCGCAGAGATGGAGCAGATCATCGCTACCGCTATCGTCGTTGAGGACGACGACATCTCTGTTGACGAGATAGGCATAGGCTCTATCATCAAGCTCCGTGACCTTGACACCGACGAGATCGAGTCAATGCAGATCGTGGGCTCCACCGAGTCTGACCCCGACAACATGAAGATCTCCGACGAGTCGCCCATCGGCAAGGCCGCCCTCGGCAAAAAGGTCGGCGAGCTCTTTGAGGTAGACGTACCCGACGGCTCCATCAAATTCGAGGTGCTGGAGATAAGCAAGTAAGCCTTAGGCGCTTTAGCGCATTTTCCGTCGGATATAATTCCCGCAAAGCACCACCGAGCAGGCGGGCGCGGGAGCATACTAACAAAAGGAATGTGAATATATGAGCGAAGAAAATCTGAACCTGCAGGAGGCTGCCGAGGAAGCGGCTGAGCTCACTGCCGAGGAAGTCAACGAGTACAGACAGATAAGGATAAACAAGCTCGAAGAGATGAGAGCCGCAGGACACGACCCCTTTGTTATCACAAAGTTTGAGGGCGCCACCCATGCCGCCGACGCAAAAAAGAGCTTCGAGGAGCTTGAAGCCCGCCTCAAAGCAGAGGCAGGAGAGGACGAGGAAAAGCTCGCTTCCCTGCTCGAAGAGAACAGGCTCACCGTTCGCATCGCGGGCAGGCTCATGAGCAAGCGCATCATGGGCAAGGCAAGCTTTGCGGACCTTAGGGACAAGAGCGACCGCATCCAGATCTACGTCAGGATGAACGACGTGGGCAAGGACGAGTTCACCGAGTTCAAGAAATGGGACATCGGCGACATCTGCGGTCTCGAGGGCTTTATGTTCAGGACCAAGACAGGCGAGATCTCGGTGCACTGCACCATGATAGAGATGCTCACCAAGTCCCTGCTGCCCCTGCCCGAGAAGTGGCACGGCCTCAAGGATCAGGACACCAGATACCGCCAGCGCTACACCGACCTCATCTGCAACCCCGAGGTCAAGGACACCTTCATCAAGCGCTCCAAGATAATCTCTACCATCAGGCGCTTTCTGGACGGCAGAGGCTTCATGGAGGTCGAGACCCCCATGCTGGTATCGAATGCCGGCGGCGCCGCTGCAAGGCCCTTCGAGACCCACTATAACGCCCTGGACGAGGACGTTAAGCTGCGCATCTCTCTGGAGCTTTATCTGAAGCGGCTCATCGTCGGCGGCCTTGAAAGAGTTTACGAGATCGGCAGAGTTTTCCGCAACGAGGGCGTTGACGCAAGGCACAACCCCGAGTTCACACTGATGGAGCTCTATCAGGCATATACCGACTATCACGGCATGATGGAGCTTACGGAGACCATGTTCCGCCACATTGCCGAGGAGGTCTGCGGCGGTACTGTCATCCCCTACGGCGAGCACCGGATAGATCTGGGCAAGCCCTTTGAGCGGATGACCATGCTGGAGGCCGTTAAGAAATATTCGGGCGTCGATTTCAGCGAGATCAAGGACGACGAGGCCGCCAAGGCCATCGCCCGCGAGCGCCACATCGAGTTTGAGGCGCGGCACAAGAAGGGCGACATCCTTAACCTGTTCTTCGAGGAATATGTTGAGGAGCACCTTATCCAGCCCACCTTCATCATGGACCACCCCATCGAGATCAGCCCCCTGACCAAGAAGAAGCCCGAGGACCCCAACTATGTTGAGCGCTTCGAGCTGTTCATAAACGGCTGGGAGATGTGCAACGCATATTCGGAGCTCAACGACCCTCTGGACCAGCGCGAGCGCTTCAAGGCCCAAGAGGAGGCCCTGAGTCAGGGCGACGAGGAAGCCAACCGCACCGACGAGGATTTCCTGCGTGCGCTGGAGATCGGTATGCCCCCCACAGGCGGCATCGGCTATGGCATCGACAGGCTCGTGATGCTGATGACGAACTCCCCCGCGATCAGGGATGTGCTGTTGTTCCCGACGATGAAGAGCATCGACTAAGAAACGTCGTAAATACGCGGGTTTTGTGACCTCGAAGGCGAGATTTACGACCAATTTACGACTAATTTGTTTTGAGGGCACGTTTGATATGAAACAGAATACCGAAGCTGACGAAAAATGTCTGCTTCGGTTTTTTCTTTACAATTATTGAAAAATGTGTTATTATAGAATATACAATCCTATTGAATTTATGCAAGATTCAGAGCGAGGTGAATTAAATTGTCCTTGATAATTTCCGTCTGCGATGACGATCCGTCACAGCTTAGCTCACTGCGAGTAATGCTTACCGAATGGAATCAGTCTGCAAAGATAACCGAATACAACTCTGCCGAGCAATATAAGCTGCTCATAACGTACACTTGCCAGCCGAATCAATCAAAAAAACTAAAGCCTTCTCGCAATTAGAGAAGGCTTTCTTACTGTCATTGCTATGTATGCTAAAATAAAACTGAGCCAGTTAGCCTCAAAATGATAATAAAAAAGTGAGCCACTAAAAACTAAAATCCTGTATAATAAGAGAAAGAGCTTGTGTACAGGAGGAACAAGGAGTGGCAATAGCAATGGAGATCTATGAAAAGATCAGATATTATCGGGAGCATACTGACTACAGTCAGCGTAATGTAGCGAAGATACTTGGTGTATCACGCAATACAGTAAAGAAATACTGGGAGGGGCAGACCGTTCCGTGGGAACGAAAGCCCGGCAGCGGCAGGAAGAACGATATCATTACCGATGAAGTCAAAGCCTTCATAATAAAATGCATAGAATCTGATAAGAAAGCACCACGGAAACAGCACCATACAGCTCATAAGATATACGAACGTCTGGTTGCCGAATACGGCTTTGAGGGCTGTGAAGCCTCTGTAAGGCGAACTGTAGCAGAACTACGCTGCAATATTCATGATATCTTTGTACCGCTGTTATACGAACCAGCCGAAGCTGTACAGGTAGACTGGGGTGAAGCAACAATCATCCTCGATGGCTGCAAACAAAAGATACAGATATGGTGTATGCGTGAATGCTACAGTGGAGATATATTTGTTAGTGGTAATACAGTAAAAAATGCACCAATAGAAACATCAGTAAAGATAATACTGCCGGATCTTAAACGATATGATTCACTGCTGAAAGGCGGTGATGCAGTATGAACAGTGTACAGAAGGAAACGATCAAGCTCTATGCAAGACAGCTTAAAGTGCCTACATTCAACAACTATGAGAAGGTCATAAGGCAGCTTTCCGCTGATGACGGTTATGAGCAATTCCTGATAGAGCTTATGAAACAGGAACTTGCAGAACGCTCGGTAACAGGTCAGAAACGCAGGATAAAAGCTGCAAAGTTTCCGTCACTGAAAACACTTGATGAGTTTGATATGTCAAGGCTTGAAAACGTCAGCGAAAGTACAATACGGCAGCTCGCTTCCTGCGATTTCATAAAGCAGCGTCAGAATATTGTTATGATAGGCAATCCCGGCAGTGGAAAGACACATCTGTCGATCGCTCTGGGCATGAATGCCTGTGAAGCCGGATACCGTGTAAAATTTTACACTGCGGTCAATCTCGCAGCTGAACTTGCAGAAGCTGTTCAGATGAACAGGCTTTCAAAGTTGGAGAAAAATCTCAGCAAGATAGATCTGCTGATAATCGATGAGCTTAGTTACCTGACTTTCAACAGATATCAGTCGGAGATGCTATTCCAGATCATATCCGAACGTTCCGAGAGAGCCAGCGTGATAATCAGCACAAATCTTGAATTTTCAGAATGGACTCAGCTTTTTGAGAAGGAGTCATCGTCATAAATAGTATATCATAAAAAGGAGTTGATTGCAATGTTTAACTGTGCAAGCAATTGGACTTAATATTTTTTTGAGAGGAGAGATTATTTGAATAGAAAGACAACAATAGAAGTCCCCATATGGGAAAAATCCAACCTCACCCTCGAAGAAGCCGCAGCCTATTTCAACATAGGTCAGAACAAGCTGCGCGAGCTCACTAATGATGATAACTGCGGCTTTGTTATATGGGTAGGCACAAAAAGACTTATAAAACGATTGAAGCTGGAGGAGTATCTGGCGAAGGCGTATTCTATATAAGTGTAGTTGACATCGGGGTACGTTTGGTGTATAATAATTACATCAGACGTGTCCTCTATGTTATGAAAGAGAGGTTTATCATGGCAATAGAGAGACGCAAAGATAATAAGAAAAGAGTCTTGAAGGAAGGCGAATATCAGAGGGCGAACGGGTCATTTGAATTCAAGTGGCGAGACAAGATGGGCAAGCGCCATTCGGTGTATGCCAAGACGCTCGATGAGCTTCGTGAGAAGGAGCTTGATGTACTGCGCGATACGCTTGACGGCATAAACGTGGACGTGAAAAATCTCACGATAAACGATCTGTACAACAAGTGGAAAACGCTGAAAAAGGGCTTGAAGGACAACACCTTTTCCAACTACAAGTATTCCTATGAGCAGTTTGTTGAGCCGAAGTTCGGCAGGATAAAGCTGACCGAGTTGAAGCGGACGGACGTGAGGGCGTTCTACAATTATCTTGCTTATGAGCGGCATATCAAGGTCAACAGCATCGACTGCATACATACTGTTCTGCATCAGGTTCTGGAGCTGGCGGTCGAGGACGATTATTTGAGGTACAATCCGTCCGATAACGCTTTGAAGGAGCTGAAACGTGCGCACAATCGTGATGACGACAAGCGGAGAGCATTGACCTTAGAGGAACAGCAGATCTTTGAGGACTTTCTCGCAAGCTCGGTGAGATACGAACACTGGCAGCCGATATTCACGGTAATGCTGTGGACTGGTATGAGAGTTGGAGAGCTGACGGGGCTTCGTTGGGAGGATGTTGATTTTGAGGAGAACACGATCAGCGTGAACCACACTCTTGTGTATTTCAGCAGAGGCAAGCAGAACGGCTGTACATTTTCTGTGAACACGCCAAAGACCGAAGCAGGCAAACGGACGATACCTATGCTGCCGAAGGTGAAGGAAGCGTTCCTCAAAGAGAAAGCATATCAAGAGGAGGTCGGAATCACCTGCAAAGCGGAGGTCAATGGTATCAGCAATTTTATTTTCGTCAACCGATTTGGAAATGTTCAGCATCAAGGTACACTCAACAAAGCACTGAAAAGGATAATTCGTGACTGCAATTACGAGCTGCTTGACAAGAGCAGCGGCAAGGAGATCACCATGCTGCCAGATTTCAGCAACCACTCGCTGAGGCACACCTTTACAACAAGAATGTGCGAGGCAGGCGTGAACATCAAAGCGATGCAGGATATTCTCGGACACGCCGACGTTGAAACGACTTTGGGTATCTACGCCGATGCGACCAAAGACTTGAAGTCAAAAGAGATGATCGGTTTCGAGGAGTATTTTAAACAGTTGACCTGCGATTCAAGTGAAAGCTTACGACCAACTTACGACTGATTTACGACCGAATGTAAAGACTTATGAGGACTAATGTAAAAAAGGAAAATGCAGACCCTTTGAAAAAACAGGGCTTTGAAGGACTGTGTAGGGTTATGAGATGTCGGGAATGGGTTCCCGACGATGAAGTCGATAGAGTGAAAAGCATCGTAACAACGCAGTTTGAGAGGGCGGGCAGACAGCTTTGACCCCAGCCTGACCCCCATAATAACAGCAAAGCAGAAAAGAACCCTATGTAGAATTATAAGGAGCTAAGACAGGTTATGTGTCTTAGCTCTTTTTGATATATCTATAGTCCTTTGAGAAAAACGTCCGATCCCTATTAGTCCCTACGAAACCGTTCCGCACAAATTCAAATCATAATTCTGGCATATCCCATAATCATCCGATGCGCAAAGACACACTCTGACCGAATGCACTCCTTTAGATCGGTTCTGAGGAGTGCTTTTTCGTACAAAGGTATTGAATTCACTTGGAACTTTGATATAATATGAAATAGAATAATTTCTTGGCAAAACAGAGCCGAGCGGAGGTATCACAATGAAAGCCGCAGTTTTGGACAAATACGATAAAAACGGCAGAGAGCTGACGGTAAAGGATATTCCCATTCCCGAAATATCCGCCGATGAGGTGCTAGTCAAGGTGCGAACGGCAGGTGTAAATCCTCTTGATAACATGATAATCAAGGGCGAGGTCAAGCTGATAGTGCCGTACAAGTTCCCGCTGGTCATGGGAAATGAATTCTGCGGTATTATCGAAAAGTTGGGTGTAAATGTTAAGGGCTTTGCTGTGGGTGACAGAGTTTATGCCCGTATGCCTCTTGATAAGATCGGTGCCTTTGCGGAGTACACAGCTATCGACTACCGTGCCATAGCAAAGGTCCCCGAATACCTGTCCGATGAGGAAGCGGCTGCTGTTCCGCTGACTGCTCTGACAGCCTTGCAGGCATATGAGCTGATGGGGCTGAAACAGGGCGATACGCTGTTTATTTCAGGCGGCACAGGCAGCGTGGGTGCTATGGCTATACCTATAGCAAAAAGCCTCGGAGCAACGGTCTACACCAACGGAAGTGCTGACAATGCGGAGCGTGTGCTTGCCCTCGGCGTGGACAGATTTATCGACTACAAAAAAGAGGACTATGCCGATATTTTGAGTGATGTGGATCGCATCCTCGATACCCTCGGAGAACGTGAGCTTGCGAAGGAGCTTACTGTTTTGAAGCAGGGCGGCAGTATCGTTTCGCTCCGTGCAATGCCTAACGGTGAGTTTGCAAAGCGCTCCGATATGTGCGCGGTCAAGAAATTCGTATTCACTATGGCAGGCAGTAAATTCGACAAAATGGCTGCGGCAAAGGGGCAGAAATACTATTTCATCTTCGTGCATGAAGACGGCGAGGGGCTTCGCAGGGTATCGGAGATCTTCGCTGAAAAGAAGATCGCAGCCGCCGTGGACGGTGTGTTCTCACTTGATGATGTGAACAAGGCGCTGCAAAAGGTCGCTTCGGGCGGGTCTAAGGGCAAAACGATAATCAAGATATGAATATCTGCTGTGCAATATAAACACATAATGATATAATAATATTTAATCTAAGATCAAAAAAGTGCCGAGCTTTTTTCAGCTCGGCAAAAACAAAACAGATATAAAGGGGTCGTGTTATATGACAATGAATGATTTAAGCTTAATATGGCTGCTTCCTCTTGAAAAAAATATCGAATATCATACATCCCTGCGCTGTTCGCAAGGTGATCTCTGATGTTGTTGATCGTTACGCCATGCTCCTCGTCTGTTGCTCGGGTGAGGTAATTGAGTATATGTATTATCCTCTCGTGGTCCATAGAGGCCTCCTTATCTCACGGCTCCTTTCAGCGTCGGCTGTTATTTCCTATCCATCGAGCAAAGGTCCTTTACGACCTCTCCCGCTATCAGCAGCCCCGCAACGGCAGGCACAAAGGCCGTGCTTCCCGGGATATCTCTCCGCTCGGTGCACTTGTGCTTGGCGTCGGGCGGACAGATGCAGTGAGTGCGGCAGCTGATGGACATATCCTCGATGGGCCTTGTGGGCGGCTCGTCGGAGTAGACCACCTTTAGCTTTTTCACTCCCCTTTTGCGCAGCTCGTAACGCATCACTCTCGCAAGGGGGCAGACGCTGGTCTCGTAGATATCAGCTATTTTCATCCTGCCCGCATCCAGCTTGTTGCCTGCACCCATGGCGCTGATAACAGGGACATTTTCTGCCTTCGCCCGCATTATGAGCTCCAGCTTCGCCGTAACCGTGTCCACCGCGTCAATAACATAATCGTAATCCGCAAAGGGGAAATCGTCGGCGTTCTCGGGCAGGAAGAAGCACTTGTGGATATTGACCTTTACGTTCGGGTTTATATCCTTCATCCGCTCCGCCATGACCTCGGCCTTGTATTTGCCAACGGTCTTTCGGGTCGCAAGTATCTGTCGGTTCAGGTTTGTCAGGCACACCCTGTCATCGTCCACAAGGTCAAATTCGCCCACGCCGCTGCGCACCAGAGCCTCGCAGACATATCCGCCCACTCCCCCAATGCCGAAGACCGCCACCCTCGAAGCAGCAAGCCTGTCTATCCCCTCTCTGCCGATAAGCAGCTGGGTCCTTGAAAACTGGTCAAGCATTTTTATCTCTCCTCCAAATACGTCACACGACCTCGGGAACGACTATGCGCCCCGAGCCGTGCTGTCCAGCACTGCCTTTTCTACCTTGAAGTCCATTTTTCTCACCCTTTGTAATAGCTATGGTCTCTTCTTGTCCTTATATACGGGCGCCTGTCCCGGGATGCCTCTGCCAGCGAAAGCTCAAGCTCCGTCAATATGAGCTGCTCGCGGCCGTCGGCCTTAAAGATCACGTCCCCATCGGGCGAGACCACAAGGGACTGCCCGCAGAAATCCATTTTATCCTCTCTCCCCACACGGTTGCACATGGCAATGAAAACGTTGCTCTGAAACGCCTGCACCCTCAGCTCCCACTCAAACATCTCCAGGGGCTCGGCGGCGGTGTTCGCCGTCGGGATTATTACGAGCTGTGCGCCCTTTATGGCGCAGCTGCGTATGCTCTCGGGAAGGTGCCTGTCAAAGCAGATAACTATCCCGACCCTGCCGAAGGGGGTGTCAAAGACCTTGAAGCCGTCGTCGGAGGGCGCGTAGTAGACCTGCTCGTAAAACTGCTCCGCCTGCATGATGTGGACCATTTTGGCGGCGCCCTCTGCCCTGCCCTCGGGCGTTATCCAAAGCGAGGCGTCATAGGCCTTCCCCTCCTGCAATAAATACACATTCGGAGAGACATATAGCCCGTTCTCCCGCGCCGCTCCGCAAAGCCGCTCAACAAAGGCGCTGTCGGCCTCTATAAGATATCCCGACGCATCGCGCTTCTCGTACTGCGGGAAGAAGGGCGAGAGCTGTATCTCGGGGAAAAATATCAGGTCGCTGCCCCTTGCCTGCCCGATGAGATCCAAGGCCCTTTCAAGGTTCCTGTTCATGTCACCGCACATGGACATCTGCGCCATTGCAAGCTTCATACCATCACTTCTTTTTATCAAATATACTTTTATATTATATCATTTTATTCATACCAAGTCAATAGGCTTTGTTGTCGTTTACAATTTATTACAGACATTCCTCATAAAATATACACAATTATATACTACAATGGTATATGAGCCGATGTGCAAGGAAGAGCTGACCTCATACCGCTTGAAGCTCTCGCGGCTGCTTGGTGGCAGGCACCGCGAGTCGGGGCTTGAATGCGAATTCGGCGAAGAGAACAACATAATAGAGTTCGCACCCAAGACGGCGGGAGGCATCAGCTGCTCCTGTCGGATGGGAATGAAATATGAAATATCCATGTTACGGAGTGAGAAAATGGAGCAATATAATGTAACAGGCATGAGCTGCGCCGCCTGCAGCGCAAGGGTCGAAAAGGCCGTCTCGGCAGTGGAGGGCGTGACCTCCTGCTCGGTGAGCCTGCTGACGAATTCTATGGGCGTAGAGGGCACAGCCGGCGCCGCAGAGATAATAAAGGCCGTAGAGAACGCAGGCTACGGCGCCTCGCTAAAGGGGCAGAAAAAGGCGGCCGACACCGCCGACGAGCTGGCGGACAGGGAAACTCCCCTGCTGATAAAGCGGCTCATCGCTTCGGTGGTCTTTCTGCTGCCGCTGATGTATCTTTCCATGGGCCACATGATGTGGGGCTGGCCGCTGCCCTCTTGGTTCGACGGCAACCACGTTGCAATGGGCCTCGTGCAGCTCTTGCTGACTGCTATCATCATGGTCATCAACCAGCGGTTCTTTATCAGCGGCTTCAAGGCCGTCATCCACAGAAGCCCCAATATGGACACTCTGGTGGCCATGGGCTCGGGCATTTCCTTCCTGTGGAGCGTCTATGTGCTGTTCCACATGACTGGCGCCGTGGTGGCAGGCAATGAGCAGGCCGTCATGGACGACATGATGAGCTTCTGCTTTGAGGCGGCGGCCATGATACTCACCCTCATCACCGTAGGCAAGACCCTCGAGGCCTACTCCAAGGGCAAGACCACCAACGCCCTCAAGGGCCTTATGGAGCTTTCCCCCAAGACCGCGGTGGTGGAGCGGGACGGCAAAGAGCAGACCATCCCCGCCGAGCAGGTGAGGATAGGGGACGTTTTCCTTGTTCGCCCGGGAGAGCATATCCCCGTGGACGGCGCGGTGCTTGACGGCCAGAGCGCCGTGGACGAATCCGCCCTGACGGGCGAGAGCATCCCCGCTGACAAGCAGGCAGGCGACGGCGTTTCGGCAGGAACGGTGAACCAGTCGGGCTTCCTGCGGTGCGAGGCGGTCAAGGTGGGCGAGGACACCACCCTCTCCCAGATAATCAAAATGGTAAGCGACGCCGCCGCCACAAAGGCCCCCATCGCAAAGCTTGCGGACAGGGTGTCGGGCGTGTTCGTACCTGCGGTCATCGGCATAGCGCTTATAACGCTGGTGATCTGGCTGGCGGTGGGACAGACTGCGGGCTACGCGCTGGCAAGGGCCATCTCCGTGCTTGTGATAAGCTGTCCCTGCGCTCTGGGGCTGGCAACGCCCGTTTCCATCATGGTGGGCAGCGGCGTGGGCGCCAAAAACGGCATACTCTTCAAGACCGCCGTCTCCCTCGAGGAGGCAGGCAAGGCCCAGATCGTCGTCCTTGACAAGACAGGCACCATCACCAAGGGCGAGCCCTCGGTAACTGACATCATCCCCGTTGATGCGGATGAAAAAGCCCTTGTCGAGGCGGCCTATTCCCTCGAACAGAAAAGCGAGCACCCCCTTGCAAGGGCCATAGTCACCTACGCCGAGGAAAAGGGTGCAAGGCTTAGGGAGGCCGCAGACTTCAAGGCCCTTTCGGGCAGCGGCCTTGCCGCCAAGCTGGGCGGCACCGAATATTTCGGCGGGAACGCTGAATTCATCGGCACTAAGGTGAGCATCCCCGAGGAGGCACAGCAGACCGCCCTGCGCCTTGCCGACGAGGGCAAGACGCCCCTGTTCTTTGCTGGCGGCGGCAGCCTGCTTGGCATCATCGCCGTGGCGGACACGGTGAAGGAGGACTCCTCCGAGGCCATTGCGCAGCTGAAGGGCATGGGCCTTAGGACCGTAATGCTGACGGGCGACAACGAGCGCACTGCCAACGCCATCGGCGGCCGCGTGGGCGTCGATAAGGTGATCGCAGGGGTGCTTCCCGATGAAAAGGAGCGGGTCCTGCGGGAGCTGCAAAGGCAGGGCAAGACAGTAATGATCGGCGACGGCATCAACGACGCCCCCGCCCTTACCCGTGCTGACATCGGAATCGCCATCGGGGCAGGCACAGACGTTGCCATCGACGCCGCGGACGTGGTGCTGATGAAAAGCCGCCTGACGGACGCAGCGGCTGCCCTCAGGCTCAGCCGCAAAACCATGCGCAACATCCGCCAGAATCTGTTCTGGGCGTTTATTTACAACATCATCGGCATACCGCTGGCGGCGGGGGCCTATATCAAGCTCTTCGGATGGGAGCTGGACCCCATGTTCGGGGCGGCGGCCATGAGCCTTTCCAGCTTCTGTGTTGTTACCAACGCCCTGCGGCTGAACCTTGTTAAGCTCTACAGCACCAAGAGCGACAGGCCAATAAAGAACGCCATCCAAAAGCTGGAGCCCTACTCGGCGGGCAAGGACACCTTCACCCTGCATATCAGCGGCATGATGTGCGAGCACTGCGAGGCGACAGTGGAGCGGTGCCTCGAGGGCTTTGACGAGGTGCAAGAGGCCTCCGCAGACCACAAAAAGGGCACAGCGGTGCTGGTGCTCTCGGGAGAGCTCACGCACCTTGAAGAGATGAAGCAGGCAATAGCCGACGAGGGCTATGAGGTAACAGGAGAATAGTAAAAAAGCCAAACGGCTGCTGCAAAGCACAACAGCCGTTTTTTATTTGGGTAATATGAGGGATGGACGCTGCCATTTACTCCCCTTTTTCCGCCAGCCTTTTTCCTCGAAAAATATACAGCCCCAGAACGGCGTTGAAGCCCACGGCGGCAAAGACGCTGAAGCGTTCCGGCACGCCGAAATAGTCCTTGGGGACAACGCTCTGGCCGATGGTGCCGACGAACATCATCCCGAGGGCGGCAGCGGCCCAGCAGCCAAGGCTCTTAACTCCCCCCTTTCGGAAGCCCGCGATGATGAAGAGCACCAGAGAGGCGATGGAAAGCAGCACCACCGCCGCAGTCACAGCTATGTGCATCACTTCGTCAAAGCCCCTGATCTCCTTGCCGCTGTCCGTCAGGGGGAACATCTTGTAGCCCACCGCCGAGGTCCAGCTCATGACAGCGAAGAGATAGACCCCCAGCCGCAGCAGCCTTGTGCCGCACTTCTCCTGAGAGACAAAGACAGCGGCGCAGGTGGCGCAGACTACGCTGCAAATATCGTACAGGGCCGCCAGCTGGGTCCAGAGCCTGCGGGAGGGGGCATCCTCGGCGGAGAGGTCGCTGACGGCCTGAGAGAGGCTGTCATACCCTGGATATGCCAAAGGCGCGAACATCACCGCCGCAGCGTAGGAGACAAGGGCCACGACTCCCGTGAGCCCCAGCAGGTTCAAGAGCCTTTTATTCATTTCCCCCTACCTCCATTTTCCTTCCAAACCACCGCACAAGCTCCTCAAGCTCCGCCGAGACCCGAGTGCAGTCCTCAGGGCCGAGGGTGCCTGCGGTCATCATGTCCATCTGCCTGTCAACGAGGGAGTGGACCGCCATTGCAAAGCAGAGCGCCGCGGTATCCACATCCTCGTTTTTCATTTTGCCCCTGACCACAAGGGCGTAGAAGAGGCTCCTTGTGGCGGCTGTCATTTTTTCTGTCTCCTCCAGCATTATCTGTGCTGCGGCGGGGGAGGTGCTGCGCTCGGAATAGAGCACCTTGAAAAAGCGCAGTATATCCCCGTCCGAGAGGAAGCCCATATAGCCCCTGACGGCCCCCAGCAGTATCTCCTCCAGCGAGGCGTCCCCGAAGTCTGCGGGGAGCGGCGGGGCGGTGTTTCGCGTCTTTGCCTGCTCCCTCAGGAAGGCATACATCTCCTTCACCAGCTCCTCCTTCGAGGCAAAGTGGTTGTAGAGGGAGGGCTTTTTGATGCCGACCCTATCTGCTATCCGGGAGAGGGTAACGGCCCCCGGCCCATGCTCCGCTGCCAGCTCCAGTGCGGCATATATGATCTCTTCCTTCCGTGTCATAGCGATCCCCTTTCAAAACTAACTTATATTAGCTATTATACTACCACCCATTAGTTTTGTCAAGTGCACAGCGTGCACCACGCAAGTCGCGTGAGCACTCGCAAGCTCGTTCACAACGGTGGAATGAGCCGGGGCTCCCTCGCGGAAGGAGGTCTCATTTGGGGCTTCTGCGACGCTCTTTCTTTTGGTGTGATTTGCAACATCGGCGCCCGCCCTGCGAGGGGGAGACCATAGGAGAGGAAGGCCCCAAAAACGCAAGACGAAAAAAGGGCGGGTGTTCCCCTCCTAAGGTCTCCCCCTCGCGCTCCCCCTTCCTTACCTTCTCTTCCCGCCCTTTTTTCTCAGGTTTCAGGTTCATTTGTTTGCTATTTGACTTTTGCGATTTTTCTATACTTCTGTTTTAGCAATGTTAAGGTAAGATTGAGCGAAGCTGAAAGTTGAGTAATTTGGTGAATTCTGATTGTGAGCTATGGCTTGGCCAAAGACGGATAGAGCGTGCGGGGCAAGGGACCCCTCCACCACCGCCTACCGGCGGCGGTCCCCCTCCCCTTTCAGGGGAGGCTTTTGGCTGGGGCCGAACAAGCCAGCGGAAGGCAATGAAAACACAAGCACAACCCTTCGGCGGGCTATGAAAAACGCGGGCAAAAATCTTGCCTTCCACTCCATCTTCACCGCGCGTAAAGGGGCCGACAGGAGGAAGATAAGGAAAGGGGGAGCGCGAGGGGGAGAACCTTAAGAGGGGGGATGTCGGCCACTTTGCCCACGTGGCTTTCGGGGCTCTCCCCTCTTATGGTTCTCCCCCTCGCAACAGGGCGACCGCCGATGTAGGGCCTAAAACAATGCCAAGGACGTGCACCATTCCCTAACAAGACGGCCGCAGAACCCCCGACCACACAAAAACCCCCGCAGGCCGATCCCTGCGGGGGTCCTTCTGTCAGCAGATCAAAGCAGCTTCTTCAGCCTCTCGTCAACAGCCTTGAGGAAGTCCTCGGTGTTCACCTTCTGCTTGTTCTCCAGCTTGGAGAGCAGGTAAAGGTCTCCGGTCATAACGCCGTCCTCAATGGTCTGGATGGTGGCCTGCTCCAGCTTGTCAGCAAAGGCCATCAGCTCAGGCAGCTGGTCCAGCTCGCCCCTCTTGCGGAGGGCGCCGCTCCAGGCAAACAGCGTAGCTACGGAGTTTGTAGAGGTCTCCTCGCCCTTGAGGTGCTTGTAGTAGTGGCGCTGAACGGTGCCGTGGGCGGCCTCGTACTCGTAAACGCCGTCGGGAGAAACGAGAACAGAGGTCATCATTGCCAGAGAGCCGTAGGCCGTGGCGACCATGTCGCTCATAACGTCGCCGTCGTAGTTCTTGCAGGCCCAGATGTAGCCGCCGTTAGACCGCACCACTCTTGCCACAGCGTCGTCGATGAGGGTGTAGAAATACTCTATCCCCGCCTCGGCAAAGCGGTCCTTGTACTCGTTGTCGAAGATCTCCTGGAAGATGTCCTTGAAGGTGTGGTCGTACTTCTTGGAGATGGTGTCCTTGGAGGCGAACCAGATGTCCTGCTTCTTGTCCAGAGCAAAGTTGAAGCAGGCACGGGCAAAGGAGGCGATGGAGTCGTTTCTGTTGTGCAGACCCTGAATGATGCCTGCGGTGTCCTTGAAGTCAAAGATGGTCTCGCGGGTCTCGTTGCCGTCCTTGTCGGTGAGCACCAGCTCGGCCTTGGAGCCCTGAGGGGCCTTCATCTCAACGTTCTTGTAAACGTCGCCGTAGGCGTGACGGGCGATGGTGATGGGCTTGGTCCATGTGGGTATGTAGGGGGTGATGCCCTTAACGAGGATGGGGGTCCTGAACACAGTGCCGTCCAGCATGGCCCTGATGGTGCCGTTGGGGCTCTTCCACATCTCTTTAAGGTTATACTCGGGCATACGGGCGGCGTTGGGGGTGATGGTAGCGCACTTTACCGCCACGCCGTACTTCTTTGTGGCGTTTGCCGAGTCGATGGTCACCTGGTCGTTGGTCTCGTTGCGGTGAACAAGGCCAAGGTCGTAATACTCGGTCTTGAGGTCGATGTAGGGGGTCAGCAGGATGTCCTTGATCTCCTGCCAGATGATCCTTGTCATCTCGTCTCCGTCCATCTCAACGAGGGGTGTTTTCATTTGTATCTTTGCCATTTGTTATACCTCCTGTATTTTCAATGCACAATTATTTATACTATCTCTCTCCGCGAGGGAGACCTCTCACATTACGCCGTTGTAAACGAGCTTGCGAGTGCTCACGCGACCTGCCCCGTCGGGGCACCGACCGCGACCTGCCCCGTCGGGGCACCGACCGCGACTTGCCCCGTCGGGGCACCGACCGCGGCTAACACTATTTTGTCAGCTCCGAGATATTGATGCTCAGCTCTCCGTCATATATCCCCACAGGCACGGGCTCGCTGAAGGGGTAGATGGCGGGGTATTCGTTTTTCTCGAAGAAGTATACCAGCGTTTTCTCGTTCTTCGGGTCAACTATCCAGTATTCCCGAACGCCGAACCTGCCGTAGAGCTCCAGCTTTTTCACAAGGTCGGTGTAGCGGTTGTCGCTCATCACCTCGATGACAAGGTCAGGGGCGCCGTTTATGCGCTTCTCCCCTATTATCTCCGGCCTGCAAACAACGAAAACGTCGGGCTGTACCACATTGTGGTCGTCAAGCTTGACATCAAGAGGGGCGATAAAGGGCTTGCACCTGCCGCCCTTGCTCCTGACATAGTCTCTGAGCGCCGAAAATACCTCAGTAGAGATATTGTGGTGCAGGACAGAGGGCGAGGCCAGTGCAACTATCTCTCCGTCGTGGAGCTCATAATGCTCCTTTGTCTCGGGGATGGCCATAAAAAATTCATCTGCCGTATAAAGCTTTTCTGCGGTGCTATCCATATTATCACTCCTTTTTTCAATGCACAATGCACGATGCACAATGCACAATTACGGTGTCCGCTGACGCGGACAGATGGCCATTCGGCCGATTTAGAGCTGCCAAGTGCTCAAAATGATCGATATTCACAAAAATGTGCATTGATAATTTACCCGCTTCGCGGAAAGATCCATCGCCGAAGGCGATACCTTCATT
>JAFVAN010000023.1 GCA_017480485.1 Ruminococcus sp. | reverse complement strand
TTGGTAGTCAACTGTTTTCAAAAGCTCAATATGCCACTCGTTCTTCTTCACTATCCGCATTCCCTTTCCGCAGAGGAAGTCTATAAGCCACTTTCGGCTGGTCACTCTGCCGTTCTGTGTGAGAGCTGAACGGAGCCAGCCCTTTTCAAGCCAGCGATTTACGGCGTTATCGGAATAGTGCGTCAGCCTGCTGACCGTTACGGGGTCGAGCATCTCCGGCACATTGAACCACTCGTCCTCCAGCACAAGGCGGAGGCTTTCAGGGTCAACGCTGGGCATTGTAAAAGGCTTTGAGTTGAACTGCCCGACAGGAGCCTCAAAGCTTTCGGGGGAGCGTTCAAGGTCAAGCAGGAAGGCTATCACATCATCAAGCCTTATGGTGTAGCGGCGGGTCTTGCTGCCGTTGTCGGTGTGGGGTATGTAATTCTTCATCAGCCAGACGCATCTGCGCTTGCTGACATGGAGTATCAGCCGTAGCTGTTCGCTCGATATGATATCGGGGTACTCTCTGCGGAGCTTTTCCGGGTCAGTCATTCCGAACACCCCGCTTGAAGGTGCGGCCAGCATCGTCCTCGCAATGCAAGGCAAGGTAGTCGATGAGGTCTGCCTTGCTGATGACATAGCCACCCTGATATGTGAATGACCGCAGCTCTCCGCTGTGCAGCAGCTCATACACTTTGTTCTTGCCCAGGGGCGACCACCTGGCGGCCTTGGCGGGTGTCAGTATGTCGGGGCATTTGCGGAGCAGGTGCTCCAGCTCCTGACGGTAGCTCTCAATTTTGGTATCAAATTCTTCGTTCATAGTCATTCTGTCCTTTCGGTTAATTGTCCGGTTTTTGGGACAGAACCGAGACATCTTTTCTCGCAGTTTTCTCGCAGTTTTCTCGCAGATTGCCAAAAATCGCTCAAAAATACCGCAAATTCGGCTATTTTTCGGGTCCAGAAATGACGTTCGGGGACGAATTGGGAAGAAGTCTGAACGGCTCGAAATGCGTTAGCCCTTAACCGGGCTCGTGAGTTCGAATCTCACCGTCTCCGCCACCAGGGGCAAGCCCCTGGACCGAACTCCCTCGCCCACAACATGGGTGAGGGAGTTTCATTTTGTTGGGCTCGGGGCTGACATTTGATGAGGCTTATAGTTTTATTGGGCAAGCTTCTGCACCAAAACTACTCGCCCTCTACAGGGTGGGGGCTTTTCATTTTGTTGGGCTCGGGGACCGCACTTTGATATTGGCTTTTGGCTTTTAACTTTTGGCATTTTGGGAAAAAGGCTATTTGCCACTTTATCTAAGCAAGGGCTTACGGCGCAAAAGGATATCCTCGCCGCACGGCGGGGATATCCTTTTGCGCATATCGCCGCGCTGCGTGCAGCGCGGCGATAATATTCTTCACGGAAAACCGAAAATGGCCTCGTACAGCAGGCCGTTTCTCACTCCGCCTTGTTCTTTCTAAACTGGGCCTGTACCTTGTCATAGGCCAGCTTGACTGCCGGGAGGACGAAGCACAGGATCACCGAGCGGATGGGGAACTCTATCAGGTTCTTGACCACTCTCGGGAGCATATAGACGCCGAAGGCGTGCATATCGCCGTCGTGGAAGGGCGAGAAGTCCTTGTTTACATAGAGTGTATAAAGGAAGTAGGTGTTCAGCAGCGAATTGCAGACCACCGCGACGATGAGGCAGGCCAAGGTTATCATCACATAGCCCTTGATGCGCTCCTTTTTGAAATCGCATTTATAGAGCAGCGCCCCATAGATGATGCCCGAGAGGATGACCACCGCCGCCAGCTGGGGGCTGTAGAAGCGGGCGGACTTGTTGGTGATTAGATATCCCAGAAAGTCCAAGATAAAGGTAGACGCGCCGCAGACCACAGGCCCGTATAGCATTGCGATGGCAGTAATAGGGATAAACGTGAAGCTTATCCTGAGGTCCGCCGTCACGTCAATGGAAAGGGTCCTGATGGCCACGGCCATTGCCAGCAGCATACCTGTTGTGGTCAGGGTCCTCAGCTGTTTAAGGGACTTGAAGGACTCGACGAACAAACTAAAAAAGCTCTTCAAAAAAACACCTCCGTTATACTCCCAAAGTCGTGCATAACGGAGCTGTCTTAAAGAAAAGCTTCAATTACACATTCAGCGGGATGCGAAGACCGTATCGCAAGGGTTTCAGCCCTTTTCGTCCCGACAGCAACTCCCCGTCTGCCGAACACTTAACGCACGATCTTCTACTCTGCAAGCCCGTTTCCGGGCAAGTGTTAATGAATCAAAACGCGATATCGTTGAGTATCTGATATCTTCTGTGGATAAATTCCTTCTTCATAGCAAGGCCCTCCTGGAGGTCGATGTCATACACCTTGCCGTCCTTGAGGCCAACGATGCGGTTGCCGATATCCTGCTCCAGCAGCTCAACGGCGTGGTAGCCCATCTCTGTGGCAAGAACTCTGTCGCGGAGTGTGGGCGAGCCGCCTCTCTGAACATGGCCGAGGATGGTCACTCTGGTCTCGATGCCTGTCATCTCCTGAATGGACTTAGCGATAACGTCGGTCTGGCCAACGCCCTCGGCGACCACGATGATGAAGTGGAACTTGCCGTTCTTCTTGGCCTTGAGGATATTATCGGCGATCTTGTTGAGGTCATAGGGCTCCTCGAGGGTAACAACTGCCTCGGCGCCTACTGCGATACCAACGTTTACAGCGATATATCCGGCCTTTCTGCCCATTACCTCGATAACGGAGCAGCGGTCGTGGGACTGTGTGGTGTCGCGGATCTTGTCGATCATTTCCATAGCTGTATTCATGGCCGTGTCATAGCCGATGGTATACTCTGTACACTGTATATCGTTGTCGATAGTTCCGGGGACGCCGATGCAGGGAATACCGAGAGAGGAAAGATCTCCGGCACCTCTGAACGAGCCGTCGCCTCCGACAACTACGATGCCTTCAAGATTAAGCTCTTTGCACTTTTCAACGCCCTTCTTAACGCCCTCCATATCTCTGAACTCGGGGCAGCGTGCTGTATACAGGCAGGTGCCTCCGCGTTGCATTATGCCCGAAACTGAGCGGGCGTTGAGCTCAACGACGTCGCCTGCGAGAAGGCCTGCGTAGCCTCTGCGGATGCCGACTACCTCCATGCCCTTCTGAAGACCTGCTCTTGCAACTGCGCGGACAACTGCGTTCATTCCGGGTGCGTCGCCGCCGCTTGTAAGTACGCCTATTCTATGTGCCATAACTATTCCTCCATACAGATATATAATGTGAATATACGCAATTTTTGACAATACTATAATAGCATAATCGGCCCTTATTGTCAAGCGTTTGTCGGAGTTTTAGGGAAATTATTAAAACGTTTTCGTAAATTCCTTAATAATTAAGGCAGCGCCGCGGAAACGGCACTGCCCTTAGATGTTGAACTAATCTTCGTTCTTCTTCTCTTCGGAATCCTTCTTCTTGGTGGTGGCCTTCTTGCCCGAGGAGACGGTGATGGTCAGCTCCTCGCCGTTCTTGACGTTTATGTTATAGCCGACGCCGATGTCGGTCTTGATAACATTGCCCTTGGTAACGGTATCGGAGGACTCCTCCTTCTTCTTGTACTTGATCTCGAGGGAGTCAAGGATCTTGGCGTACTCGATATAGGTCATGCCGGTGTAATCGGGAACAGGCACGCTCTCGGAGCCCTTGCAGACCTTGAGGTCAAGCTCCAGCTTATCGTTGGGGTCGTACTCGGTGTCGGGCTCGATGCTCTGCTCGGTGATCTCGTCCTTGGCGTAGTCGTCGGAGTAGAAATACTCGGGGTGGATGGCAAAGGTGTTACCGAACTTTTTCAGCACCTGCTCATAGCGCTGTCCCACCAAATTAGGCATAATAGCGACCACGGCATTGGGATCGGTGGTGACGGGTGCCGTCACAATAGGCTCGGCGGTCTCGGCCTGACTCTCCACGATGACATAATCCGAGTCGTCGAAGCTGGCCTTGCTGCTGGCAGCGGTCGGGTCACGGGGCAGTATCAGCTGAGTAAGCACATAGGCGCTGAACACGATAATAGCGGCGAGGCAGATGAAAACGATGATGCCGCCGATGGGATTCGAGCGCTTCTTGGCGGCCTTGCGGGGCCTTTCGTCCTCCTCTGCGCGCTGGATGGGGATGGTCTGGGTGGCACCCTTCTGGTGCTCCATCTGGTAGTGCTTGTCGAAGAGCTGTGTCACGAAGTCGTTGACAGTCTGTATCCTATCCTCGCCCCTCACGGCCATGGCGTGAGAGATGACATTTGAAACATAGGTGGGGATGCCGGGGTTGATGCGGGAGGCAGGCACCAAGGTGTCGTTTGTTAGCCTTGTATTGGCATCCAGAGGCATACAGCCCGTAAGGATTCGGTAGAGCACTGCGGCCACGGCGTAAACGTCGGTCCAGGTGCCCTGATAGGCCAAAGAGGAATACTGCTCGGGGGCGGTATAGCCGGAATAGAACTCGGGAGACAGGCCCGTATTCGAGGTCCTGATGGAGCTTATTGAAAAGCCAGTGAGCTTCAGCTCGCCCTCGGTGGTGACGATGATATTCTCGGGCGAGATGCCTCTGTGGAGGATACCTGCATTATGGATGATGCTGAGGGTGGTGAAGAGGGGCATAAAGAGCTTCTTAACTCTGTTCCAAGTAAGGTAGCCCGTATTCATCTGCAAGAATTTCCGCAGGGACACGCCCTCAACGTACTCCAGTATCACATAGGTGGTATTGTTCTCGACAAAGATATCCGTGGGGGTGGAGATATGGTTAAGGTTCTTCATTCTTGAAAGCACCTTGTTCATATCGGCGAACTCGGACATATAGGTCTTGTATTTTGCAAGGCAGTCGGGGTTGATTATCAGGTTCTGGGTGCCGCGCTCTCTTTCGCAGAGGGTGTCGGGCATATACTCCCTGACCACGGCCTTGCACTTTCTGACCATATCGTAGCAGATATACGAGGCGCCCTCGCCGTTATACGAGAGCATCTTGCCCACGATATATCTGTCGTCGAGGACAGTCCTCGGCGCAAGATATGATTGCAGGTGCGGTATATCGTCAGTATAGCTGCAATAGCGGCAGACGCCGTGTCTGTCCAGCTCGTTCATGCAGCCCATACAGAGCTTGTGCGCTTGATCCATTAAAACTCTCCTAACATAAATTCGCTGTTAAGTCTGAAATCCAACTTATATAATATCAATATTTTGCGTTCAAGTCAATAACAAGAGGCCAAATGTATGATTTATGAAACAATTTGTATTTTTTCTGTAACTACTGCAAAGGCTCAGCCCGCGTAGTAGAAGGGAAAGATGTCCTCGGAGGTATAAAAGCTGTACTTATCGCTGCTGTCCGCAGAGACACAGAGGATGACGCTCTGCATATCGCCGTTGTCCAGCTTATAGTAATATCTGAACTCATACTTTGTGAAGCTTGCGTCATAGGTGATGCGGAAGGGGTCCATGTCGATCTCGTCCAGAACGGCGGAGATCTTTGCCTTCTTGTCGTACTTGTCCAGGTCGATGCGTTTATCGGCCTTCTTGCCGCGGCTGTCGCCCTTCAGCACCCGATAGTCGGTATAGATGACCTGCTCTATCTTCTCGTTCTCGGTCTTGATGACCGTGACCGTCCACTCGGGGAAGGAGGTGTCGGCGATCTCGATCTTGTCCTCGGACTCGGAGATATAGTCAAAGGTATCCATTTTATTTATTACGGCAAAATCGGAATTGTCTTTAAGGTGAATATCCAAGTCCTTCTCGGCGTTGGTCACCTTGCTGCCGATGAACTCTGCAAGGTTCTGGGCCTGCTTCTTGCCCTTGCCCGAGGCAACGTGGAGGATGAGGATAATAATAAGGATAACTATCAGCAGCACCACGGCGCCGATGAGGCCGTAGCGCAGGTAGAGCCATTTTTTGGAGACGGCTCTCTCGGGTCCCGCCTTGGTCTCGATCATTGGCAGGCCCGACTGTTTTTTATCCTTCTTTGAGGTGCCGATGCCGAGGATGCCCTTGGACTTCTTGGCGCTCTTTAGCACCGTCCCGCAGTTGCGGCAGATATTATCATCCTTTGAAACATTTTCCTTACATTTCGGGCAGGTCAAGGTATTCTCCCCCTTTAGAAGCGCCCCTCGGCGCTGTTTCATCATAGATATCATTATTATAGCACATATTCGCCAAAAAGTCAAATAGAAATTAGAGGTTAGAAGTGAGAGGTTAGAAAAGGCCATTAGAGTACGATAAAAGAAATGCTCTATCCCTCTGAAAGCCACCGTATCGCAAGGGAGTCCCTTCACATCTCATATTTGTAAGCGAGCTTGCAAGCACTCACGCGACTTTCGTGGTGTACGCGCTGTGCACATATATTGTGTAATAACCATTTGACAAAACGGCACAGGTTGTGGTATAATGGAATTTGTATGATGATTTTTGATTTTTTTACTTATCAATACAGCTTTATATGAAAGGAAAAATGTGGAAATGCCAAAGAAGAAGGAATACGGCAATGAATCCATGACGCTTTTGAAGGGCGCCGACAGAGTGCGCCTGAAGCCTGCTGTCATCTTCGGCTCCGACGGGCTGGAGGGCTGCAAGCACGCGGTGTTTGAGATACTCTCCAACTCCATCGACGAGGCCAGAGAGGGCTACGGCGAGAAGATAATCGTCACCCGCTACAACGACCTCTCCATCGAAGTGGAGGACTTTGGGCGCGGCTGTCCCGTGGACTACAACCAGAAGGAAAAGCGCTACAACTGGGAGATCGTTTACTGCGAGCTCTACGGCGGCAGCAAATACGACAACGCAAACGGCGGCGACTACGAATACTCCCTTGGTACAAACGGTCTTGGCGCCTGCGCCACACAGTACGCCTCCGAGTACATGGACGTTGAGGTCTACCGTGACAAGATGCGCTATATGCTGCACTTTGAAAAGGGCAAGAACAAGGGCGGCCTGCAAAGCGAGGCCACAAACCGCCGCAAGACCGGCACCCGCACCCACTGGCGCCCGGACTTGGAGGTCTTCACTGATATAAACATCGAGCGGGAGTATTTTGAGGACATACTCAAAAAGCAGGCCGTGGTCAACCCCCACGTACACTTTGTGCTGAGGTACCAGAACGAGAATGGGAGCTTTGACGAAGCCGAATACTTCTACGAAGAGGGCATTACCGATTATGTTAAAGAGATAGTCGGCGAGAACGCCCTGACCTCGGTGCAGTTCGTGCAGGGCGACAGGCGCGGCCGCGACCGCGAGGACAAGGACGAATACAAGGTAAAGCTGGGCGTGGCCTTCACCTTCTCAAACAAGGTGAAGCTGCAGGAATACTTCCACAACTCCAGCTTTCTGGAGCACGGCGGCTCGCCGCAGGAGGCGGTGAAGTCGGCCTTCCAGTCACAGATAAACGCCTACCTCAAAAACAACAACAAATATCTTAAAAACGAAAAGGCCATAACCTTTGCGGATGTTGAGGAGAGCCTTGTGCTGGTATCAAGCTCCTTCTCCACCATGACCAGCTACGCCAACCAGACCAAGAAGGCCATCACAAACAAGTTCATCAAGGAGTGCATGACGGAGTTTTTGAAGCACCAGATAGAGGTGTACTTCATCGAGAACCCAGACGAGGCCGTGAAGATCGCGGAGCAGGTGCTGATAAACAAGCGCAGCCGCGAGCACGCCGAAAAGACCCGCCTCAACATCGCCAAGACCCTGACCCAGAAGATAGACCTTGCAAACCAAGTGCAGAAGTTTGTTGACTGCCGCTCGAAGGACCTTTCAAAGCGGGAGCTCTACATCGTGGAGGGCGACTCGGCTCTGGGCTCTGTAAAGATGGCCAGAGACTCGGAGTTTCAGGCGGTGATGCCCGTCCGGGGAAAGATACTCAACTGCCTGAAGGCCGACTATGACAGGATATTCAAGAGCGAGATAATCACGGACCTTATCAAGGTGCTGGGCTGCGGCGTGGAGGTAAAGAGCAAGGCCAACAAGGACCTGTCCCTTTTCAACCTTGACGCCCTGAAATGGAACAAGATAATAATCTGCACAGATGCGGACTACGACGGCTTCCAGATACGCACGCTGATACTGACGATGATCTTCCGCCTCTGCCCGACGCTGATAGAAAAGGGCTATGTGTTCATCGCGGAGTCGCCCCTCTACGAGATAACGGTGAAGGAGAAGAAGGGCGAGAAGAAATACTTCGCCTACGACGAGGCGGAGAAGGCGGATATCCTCAAAAAGATCGAGGGCAGCAAGTACATTTTGCAGCGCTCGAAGGGACTTGGCGAGAACGAGGCGGACATGATGGCCCTTACCACCATGAACCCCGGCACCCGCCGCCTGATAAAGATAGACCCCGACGACATGACGGACACCCAGTATATGTTCGATATGCTGCTGGGCGACGACCTGCAGGGCAGAAAGGATTTCATCACCCAGTACGGACACGAGTATCTGGATATGGCGGATATTTCGTGAGTTGATAGTTACAGTTAAGATCATGAGAGATGGAGGTGGTCTGCAGTGGAAGTGCTTTTTTTGCTGCCGTTCGTGCTGGCCTTTGTGGGGCTGCCGTTATATCTGACGGTGTACAACACCCTGCTTATACTGCCGAAGAGGCTAACGCGGCGTATCTTTTCAAAAGCAAAGGACAGCACCTACATTTTCCGCCGCCTTGACCACGAGAGGAGAAAGCAGCTGCGGTGCGTTATCACTGTAATGTGGGGGGCTCTGCTTTCTCTGATCTATCTTTTCGGCTTTATCCGGAACAAGGACTGGGACGAGCCTGTTATCCTCGGCGGCGGAGATCCCGGATGGCACAGGCCGATCTCAGAGAAATACTGGCTGTCGTTCGAGATCCCATTTTTGCTTGCTGCAATAGCGCTGATAATACTGATCGTGAACAGGCTGCGAAAGCCGCCCCTGAAGTCGGCGGTGCTCATCTCCCTGACACTCATCGGGAACCTCCAGCTCGTGATGCTTACCGTACAGCTCATACGGCTCTCCGACTATGTGTTCCTGCCCATAGCTGTGTACGCATATAATTTTATCATCATCACCGCAAGGGTAATGCGGGAGGAGATAAGGGACCAGCTGGGATATCTCGCCCACAATGCCGACGAGGAAAACACCTCGGCGGTCACAAGGAAGCTCTACAGGCTGCTGGACAGCTCGAAAAAGTGGGTGCTTGCAGTATTTATACTGATGCTGCCGCTGCTGGGGGTGCTTACTGTTGTGCTGGTGCTGTTCGGTCAGGGGCCGGGAGGCATGATAAAGGCCTTCACCGAGACCGCGGACTGGACATTTTCGCAGAAAACTCCGCCTCCGCCGGAATACTACGAGGGACATTACCTTTGCACCGCCGCAGCAGGCGGCCACAGGCGCATAGTCAAGCCCACGAGATACGGCATCAGGCGGGGCGAGCGGATAATAGTCAACCGCCAGCTCTGCATAGCCAACGCCTTTGAGGAGCTTATTCAGGAGCGCACGCCCCGACTCCACAGGCACATCCGAAGCTTCTACGACACCCACGGCTACCCGATAGCCAAAAAGATGACCACACAAGCAAGGAATGACCTTGTATACATTCTTATGAAGCCCCTTGAATGGCTGTTCCTGCTGGCGCTCTACGCCTTCGACACCGACCCCGAGGGCCGGATAGCGGTGCAGTACACAGGCAGAGGCATCAGAGATATGAAAACAGAACGATAAAGCCGCGAACGCGGCAGGAAAAGGAATAAAAGAAATGCCAAAAAAGAAAAAAGAATCCGAAAAGAAGCAGCTGACCCCGGAGGACGCCAACGCCTATATCGCGGGGGCTGGGCAGGTGGTGGAGGAGCCCATAACCCTCACCCTGCAAAAGAACTATATGCCCTACGCCATGAGCGTTATCGTATCCCGGGCCTTCCCGGAGATCGACGGCTTCAAGCCCTCTCACCGAAAGCTGCTGTACACGATGTACAAGATGGGCCTGCTGACAGGGGGCCTCACAAAGAGCGCCAACATCGTGGGCCAGACCATGAGACTGAACCCCCACGGCGACGCCGCCATCTACGAGACCATGGTGCGCCTTGCAAGGGGCAACGAGACCCTTCTGCACCCCTTCATTCTCTCGAAGGGCAACTTCGGCAAGGCCTACTCCCGTGACATGGCCTACGCCGCCCCCCGATACACCGAGGCCAAGCTGGAGCCCATCTGTGCCGAGCTCTTCCGGGACATCGACAAGGACACGGTGGACTTTGTGCCAAACTACGACAACACCATGCAGGAGCCAACGCTCTTCCCTGCCACCTTCCCCACCATACTTGTGAACGCCAACGTGGGCATCGGCGTTTCGATGGCCTCGTCGGTGTGCTCCTTCAACCTCACCGAGGTCTGCGAGACCACCATCGCCCTGATGAAGAACAAGGACCACAACGCCCTGGACACCCTTAAAGGGCCCGACTTCCCCGGCGGGGCCTCCCTGCTCTACGACGAGGAGGAGCTTGACCGCATATACCGCACGGGACGGGGCTCTGTGAAGCTTAGGGCAAAGTACCAGTTTGACAAGGCCTCCCGCTGCTTGGAGATAGTCGAGATACCCGCCACCACCACCATTGAGGCCATCAAGGAAAAAATAATCGCCCTCGTGAAGGCTGGCAAGATCAGAGAGATCTCCGACATCCGGGACGAGAGCGACTTAAACGGCCTAAAGATAGGCATAGACATCAAGAAGGGCGTTGACCCCGACGCCCTGATGCAGAAGCTCTACAAGCTCACTCCCCTGCAGGACACCTACTCCTGCAACTTCAACATCCTTGTACACGGCTACCCGAAGGTAATGGGCGTTTACGACATAATAAGCGAGTGGACGGACTTTCGCGTTGAGTGCGTAAAGCGGCGCATAAGCTTTGACCTTGACAAAAAGAAGGAAAAGCTGCACCTATTGAAGGCCTTGGGAAAGATACTTCTGGACATAGACAAGGCAATCAAGATAATCCGAGAGACCGAGGAGGAAGCGGAGGTAGTTCCCAACCTGATGATAGGCTTCGCCATTGACGAGGTGCAGGCGGAGTACATAGCGGAGATCAAGCTGCGCCACCTGAACCGCGAGTATATCCTGAAAAGGCTGGACGAGACCAAGGCCCTTGAAAAGGACATTGCAGAGCTGGAGGAGACCCTCGGCAGCGACAAAAAGATCAAAAATCTTATTATCGCGGAGCTAAAGGATGTCATCAAGAAATACGGCCAGCCCCGCCGCACCCAGTTCTACTACCAGACGGATGTTCAGGAGGTAGAGGTGGTGGAGGAAGCGCCTGATTACCAGTGCACGCTGTTCCTCTCCCAGAGCGGCTACTTCAAGAAGATAACCCCCCAGTCCCTGAGGATGTCAGGCGAGCAGAAATTCAAGGAGGGCGACTTCCTCTCTCAGGAGATAGAGGCCGCCAACCGCACGGAGCTCCTTTTCTTCACCGACCAGGCCCAGGTCTACAAGACAAGGGCCTCGGCCTTCGATGACAGCAAGGCCAGTGTGCTTGGAGACTTCATCCCCGCCAAGCTGAGCTTCTCGGAGAACGAGAACGTGGTCTACATGGCGGCCACCACAGACTATTCGGGATATATGATATTCATCTACCAGAACGGCAAGGTGGCGAAGGTGCCCATGAGCGCCTACGAGACCAAGACCAACCGCAAGAAGCTGGGGAACGCCTACAGCGCAAAGGCACCGCTGGTGGCGGCCTTCCATGTGTCGGAAAACGCAGACATAATGCTGCGGACAAGCAACGGGCGGGCGCTGGTGTTCGACACTGCCCTGCTGCTGCCAAAGACCACCCGAGACACCATCGGCGTTCAGGTAATGACTCTGAAAGCCAAGTCGGTGCTGGAGAAGGCCTTTATGATAACTCCCGAGAAGGCGAAGGAGCTTGCAAAATACCGCAGCAAGAACATCCCCGCCGCAGGCAGCTTTGCAAAGGACATCCCGGACCCGGACCAGATCTCGTTCCTGTAATTTTTCAGAAGCATAGTCCCCCGGTTGGTGATGCCACCAATAAGGACCTCGCCGGACCGAACGTAAGCTTATCTTTAAGCTTCTTATCGGTTTGCATCAACAAACAAGGCTTGGTTAACGGCTTGACAGAAAATGTATATCGAAAAATGGCATTATTTTAGGCAGCCGCATTATCGCGGCTGCCTTTTAATGTCTTGTAGCAAAAATTGAGGGATCGGTATTATTGTATAGCCCCCTTATCCATCTCGTGCACCGTCTCGCAGAGCACCGAAATATCCTCCGCCGAGTGCGAGCAAATTAGTATCGTCTTGCCCTGCTCCTTGTAGCTGAGAAGGTATTCGCGCATCTCTGCAACGCCTTCTTTGTCAAGGCCGTTGAATGGCTCATCGAGGATAAGTATCTTCGGGTTTTCCATTATCGCCTGTGCAAGACCGAGGCGCTGTCTCATACCGAGAGAATACTTCCTGACGTGCCGCCTCAGATCGGGGTCAAGGCCGACTTGCTTCATAGAGTTGCGGACTTCCTCCTTGCCGATCTTGTTGTTCAGCCCTGCAAGCAGTTTAAGATTCTTGTACCCCGAATAGTATGGAATAAATCCGGGTGTTTCGATGATGATACCCATATCCTTCGGAAAGTCAACGTCCTTGCCGACACGCTTGCCGTCAACTGTTATCTCACCGCTTGTGGGCTTGATGAAGCCGCAGATACACTTCATCAGCATTGTCTTGCCCGAACCGTTGCGCCCGATAAGTCCGTGAATTTTACCCTCTTCAAAGGCGACATTTATATCCTTGAGTATCTGCGCTTTCCCGAGGGTGAGGTCAACGTTCTTTAATTCTATAATATCCATTTTGCCCCCCTATGCTGCTATCTCCGCAACGTTGTCATAGTTGAATCTCTTTATTGCAATTACGCAGAAAGCTACCAGCGCCGCAATAAATGTGCAGAGATAGATAACCGAGAATTGCATCGACACTACGGGCTGGCGGAAATATTTTGTGTAGTGCAGCCATATTATGCTGTTGGCCATGGGCATCGTCCACATATAGGCGGTCTTTATCGAGCAAAAAGCCGCCCCCAGCGAGATCACCGCTCCGCAGAGCACAAAGCCTGCGGTCTTTTTCTTGATAAGCGAGAAGGCCAGAAGCAGCAGGCCGAGTATCATCAGATAGGCAAAGACCAGCAGATAGCTCTTTACCGCAGCCTCGAACACCGACAGCTGATTGTAAAGATTCTCGGGCAAGAGCGACACACCAAAATTCCCTGATTTTTCGGGGAAGCGTGTTGCAAACTGCGTTGCGACGCTGCTCCAGCCGTTGTACCAAAAGCCCTCCCGCAGCATCGGGACTACTGCGCCCAAGAATATCACCGCAAGATAGGACAGCCCCATCATCACAAGCTTTATGATCTGTCCCAGCAGCCAGTTGAGCCTGCCGACGCGGATAATGTAGAAAACAGTGTTGGTGTCGATCTTTGGGTAGTCGGCTATGAGTGTTAAGAACACCAGCGGAATGATAAGCAGTATCGCACCGCTGTTTGCAATAGCAATGAAGGGCTCGAGGATATTCAGCGGCTCGCCCATTTCCTCTGCATTTTTAAGCAGCGGCTCGATGGCAAAGTTGTATATAAAAATGAGGAGTACTCCCAGTATTATCATTCTCGCGTCGCAGACCCATTTGATAAATTCTGTTCGGGCGCAGGAGAAGGCTTGTTTCAGGTTGATGTTTTTCATAGCGCACCTCTTAATTTCCCTGATCCGTCCGAAGATCCATTATGACGATAAAGCCTGCAAGCATTGCCGCGAGATAGGCTCCGTTGAAGATCAGCGTTGTCCGGTCGGTAGGTGTCATTTCGCTGAATTTGATGTGGATGATCTGCGACGAGGAATTGGGCTGGAAGGGGGCGAGCTTTTCGTAAGCCACCATATCTCCGGTCTCGAAGGCCTTCATCGTCAGCTTGTTTATCGCCGTGTTCCAGACGTAGATCAGCATAAATGGCAGGCAGGTGATGATGTAGGGGTTTTTGCAGAATGACGACAGGAAAAACGCCGGCAGAGTCGAGAATGCACCGTAGATGAAGGACGAGGAAAGTATCTTTACAACGCCCACAGCCTCGCCGTCGGGGACGGTCCATTGCAGCATCTCGGGGTCGAGCTTGTAGCTTTCGAGCGTCGGGAATGTGATACGCACTATTGCTCCGAACAGCGCCATACCGAGCAGCACCGCAAGTCCGCCGCCAAGAAACGAGGCCGAAAATTTTGACAGATAGTATCTTAGCTTTCCGGCTCGGCTTATGGTGAAGCGCATAAGGCCGTTGTTCCTCTCGGCGCAGAAGGAGACCATAAACGGGAACGCCACGATTATCGGCAGGAACATGGAGATATACCCGGTCATCCCGTTGCCGAACAGTCGGTACGATGCAAAGCTGTCGTTTGATTCGATAAACTTCCGGTCGAAGGAGAAGAAGGCCTCGAAGATAGAATAGCTCTTGTCGTTTGATAAATCATGGTAAGCGGAGGCTGTAAAGCAGAGCACACAGGTCATCAGCGCCGCTCCCAAAAAGCCGAGATTAACAACTGTTTTGTTCAAGTCTTGTTTCAGGGTGTGAAAGAATTTCATATGCCAATGCGGCCCTCCTACTTTATCTCTGCCGAGACGCCGTGGAGGGCTTCAAATTCGTTTGATCTCTTGGGGTTGTAGATCTTTACGATGTTGTCAAGACGTATCATTTTATTCCTCCTTGAGAATCTCTCTCGGCTCGGTCCTGCCGATTATCAATAAGGGCATTATCATTGAAAGCGCAAGATAAACTATCAGCACTTCTGCGCAGACCGCCAGCGGTATCAGGCCGAAGGAAATGACTGTCTCCTTCATGAACGTCAGCTTGCCGGTGACGAGCACCGCCGCCGTAAGCAGCACAGACGCACCGCAGGTGATGAGCCCCGAGCGAAGGCTTCTTAAAGCGCACCTCTTCCACGTTGCACCGCAGATATATACAGGACTGCGTAATCGTGCAGGTGGTCTTGCCGTCATTCAGGATAAAAGATGCTTTCTCGTCGGAAACACTTTGAACTGTAGCAAAGAACAAATTGTTCCTGTTGTAAGTGTCGATAGTGTCACATATTATATAGCCGACAGTATTGAGCTCGTAAAGCAGACAGCTGCCGTGAGCAGCATAAGCGATACTGCAACAATAACCGATACGGTTTTCATATTATTTCTCCTTAGAGATCAATTCAATTATCAAATTGATAGTCCAGCTCGCCGGTCTCTGCATCAATTAAGATATACTTACAGTTCTCACTGTTTTCACTCTTTTGTGATGCGGGAGCGTCGATCACAAATTCCCACGCAAGGCTTCCCGTGCACTTTGTTCCGGGAGAATCATATCTCATGCCAGACTCTGTATCATATTGCGGCGATACGGTATATATGAGATTGATCTCGTCAATTGTCATTACGCGGTCAAAATCAGTAAATGTTTTTTCTATATACTTTAATGCTGAGGATAATGAAACTATTTGGCTGACCTTATTCCCGAGAACAGTGGATACAGGTCCATCTCCTGTTGAAAACCACCCGAATTCGCTGCCGTCAGCTGTAATAAGCTCCATAGAATCGACCTCACGGTATATAACTCCGTCCAAAGCCTTTACGCATAAGCTGTCTATCTCAACTCCGTTATAGACCTTGCAGGCATACAGATGAAAACTGAGCTCGCCAAGATCATCTGATACGACAGATATTCTTTTGATCTTATAATCATATTCGGGCTCGATCTGTCTTTTATATATCTGATCAAGCCATTCCTGGCCTTTTTCGGCTGCAGCCGCTACGGTGACTTCCTTGCCACTGAGAGTGTATTTATCCGAAAGGTCGTCTCCTAAATCCAAATTATACTCCTTTATTACCGTCCCATCGCCGAAATTAAAAATAAACTGCGGCTTCATATAGCATATAAAGCCGTTATCCCATACAGAAAAATGCAAGCCTGCCTCTTCGCTGTGAAATCCTGAATATGTTATTAAATTAGGGTCTGGTCTGTTTTCATCATCAACAACATCTGATAACCTCTCAGAATGTTTTTCGACATTGACCTTTGAGAGTTCTTCTTCAGAAAAAAACAACTCAGAAAGCCTTTTGCCTTCCTCTGAACGATCCACCATATGAACAAAATCACAGTGAATGAATTCCTTCGGCAGATCGACGGATATCCCATCACGCAAAGTAAAATTTGATAGCTTCATTTTGATCGCTTCATCAGCATCAGCTCTCACTGCTTCTCCATCTATAAAATCGATCTTCTCGTTTTCTTTGCTCTCAGTCTGAGCGGCATTTTGCTGTGCCTCCCGTTCATTGTTACGTGAAATTACATCATCCGGAGCTTCATTGCAGGCTGTGAGGAGCATAAGCGAGGATAATACAGGTATCAGTTTTTGTTTGAGCATATTTACCTCCGATAACATTTCATTATGTTTTTCTCTGTTCAAATATCTGTTTTGCGTGTCGATCGACAGCTTGAAGACCCAGCTGACGCTTGTATCCTCCGGGTGTTTTCCGTCGTTAAATAAGACAAGCTCAACATCGCCCGAGAGCTCGTCCGTGGTTTCCTTTGGGCGGATAAAGAGAGTTATTATCGAATCATCCACTGCTGAGCTGCTGTACCCCGGCAGCTCACAGGACATCTGTATACTTCCGCCCGAGGTATAGCATATACAGTTGTCACAGGCTCCAATGGCAGTGTTTGCAGGCGAAAACACCTCGAGCCTCAAAATGCCCTGATCGTCAAGGCCTGCGTCAAGGAGCGTGTACTCTTCGCCGCCGCTCCGCCGCAGCTCTTTGATCCGCTCGGCTTGCACCGCTCTCAGGCTTTCGTATTGTTCAAGGAAGTCTTTTTCACAGGAGGACTTGTCCGGCTCTAAAAGGCTGTCATACCACCGCAGGAGCAGCTGGATGCTTTCCTCGGCGCTTGAATAAGCTGTGTCAGCCTCCTTGATCTGTATTACTTCATCCGTTGAACTGCTGGGGGCAGAGACGCTGTCTGCGGGCCGCGCTTTTATCGCCGAGCCTAAAGCTATCGCAGAGACAGAAACAAAAACTGCAAGAACAGCCGCGGCAATAAACGGAAAGCATCTCCTGACATAAGCGGAGGGCCTTTTGAACTCCTTCACTTCCTCCGATAAGCTGTTACTGACAGCCGCTTTGCCAAAAACAGACTTCATTGCCAGCCTGTAGACCTGCTCGGCATTTTTCAGATCGGTCATATTACTACCTCCTTTTCATACGCCTTTTGCAGCAGTTTTCTGCCGCGGCGGATAAGTGTTGATACTGTGTTGGGCTTTTTGCCGATGAGCTCCGCCGTTTCGTTTATCGTGTAACCCTCCGAAAGATAGAGCAGCAGCGGCAGGCGGTATTTTTCGGGCAGCGAGAGCATGGCTCTCATAAAGGCTCTTTTGGCAAGCTCTGTTTCGTCGTCGGTCACAGCCTCGTCTGCAAGCTCAAGGGATACCGTCCTTCGATGCTCCGCAGACTTCATATGATCCTTTGCAATGTTGACAGTCGTTTTTATCAGCCAGGGGAGAATCCTGCTGTCCTCCATATCCTCCTGTGAAAGCAGGCGAAGGAAGGCCTCCTCCGCGCTGTCCTGGGCCGAGTGGAGCTCGCCCGTGTAGTGCCACGCAGCGCGCACAAGAGTATCAATGTATTTTTCGTAAGCACCTGACACAAGCAGCTTGTCCATCTTCGCCCTCCTCTCCTTGCAGCTCCTATAATATATACGAAATAAAAAGCCTTTTTCGTTCATTATTATATCAAATAAAACAATGATCATCTATGCAGTTATTGTTAAATCCCCGAAGGCTCTGATAATTAAACGCAAAAAGCGCCCCGAAGCAGGGCGCTTTCTAAAAAACATCAGCCTTGAAACTGCAATGTAATGGGACAGCTCGAGCTTGAGTTCAAGTATGATCATACGGCGAAATTTCTGCACACTAAACCCCATTTTTCGCCAATAGCCCCTTTTGGCATATTCCCGAGGGTGAGGGAATATACTGTCTTAGCAGACTTAAAAAAGCTGAACAGACAGGAGGAACAGGTATATGGCTGCTACACGATTCAATGCAAAAAAAGACACCTTCGTTCAATGCTGCAGCGCGGTCGAGACACAGTTCGAGCAATCGCTGGAAAAGGACTTCATCCTGCCCGACTACTGCCCCGACATTTTCAGGATACTGAAATGCAGGGCGTATCCAAGGGTGATATCTCAGAGCGTGAACGGCGACAAGGCATCTATGGAGCTGGAGGCGCTGATAAAGGTGCTGTACCTGAGCGAAAATTCGGGAAGGATAAACGTACTTGAACAGAAGCTCAGCTGCACAAAGACTATCGACCTGCCCGAGGACTGCCGCTCGCCGCTGATCTATGCCTGCCCGAGGGTGGATTACCTGAATTGCAGGGTGATAAGCCCCCGAAGGCTGGACGTAAGGGGCGCCGTGACCGTAAGGGTGAACGTTGTTTGCGAGCGGAAGAAGGAATTTATCTCCGACGCCGAGGGCGCAGGCATCCAGCTCAGGAAGTCCGAGGTCAGCTACATCTCCGAGAGGATGGCGGCCTCGAAGCGCATAACCATGATAGAGGAGCTGGATCTGGGAGAGGCAAAGCCCGCACCTGCCGCTATCATCAGCACCGACTGCGCCGCCAGAGCTCAGGAGGTAAAGCTGGTATCGGGCAAGGCGGTCTGCAAGGGCGAGATAGCTCTGAGCGTTGAATACATACCGAACGAGGAGTCCGCCTCGGGAGCCGCCGCAGAGATGATGCAGTTCGCGGTGCCCTTCAGTCAGGTGCTGGACCTTGAGGGCGTGGACGAGAGCTGCGAGATAAGCATAGACATAGTCTCGGCGGGCTGCGACATTGTCTCCAAGAGCAGCGACCCACGGAGCCTTGAATGTGAGATAGTTCTGATAATGAACTGCACCGCCCTGAGATACAAGAACGCCGACGCCGTTACGGACGCCTTCTCGACCCAGTATGAATGTGAGTGCGAGAGCGGCGACTTCACCATCGAGGGGCGGCGTGAAAAGTCCACGGAGCAGCTTAGCCTTTCAGGCACCCTGCGATACGAGGACGGCAACATCGCCTCGGTTTGCTGCTGCAGGTGCGAGGCGGAGAGCTTCACCGTACGGGACGGCACTGTCAGCGGCACTGCCCTTGTGACCCTTATCGGCATGAACGGCGACGGCGGGGCCATCTATCTTGAAAACGAGCTGCCCTTTGAGTTCGAGCCCGACGAGGGCTGCGAGGTAACAGCCGTGGAGACAGGGACCCTGACCTATCAGCTGACCTCTGACAACTCGGCGGACATACGGGCAGAGGTTCTGCTTACCGTGAACCGCAGCAGCCGCAGCTGTCCACGTCCGCTGACAAACATTACTGTCAGCGAGGAAAAGCTCTCTGACAGCCGGGGCAGCTGTGCCTTGAAGCTCTACCGCGTTGGCGAGGGCGAGCGCCTCTGGGACATTGCAAAAAAATACAAGACCTCGGTGAAGGCCATAATCGAGGAGAACGAGCTTGGGGCCGAGACAGCGGAAAACGGCGGTATGCTGCTGATACCGCTCACAAACTGAAAAGGAGGCAGAAACAATGAGCAACGACATTTACAGCGATATCTCCGTCAGGACGGGCGGCAACATATATATCGGGGTGGTAGGCCCCGTGAGGACAGGCAAGTCCAGCTTCATCAAGCAGTTCATGGAAAATTTCGTCATCCCCAACATCGGGGACGACTTTATGCGGGAGCGGGCAGTGGATGAGCTGCCCCAGTCTGCGGCGGGCAGGACCATCATGACCACCGAGCCCAAGTTCGTGCCTGAGGAGGCGGTGGAGCTTCAGCTGGAAAGCGGAGCAAAGATGAGCGTGCGGCTCATCGACTGCGTGGGCTACATAATCCCCAGCGCCCAGGGCTACATCGAGGACGAGGCCCCTCGAATGGTCATGACCCCATGGTTCGACAGCGAGGTGCCCTTCAACATGGCCGCCGAGGTAGGCACCCGAAAGGTGATAACCGAGCACAGCACCGTGGGTCTTGTCATCACCACCGACGGCAGCATCACGGACCTTCCACGAGAGGAGTACGAGGAATGCGAGGAGCGGGTGATCTCAGAGCTAAAGGCCATCGACAAGCCCTTTGTGGTGCTGCTGAACAGCATCGAGCCCGAGGGTGAGGAGGCCCGGTCTCTGGCAGCCGCACTCTCGGAGAGATATTCTGCCCCTGTGCTGCCCGTAAGCTGCATCGACCTTAGCGAGCGGGACATAAGGGACATAATGGAGCAGCTGCTCTACGCCTTCCCCATCAAGGAGATAAACATTGAGATGCCCTCGTGGATAAACACCCTTGAGAAGGGCCACTGGCTGAAGGACGCGGTATTCACGGGAGTAAGAGAATGCGCGGCGGCGGCCGAGACCCTGCGGGACATCCCCGAATTTGCCCGTCGCCTTGGGGCCTGCGAATACATACAAAACAGCAGCGTGCGCTCCATAGACCTTGGCACAGGCAGCGCCGCCATAAGCGCCGAGATCGACAGCAGGCTGTTCTTTAAGATCGTTGGCGAGGCCACGGGCCTTGACATAGAGAGCGAAAGCGACCTGATGCCCCAGATCTTAGAGCTTGTGAAGATGAAGAAGAAATACTCCAAGTTCGCCAAGGCCCTCAGCGAGGTGGAGGAGACGGGCTACGGCATAGTGATGCCCTCCATGGAGGAGCTGCGGCTGGAGGAGCCCGAGGTCATCAAGCAGGGGGGCAAATACGGCGTGCGCCTCAGGGCCAGCGCTCCCTCCATCCATCTTATGAAGGCCACCATCAACACGGAGGTGAGCCCCATAGTCGGCTCTGAGCGCCAGAGCGAGGAGCTTGTGATGTATATGCTGGACGAATTCGAGGACGCCCCGGAGAAGATCTGGGAGAGCAATATCTTCGGCAAGTCTTTGCACGAGCTGGTGAACGAGGGCCTGCACACCAAGCTCTCCCGCCTTGACCCCGCCGCCAAGGGCAAGCTGGCCGAGACCATCGAGCGGATGATAAACGAGGGCTGCTCGGGGCTCATATGCTTTATACTGTAAAAATGAATAATGAATAGTGAATAATGAATAATTAAGGTATCGCCTTCGGCGATGATATTTAATTCGTTCGCGCAGCGGACACCTTGATTATTCATTATTCTTTTTTCACTATTCACTATTCATTGAGCGGCCGCTGCACAAAGAAACAAAAAGGCACCTATGTCAGGTGCCTGACACAAGTGCCTTGAATATAAACATTTAATTGCGGCCGCGTTTCACTTGTCCACGTCAAGATAATTCTTGACAAGCTCCTGAAGCAGCTCATCGCGATCAATATGACGTATCAGACTGCGCGCGCTGTTGTAGGTGGTTATGTAGGTCGGGTCCTCCGAGAGGATGTAGCCCACGATCTGATTGATGGGATTATAGCCCTTTTCTTTGAGTGCGTCATAGATCTTGGTAAGGGTCAGCTTGATCTCGTCGTTCTTATCCCGAACTACTGAAAACTCCATTGTCTGTTCGTGCATACGATCAACTCCTTTGCCCTTGTGGGATTCCTTTTGTTCCTCTTATATTATATACCGAAGCGGGGCAAATAACAAGTCTTTTGATAAAAAACAGTAGGATTGCACAAATACTAACCAATTTTTCTGTGCAAATTTACGGACAGTTATTCGCGTTATCTTCTCTCTGCGCCAAGAGCCGAGAGGGCCTTGACTACCTTGTCCATGGCCTTGTCTGCCTGCTCGTCGGTGAGGGTGGCATCGTGAGAGCGCATGGAGATGGAATAGGAAACGCTCTTCTTGCCCTGCTCGATCTGCTCGCCTGTGTAGACATCGAACAGCGTCACCTTCTCGAGGATGGAGCCCACAGCGCCGCGGATGGCCTTTTCAAGCTGGGCCACGGGAGTGGCTGCGTCGCAGACCACAGAGATGTCTCTGGTGGTGGCGGGGAACTTAGGCAGCGGGCGGTACTTCTTGTCGCCCTGAGACCTGTTCATCAGCTCGGGGATGTTTATCTTTGCGGCGTAGGCCCTTGTGCCGATTCCGTAGTTCTCGCATACTGCGGGATGGAGCTCGCCGAAGATGGCAAGCTGCTCGCCCTCGGCGGTGATGACTGCAACTCTTCCGGGATGGAAGGCCGAGGCCTCGTCAAAGACGCAGTCAGCGTCGGGGCGGGAGACCTCGTAATCCGTGAGGCCTGCTCTGTCAAGGATGCCCTCTACCATGCCCTTGAGGGAGAAGAAGTCAAAGTCGCTCTCGGTGTCATAAACGCCGATGCCCATTCTGATAGGCTCGGTGGGCAGCACCTCGCCCTGTACAGGCAGGTACTCATTGCCCATCTCGAAGACATAGGCCTCGGGGTTGCGGTAGCTGTAGTTCCTTGCCAGCACCTCGCAGACCGAAGGCAGAAGGGTGGTCCTCATAACGCTAGTGTCCTCGCCCAGAGGGTTGGAGATGACAACGGTCTCCCGAAGCTTTGAGTCTGCGGGGAGGTTTATCTTATCGAAATACTTGGGCGAGATGAAGGAGAAGGTGGTGATCTCGTTGAGACCCATTGCAAGGGCGGCCTGAGTCAGCTTTCTCTCAAACTTCTGCTTGGGGGTGTACTGGGCCTGAGCCACTCCGCGGATGATGGTATCGGGGATATTGTTATAGTCGTAGAGCCTTGCGATCTCCTCGGCGATATCGGACTTGATATTGAGGTCAACTCTGAACCAGGGGGAGATGGCCTTGCCGTTCTCCACCTTTATGTCCAGCTTGTTCAGGTAGTCGATCATCTGGGCCTCGGGGATGTCGGTGCCGAGGAAGTTATTGATCCACTCGGCGCTGAAATCAACGGTCCTTGGCTGCTCGCACTGGTAGTTCTCGTCGATGTAGTTGTGGATGACCTCACCTGCACCCAGCTCCTCTACCAGCTGGCAGGCGCGCATAAGTGCCTCATAGCACTCGTGGGGGTCAAGGCCCTTGTCGTATCTGGAGGAGGCGTCGGTGCGCATACGCAGCTTCTTGGCGGTGGTGGCAACGCTGGCTCCGTCAAAGCAGGCGGACTCGAAAACAACTGTTGTGGTGTCGTCCATGATGCCGCTGTACTCGCCGCCCATAACGCCTGCTACGGCCACGGGCTTTTTAGCATCCGCGATGACCAGCATCTCCTCGGAGAGCTCACGCTCGATGCCGTCGAGAGTTGTGATGGTCTCCCCTGCCTTGGCGTTTCTGACGTTTATCTCGCCGCCCTCGACATAGCGCAGGTCGAAGGCGTGCATGGGCCTGCCGTATTCCAGCATTACAAAGTTAGTGATATCAACGAAATTATTGATGGGGCGCACGCCGCTGGCGCGGAGCCTCTCCCTCATCCAGCGGGGCGAGGGCTCGATCTTTACGTTCTTGACGATGGCGCCGATGTAGCGCTTGCAGAGGTCGGTGTTGTGTATCTTGACTTTAAGATAGTCGTTCACGTCCCCGTCCACGCCCTTGTACTCGGGCTTCTTGACCTTGAGGGGCAGGTCGAAGGTGGCGGAGGTCTCTCTTGCCAGTCCGATCACCGAGAGGCAGTCGGGGCGATTAGAGGTGATCTCGAACTCAACGGTGGTGTCGTTGAAGCCGATGGCCTCTCTTATGTCCTTGCCCACGGTCCTGTCGCAGTCCTCGCCAAGGATGAAGATGCCGTCCTCGATGGCGTAGGGGAAGTCGTGGAGGGTCAGGCCCAGCTCGGCGAGGGAGCAGAGCATACCGTTAGACACCTCTCCCCTGAGCTTGCCCTTGGTTATCTTGACAGGCTTACCCTCGTGCAGCACCTGAGACTTGTGCTTTGCAACGGGGACGAAGTCGTCCTTCTTGACGTTCTGGGCGCCGGTGACGATCTGGACAAGCTCCTCCTCGCCCACGTCAACCTGACAGATAAACATATGGTCGGAATCGGGGTGGGGCACGATGTCCTTCACCTGTCCGACTACAACATTTTCGAGGTAGTCGCCCTCCTCACCATAGCACTCTACCTTAGAGCCCGAGAGGGTGATGCCCGAAACAAAATCCTTTATAGGCATATCGCAGTCAACATAATCTGCGAGCCATCTCATTGAAAGATCCATGTATATTTCCTCCGTTATTTCTTCTTAGCCTTTTGGGCCTCCTTCTGCGAGGCCTTGTATTCGTCTTCCTTTACCTTCTTGAGCACCAGCCCAAGCTCGGCTCCGGGAAGCTCGATATCCGAGAAGGCGCCATAGCTCCCGTTAACAGGGACGCGAACGTCGTTTCTGGAATTGTTGAAGCGAACATTGATATAAACCTTATCCAGGGTGCCGTTGGTGTGATGCTTTATTATATCAAATTTCAGCACGTTGCTGATCTTATCGATAAGAAAGCCCTCGGGGGCAACTATATAGTGCTTGGAGAACCATATCCCGAAATGAGATTTATTCTCTGATTTATGAAGGAGCTCATACTCGTCCTCGGGCAGTTCGTTGAGCTGCCTTATATAATCAAGATATTTTCTGACCTTCAGGACTATAACCGTGATAAGTAAAGCCGCAACTATAAAAAGTATAACTGAGACAACGGTCGTATCGGAGTTTAGCTCAATGATATCGAGCATCATCACGACTCCGATGACGATCAGGATGGCGGCCATCAGGCAAATCTTGCCGCACTCAGAAACGGTCTGGGACTTCGCCTTATATCCCATCCAGCTGATCTTACGATTCATCGCATTTCCCCCCTCAGAACTGCTCCAAAAATCTCATGTCGTTCTCGTAGAGCAGACGCATATCGTTGATGTTGTAGCGGCCCATGGTGATGCGCTCGAGGCCGATGCCGAAGGCAAAGCCGGAATATACCTCGGGGTCGATGCCGCAGTCGGCCAGCACCTTGGGGTGCACCATGCCGGAGCCCAGCAGCTCAACATAGCCCTCCTGCTTGCACATGGAGCAGCCCTTGCCGTGGCAGTTGAAGCACACAAGGTCAACCTCTGCCGAGGGCTCGGTGTAGGGGAAGTGGTGGGGACGGAGCCTGATCTTTGCCTCGTCGCCGTAGAGCCTCTTCATAAGCAGCTCAAGGGTGCCCTTGAGGTCCGCCATGGTAACGCCCTTGTCCACCACAAGGCCCTCGATCTGGTGGAAGAGGGGTGAATGGGTGGCGTCAACGGCGTCGGAGCGGTAAACGCGGCCCGGCGAGATTATCCTTATCGGCGGCTTCATCTTCTCCATGGTCCTGATCTGAACGCTGGAGGTCTGGGTGCGAAGCAGCACGTTCTCGTTGATGTAGAAGGTGTCCTGAGTGTCGCGGGCGGGGTGGTGCTTGGGCATATTCAGCGCCTCAAAGCAGTAGTGGTCGGTCTCCACCTCGGGGCCCTCAACGATGTCGAAGCCCATACCGAGGAAGACGCTCTCCACCTCAGCCAGTACGGCGTTGAGGGGGTGGGGCCTGCCGAGCTTCACTGCCCTGCCGGGCATGGTGACGTCAACTGTCTCGGCCTCCAGCTTCTTTGCAACAAGGGCCGATTTAAGGCTCTGCTGCTTGTCGGAAATGGCGGTCTCGATGCTCTCTCTCACCTTGTTGGCCAGCTGTCCGATGACGGGCCTCTCCTCGGCGGAGAGCTTGCCCATCTGCTTGAGTATCGCAGTGACCTCGCCCTTCTTGCCTAAAAACCTTACTCTGATCTCGTCGAGCAGCTTCATGTCGGAGACCTGATCAAGCTCCTGTCTGGCGCGCTCTTCGATGCTCTTGAGCTGTTCCTTCATTTCTATTCCTCCAATTTTTAATAATTTGCTTTTTGTGTGCATTAAAAAAAGCCCTGCCCCGACAAAACAGGACAAGACTCAGCGCTTGCTTATAAACCACCTATCGTCAAAAAGGAGCCAACACTCCCGCGCCCTTAACGCAGGCTCTGCGTCCCCGCTTACAATAAAAGGAAAGGGTGCATACTTCGGCGGGACCACTCGCAAGTGAACTTCATTCCGATCTCCGTTTAACGCCGCTTTCAGCTGCTGCGGTGTCTCTCTGAAAACCTCTGAGCGGAACTACTCTCTTGGTCATCGTGTTTCAATATAATGATACAAACTGATTATAGCACAGCACGCCGTGCATTTCAAGGGGCTGTAACAAAAAGTTTACAATCCATGTGCTGGCGCGCACGGCGCAATTCGCGTGAGCACTCGCAAGCTCGTTTACAACTGTGTGAGCCCCGGGGAGCTCCCTCGCGGAACGGTGGCTCTCAGTGAGGTCGTGCTGACTTTGTTTCGCCCCCAGCCGGCTCCTGTGGGGGAAGATACCATTTTCCGCCGAAAACTAATTGCTCATAGCCCGTGCTTGTGCAGCGGGTCCCAGAGGTCGTCCTCGTCCTCCTCGTCCTCTATCACGTTGTAGCTCTTCTTCGGGTAATGAATTTGCTCGTGGAGGTTCTCGATGAGGTAGAGCTTGGACTTGGTGTCCTGAAAGTGCAGGGTCAGGCTGCCTTGGCCCAGCTCGCGGGCGCGGCGGGGCGAGGGCTCGGTGATGACTGCCGAGGTGTCGGTTCCATCCTTGAAATAAAAGGTCATGTCCCCCTGGGGGGTCTGTTCGCTTTTTTCAATGTCCTCGTAGCGCAGGGCGCAGGAAAAGTATCTTCCGGTCAGCACGCTGCCCTGACGGTGCTCCAAGTGGTCGTCGTAAATGCGTGTATAACATTCGGTGCTGCGGGAGAGGGCCGAATAGCGGTACAAAAGCAGCGCCACCGCAATGTTCCCGCCGCCGATAAGGGCGAACACCACCCGCAGCAGCAGGGGCTTCACGATAACGGCTATGACCAGTATGACTGCCCCAAGGACAAGGCTTTTATAAAGGCCCTTCTGCATCTTCTTGTGCTCGGCCAAGTCGCTTGCGGCCTTTAGCTGCCTGTCCCTGCGGCTGAGCTTTGGGGGATATTCATAAAGAAGCATTTTAGTTCTCCGTTCTGTTCATCTCGTCTATGAAGGCAAGTATATCCAAGGGCTCGCGGGCAAGGTGAGTGCAGCCCGCAGCGGTGAGCTCTTCCTCTCCCCGAAAGCCCCAGACGCAGCCGATGGAGGCTGTGCCGGAATTGCGGGCGGTGATTATATCTACATCCGAGTCCCCGATGATGACTGTCTCCTCCGGGGAGGCGTCGAGGGCGGTCATGATGTAGTTTATTATGGCGGGGTCGGGCTTGGTGGGGGTCCCCTCTCGCTTGCCGACTACAAAATCGAAGGTGTCCCCAAAGTAATGCTCCACTATCCTGCATGAAAAGCCATCGGGCTTGTTGGAGGCCACGGCGCACTTCACTCCCCTGCCCCGGAGCTCAAAGAGCAGCTTTGAGATGCCCCCATAGGGCTCGGTCTTGTCAAAGCAGCAGCGCTCGTAGTTCTCGGCGAACATGGCGTGGAGATGGTCAATGTTCTCGTCCGTGCGAAGTTCCTCGGGCAGCACCCTCTCGCAGAGCTTTCGAGTACCGTTGCCAACAAAGTGATAATATCTCTCGGTCTCAAAGGTGGGCAGGCCCAGATCCGCAAGGGCGCGGTTGGTGGCGTCCGCCAGATCATAGACGGAGTTCACCAGCGTTCCGTCAAGGTCAAATATTGCAAGCTTTATACGGTTGGTCATTGTTCTCTCCTTATCCGGGATCTGTCGTACTTTATTCACAGTCATCGTCGCGGCCGGTGTCTATCGTACACTTCACGCCCTTTTCAAATATATGCAGTATAGCCTCGCCTGCGTAGCGTTCCTTTATCCCCGTGAAAAAGCCGTAGAGCATTATATCCTCCTTTTTGCTCTCGGGCAGGGAAACGGAGGTGATATCGTAGCCCTCGGGTCTCCCGCTCAGAGGCAGGCCGCGATACCCGCAGACGTATTCAAGGCGGTCTATCATCTTCTCGCAGATAATATCGTACATACCGTCCAGCCACTTGAGCTGCTTTGTGACGAAGACGATATCGGGCTTTGCTCTCCTGACATAGAGGCTGTATCCCGTATTGCCGTAAAACAGCGGAGGGGGCTCGCCGATCAGGTGGCTGCCGATCTCATAGTCAAGGTGCTCGAAGCGCAGTGTGCCATAGCTCACGGATACAAGCTCGAATTCAGTTGCGTGCAGGGCTCGCTGTGCGGCCTTCTTTTTTGCAACGCGCTCGGGGTCGCTCTTTACAAACCACACCGTAAAGGTCACCCAAGCGGCAAGGGCAAACACGCAGCCAAGGCAGGCGGAGATCTCCCGGTCCAGGGCCGTGGTCACGGTAAAGGTCCCGAACACAAAGGGCCAGAAGAACCACACCATAAAGCCGATCATGAAAAGGAAGCCCATGATGCTCTCAAGGCTCTCGCCTTTTTTGTTTGCTTTTTTCATTTTTTCAGTCCTCACACTTTGAGGCCAAGAGGGCGGAATATTTATTGCGGAACTCCGTGAAGGTGCCGTTGTCCAGAGCCTCTCTTATCCTTTCGGTAAGGGTGTTGTAGAAATAGAGATTATGCATCACGGCAAGGCGGCCCGCAAGCTGCTCTCCCGCCTTGAAGAGGTGCCTTACATAGGCGCGGGAGAAATTGCGGCAGACGGGGCAGTCGCACTGGGGGTCGATGGGGCGCCGGTCCAGCTTGTAGCGCTCGTTGCCAACGTGCATTATGCCGTTCCATGTGAAGATGGTGCCATGGCGGGCGTTGCGGCTTGGCATCACGCAGTCAAAGAAATCAACGCCCCTGTAAACGGCCTCGATGATATTGCTTGGGGTGCCCACGCCCATAAGATAGCGAGGCTTGTCCTCGGGGGCGTAGGGGACCACTTCTTCGAGGATGTGGTACATTACCTCCGTGGGCTCGCCCACCGCAAGGCCCCCGATGGCGTAGCCGTCAAGACCCAGCTCCCGGATGGCCTTCATGTGCTCGATGCGCAGGTCGTCGAAGGTGCAGCCCTGATTGATGGCGAAGAGCAGCTGGTGTGGGTTGATCGTATCCTCACGGGAATTGAGCCTTGCCATTTCCTCCTTGCAGCGGATGAGCCAGCGGGTAGTGCGCTGGCAGGAGGACTTGGCGTACTCATAGGGCGCGGGGTTCTCCACGCACTCGTCAAAGGCCATTGCGATAGTAGAAGCAAGATGGGACTGTATGCGCATACTCTCCTCGGGCCCCATGAAGATGGCGCGGCCGTCAACGTGGGAGTTGAAGTACACGCCCTCCTCCTTTATCTTCCTCAGCTTCGCCAGAGAGAAGACCTGAAAGCCGCCGCTGTCGGTGAGGATGGGCTTGTGCCAGTTCATGAACTTGTGCAGGCCCCCAAGCTGATAGATAACATCGTCTCCCGGGCGGACGTGCAGGTGGTATGTATTGCAGAGCTCCACCTGGGTCTTCAGGTCGTTTGCAAGATCAACGGAGGATATCCCGCCCTTGATGGCCGCGGCTGTGCCTACGTTCATGAAGACGGGGGTCTCTATGGTGCCGTGGACGGTGGAGAACTCGCCGCGGCGGGCTCTGCCTTCCTGTTTCAGTAATTTGAACATATTAACTCCTTATTCTGTGCTTATCTTATAAATTCGCGTATCTTCGCCGCTGCGTTCTTTCATTATTCCGACAAACTCAAAGCCGTATTTTTCATACAGGCCGATGTGGTCTGTTGTAAGATACAGCGTATTATAGCCGCGCTCTGCGGCTATATTTTTGGCTTCTTCAAGCAGCTGACCCATAAGTCTCCTGCCGCGCGCTTCGGGAAAGGTATATACAAAGCCGACCCAAGGCATAAAATCGGTGTCTACCTGGTCTCTCTCAGTCAGAGTGCAGAAGGACAGAAGCCTCTCCCCCTCGCAGAGCAGCAGGAGCTTAGAGCTCTCCCCCAGCACCTCAAAAAAGCTGCCGGAGTCGATAAGATAACAGAGATAGTCCCCTGCCCGCCAGTCGCAGAGTCGCAGCTGCGAGAGCCAGTGCTCACGGTCGGGAGAGGTGTAAAAATCAATTATATCAAAATTATCCATAGCCCGTAACCTTCCCTCAGATTATCAGCATAGCATCGCCGAAGGAGAAGAAGCGGTAGCGCTCCTGCACCGCCAGCTTGTAGGCCCGCATGGTGTTCTCGTAGCCGAAGAAGGCGGAGACCAGCATGATGAGGGTGCTCTCCGGCAGGTGGAAATTTGTGATGAGCCCGTCCAGCACCTTGAATTCATAGCCGGGGTAGATGAAGATATCCGTATAGCCCTCGCAGGGAACGATGCCGCCCTTGAAGGTGGCCACGCTCTCCAGTGTGCGGCAGGAGGTGGTGCCCACAGCTATGACCCGTCCACCCCGGGCCTTTGTTTCGTTTATGAGCCTTGCGGTGCGCTCGGGGAGCTCGTAATGCTCGGAGTGCATCTTGTGATCCAGCACCTTCTCCTCCTTGACGGGGCGGAAGGTACCCAGCCCCACATGAAGGGTAACATAGGCGATATCCACGCCCATTGCCTCGATCTCCGCAAGCATCTCCTTTGTGAAATGCAGACCCGCTGTGGGTGCGGCGGCAGAACCCAGTTCATGGGAATAGACTGTCTGGTAGCGCTCCTTGTCCTGTAGCTTTTCCTTTATGTATGGGGGCAGGGGCATCTGGCCGATCTCGTCCAAGGCGGCGAAGATGCTGCCCTCGCACTCGAAGCGGGCAAGGCGGTTGCCGTCCTCAAGGACGTCTGTGATCTCGGCCCGGAGCCGCCCGCCGCCGAAAACGAATCGGGTGCCGATCTTTGCCTTTTTGCCCGGGCGACAGAGTATCTCCCAGATGTCATTCTCCTTCTGCTCCAGCAGCAGGAACTCTATGAAGCTGCCCGTGTCCTCCCTCTCGCCATAGATGCGGGCGGGGATGACACGGGAGTCATTGAGCACCAGCAGGTCACCCTTTTTAAGATAATCGCATAGATTGTAAAAACGGGAGTGTTCGGCCTCGCCCGTGGCGCGGTCCAGCTTTAACAGGCGCGAGGCGTTGCGGGGCTCGATGGGGGTCTGGGCGATGAGCTCCTCCGGCAGGTCATAGTAGAAGTCGCTTTTTTTCATGTTGTTTATATCAAGCATAATAATTCTCCTAATTGAGGTCAGAATACCCTCGCCGCCTGCGGGGGGAGATATACCATTTTTCCGCCGAAGCTGAAGCGATGTTTACAAAATATTCAAATATTTTTTTGATACAGTATTGACATATCAGAAAATATTTGATATATTATTGTTTAGAGATAGAGGCGCGGTCAAGATGAGTAGCGTTCCCGGGGCGAAAGCCAAGGCCTTCCCAAGGGCTCGGAAACGCGAAAGGTGAGATCGCCGAAGCGCGGTGTGGGATGCCGCAGCTGACTGCTGCTTTAATAGAGCTTCGGTTGTCATCATTACTTATGATGGAGTGCTATCGGCATAATTTATTTGTGTCAACATTCTTATTATATTGTATGATGCTCCGGTTTTCAACCGGTTTTTTTATTATCTCGTCAATTTTTATGTTTTGAGCAGTTGTGGGGCCTTCGATATTTGATTTTTGGGCAAAATGCACATTGCAAAAAACAGGATAAAAAGGAGTTTTTAGTATGAAAAAGTACAAGGTCGGAATCATCGGCGCAACGGGCATGGTGGGACAGAGATTTTCTCTCATCCTCGACAAGCATCCCTGGTTTGACGTAGTTTGTCTGGCGGCTTCTCCCAGAAGTGCGGGCAAGACCTACGCCGAGGCTGCGGGCAGCAAGTGGAAGCTTCAGGACCCGATGCCCGAGTCCATGAAGGATATGGTCATCCTCAACGCCGAGGAGGACGTGGAGAAGATCGCCGCTATGGTAGATTTCTGCTTCTGCGCAGTAGACATGAAGAAGGACGAGATACGCGTCCTTGAAGAAAAGTACGCAAAGGCAGAGTGCCCCATCGTTTCCAACAACTCGGCCCACCGCTTCACCCCCGATGTTCCTATGGTGATCCCCGAGATCAACCCCGAGCATATCGAGGTAATTGCGGCACAGCGCAAGCGCCTTGGCACCAAGCGCGGCTTCATCGCCGTTAAGTCCAACTGCTCGCTGCAGAGCTACGTTCCCGCCCTTGCTCCCCTGATGGATGAATTCAAGGTAACAAAGGCGCTGGTCTGCACCTATCAGGCTATTTCCGGCGCAGGCAGGACCTTCGAGACCTTCCCCGAGATCCTTGATAACGTTATCCCCTTCATCGGCGGCGAGGAAGAGAAGAGCGAGAAGGAGCCCCTGAAGATCTGGGGCCGCGTAGAGGGCGACAGGATAGTTGAGGCCACAGAGCCCTCCATCACCGCCCAGTGCCTGAGAGTCCCTGTTTCCGACGGCCACACCGCAGCTGTTTTCGTAAGCTTTGAAAAGAAGCCCACCAAGGAGCAGATTCTGGACGCTTGGAAGAACTTTGCGGGCGTTCCTCAGGAGCTGGAGCTCCCCTCCGCCCCCAAGCAGTTCCTCAATTACTTTACCGAGGACAACAGGCCTCAGGCCAAGCTTGACCGTATGCTGGAGGGCGGCATGGCCGTTTCCATCGGCAGACTGCGTGAGGACACCCAGTATGATTACAAATTCGTTTGCCTCTCTCACAACACGCTGAGAGGCGCTGCGGGCGGCGCCGTGCTGCTGGCCGAGCTGCTTGCTGCAAAGGGCTATTTTGACTAAGACCTAAGACTACTCTTTACCGAAAGGAGAGACCTGTAATGAAAAACACTATCTTCACAGGCGCGGGCGTTGCCATCGTAACACCCATGCACGAGGACGGCTCCATCAACTATGAAGAGCTGGGGCGCCTGATAGATTTTAACATTGACAACGGCACGGATGCCATCATCATCTGCGGAACCACGGGCGAAAGCTCCACCATGACCGATGAGGAGCACCTTGAGGCCATCAAGTTCGCCATCGACCACACCGCAAAGAGAGTTCCCGTCATCGCGGGCACAGGCTCCAACGACACCCACTACGCCATCCATCTTTCTCAGGAGGCCGAGAAGCTGGGCGCCGACGCACTGCTTGTGGTAACCCCCTACTACAACAAGACCTCTCAGGACGGTCTTGTGGCTCACTACACCATGATCGCCGAGAGCGTTTCCCTGCCCATCATCATGTACAGTGTGGGCTCCCGCACCGGCGTGAACATCACTCCCGAGACCTGCGTAAAGCTCTCGAAGGTGCCTAACATCGTGGCCATCAAGGAGGCCAGCGGCAACATCAGCCAAATCGCACAGATCGCGGCCCTCTGCGGCAAGGACCTTGACATCTACTCCGGCAACGACGACCAGATCCTGCCTATCATGGCGCTGGGCGCAAAGGGCGTTATCTCTGTGCTCTCGAACGTTATGCCCTTCGAGACCCACGAGATCGCACAGCTCTGTCTGGAGAACAAGTACGACGAGGCAAGGGAGAAGATGTTCAAAGTTCAGCAGCTGGCAAAGGACCTGTTCTGCGACGTTAACCCCATACCCGTAAAGCACGCAATGAACGCCATGGGCTACAGCTGCGGCAAGCCGCGTATGCCCCTCATCGAGCTCAGTGACGCCAACAAGGCAAAGCTGGAAGCCACCATGAGAGACTTAGGGCTCATCAAGTAAGACGTTACAGTGCGGAGCGCTTTTGCTTCGCACTGTATTTTTAAATCCGTTTAGCTTTAAGCTCGGCGGAGGACCTCCCGAGCCGCAAGGCTCACCAACAGAAAGGACTGATAAAAATGACAGACGTAGTTATCTGCGGGGCCTGCGGAAAAATGGGCCGCGTAATAAACGATATAATCTCCGGACGAGACGACGCGAGAGTTATCGCGGGCATCGACAAGGTAAAGGCCGAGCTGGGCTTCCCGGTATACGAGAGCTTTAAGGAGCTCAGCGAAAAGCCCGATGTCATCATCGACTTCTCCCACCCCTCGGTGCTGGACGAGATGCTTGACTACTGCCTGACCAACGGCGTGCCAGTTGTGGTCGCCACCACGGGCTACAACGAGGAGCAGCTTGCAAAGATACACAAGGCCGCCGAGAGCATCCCGGTGTTCTTTACTTTCAATATGTCACTTGGCATCAACCTGCTGGCGGAGCTTGCGAAAAAGGCCGCGGCAGTGCTTGGGGGCCAGTTCGACATCGAGATAATCGAGAAGCACCACAACCAGAAGATAGACGCTCCCAGCGGCACAGCCATAATGCTGGCGGAGACCATCAACAAGGAGCTGGACAGCAAGTACACCTACGTCTACGACCGCCACTCCGTTAGGGCGAAGAGGAGCAAGACCGAGATCGGCCTGCACTCCATCCGCGGCGGCACCATCGTGGGCGAGCACGAGATACTTTTCGCGGGCCGCGACGAAGTCATAAGCCTGATTCACGAGGCCCACTCAAAATCGGTCTTTGCGGTGGGCGCGGTGAATGCGGCGGTGTTCCTCAGCGGCAAGCCCGCGGGTCTCTACGCCATGAGCGATATGCTGGCGGAGGCATAAGCAATAAAAAAAAGCAAGGCAGGAGGCCCCGAGGGGTCACCTGCCTTTTGTGTCGGCCTTAATACAAAAAAGCATAAGATTTTAAGAATAAGACACTCCCCTATCACAAGCCTTTCACAAACGTCTGATATTATACTAGTATCATAATGATATGCAAGGCTTAACCCCAGGCCTTCATATACGATCGGTGCAAACCGATCTTCTCCCCCTATATTTTTTAGGCTCTCACACCACCTTTTCGTGAGAGCTCTTTTTTTGTGCTGACGGCGCACGGCCGAAGTCGTGTGACACTCGCAAGCTCGTTTACAACGTTGTAATGAACTGGGGCTCCCTCGCGTCCCGGGCGCGGGCGCGCAAGTCGCGTGACACTCGCAAGCTCGTTTACAAAGGTGTAGTGCGAAGCGGCTCCCTCGCGAGACGGCGGCACTCAGAGGGGGCGGGGCTCTTTACAAAGTCTCCCATCTGTGCTATACTTATAACAGCCGCAAGGCAAAAAATGTGGGGTGAGATCATGCCGAGATTTTTTATAGATGCTGCGCCCGCCGAGGGCATTACACTTAGCGGGGAGACCGCCGCTCATATCGGGCGGAGCCTGCGGATGCGGGTGGGGGACGAGCTTGTGCTCTGCCACGGCGGAGTGGACTACCTTTGCCGAATAGGGGCCATGACCTCCGACGAGGTGAGGTGCGAGGTGCTTTCCTCCTCTCCCTGCGAGAACGAGCCCAGCCTTGAGCTTACCCTCTTTCAGGCCCTGCCGAAGGGGGACAAGATGGAATTCATCATCCAGAAGGCGGTGGAGCTTGGGGTGTCGCGGATAGTGCCATTTATCAGCGAGCGCTGCGTTTCCCGCCCCGACCCCAAGAGCCTTGCAAAGAAGCAGGAGCGCTGGCAGAAGATTGCCGAGGGTGCTGCCATGCAGAGCGGGCGAGGCATAATCCCGGAGGTCTGCGGGGCCGTGAGCTTTGAGGAATGTCTGCGGCTTGCGGCGGCTCAGGATATAAGCTATTTCTTCTACGAGCTGGGCGGGCTCTCCCTTACGCGGCAGCCCCCCGTAGGCGAGCGGCGTGTCGGGATGATCATCGGGTCCGAGGGGGGCTTCTCTCCCGAGGAGGCCAGTGCTGCCGAGCAGGCGGGGCTTTTGACAGCCTCCCTCGGCAGGCGCATACTTCGCTGCGAGACGGCGCCTCTGGCTGCCGCCACTGCCCTGCTGATACTGACAGGCAATATGTAAAATTCAGTGAAAAAGGATGCTCATCCCCCGCAGGGGAAGCAGCATCCTTTTTTGAACTTCCCGGCTCGGAAAATTTTTGCATGTACAAAATATTACAACATTTTTGTGCAAGCTCCACAAATTATTGTTTTATTTTTTTATTTTTTTGAAAAAAGCTTGATTATTGCGGAGCACCGTGTTATAATAATAACGATCTATTACGGATTTGTTAGCCGCAAGGCATATCTTAAAATTAAGGAGAGTGTTTATCATGGGAAAGGGTCTGAAGTTTCTTGCCGTTAGTGCTGCTGTAGCTGCCGGTACTGCTGCTGTGCTCGCACTGAAGAAGAGAAAAGAGCTTGAGGATTATGATTACGAAGAGTTAGACGACGATTTTGACGATTGCGTATGCGACTGCGAGGATTGCGCCGAGGAGGCTAAGGAAGCCGCTGAGGATGCTGCCGAGGAGGTCAAGGAGGCCGCCGAGGACGTTGCTGCTGACGCTGCCGAGGCTGTTGAAGAAGCAGCTGATGAGGTTGCAGAGAAGGCCGAGGAGATCGCTGACGCCATCGAGGAATAATTCAGATAACACGAATTTTTCTTTTTCATACTTTCCTGAAAAAGGGGATCACCTGCGGTGGTCTCCTTTTTTACTTGTTTTCGCGCTGCTCCGCAGCGCTGAGGGGTGCGAAAATGCCGGAATAACAAAGGCCCTCCGCGTTTACGAAGGGTCTTTGTTATAAGTATTCTCAATAAAGCTCGGCGATGTCCAGAAGTATCTGGCGGGCGGTGGAGACCACGTCGAAGGGCTCGATGATGCGGGCCTTGGTGCCGAACTGGAAGAGCCAGCCCCAGAAGGGTGGCGAGATCTGCACTTCAACGCGGATGATGAAGCTGTCCTCGGAGGCCTTCTGGCACTCGACATTCTCGCCAAAGCGGTCGATGACTGCGTCCATCAGCGAGCTGTGGAACTGTATCCTGAGCTCCTTCTTCTCGCCGCCGAACATGGAATAGAGGGACTTGAAGCTTTCAAGCTCCCGCTTCTCCTCGTCGGTGAAGGTGGCTATCTTGTTCTCGGTTATAGTCACATCCGCCATGCGGTCCACCCGATAGCGCACCACGTTTCCGTGGTTGTGGCAGAGGCAGGTGAGGTAGTAATTGTCCTGCTCCCACACAAGCTCGTAGGGAGAAACCAGATAGGGCTCGCCGCCGTGCTTGAGGTGGCGCTTCTTCATGGTATTGTATGTATAATACTTGAAGGTTATCTTGCGCTTTTTGGCGATGGCGTTCTGGATGGTGTTGATGCTGTAGTATATGGTCTCGTTGACCGACTTGTTGCGGGAGCGCATACCGACGTATATCTGTCTGCCCAGCTGGCCGGCAGTATACTGGTTAGTGGTCTGCTGCAGCTTCGAGATAAGCTCGTTGGACTTCTTGGTGGTGAGGAACCTGCAGGACGCCACGGCGCTTGCAAGGATGAAAAGCTCCTCGCTCTGGAAGTCGTTGTTGTTGGCATAGAAATAGGCGTTGGAGTGGCCCTTCTTGACGGTCTCGATGGTAACGCCGCTGTCGCAGAGCGTTGCGATGTCGTCATAGATGGTCTTTCTCTCGGCCTTGATGCCCTCCTTCTCGAGGATATCTATAAGCTGGTTTCCCGTGAGGGTATGGTCCTCGTCGGTCTGAGTTTTGAATATCTGCTCCATTCTGAGCAGCTTCTGCTTTTGTTTAGACTGTCCTGCCAATTAACTTTCCTCCCCGCTTCGTTTCATATCCGAAACTTTGATTTTCGAGCCGTCGGGCTCTATAATCGTCATGCTTTCAAGCTGCGCTCTGAGGTTGCCTGTGACTGCGCGGCGATACTCATTCCTGAGCTCTTCCCGCTCGGCCTTTTCTTTTTCTGTAAGCTCTCTCCGGCGCGAGATCCTTGTAAGCTCCGACAATCTGTCAAGCTTTTTTTCTCCATAAATTTTTACCTCTCGTGCAGGCGGGGCATTTATTTATTCTCGCTCCTGCTCTGCGGGCCGACTCGGGCGTTCACAAGCCTTCGCCCTTTTTGGTGCGTTCTTTTGGACAGCTGTATTTTTTGACCGCGAAAACGGGTCCTTTTCTGTTTATGCAGTCCACAAAAATGCCCACAATGGGTCGGTAATTTACATTATAGCACACTTTTTCGCAGAATGCAACAAGCAATTTACACAAACTGTCCATTAAAAAACCCTCAAATTACACAAAAATAAATATTTTTGCACTGCTTCTTGACATTTTCCAGAGATATGGTATTATATTAGATAGAGGATATCGAACGTTTGTTCTGTTTCTGAAGGCTCTTCTATCCTTGCCCCGAGGATAGAGCTCTCAGCTTTCAGAGAAAGGAACATAGCCGATGACCCCGAGAAGAACACGACCACAACGGAGATATTTTACACGAGGTTGGAAACCGGAGGACAGAGGACAGAAAAAATCGCGCCAACGGCGCACCTTATCTCACCTCTGACCTCTGACCTCTAACCTCTATGAAGCGGAGGTAACATTAATGAAAGAGATACTTAAAAACTACGAGGAGCAGCTTAGGTTGATAGAGGGGAGGATAGAAGAGCTGCGGGCCATGCGGCAGGACTTCATCCCCTTTGAGGCACTTAACCTGCTGCGCAAGCGCATCGACACTCTGGTATGCGAAAAATACGAGCTCATGCAGGTCATCGCCCAGATACGGGACTATCTTGAACAGACTGAGCCCGCCCGCCGAGGCGGCAGGTCGGGTGATGCCGCGTGAGAAGTGTTTCGTTCAATGAGCTCATGCACGGCGAGGACAGGCCCGCAGGGCGCCCCGCCTTCGAGGATGCCAGACTGCTTCGGGCCGTGCTGGAGGATAATTTGACGAAAAAGCAAAAATGTTATATAATATTATACTACAGAGACGGGCTGCGGCCCGCCGAGATCGCGCGGCGCTTCGGCGTCAACCGCTCCACCGTCACCCGCACCATAAACCGCGGCAGACAGCGCCTGCTGGAGCAGAGGCGCCGCACCGAGAACCTTCACCGACTTACGGAGGCCTTGAACCATGAGCAAAACGAAGAAAACTGAGATATACGATTTTGCAAAGCAGTACGCCGCATCGGGAACGGTGCGGCTGCATATGCCCGGACACAAGGGAGTGCCGCTCCACGGCCTTGAGCCCCTTGACCTCACCGAGATACAGGGCGCCGATTACCTCTTCGAGTCCGAGGGGATCATCAGGCGAAGCGAGGAGCGCATGGCGGAGCTCTACGGCGCCGCCATGACCTGCTACTCCACCGAGGGCTCCTCACTGTCCATAAAGGCCATGCTGGCCATTGCAAAGCGCTGCGCGGGCGGCGGCAGGATAAAAATAGCCGCAGGCCGCAACTGCCACAGGGCCTTCCTGAACGCCCTGATACTCTTGGACATCGAACCCGTTTGGATATGGCCCAAGACCCCGAGCACCGGCATTTGCTCCAGCTCCCTGACTCCCGAGGATGTGGCCGCGGCCCTTGACAATGACAAGGATATCGCGGCGGTCTACATCACCTCTCCCGACTACACGGGCAGGCTGGCGGACGTGGCTGGTATCTCAAGGGTCTGCAAGGCCCGCGGAGTGCTGCTGCTGGTGGACAACGCCCACGGGGCCTATCTGCGGTTCACAGAGCCCTGCCTGCACCCCCTGTCTCTGGGGGCGGATATATGCACAGACTCGGCCCACAAGACACTGCCCTGCTACACGGGGGCAAGTATGCTGCATATCTCGGGGCAGGCCCCCGAGGGCTTTGCAGCCTGCGCAAAGGCCGAGATGTCCCTCTTCGCCTCCACCAGCCCCAGCTACCTGATAATGCAGAGCCTTGACCTTTGCGCAGGTGAGCTCTCCGAGGGCCTTCCCGAAAAGATAAGGGCCTGCTGTGAAAGGGTCGCTGTGCTGCGCCGAGAGCTCTCTGAGCTGGGCTGGACCCTCACGGGAGACGAGCCCATGAAGCTTTGCATCGAGCCCCGAGAGCAGGGCTATACGGGAAACGAGCTCGCCGATCTGCTGCGGGAAAGCGGCATCGAGTGCGAGTATTCCGACCCGGACTGTGTGGTGCTGATGCCCTCCCCCTGCAACAGCGAAGAGGACCTTGAGCGCCTTACGGAGGCTCTTGGGGCGATACCGAAGGGGTCTCCCCTTCCCACCGATGCTGTCCCGACGCTCACCGTCCCCCGCCGCGCCCTGCTGCCCCGTGAGGCATACTTCTCCCCCCAAAGGCTGATACCCGCCAAGGACGCCGAGGGCCTTATCTGCGGCCGCTCTGCCCTTTCCTGCCAGCCCTCTGTCCCCGTTGTCGTCAGCGGCGAGGTATTTGACAAGAATGTGCTGGCGGTGCTGGAATATTACGGGATGGAAAAGGTCTGGGTAGTTGAAGGGTAGCAGAACAAAAAGAGGAACTGAGATTTTGCGTGCGCCCAACTGAAAAATGGCAGGTAAATTGAAAGCCCACCGAACGGCTGCACCGCCTTCTCATTCACAAGGGCACCCGCCTCCCCTCCGGGGGTGCTAGCGCGCACGGCGCATGTCGCGTGAGCACTCGCAAGCTCGGTCGGTGCCCCGACGGGGCATGTCGCGTGAGCACTCGCAAGCTCGTTTACAACGATGTGATGTGAGAGGGCTCCCTCGCGAACCAGCAGCCAGCGGGAAACCACCCGCACAAAGCCCACCGAACGGCTGCACCGCCGCCTCATTCACAAGGGCAACCGCCTCCCCTCCGGGGAGGCGCTGAGACGCTGCGTGTCCGCACGACTGAAAGATGGTAGGGGAATTAAAAATAAAAAAAGTCTTTACAATATTTAAAATATATGGTACAATTATAAGAAAGCTTATTGGCGCCATGCTCGAAGGAGCGGCGCCGAGAGAGCCCAACAAATAACAAACAGAACGAACCCAAGGAGAACCGAAATGAAGGCTTACAGGTTATATATCGCGCTGGTGTTGGCGCTGGCGCTTTCGGGGTGCGGGAGCGTTGACAGCTCCGAGGAAGGCAGCAAGGCTGCTACCACAACCACCACCACTTCCGCTGCTGCCGACTCTGCTTTGTTGGAGGAAAGCACTGCCGAGACCACGGCCCCTGAAAGCGAGGCCGAGACCGAGACCTCGGAGCAGGAGCAGACCACCGCAGCTACAGAAGCCCCCGCCGTCACACCGGACACACAGGCCACAGCCCCGACCACAGCGCAAACGACACCTGCACCTCAGGTCACAACGCCTGCGGAGGCGACCACTACCGCCTCCCCTGCCCCCGCATCTGCGGCGGCAGACAATATGGACAAGCTCTTTGAGACCGCCAACGCCATGTACGGCAAGAGCCTTGACGAGGCACGGACTGTGTTCGAGAGGGCCTACGGCGTAAGCTTTGGCTACGCCCACGAGTACAGCCTTGGCACCCGGTACGAGACCGACGACGGCGACGAGCAGCCGGAGGAGTATATTTATATCAAGCTGCAGAGCTGAGTGCATTGAAAAGAAAGGGAAAAACCATGAAGCTTGTATATGCGATAGTAAACGACGAGGACACCTATGCAGTCTCCAAGGGGCTGCAAAAAAATGGCATTAGGGCCACAAAGCTGGCCTCCACGGGCAGCTTCCTCTCCCGGGGAAATACCACCTTTATGATCTGCTGCGAGGACAGCCAGGTGGATGCAGTCATCGAGGCCTGCAAGAAGTATTCCAAGAAGAGAAAGCAGTTCGTCTCCTCCTCGGCAGTGACCGAGGGGGCAGTGGCCGCCGACCCCGTGGAGATAACCATAGGCGGCGCCACCATCTTCGTGACGGACATCGAAAGATTTGAGCAGGTCTGAAATGCTGTACGGTAACGAAAGGACAAAGCAGCTTATAGCCTCTATGATAAGCAAGGGGCGGGAGCCCCACTCCATCATAATAACAGGCGAGAGCGGCTCGGGCAAGCGGACGCTGGCGGGATATATAGCACAGGCGCTGTTTTGCGAGGAGCATACAGGAGTGCCCTGCGGGCGCTGCCGCCAGTGCAGGATGCAGCTCCACGGGAACCACCCGGATTTCATCAACGTCCGGCCCAACGAGAACGGCAACTACCAGATCGACACCATGCGCGCTCTGGTGGGGGACGCCGTCATCTCGCCAAACGAGGGGCGGGCGAAGGTCTATCTTATCGCTGATCTGGACCGCTCGCCAAACACGGCGGCAGCCGCCCAGAACGTGCTGTTAAAGCTCATCGAGGAGCCGCCGGAGCACTGCTTCGTCATCATCACCGCGGCGGCCAAGGAGATATTCTTAAAGACCGTCATCTCCCGTGTGCTGAGCCTTTCCACAGAGCCTGTCTCCCGAGACGACGCCGAGGAATGGCTGAGGTCGCTGGATAAATATGATGACGAGGATATCTCCCGCGCTGCGGCTGCCTGCGGCGGGTGTCTGGGTCGGTGCATCGAGCTCATTGAGAGCAAGGAAAACGACACCGCCGCCGACTGCGCCATCTCCTGCTGCGAGGCCATTGCCGCCAAGGACGAGTACCTGCTGCTAAAGGCCCTGACGGAGGCCGACGGCAAAAAAGCGGTGCTGAGGCAGGTGTTTATGTACATTGCCGAGGCTGCCAACGCCCTCACCCGCCGCCAGCTGGGGCTGGAGGGCAGGTGCATAGTCCCCGAGGCGCTGATGCAGCGGCTGCTGGACAGCGTGTCCCCCGCAGGGGCTCAGGCGCTGTTCTCCCTGGCCGAGGACTACGCCCTTCGTATAGACCGCAACTGCAACCTGAGCCTGACGGTGAACAGCTTCACCGCAAGGCTGCGCAACAGGATGTTTGTATAAATTCGCAGGAATAACGGTATCCCCCCGCAGGAGGAGAAACTCCCCTCCGTGGAGGCGCAGTTAAGCCCCGCCGTGCGCTGAATTGATGCCTTGGTGGGGAAATTAAAAAAGGAGGATCATACTAATGATGAAAATAATCGGCGTGCGGTTCAAGTCTGTCGGAAAGATATATTACTTCGACCCGCACGGCCTCGAGATACAGGAGAACGATAAGGTCATCGTTGAGACCGCCCGTGGGGTCGAGTGCGGCAGCGTTGTGCTCGTTGACCGCGAGATCGACGAGACCAAATTCCAGAACCCCCTGAAGCCCGTTATCCGCGTGGCAACCAGCAAGGACTTCGATACCATCGAGCGCAACAAGCGCCGCGAAAAGGAGGCCTTCGAGATCTGCAAGCACAAGATCGCAAAGCACGGGCTGAAAATGAACCTCATCGACGTAGAGTGCACCTTCGATAATTCAAAGCTGCTGTTCTACTTCACCGCAGAGTCGAGGGTGGATTTCAGAGAGCTTGTAAAGGATCTGGCGGGCGAGTTCCATACCCGCATAGAGCTTAGGCAGATAGGTGTTCGGGACGAGGCTAAAATGCTTGGAGGTCTGGGAATCTGTGGCCAGCCCTATTGCTGCGCCCGTTTTCTGGGAGAGTTCCAGCCTGTTTCAATAAAGATGGCAAAGGAGCAGTCACTGTCCCTGAACCCCACAAAGATCTCCGGCGCCTGCGGGCGGCTCATGTGCTGCTTAAAGTACGAGCAGGACAGCTACGAGCAGCTCTACAAGACCACCCCAAAGGCGGGCTCTATCGTCAAGACAGCCGAGGGCCGCGGAGTAGTGGAAGAGGCAAACCTCCTCACAGGGAAGCTGCGTGTCAAGATCGACAAGAGCGACAACGTCGTCACTGTTGACAAGAAGGACGTGGAGCTCATCAAGGAGGCCTCGGGCCGCATAAACAAAAACGAGTTCAAGGAGCTCAAGAAGCTGGAAGATAACTGAGCTGATAATTCGGCGAAAAAATGGTATATCTCCCCCCGTAGGGGGAGAATACCTTTTTTCGCACATCCCCGAGCCCCCGGCATGGGGCGAGGCGGAGCTTTCGCGGCTCTGTGATAACTAAAAATAATAGACAGAGGTAAGAGCATGATAAGATTCAAAAACGGCCTTGTGATGGACATGAATACCGCCGTGACGGTGGAGAAAAAGGAGGTCTGGACCGAGGGGGACAGGATAGCCTTTGTGGGTGTCCCCACGGACGAGCAGCTGAAAAGCGCCGCCTTTGAGCGGGAGATAGACCTGAACGGCGGGCTGCTGATGCCCTCCTTCAAAAACGCCCACACCCATTCGGCCATGACCTTCCTGCGCAGCTACGCCGACGACCTGCCTCTTCAGGCATGGCTCTTCGATCAGGTGTTCCCCATGGAGGCCAAGCTAACCGGCGAGGACGTATACTGGTTCACCAAGCTTGCCATACTTGAATATCTTTCCAGCGGCATGACCGCCAGCTTTGATATGTATTTCGAGCTGGACGATTACTTCAAGGCAAACGTTGAGAGCGGCTTTCGCACCGTTATGTGCGGGGCTGTCAGCGGCGGCGCCGAGAACGCCCACAGGCTGGAGGAAAACTACCTTAAATTCAACGGTGCTCATCCCCTTGTGAGCTATCGCTTGGGCTTTCACGCCGAGTACACCGCAGAGCACGGCCTGCTGGAGGCCATCGCGGACCTTGCCAAAAAATACAAGGCCCCCGTCTGCACCCATATGTCCGAGACCCGCAAAGAGGTGGCGGACTGCGTTGAAAAATACGGCATGACGCCCCCTGCCCTTTTCAGCAGCATGGGCCTGCTGGACTACGGCGGCACGGGCTTCCACTGCGTTCACTTCACCGACGAGGACATTGAGATATTCAAGGCCCACGGCGCCTGCGCTGTCACCTGCCCGGGGTCCAATTCAAAGCTTGCCAGCGGCATCGCTCCCCTTACAAAAATTATCGACAGGGGCATTACCCTTGGTGTTGGCACCGACGGCGCCGCCTCCAACAACTGCCTTGATATGTTCCGGGAGATGTTCCTGATGACCGCCCTGCAAAAGATAAAGCTTGAGGATGCCTCTGCCCTGCCCGCCGACAGGGTGCTGATGGCGGCTACTCGGGGCTCGGCCCTTGCAATGGGCCTCTCGGACTGCGACTGCATCGCTGAGGGCAAGCAGGCGGATCTTACGGTCATCGACCTTGACAGGCCCAACATGAGGCCCTTCAACAACCTTCCCAAGAATCTGGTCTACAGCGGCTCCAAGCAGAACGTAAAGCTGACCATGTGCGCAGGCCGCGTGCTCTATGAAAACGGCCGCTTCCAGATAGGCGAGGACGAGGCCCGCATCTACGCCCGCTGCGAGGAGCTGGCGGAGGACCTGAAAAGAAGATGACCAAGGCCTTCGGGGCTGTGCGCCCGAAATAAAATACTTATACCAATAAAAAAGGATACTTTCCCCCCCATGGAGAAGTATCCTTTAATCATTACTCCCAATTTTGATCTGTGTTGTTCATCGTATTTTATTACACCCTCGTCGCCTTCGGCGACTCGGGAAAGTGCTGAAAAAGCTCTCCCCCGCTGACGCGGGGGAGAGCTTTTTCAGCCGAATAACTATCAACAATGAATTGAGATAATTATTATAGCTTTAGCTTATGCGGGCCTTCGCTTCTTGTTGTAAAGCACGTTCATCACGATGCAGAGCACTATGCAAAGCACGCAGAGGCCAAGGAAGATGAAGCCGACGTACATCGGGGCCTTCATCATGGGCTTGATGACAGCCGCTACAACGCCCGCAGTCTCGCCGCTGATGTTTGAGAGCACCGAGGGGATGACAACAGATACAACGATGAGGATAAGGGCGTGGATGCCGTAAACGATGGAGTAGCCGCGGAAGGCCCTGTAGACTCCCGAGCCGTCCTTCTTGTAGAGGAACAGGAGCCTTACAAGTATCAGCAGCATCAGGCCGATTATGACCCACATGAACCAGAAGGAGCCGATAACGCTTGTGATGCTGAAAACGATGCTGTGATCCCTCTTGACGTCCTTGATGTTGTCGTTGAATTCATCGGTGAACTTGTAGGTCTCATTCTCGATCTTTTCCCAATCCTTGTCGCCAAGGCGCTTGTCGATGACCTTTTCGATGTCCTTCTGATTGTCCTCGATGGCGTCGATTATCTCGTCGGGGTCAAGCTTGGGATTCTTGCCGCCCTCGAAAACGAAGGTGGTTATCCGGGTGCTGTACTTGGTGAGCAGCTTTGAGAAGTCAGTCTTTTCAAGGATCTCCTCGATGTCGTCGTGATCGAGGGTGGAATTCTCCTCGATCATGTCGATGACCGCGTCGGACTGGGCGGCCTGATCGCTGGCGTCCTTGAACACGCCCTTGAAGTAGTCCTTAGAGGTCAGGAACCTTGCAAGTAGAGAGATAAACAGCAGGATGCAAAGGAAGAACAGCAGCACCATCCAAAGGAAGGCCCTGCCCTTGACGTTTGAGCCCTTGACAGCGGCCGCAGTTGTATAAGTCGGTGCAGGCTGCGTCGGCTGGGCGTAGGTCTGAGGCTGCTCGTAGGTCGGCTGAGCGTAGGTCTGAGGCTGGGTGTAAGCAGGCTGCTCATATGCAGGCTGTGAGATCACAGGCTGCGCGTACTCGGTCTGAGGCTGTTCGGGAGCGGCAGTTTCCTGCGGCCCTGCGTACATGGTGCGGGTCTCGGCCTGGGCCTCCTGCTCGGGATAATACTCAAAGCGGGCATCGGTCACCTGCTCGGGCTGAGGCTGTGCGGGCTCATCAAGCGGCGCTCCGCAGCTGCGGCAAAATCTCGAGCCCTCGGCCATTTCGGTCCCGCAATTAGGACAAAACATTTCTATTCCCCCTGTTATTGGATTAGTATGGGCTGCATCAGCGGCCCGTTTTTGTTCACATTATTATTATACCATCCGTTTCCGATAAATTCAATAGGGACCAAAAATTTTTCTGCAAGCCTTTACAAGGGCCCTCTTTTTTCTTTGGCTAAAAAGGTATCCCTCCGCCGCAGGGCAGAGCGGGTATCCTTTTTAGCGTTACGGCAGCAGCCGAGAGAATAAGCGAAAAAAATTACTATCAAGCCTTTACAAGGCCCCTCACCTTATGCTATAATATAACAGAAGAAATTTATTCCAAGGAGGACTTGAAAATGTTTGAAAACACCCCTGTTGTAAAGCTTGGCATCGTTGCCGTTTCCCGCGACTGCTTTCCCAAGAGCCTTTCGGCCAGCAGAAGAGAGCGGGTCTGTAAGGAATTCGCCAAATACGGCGAGCTCTACGAGTGCCCCGTGACCGTTGAGAACGAGAATGAAATGCTGGAGGCCCTTGAGGACGTGAACAAGGCGGGCGTAAATGCGCTTGTGGTCTATCTGGGCAACTTTGGGCCCGAGACCAGCGAGACCCTGCTGGCAAAGAAATTCGACGGCCCCGTGATGTTCGCGGCGGCGGCCGAGGAGGACTGCGGCCGCACCCTTGTCGACGCAAGAGGCGACGCCTACTGCGGTATGCTCAACGCCAGCTACAACCTTGCCCTGCGCAACATAAAGGCCTACATCCCCGAATATCCCGTTGGCACCGCCGACGAGGTGGCCAAGATGATTGCAGAGTTCATCCCCGTGGCGCGGGCGATCATCGGCCTTAGGAACCTGAAGCTCATAAGCTTCGGACCCAGACCTCAGGACTTCCTTGCCTGCAACGCCCCCATCAAGCAGCTGTATAACCTTGGAGTGGAGATCGAGGAGAATTCGGAGCTTGACCTCTTTGCGGCCTACAACGACCACAAGGACGACCCCCGCATCCCCGAGGTCATCGCAGACATGGAGCGAGAGCTGGGCGACGGCAACAAGATGGCAGGCATCCTGCCCAAGCTTGCCCAGTACGAGATCACTCTGCTTGACTGGATAGAGGAGCACAAGGGAGAGCGGAAGTACGTTGCCTTTGCAAACAAGTGCTGGCCCTCCTTCCAGACCCAGTTCGGCTTTGTTCCCTGCTACGTCAACAGCCGCCTGACCGCCAAGGGCATCCCCGTTTCCTGCGAGGTGGACATCTACGGCGCACTCAGCGAGTACATAGGCACCTGCGTTTCCGACGACGTTGTTACCCTGCTGGACATCAACAACTCCGTTCCCGGCGACATCTACCGCGAGGAGATAGAGGGCAGGTTCGACTACACCCAGCATGACACCTTCATGGGCTTCCACTGCGGCAACACCGCCTCCTGCAAGCTCACAAGCTCCAAGATGAGCTACCAGCTGATAATGCACCGCACCCTGGAGCCCGACAGCGAGCCCGACATTTCCCGCGGCACTCTCGAGGGCGACATCATCCCGGGAGACATCACCTTCTACAGGCTGCAATCCACGGCTGATGCCAAGCTCCGCGCCTACATCGCCCACGGCGAGGTGCTGCCTGTTGCGACCCGCTCCTTCGGCGGCATCGGCATCTTTGCCATCCCCGAAATGGGCCGCTTCTACCGCCATGTGCTCATCGAGGGCAACTTCCCTCACCACGGCGCTGTGGCCTTCGGACACTTCGGCAAGGCCCTGCACAGCGTGTTCCGCTATCTGGGCTGCGAGGAGATCGGCTTCAACCAGCCCAAGGGTATGCTTTACAGGACCGAGAACCCCTTCGTTTGATATCGGAAAAATAACTGCGGGATATCCCGCGCAGAACAGACAGAATAATGAATTATCGGCTGTGTGGGAGGGGCTTTGGCTTCGCCTGCGCAGCCGTTGTGCAAATGGAGCTATCAAGCCGACGCAGGCAGCGAGAGCGTACAGAAACGGAGGATATCTATGATATTCAAGAAAAGCTCGGGCTGGAAGGCCTGCTTTGACGAGGACAGCGGAAGATATTTCGGCGAATACGGCGGGGTACAGGATTATCACCTGTACGAGATCACAAAGGAGCTGTTTGAGCGGCTGGATGAAAAAATGGGGGAATGGGATGCCGGGAACATCATACATGACGGAAGACATATGTATATGTCTGTGAACGACCGCTGCGGCCCGCCCTATACTGTGATCTTTGATGATGAATACGAAAGGCTCTGCCCTTGGGCAAGCGTAATAAAAAGCGGAAGGGAATGGCCCGACGAGCTGACCGACGCGGCAGTGCAGGTGTTCGCCTCCGAGGAGATGAACAGAGGGCAGAGAAGAAAAAATCGCGAGGAACGCGAAAAACAGAAAGAGGACCAATGAAACACATGAAAAAGAGCGCATTGATACTTGCCGCCTGCCTGCTGCTTACGGGCTGCGGGGGCGGTGACAGCAGCGGGGCTGCCTCAATGACCCTTGAAGAGCAGCTTGAAAGCTACCGCACGGAGCACCCCTACTGCTTTCTCCCGGACGGGGTGGACATTGAGGACAGTGAACACGTTACGGCTGAGGCTGCCGATATGGACGGCAATATCACACTGCCGCAGTTTGGCGTAAGCTTTCCGCTGGAGGATGGCTGGAAGGCCTATGTCTACGAGCGAAACCCCTGGTACGAAAAAGAGACGGACCCCTGCTGCGAGGCGGCGGTGTTCATCACCAACCCCTATTTCCCTCAGGTGACGGACTACATCATGCTCTCCTACTTCACGGATGTGGAGCCGGAATGCAACACCTACGAGATGGCCCTCTACGACGACCCCATGATAACTCAGGCAGGATATGACAAGCTGCTGAAGGAAGAGCTCTGGGGGGCAGCGGAATACCTTGGGGCCCACGAGAGCTTCTACTGCTACGATTACATCGGAGTGGACGAGGCCGAGAACGTCACAGAGCCCTTCGGGGACCCCTCTCTGGCGACTGTTTTGCAGGAGCCCAACAAGCTGCTTTTCCCCGAGGCGAACTTTATCACCAAGCGCCGTGAGGCCCCCGACAGCGGCCGGCGGGACCTGACCTATGAGGCCGTGGAGCTTGAAAACGGCTGCTATGGTCTGCATTTCAGCTACACCCAGCGGCGCTACGGCCTGCAAAGCACCAAGGAGGTCTACTGGCTGGGGCACGGCGGACGCTTCTTCACACGGGTGGAGTTCTCCTCCGACGACAGCGCCGTTGACCAGTTCGATATCCAAGGTTTTTTGGAGGGGCTGGTGCTGACGGACCCCGTGATAAAGGACGAGGGCGGCAGCCGCGAGCATTACTTCGGCGAGAACCCCTTCAAGGATGAAGAGGAATAAAGCTTAGGAATAATGGTAAATCTTCCCCCGCAGGGGGTGAGGGCTTAAACAACGAAGAAGGCGTATGGTAGATCAAGAAAGGAAGACACATGAAAAAGAGCACGTTGATACTTGCCGTCTGCCTGCTGCTTACGGGCTGCGGGGGCGGTGGCAGCAGCGGAGCTGCCTCAATGACCCTTGAAGAGCAGCTTGAAAGCTACCGAACAGAGCACCCCTACTGCTTTCTCCCGGACGGGGTGGATATTGAGGACAGTGAACACGTCCAAAAGCTCGAGGGCAGCGGGGACGGCTATATGACCTATGAAAAAATGGGCGTTCGGCTGCCGGAGGACGGGAACGTCTACGTCTACGAGCGGGACCCCTGGGAGATGGAGCATACCAATATCTTCTGTCAGGCGGCGGTGCTGGTGACCAGCGAGTTCTTCCCGGAGCTCACTGACTATGTGCTCATCCAGCCCTTCACGGACATCGAGCCCTATATAATCACCTACGAGCGGGCGCTGGAGATAATGCCCGAGGGCACGCCCTCCCTTGCCACCGAGGGGGACTACATGGCGGAGCTCAAGCGGGAGATAGGCCAATGCGCCCCCTACTTTGCGGCCCACGAGGTAATGTACTGCTACGACTTTTTCGACCTGCCGGACGGGACCATCGAGTCAGACCCCTCAGACGAGGCCTTCAAGGACATTCCTCAAAGTCCGGACATGATGTTTTTCGGCGTTTCCGGGGACTCGACCACCCACAAGCAAACGCCCCCAGACACCGACCGCAGCGAGCCGGTCTACGAGGCCCTTGACCTTTCCGACGGGCGCTTTGCCATAAAGATAAGCTACACTCAGACCCGTTACGGCGTCAAGGCCGAGAAAGAGGTCTACTGGATACTCAGCGGCGGCTGTATGCATCGGGTAGAATTCTCCCACGCCCCGGGCGCCGAGGTCCTTTTCGACCCTGAGGAATACCTTCCCCAGCTTGAGCTCACGGAATGGTACACCCGCAGCGACGATGGCGAGGTGTTTGATGCGTTTCATTATTTCCCGCCCCACGAGTATTAGCACATACGGCGCAAGCCTTCCGAACGGCTGCACCGCCGCCTCATTCACCAAGGCACCCGCCTCCCCTCCGGGGAGGCGCTGAGACCCTTGTCAGGCGCACAGGTGAGAGATGGTGGAGGAATTTAAAAAAATTTCGCCTAAAGTATGGACAAAAAAGAAAATATATAGTATAATAGTTGTATATCGTTTGAATGAGGTATTTGGATGAGAGTTATTACGGGCCGCGCAAGAGGCATGAAGCTCAAGACCCTCGAGGGTGAGGATGTCAGGCCGACCACTGATATGGTCAAGGAGGCCATCTATTCAATAATACAGTTCGATGTCCCCGGGGCCAGAGTGCTGGACCTTTTTGCGGGCAGCGGACAGCTTGGCATTGAGGCCCTGAGCCGTGACGCCGCCTCCTGCACCTTTGTGGACAGGAGCAAGGAGAGCATAGCAGTTGTGCGGGAGAACCTTGAACACTGCAAGCTCACAGACACAGCCCGCGCCGAGAACACCGACAGCTTGAACTTCTTGAAGCTCACGCGCGAGCGCTTTGACATAGCGCTTCTGGACCCGCCCTACAGGCAGGGGCTCATCGACAAGGCCCTGCCCCTTCTGGACAGAGTTATGAACGCGGGCGGCGTGGTGGTCTGCGAGCACGAGCGGGAGCACGAGCCCCCCGAGGAGCAAGGCAGGCTAAGGCTAAGAAAGCGCTATCGCTACGGCAAGATCGCCCTTAGCGTATATGACATCAGGACGGAGGATGACGAGCTATGAGGATAGCAGTCTGCCCGGGCAGCTTTGACCCCGTAACCAACGGACATTTGGACATTATCAGGCGGGCCGCAGGGCTCTTTGATAAGGTGATAGTTCTGGTGAGCTTTAACCCCAACAAGCAGAGCGCCAGCTTCTCCATTGCCGAGAGGGTGGAAATGATACTGGCGGTGACCAAGGACCTGACAAACGTTGTGGTGGACTGCCACGACGGTCTGCTGGCGGATTACCTCGAGCGCACGGGAGCCTGTGCCATAGTCAAGGGCCTCAGGGCCGTCAGCGACTTTGAGTACGAGTTCCAGCAGGCGCTGGCAAACAAGAAGCTCTGCCCAAGGGCCGAGACCGTGTTCCTTACCACCAGCACCGAGAATATGTACCTCTCCTCCAGCATGGCAAAGGAGATCGCCCGCCTCGGCGGCGACATCAGCGACTTCGTTCCCCCGCAGATAAGATCTGCTATCATAGAGAGAATGACGGGCGGCCAGTGAACGGCGAAAGCGCCGCAGCTTTGTGAGGCGCCGCAGAAGCTTTCCCGAGTTGTGATTTCCGGCGAAAATGCTCTCCCCGCCGTAGGCGGGGGAGTGCATTTTCGCATCTCTCCGAGCCGCCGCAGGCGGCGAGGAACAACCAACACAGTAATAATGCTGAACCACAAGGCGAAGTGAAGTCAAAGTCCTGCGGTCAGCTGAATGATCAATAATGAAAGGATGTAATTATAATGACTATTGATGAGATTCTTGAGCTTATGGACGGACTTCTTGAAAAATCCACAGCTGTACCCTTCTCCAGCAAGAAGATGATCGACTGCGACCAGATGCGCGAGTACATAGACAGCATCAGGCTTAATATGCCCGAGGAGATCGCAAAGGCCAAGGAGACCGAGGCCGAGCAGAAGAGCATTATTGCTCAGGCCCACAGGGATGCCGAGCAGATCGTCCGCAAGGCCGAGGAAAGAGCAAAGGCAATGGTGGCTCAGGAGGAGATCATCAAGCAGGCCAAGGAGGTCGCAAGAGACGAGGTAAAGCGCGCCAAGGAGGAGGCCGAGGGCATCGTTGCAGATGCAAGAGCCAAGGAAAAGAGCATCCGTCAGGCGCTTTCCACAAATCTGGAAAAGACCCTCTCGGAGGCCGAGAAGGTGCTCTCCAAGAGCCTTGCAGATGTGACATCCACCAAGGCCGCCGTTATCAACGTTGGCAAGAAATCTTGATTTTCGGCATTGCGCTGCAGCGCCGAAGGATACAAAAAACAATACCCACCCCGCAGGGGGTGGGTATTGTTTTTCTATAGAATTATCCCGACCTTGGCAAGGGCGCGTTTCAAGGTGTCGGTGTCAAGGGGGAAGAAGTCGCTTTTGTCCGTGCGCTTCTCAAAGTCGATGCGGGTGAAGAAAACATAGTTCTCCGTCAGGTCGGCGTTTGTGTAGATGTGAGCCATTATGTACTGGTTCTTCACGGCGTAGTAGTTCACGGGCTTTAGCTTTAGGATAGCCGCAGGGTCCCGCCGCATGGCCGTCACCAGCTCCGAAAAGTCCGTGTCCACATAGCTTATCTGGCGGCACTTCATGGTCTTTATCTTCTGCTTTATGGGCGAGTCGCCCTCGGGCTGCTTCTTTTTGAAAAATAACATCTTCCCTACCCCCGCAAAAAATTATTTCTGAAAATACTATAACATAATCTGTGTGCTTTTTCAATAGCCTGCACAAAATTTTAATCTTTAAGTCCTTTACATTTGGTGAAAAGTATGTTATAATGATTTCCATAGCATACAGCGGGCAGTTTCAAAAGGAGGCCGAAATGGTAAAGGAGATCGTAAGGGACGTGGAGTTCCTTTCACAAAAAAGCGCCCCCGCGTCCAACAAGGACAGGGAGATCATAAACGACCTCTGCGACACACTAAAGGCCAACAGGCGCAGCTGCGTGGGAATGGCCGCGAATATGATCGGCAGCCTGAAAAGGATAATAATCTTCCACGACGGCGCCTCGGATCACATCATGGTGAACCCGAAGATCATCAAAAAAACCGGGCCCTATGAGACCGAGGAGGGCTGCCTCTCGCTGGAGGGCACACGCCCAGTCACCCGCTTCTCCGAGATCACAGTTGAGTATCTGGATGAGAGCTTTGTAAAGCGGCGCCGCAGCTTCACTGGCTTTACCGCCCAGACCATCCAGCACGAGTGCGACCATCTGGAGGGGAGGATAATATGAGCGATATCGAGGTCATCAGAGCCAGCGAGGAGTGGCAGCGAGCGGGGGCCTATTCCGTAAGGGTAGAGGGCATGAACCGCGCTCACGGCATCTCCCTGAGAGAGGAATTTGACGAACACGACGGCACCGACGCCCGCTACATCGTGCTGCTGGACGGGCTCTATCCCGTGGCCACCTGTAGGTTTTACGAGGTTGGCGAGGGTGAGGTCTCCATCGGGCGCGTGGTGGTGCTTCCCGAATATCGGGGCAAGGGCCTTGGCCGCAGGGCCGTCACCGAGGCCGAGCTTTGGATAAGGGAGCTTGGGTACAAGAGGGTGCTCATCGACAGTCGGGTGACCGCTGTAGGCTTTTATGAAAAGCTGGGCTACAGCCCCGTCTCCGGAGAGGTGATAGTCTGTGGGCCATTCGAGTGCCTTCCGATGCAGAAGGAGCTCTGAGCGCGCACAATAAAAGCCCGCAAGTCTCGTCAGAGCAACGCTGCGGCTTAAACAAAGTGAAAACCCCTCCCTCCGGGAGGGGCTGATATACCCCGCCTCTTACGCCAAGGTAAAGAGGGGTGGGGAATTAAAAAAAGGAGGATAATAATTATGGCATTGTACAGATGCAAGGTATGCGGAGAGATCTTTGAGGTAAAGGATGGAGAGACCCCTGTCTGTCCAAAGTGCAAGCAGTCCGGCGACAAGCTGGAGCGCATTGACGACGCCCCCAAGGCCAACAAGTACGCAGGAACCCAGACCGAAAAGAACCTGCAGGCCGCCTTCGCGGGCGAGAGCCAGGCCAGGAACAAGTACACCTACTTCGCCTCTGTTGCGAAGAAGGAGGGCTACGAGCAGATCGCAGCGCTGTTCCTCAAGACCGCCGACAACGAGAAGGAGCACGCCAAGATGTGGTTCAAGGAGCTGGGCGGCATAGGCAAGACCACCGACAACCTTAAGGCTGCTGCCGACGGCGAGAACTACGAGTGGACAGATATGTACGAGGATTTTGCCAAGACCGCCGAGGCCGAGGGCTTTGCGGAGCTGGCAGCCAAGTTCCGCGGCGTTGCTGCAATAGAGAAGCACCACGAGGAGCGCTACCGCGCACTGCTCAAGAACGTTGAGACCAAGGAGGTCTTTGAGAAGAGCACAGTCAAGGTATGGGAGTGCCGCAACTGCGGACACATCGTAGTTGGCACCAAGGCCCCCGACGTTTGCCCCGTTTGCAATCATCCCCAGAGCTACTTCGAGGTCCGCGAGGAGAACTACTAAAGACAATGGCTGAATAGACCGAACGCCATGGGCTTCGTTCTGCCTTGTCACCTTGCAAACTAAAACACGAATAAAGGGATATTCCGCCCCGCCGGGTGGAGTATCCCTTTTTTGTTCCTCGCCGCTGCGCGGCTCGGAAATATTCCGAGAAAGCCTACCCCCTGCGGGGTAGGCTACTCTTTCTTTTTGCTCTCTCAGAGCTGCTCTTCGGGGATGATGACAGCCGCCGCGATGTAGGCGATGACGCCTGCGCCTGTGCAGCCGAAGAGCACCGCCAGCAGCCTGATAACGTTGGGGTCAACGTTAAGGTACTCGCCGAGGCCTCCGCACACGCCGCAGAGCATCCTGTTTCTCTTTGATCTGAATAACTGTTTCATATAGATCACCTCCATTTATTAGTTAGTTTCCGCGCCGCCAAAGCGGCTCGGGATAGTTCGGAAAATGCTCCCCTCCCCCTGCGGGGAGGGGCATTTTCCTATGATATATTATTCAAAGCTTAATGTGACATTTCCTATGCCGCAGTCAATGTCCAGCTTTATATCTCTGCCGGTGGCGGGGGCGCTGCCCTTGTTGATGTCCACACTGCCGATACCCTTGTCGATGTCAAGAGTATAGTCGCTGTAGGAGGCGCTGAGCTTTAGCTCAACATTTCCTGTGCCGCAGTCGATGTCGCCGCTCTCGTTGATCTCTCCGGTGTATTTGAGGTCGCCGGTGCCGCAGTCGATGTCAAGCTTGTCGATCACGAAGTCCTCCAGCTTCACATTCCCTGCTCCAAGGTCCAGATCTGCGGTCCGGGCGCTGATGCCGCTGATGTCGGCCTCCCCTGCCCCGAGGTCCAGCTCAAAGAGATCATAGACCTTCTCGGGGACGGTGACGGTCATCTCTGTGCTCCTGCCGGGCAGGCCCATAGAGGAAAGGCCGATAACATGGACATTGCGCTTGCTGTAGATCTTGAAGACGCCGTCCTCTACCTTGTAGCCGTACTCGTCCTTGGGGAAGTCCGTGGCCTCGATCATGACCTTGTCGCTCTGGTGGGTCTTGACTGTCAGCTTGCAGGTGCCAACGTCGATATCTATGCCTGTGAGGTCTCCTGCGTCAAGCTCCTCGCTGACGGTGGAGAGGGGGATGTATTTTTCGGCGCCCCCCGAGACCTTCCAGAAGATGATGCCAATGATCAGGATCACCACACCGACGATGATGAGCCAGCCGCCCACGGGGAAATGCTTGGGCCTCATATTCTCATCCATTGTAAGCACCTCCGAAAAGAATGTTGTGAGCACTGTTTGCAATGCGGTTTGCAGCACCTCTCAGGCCCCGGAAGAAGCCCTTGCCGATAAGGGGCAGTGTCAGTACGAAAAGGCCTGTAAGTATCAGCCCCGCGCCGATGTAGATTATGCCAAGGGGCGGGATGTAGCCCACCGTGAGTATGCCCTCGATTATCAGGCTGCCGCCCACAGCGATGAGCACGATCTCGAACACAAAGGCAAGGATGATGCCCACGAAGCTCAGCACCAGGCAGACGATAAGTATCGGCAGCCAGATGGGGAACAGCAGTATGAGCAGCAGAAGCTTTGTGGCGTTCAGGCCGCCCTGCTGCTGATAGCGGGGGGCGGGACCGGGCTGCTGTATCGGCAGGGGGCCTGCCTTAGGCTCCTCCTGCTTTTCCGGCTCGTTATATTCCTCCAGCAGGAACTCAGGCTTGCCGTCGGGGTCGATGCCGTTGTCAATATATATCTGTCTCGCAATCTCGTCGATGCTGCCGAGGGAGGCGGCTGTGGCCTCCTCCTTGTCCTCTCCCGCGTCCAGAAACAGCTCGTTGTAGTAATCCAGGGCGGCTTCAAGCTCCCCCTGAGGCAGTCGGTTCAGCTTCTCTTTAAGCTCTGAGATAAATGCCTCTCTTGTCATTATTCTTCTTCCTCCCCTAATAGGATGCTGTCGATCTTCAGCTTATAGCTCTTCCACTCTGCAAGGGACTCAAGCAGCACTGCCCGCCCCTGGTCGGTTATCCTGTAGTATCGGCGGTTGCGGCCCATGTACTCCTTGTCGTAGGTCTCCAGCAGGCCACCCTTTTGCAGCCGCCGCAGCACCGGATAGAGTGTGGATTCCGAGATGTCCACAGCGCCTCTCAGGTACTGGGTTATCTCGTAGCCGTAGGTGTCGCTGCTGTCCACTGTTGAAAGCACCATTGCATCCAGCAGCCCCGAGCTTATCGGAAAACTCATCGTTTGTCCTCCTTTCTTCTGTCTGTCGGACGGGCCTGAGCCCCTCCGGCTTTTGTCATATACTGTTTCATTGACTATATTATACGTGATATAATATTGTTTGTCAAGAGAATATTAGAGATTTGTATAGGTGCATAACAGAACAGCCGCCAGTCGCCGCGGAGTTGTGCATGATATACATATCCGGGGCGCTTCTGGGGCTCGCGCGGGGCCTTTTAGCAGCAGAGACCGCCCCGGAAAGCCTTCCCGAAGACGCCGCATAAAAAGGTCTGCGCTCTCCGCCGCTGCGCGGCGGAGAGCGGGATTTCAGAAATGATATCTCCCCCTGCGGGGGAGATATCATTTCTGACCGAATATTGCCTTTTCATAACTATCTGTTTGCTCGTGCAAAACCCTCACAAAAAGAGCTCCGACAAATTGACAGCCGCGCTATATTATGGTATAATATAATAGAGAGTACCCACTTATCGGAAGGAGAGACAGGAATGAAAATGAAGATAATAAAGAGAGTGCTCATCGTGCTGGCCGTTGGCCTCTTGGCCTTCCTGCTGCTGACCGAGGTTTGCATCTACACATATCTCCGAGAGTACGGCTACGGCATGAAGGAGCTGCCCCGGACGACCCTTGTGTACTTTCATCTGAACAATGGCTTCACCGTGAAGGAGAAAAACGGCGAATCGACCTTCATCGGCAGGAACGCCATTATCTACGAGGATATGCTGGAGGACAGGGGCTATAAAAAGGTGGACCAGATGGGCATTGACCTGTTTTATAAAAAGGGAGACGCCTCCGACGACGGCAGGCGCTACGACTTCAACCTTGTCATCGGCAACGAAGGCTGCCACTGGTTCAGGCTCTATTACCTGTCAAACGGCTATACTATCGAAGAATTAAAATAGGAAAATGGTATCTCCCCCGTAGGGGAGAATACCTTTTCCGTTCTTCCCCGAGCCGCCTGCGGCGAAGGCATACAAAGCAAAAACGAAAAGAGGACTAACATGATAAAAGCGATATTCTTTGACCTTGACGGCACGCTGCTGCCTATGGACAACGAGGAGTTCACCAAGGGCTATTTCAAGCTGCTGGTGAAGAAGCTGATGCCATTGGGCTATGACGGTGAGAGACTTGTGAGCTCCATCTGGGCGGGCACGGCGGCCATGGTGAAAAACGACGGCAGCCGCTCCAACTACGACGCCTTCTGGGAGACCTTCGCGGCCATCGAGGGCGAGCGGGTATACAAGGATATGCCCGTCTTTGACGAGTTCTATGCCAACGAGTTCAACGGTGCACAGGCCCTCTGCGGCAGGAGCGAGGAGCTGATAGCTCTTGTTAATGAAATAAAGGAGCGGGGACTCAGAGTGATACTTGCCACCAATCCCCTCTTCCCTGCCGTTGCCACCGAGAACAGGATACGCTGGGCGGGGCTGGAGCCCGAGGACTTCGAGCTCTACACCACCTACGAGAACATCAGCTACTGCAAGCCCAATGTGGACTATTACCGGGAGCTGCTGCGGCGCACGGGCCTCGAGGGCTCCGAGTGCCTGATGATCGGCAACGACGCCGACGAGGACACCCCCGCCCAAGAGACGGGCATGGAGGTCTTTCTGCTGACGGACCACCTGATAAACAAGCACGGCCGTGACCTTAGCAGCTGGCCCCACGGCAGCATAGAAGAGCTAAGGGGCTTCATATTCGACAGGACCCACTTCTAACCTCTAACATCTAACATCTGACCTCTGAAAGGATGAGCGTTATGGCAAGCTACAGATTTTACGGGCACGGCGTTGCTAATGCGGCACCCGCCGACAAGCGCTACAGCGCGGTACAGACTCCCCGAGCCCTCTACGACCTGCTCTGCGGGATATGGTGCAGCTACACCTGTGCGCCGCGGCTGCGGGAAAGCTGGTCCAAGGAGAACATGACCCTGGGCCAGTGCTCCATAACAGCCTTCCTCGTTCAGGATATCTTCGGGGGCGAGGTAAGGGGCGTGCTGCGGCCCGGCGGGAACTACCACTGCTACAACGTTGTGGACGGCGCTGTGTTCGACCTGACCAGCGAGCAGTTCGGGGACGAGGAGCTGGACTACACCGACAACCCCATCCAGACCCGAGAGGAGCACTTTGCAAAGGAAGAAAAGCTGAGACGCTACGAGTACCTAAAGCACGAGCTCCACTGCGCCATCGGCCTCGAGGAGCGGGTGCTCACGGTTAACGTGAACTGTGGGATTCCTATCTCTGTCACCGGTAAGCTGCGGGACATCGTAATGATACCCTTTACGGGCAGGGCCGAGGGCGCGCTGTTCATGGGAAGCGTTGTAGGCAGCGGCTTTGACACTCAGGAGATCTCGAAGGACGGCGCCTGCCGCCTTTCCGCAAGATATATGCTCTCCGGCGAGGACGCCGAGGGCAGAGGCTGCAAGGTATTCATCCAGAACCAGACCACCACGGACGGCAGTCTGCGCCCCGAGATAGTTACCGACAGCCCCCTGCTTGCAAGGTATGAGGGCGCCGACCTCTCCGCACACATCCAGCCCACCGACAAGGGCGTTTGCGTGCGCATATACTCTATGACCGAGACCTGATACAGAACAGGAGTGGATGCTGATGAACACAAAGGCAAATAAGAACATTGCGCTCAGGATGTGCGTCTGCATCCTTGCGGCGCTGATGCTTGGGGCGGCGGTGCTGCCGATGCTCCCCGAGGGCAGCAGGGCCTTTGCGGCCTCCGACATTTATGCCGAGGAGCTTTCGGTCGATCCCTCGGGCAACGGCGACGGCTACACTGCAGTGCTCTACGACAACACCAGCGGCCTGCCTACCTCTGAGGCCAACGCCATAGCCATGACCGACGAGGGCTTTATCTGGATAGGCAGCTACAGCGGCCTTATCCGCTACGACGGCAACACCTTCGAGCGCGTCGACTCCACGGGCGGTATCGCCAGCGTGGTGAGCCTCTACTGCGACTCGAAGAACCGTCTGTGGGTGGGCACCAACGACAGCGGCGCCGCCCTGATGAACAACGGAGAGGTTCGGATGTACAACAAGAGCGACGGCCTTTCCTCCCTTTCCGTCCGCTCGATAACCGAGGACAACGAGGGCAATATCTACCTTGCCACCACCCACGGCATAGCATATATAAACTCCGACCTCGAGCTCGTTCCTATCGACGAGCCCCAGATAAACGAGGAATACATCCGTATGCTCAAGCGGGGCAGAGACGGCATCATCTACGGCCTTACCATCGAGGGCGCCATCTTCACGCTTCAGGATAAGAGGGTGACATCCTTCTACGACGCCCGCAAGCTTGGCATCTCCGACATCCACGCAATACTGCCCGACCCCGAAAAGCTCGGGTATATCTACGTTGGCACCCAGGGCTCAAAGCTTTATCACGGCGATCTTGCAGGCGCGATGCGCAACGCCGAGAGCTTCGACATAAGCCCCTTGGGCTACACAAACTCCATCATCCAAGTGGAGGACATGGTCTGGGTCTGCACCGACTTCGGTATCGGATATGTACAAAACCACAGGCTGACGCTTGTGGACAACGTTCCCATGACCACCTCGGTAGAGAACGTAATGCTGGACTATCAGGGGAACCTTTGGTTCGCCTCCTCTCAGCAGGGAGTGATGAAGATAGTCCCCGACCAGTTCACGGATATCTTTGACAAGTATAATTTATCCCGAGAGGTCGTTTACTCCACCTGCATCAGCGACAACAAGCTCTTCATCGGCACAAAGACGGGCGGCCTCATTGCCCTGCAAAGCGGAGGGATCCTCGAGAGCCTGCCTATAAGCTCCTGCGTTACGGCCTCGGGACAGAAATGCGAGGACACGGACCTTCTGGAGCTCTTCAAGGACAGCAAGATACGCTCCATAATCCGGGACAGCAAGGAGCGGGTATGGTTCTCGACCTTTGGCGAGCAGGGGCTGGTGCGCTACGACCACGGAAGGGTCACAAAGTTCACCACCGCCGACGGCCTTCCCTCGGAGAGGATAAGGGCCGTGAGCGAGTGCGAGGACGGGCGGATACTGGTGGCCTGCACGGGCGGCCTTGCAATAATCAAGGATGACAAGGTCATCGAGGTGCTGGACGAGACCTCGGGCATCAGCAACACCGAGGTGCTGACGGCTGTTGAGGCGCCAAACGGCGAGCTGCTTGTTGGCACCGACGGCGGCGGCATCTATGTGGTCAACGACAAGGGCATCGTCCACCTTGGCACAGAAGCAGGCCTCAGCTCCGACGTTGTAATGAGGATAAAGCGGGACCGCACCCGCGACCTCTGCTGGATAGTCACCAGCAACTCCATCTCCTACATCAAGTCGGACGACTCCATAGTCACTATCAAAAAATTCCCCTACTCCAACAACTTTGACCTCTACGAGAACAGCCACGGCGAGATGTGGATACTCAGCAGCAACGGCATCTATGTTACAGATGTTGACGAGCTGCTGGAAAACGGCGAGATCACTCCTCTTTACTATGGCAGGGACAACGGTCTGCCCTGCATCACCACCTCCAACTCCTACAGCGAGCTGACGGAGGACGGCGACCTGTACATCTCCTGTACAACAGGTGTGTGCAAAGTCAATATCGAGGATCACTACGAAAAGGTGAGCGACATAAAGCTTGCGGTGCCATTCATCGAGGCCGACGGCGAGTATATCTATCCCGAGGAGGACGGCAGTTTCCGTATCTCCTCGAAGGTGAGCAGGCTTACCATTTACAGCTTCGTCTACAACTACTCGCTGACCAATCCGAACGTCACCTACAGGCTGGAGGGCTTTGAAAAGAACTCCACGACCGTTAAGCGCAGCGAGCTTGCCGCTATCGACTACACAAACCTCAAGGGCGGCGAATACAGCTTCCAGATGAAGATACAGGATCCTCACAGTCAGGACACCAAGCAGATCTCGGTTAAGATCGTCAAGGAAAAGGCTGTCTGGGAAACACTCTGGTTCAAGATCACCGTGACCCTGGTCGGGCTGCTGTTCATCGGAATGGCTGTGACCTATTATATCCATATCCGCATGAGGAGGTTCCGCCAGAAGGAGCAGGAGCAGAAGACACTTATCCGCGAGATCGTGGAGGCCTTCGCGAAGGTGATAGATATGAAGGACAAGTACACCAACGGCCACTCCACAAGAGTTGCCGAGTACACCTCAATGCTCACCCGAGAGCTTGGCTATGACGAGGAGACCATCGACAGATACTACAACATCGCCCTCATGCACGACATTGGCAAGATAGGCGTTCCGCCCGAGGTGCTCAACAAGCCGGGCAAACTCACGGATCAGGAATTCGCTGTCATCAAGTCCCATTCGGCGCTGGGCTATAACGCATTGAAGGACATCAGCATAATGCCGGAGCTGGCCATAGGTGCAGGCGCCCATCACGAGCGCCCCGACGGCAAGGGCTATCCCAAGGGCCTCAAGGGCGACGAGATACCCCGCGTTGCACAGATAATCGCGGTGGCTGACACCTTCGACGCCATGTACTCCGACCGACCCTACCGCAAGCGGATGAACTTTGAAAAGGTAGTCTCCATAATGAAGGAGGTCCGCGGCACTCAGCTGACCGAGGACGTAGTTGACGCCTTCCTGCGGCTGGTGGACAAGGGCGAGTTCCGCGACCCCGAGGACCACGGCGGCGGCAGCATGGAGGATATCGACAACATCCACAAGCGTCTCAGCAAGGAGAGCAAATAAGGACCATAGCCTTCAAAAAAAGAAATCCCACCCCGCAGGGGGGTGGGATTTCTTTTTTTAGCATTTGACTGATGAAAACACCTGCGGCTATTACTTCGTCTTCACTGACCTCACGGCGCTGTAGCTGCCGTAATATGTGGTGCCGTTCAGCAGCGTGAACTGCATGAACATAAAGGAGCCGAACAGAGCTGCCGCGCTGTTCTTTTCAGTATTTGAAGAAGTCTGTTCTTGACATAAGCCCCCTTCCGAAGGCTTGAATTAAAGACCGACTGTTAAATGCGGTCAGAGCTTCCAGATGTTTCGGGCGTAGTCCTTGATGGTGCGGTCGGAGGAGAATTTTCCGGCGCTGCACATATTCATCCAGCACTTGCGGGCAAAGGAGAGCTCGTCGCGATAGTCGGCGTTGGCGCGCAGCTTGGTCTGGACGTAGTCGTTCAGGTCTCCAAGCACATAATAGTGGTCGGGAACGTGCCAAGAGGCGCCGTCCGTCAGGGCCTTGTAGAGCTCCTTGAAGCTGCCTTCCTCGTTAGAGGGCACGCCGCCGTCCTCAAGCTCGCCGTCTATGAGCTTGTTAAGCACGCGATTGATCTTCTCGTCCTTGAAGAGTATCTCTCGTGGGTCATATTCGGGCATGAGCTTTTCAAGCTCCTCCACCTTCGCGCCGAAGATATACTCGTTCTCCTCCCCTGCCTCCTCGGCGATCTCGATATTTGCGCCGTCAAGGGTGCCAAGGGTTACGGAGCCGTTGAGCATCTGCTTCATATTGCCTGTGCCGGAGGCCTCGGTGCCTGCTGTGGAGATCTGCTCCGAGATATCTGTGGCGGCCACAAGCTTCTCGGCAAAGCTTACGTTGTAATTCTGGATGAAGATCACCTTTATAAGGCCCTTGACCTCAGGGTCGGCGTCGATGAGCTTACCGATCTCGCCGATAAGCTTGATTATGGCCTTGGCCCTTCTGTAGCCCGGGGCGGACTTGGCCCCAAAGATAAAGGTGGTGGGGGTGAAGTCCTTTATGCTGCCGTCCTTGATGCCGTAGTAGATATAGAGGATGGACAGGGCGTTCAGCAGCTGTCTCTTGTACTCGTGAAGACGCTTGATCTGGATATCGAAAATGGAATCGGGGTCAAGCTTAACGCCGTCGTGCTTCTCGATGAAGTCCGCCAGCTGCTGCTTTTTCTGCCGTTTGATGTCGATGAACTCTCTCAGCACCGCCTCGTCGTCGGCGTAGGGGGCAAGCTTTTTGAGCTCATCAAGGTCCCGCACCCAGCTGTCGCTGCCCAGCAGGCGGGTGATAAGGGCCGAGAGCTCCTCGTTGCACAGAGCCAGCCAGCGGCGCTGAGTGATGCCGTTGGTCTTATTCTGGAACCTGTCGGGATAGAGCTCGTACCACTCCTTGAGGGTGTCGGCCTTTAGTATCTCGGTGTGTATCTGGGCCACGCCGTTGACGTAGCTGGATGCATAGCAGGCAAGGTTCGCCATCCTTACCTGACCGCCCGCCATGGGCGCCAGCTTCTCGATGAACTTTCTGTCCTTGCCAAGGGCGTACATATCCTTGATGAAGCGCTCGTTTATCATCAGCACAAAGGCGTAAACACGGGGCAGCAGCTTCTCCACCAGTGCGGCCTCCCACTTTTCCAGAGCCTCCTGCATAACGGTGTGGTTGGTGTAGTTGAATACCTTTCGGGTCATCTCAAAGGCCTGCTCGAAGCCGTAGCCGTACTTATCCACCAGCAGGCGCATGAGCTCGGGGATAGAGATCACGGGGTGGGTGTCGTTGAGCTGGACTGTAACATAATCCGCCAAATTATCCAGAGTGCCGAAGCGGCTGTAATGCTTGGCGGTGATGTCTGCCAAGGAGGCTGCGGAGAAGAAATACTCCTGCCTGAGCCTGAGGACACGGCCCTCGTAGAAATTATCGTTGGGGTAGAGGACCTTGCAGATGTTCTCGGCATCGGTGGCAGGCTTAACGGCGCCGTCGTAGTCGCCGGAGTTGAATTTGTCGAAGTCAAAGCCCTCCGGGGCCTCGGACTGCCAGAGACGCAGGGTGCCGATGTTCTCGGTGCCGTAGCCGATTATAGGCATATCGTAGGGCACGGCCTTTACCGTCATGTCGGAATAGCAGACGGTCACGGCCTCGGCATCGTTGCGCTTGCTCCAAGGGTCGCCCTGACGCTGCCAGTCATCGGGGTACTCCCGCTGGAAGCCGTTCTCGATGGCCTGTCGGAACAGGCCGTATTTGTATCTTATGCCGTAGCCGTCCAAGGGGATGTCGTGGGTGGCGGCAGAATCCAGGAAGCAGGCCGCCAGCCTTCCGAGGCCGCCGTTGCCGAGGGCTGCATCCTCTATCTCCTCAAGCTCCGCCAAGGAGCGGCCCGAGGCCTTTAACGCCTCGTCAACGTCGTTCTTTATGCCCAGCACCAGCAGGTTGTTATAGACTGCCCTGCCCATCAGAAACTCCATTGAAAGGTAGCAGGCACGGCGGTTTGCAAGGTGCTTTTCGCGGCTGACGCCCCAGCGCTCTGCGATCTCGCGCATCACCACCGAGGACACGCTCTCGTGGAGCTGCACGGCTGTGGCCCTGTGGGCGTCGGTGCCGTACTTTCCTGTCAGGTCCTTGTTTATCTCGTCAAGCAAATACTGTTTGTCCATTCTTATTCCTCCGAATCCAATTTTTTGCAATGCAAATTTTAAGCTTCGATCTTCTCCATCAGCCTGTTATAGATCTCCTCCGCTGACCAGTCGGCGGGGCGGCGGGCCTTGAAGACGCCCTCGTCGAAAAGGGCCCTTGCGGCCTCGACTCCCGCTCTGTTGTGGACCGAGAAGTCCTCAAGCATCCGCGAAAGCTTTTCCTCGTCCTTGTTGTACAGCAGCTCCCTGAGGGTCTGCATGGCCCGCTGGATGTCGCCCGTGCTGTCGTCGGTCCAGATGACCTCGATGCACTTATTGCGGGCAAAGTCGAAGGCGGGGATGAGCTTCATGGCGCCGCCGAAGTCGTCGCGGGCGCCAATGACCACCTTCCTGATGCCCCCCATAACGAGGGTCCCCATGCACATCACACAGGGCTCGAGGCCCGCGTAAAGGGTGCAGGCCTTGATGTCAGCGCCCGAGGCGATATCGAAGGCCCTGACGGCCTCGGCCTCGGCGTGGGCGGTGCGGGGGTTCGGGACTGCGGCCTCGCCCGTTCCGTTACGTCCCTCGGATACGATATTCCCCTCGGGATCGGTGATGACGGCGGCTATGGCCTTGCTGCCCTCGCAGAGGGAGAGCCATTCAAGCTCGAAGATCCGCTGCCATGGCTTTGAGAGAGCCCCAAAATAATTTTTCATTTCTTCTCCTTCGGCAGCCTACCATATATTCGGGTCAGATCGTAAATGCGCGCCGCCAGCTCGTCCGAGAACATATCCTTCGAGGCCCGCCACTGCCAGTTGCCCCCAAGGGTGGAGGGGGTGTTCATTCGGGCGGAGTTGTCAAGCTCCAAAAAGTCCTGCATCTGGGCCACGGCCGTCTCTGCGATGCTGGCCCATGCGGCCCGAATGACCGCTGCGGGTATCTCACTGTTGCGCTTGATATTCAGATACTCCCGGGCGAACTTAGCGTCCTTGCGGCGCAGGCCCTTGGCCCAGCCCGCCAGAGTCTCGTTGTCGTGGGTGCCTGTATAGGCGATGCAGTTGGTGCTTGTGAAATTATGGGGCAGGTAATTGCTGTCCCCCGAGGCATCAAAGGCAAATTCAAGCACCTTCATGCCGGGGAAGCCGCTGGCCTTTAAGAGCCTTGCCACCTTTGGGGTGATGAAGCCCAGGTCCTCGGCGATTATGCGGCACTTTCCAAGCTCCTTCTTTACGGCCTTGAACAGGGCCATATCCGGGCCTTTGCGCCACTCGCCGATGATGGCGTCGGGGCGGCCGCAGGGGATGGTGTAATAGCTCTCGAAGCCCCTGAAATGGTCGATGCGGACCACATCATACATCTTGCAGGCGGCGGCTATGCGGTCTATCCACCAGCGGAAGCCCTCCTTTTCCATCACGTCCCAGCGGTAGAGGGGGTTGCCCCAGAGCTGGCCCTTGGCGGTGAAAACATCCGGCGGGCAGCCCGCCACGTCGATGGGGTCCTTGTTCTCGTCCAGCAGGAAGTATTTCGGCGTGGCCCAGACCTCGGCGCTGTCATAGGCCACATAGATGGGTATATCCCCGATTATATCTATCCCCAGAGAGTTGACGTAGGCCTTGAGGCTCTTCCACTGCTTGAAGTATTCGTACTGGACAAACTGCCAGAAGGCTATGTCCTTGCTGTATTTCTTCCGGGCCTCGTTTACGGCCTTCTGCTCGTACATCCGTAGGGGCTGCTCCCATTCGGTCCAGGCCCCGCCGCCGTGGGCGTCCTTCAAGGCCATAAAGAGGCCGTATATACTGAGCCAGCCTGCGTTATCAATGCAGAAGGCGTTAAAGTCCTCGTCGGGCTCGAAGCGAGCGAAGGCCTTTCTAAGCACCGGGAAGGTCTTTTTGTAGAGGGTCTCATAGTCCGCGCTGGCGGGGTCTGAGCCCCATTTTACGCGGCTGTATTCGCTCTTTTTCAGCAGGCCCTCGGCCTCCAGCTGTTCAAAGTCGATGAAATAGGGATTTCCCGCATAGACCGAGAAGCTCTGGTAGGGGGAGTCGCCGTAGCTGGTGGGGGAAACCGGCAGTATCTGCCAGTAGCTCTGTCCGCTCTTTTTAAGAAAATCTGCAAAGGCGCGGGCCTCGCGGCCCATCTTCCCGATGCCGTAGTCCCCCGGCAGCGAGGATATGTGCATAAGTATTCCGCTTGCTCTCATATTTTTCTCCTTTTTATGTCGCGTGCCGCCGACAAGCCGGCATACAGCGGTGTGATGTGATAGGGCTCCCTCGCGAGACGGTGGCCTTTTGAAGGGGCGTGCGGGGCGAGGGAAGTTGATAGTTGATAATTGATAGTTGAGTTGGGCTGTTATCAAATGCGGGATATCAAAGCCCGCTCTTTAAAAGATAATTATACATTATTTATTGGATATTGTCAATTATGACTTTGGGGCAATGAAGATCTATACGCTGTCCGCGCAGCGGACAAATAAAATACAGCACCGCAGGCGCACCATGTCTTGCCTCTTGCCTCTTAAAGCGCAGCGTTCTTGCTTCTATACGCCTATGTAAATTTATTGTAAACTTTATAAACTTTTATTGGAATTTTGAAAACGCAAACCCTATATTTGTGCAGAATACATAAAAACCAATACTAAATATTGTGTAAAAATCAGTGTGAAAAAATTGAGAAAAACTATAGTAATTTTGGGCAAAATCTGTTATAATATTATTGTTACCGTAGGACAGTGCGCCTGCATGTCAGTGCGCTGTCTTTTGGGATCACAAAATAATATTGGAGGTAGAAAACCAATGGCAAAGTATTGTTATCTTTTCTCTGAGGGTAATGCCAACATGAGAGAACTTCTCGGCGGTAAGGGTGCAAACCTGGCTGAGATGACAAACATCGGCCTCCCTGTTCCTCAGGGCTTCACCATCACCACTGAGGCCTGCACTCAGTATTATGAGGACGGCGGTATCAGCGATGAGATCCAGGCTGAGATCAGAGAGTACATCACTAAGATGGAAGAGATCACAGGCAAGAAGTTCGGAGATAAGGAAAATCCGCTTCTCGTTTCCGTTCGTTCGGGAGCAAGAGCTTCGATGCCCGGTATGATGGATACTATCCTTAACCTTGGCCTTAACGAGGACGTTGTTGAGACCATCGCTGCTAAGAGCGGCAATCCCAGGTGGGCATGGGACTGCTACAGAAGATTCATCCAGATGTACTCCGACGTTGTTATGGAGGTCGGCAAGAAGTATTTTGAGCAGCTGATCGACGAGATGAAGGAGAAGAGAGGCGTTAAGCAGGACGTTGAGCTCACCGCTGACGACCTGAAGGAGCTGGCATTCCAGTTCAAGGCCGAGTACAAGAACAAGATCGGTTCTGACTTCCCCTCTGATCCTAAGGAGCAGCTGATGGGCGCTATCAAGGCCGTATTCCGTTCTTGGGACAACCCCAGAGCCAACGTTTACAGACGTGACAACGATATCCCCTTCAGCTGGGGCACTGCTGTTAACGTTCAGTCCATGGCCTTTGGTAACATGGGCGACAACTGCGGCACAGGCGTTGCCTTCACCCGTGACCCTGCAACAGGCGAGAACAAGCTGATGGGCGAGTTCCTGACCAACGCACAGGGCGAGGACGTTGTTGCCGGCGTTCGTACTCCTATGCCTATCGAAGAGATGGCTCAGAAGTTCCCGCAGGCTTACCAGGATTTCGTAAAGGTTTGCGAGACCCTTGAAAACAGATATCACGATATGCAGGACATGGAGTTCACCGTTGAGGACGGCAAGCTCTATATGCTGCAGTGCAGAAATGGTAAGAGAACCGCACAGGCTGCTCTGAAGATCGCTTGCGACCTCGTTGACGAGGGCCACAAGACCGAGCAGGAAGCCGTTGCGATGATCGACCCCAGAAACCTTGACACACTTCTCCATCCTCAGTTCGACGCTAAGGCCATCAAGGCTGCAACTCCTCTTGGCAAGGGTCTGGGTGCTTCTCCCGGAGCTGCCTGCGGCAAGATTGTGTTCACAGCTGACGACGCTGTAGCTTGGGCTGAAAAGGGCGAGAAGGTTATCCTTGTTAGACTTGAGACCTCTCCTGAGGACATCACAGGTATGAAGGCTGCACAGGGCATCCTGACCGTACGCGGCGGTATGACCTCTCACGCTGCCGTTGTTGCAAGAGGAATGGGCGAGTGCTGCGTTTCCGGCTGCGGCGACATCAAGATGGACGAGGCTAACAAGAAGTTTGAGCTGGCCGGCAAGACCTTCGTTGAGGGTGACTACATCTCCATCGACGGTACCACCGGTAACATCTACGAGGGCGTTATCCCCACAGTTGACGCTACTATCGCCGGCGAGTTCGGCAGGATCATGGCTTGGGCTGACAAGTACAGGAAGCTCAAGGTAAGGACCAACGCCGATACTCCTGCTGACGCTAAGAAGGCAAGAGAGCTGGGTGCCGAGGGCATCGGTCTCTGCCGTACAGAGCATATGTTCTTTGAGGCTGACAGAATTGCCGCCTTCAGAGAGATGATCTGCGCTGACACAGTTGAAGAGAGAGAGGCTGCTCTGGCTAAGATCGAGCCCATGCAGCAGGCTGACTTTGAGGCTCTCTATGAGGCTCTTGAGGGCAACCCTGTTACCATCAGATTCCTCGATCCTCCTCTCCACGAGTTCGTACCCACCGAAGAGGCTGACATCAAGGCTCTTGCAGACGCACAGGGCAAGACAGTTGAGGACATCAAGGCTCTCATCGCTTCCCTGCACGAGTTCAACCCCATGATGGGCCACAGAGGCTGCCGTCTGGCTGTTACTTATCCTGAGATCGCTGCAATGCAGACCAAGGCTGTTATCAAGGCTGCTATCAACGTTCAGAAGGCTCACGCTGACTGGACCGTTAAGCCCGAGATAATGATCCCGCTGGTTGGCGATGTCAAGGAGCTCAAGTTCGTTAAGAAGATCGTTGTTGAAACCGCCGATGCTGTTATCGCTGAGGCAGGCGCTGACCTCCAGTATGAGGTTGGTACAATGATCGAGATCCCGAGAGCTGCTCTGACTGCTGACGAGATCGCTGCTAACGCAGACTTCTTCTGCTTCGGCACAAACGATCTCACTCAGATGACCTTCGGCTTCTCGAGAGACGACGCAGGCAAGTTCCTGAACGCTTACTATGACAAGAAGATCTTCGAGAGCGATCCCTTCGCTAAGCTGGACCAGGTTGGCGTTGGCAAGCTGATGAAGATGGCTATCGAGCTTGGTAAGCCCGTTAATCCTAAGCTTCACTGCGGTATCTGCGGCGAGCACGGCGGCGATCCTTCGTCCGTTGAGTTCTGCCACAAGATCGGTCTTGACTATGTATCGTGCTCGCCCTTCCGCGTTCCGATCGCAAGACTGGCTGCCGCTCAGGCTGCAATCGCCGAGGCTAAGTAATTGACCTCTGCAAAGCAAAAGTCATAAATTAAAACAAAAGGCTCCCGTGGGCAACTGCGGGGGCCTTTTTGTGTTATATAAAAATTTTAAACTTGTTTGTGTAAATTGCCTCGAAGGCCAATATTTAGACCCCAAAAGCTTGCCAAAAAGAACATACAAGATCCGGCCGCTACTATAACGTTTTCGATTTTTAATTGATAAAAGTTGTTAACATTATTTTTATTTAAAATGTGTAAATATAGACATGTATTTTGTGCAGGCATACAAAATATTGATTTACAAATTGATTATTTTTGCCAAATGTGCTATAATATACTGTAGGAAGGTATTGTGATATTTCCAATGCTGGAAATTAGAAGAAATGAAATGGGATGAGAGTATGAAAAACAATAACAAGAAAGGATTTACCCTGGTCGAACTGATCACGGTGATCGCCATTATCGGCATCTTGGCGGCCATCCTGATCCCCGCACTTGTAAGCTATGTAAGAAAGGCAAGGATCAAAGCTGCCATCGAGGACGCAAGAGTTATCAAGGTATCGGTTGAGAACGCGCTTATCGACTACCTGCTGCTGAACCCCGGTAACACCGAGGCCGCCTTCAACAAGGTGCTCTATTATGACAATGACACCACAAAGAGCAACTACAAGGATAGAGAGCATGAGGTCGTTGGCGCATTCACGAACCTGAGCTGGTATGTTTACAAGACCGGAGGCGCAGCGAACGGTTCTCAGGCCCTTGACAAGGTCATTGCAGGCGCTCTGGACAACACGTTCTCCGAGACCTGGAAAACCGGCAAGAAGGTAAACCCGATGGGCTACAATTCTGAAAGCAACAACTGCGAAAAGTATCTGAAGAACAATAACACCAACTTTGGCCTGGTCGTTGTTTACAACCAGACAGGAAGCGTGCGCTTGCTCCAGATCTACAGAAAGGGCATACTGGTTACGTATATCAACGGCGAGTATATTGCTAATACTAACAATAATGCGCACTTTGTTGGTACTGGCAACTGGAGCACGATCTACGAGGACACCGGCAAGAGTTCGCCCGAGGCCTTCACAAAGGTAAACCTGTCCAACAAGCAGATAAGCAACGGAAGCCTTGGCGGCTGGTACTAAGCAAATCGGCTGCAAATTATTGATAACATCAGCTTAGACAAAAAGCCCCTGTGGGAAACCACAGGGGCCTTTGATTTGCAAAAAAGCCCGACGCCCCAGGACGGAGCGCCGAGCCTTTGATCTTTCACTTTTTCTTTGCCGCAGAGGCCATTGCAACGATAGCGTCGGCGCAGCCCTGTGTGCCAAGGGTCGAGCTGTTGAAGCATACGTCATAGGTCAGCATTGAGGACCAGTTCTTCTGGGTGTTGACATTGAAGAAGTCTCCCCGCTTCTTGTCGTAGCGCCTGAGCACGCTCTCAACGTCATCGGGGTCGATGCCGTGCTCGTCGATGGCGCGGGCCTTGCGGCTCTCCTGAGTAGAATAGATATAGACCTTCAGCGTGGGAACAACGTTCTTCAAAATATACCCCGCGCAGCGCCCAACGATAACGCAGGGCTCTCTCTTGGCGATCTCGGTGATTATCTCGGTCTCGGCAGCAAAAACCTTTTCAAAGGAGTCCAGCTCCTTCTCGCGCCTCAGGCGGAAGGAGATAGGCGTCATCAGCGGATTGATGACCGACTCCTCCAGCTTCTTGACCTCCTCGAAGGAGATACCCATGCGCTCGGCAGCCATTTCGATTATCTCCCTGTCATAGCAGTTGATACCGAGCTTTTCGGCCACGAGCCTGCCGATCTCGCTGCCTCCGCTGCAATACTGCCTTTCGATGGCAACAACGCTGATCTTACCCATTTTTCAAACCCCCGTTCAGATAAAATTCTGTTGATATAATTATACACCACCCCGCCGCCAAAAGTCAATTACAGGTTTATTACAATAGAGGTGAGAAGTTAGAGATCAGAGGTTAGAAACAAAAACCTCACTCTACTCCCCTTCTCCGCGAGGGAGCCCCCAAACACCCCGCGGCTGTAAACGAGCTTGCGAGTGCTCATACGACCTGCCCAGTCTAGGTACCGACCTAGCTTACAAGAGCTCCCACCAAGCTGCGACCCGCCGTCACACAAATCCTACTCCTTGCTCAATTCTCCCCAAAGGCGGCATTGCGCCGTCCGCGCTAGTACCTAGGACCTTGACTTATTGGGGGAAACATAGTATAATAGTAGGTAACAAATGTAAGGAGTGGGATAAATGGCAAGAGAGCTGCAGCCCTACCAGCTTATCGAGCGAAGCATAATCAAACGCTTTCGCAAGGATATCTGGAATAAATTCGTAATGGGCATAAAGGAATATAAAATGATAAACGACGGGGACAGGATAGCCGTCTGCATCTCGGGAGGAAAGGACTCCATGCTGCTGGCAAAGTGTATGCAGCACCTGCAAAGGTACTCCCCTACCGACTTCTCCCTGGAGTTTATCTGCATGGACCCGGGCTATAACGATAGCAACAGACGCCGCATAGAGGAGAATGCGGAGCTTATGAACATCCCCATCCGCTTCTTCGATACCCGTATCTTCGGCATTGTTGCGAACCAGAAGCAGAACCCCTGCTACCTCTGCGCACGTATGCGCCGTGGACACCTCTATGCCTTCGCGCGGGATCTGGGCTGTAACAAGATCGCCCTTGGCCACCACTTCGACGACGTCATCGAGACCATACTCATGGGCATGATCTACGGCGGTCAGGTCCAGACCATGATGCCAAAGCTCCACTCCCGCAACTTCAAGGGCATGGAGCTGATAAGGCCCCTCTACATGGTGAGAGAGGAGCATATAAAGCAGTGGGTCAATTATAACGCTCTGGAGTTCATAGCCTGCGCCTGCCGCCTTACCGAGCGCCTTGCCGAGACCGAGGACAAGGGCAGCATCTCCAAGCGGCAGGAGATAAAGCAGCTCATAGCAGGCCTTGCAAAGAACAACGATTTTGTTGAGACAAATATCTTCAAAAGCGTCTACAACGTGAACCTCCGCACCGTCATCGAGTACGAGTACAAGGGCAAACGGTACAATTTTTTGGACAAGTATGATGAGTTCGACTGGGAGCAGGACAGGCTTGAGCAGGGGCTTGATGCCTCGGAGGACGAGGTGGAGTGACGGCGCCGCCTGCTAAATGGTGCCCCGAAAAATAAAATACTTTCCCGCACGAATGTATTACACTGAAATAATTGCGGCGCTGCTGCGCAGCGCCGCAAAGTGCCAAAAATGGTATCTCCCCCTTTCGGGGGAGATACCATTTTTGGCATTACTTAGTTCCGAAAATCCTGTCACCCGCGTCGCCGAGGCCGGGAACGATATAGGCGTTCTCGTTGAGCCTCTCGTCAAGGTTGCCGACGTAGATGTCAACATCCGGGTGGGCCTCCTGCAGAGCCTTGAGGCCCTCGGGAGCCGCGATTATACACATGAACTTGATGTTCTTGCAGCCCTTGGCCTTGATGAAATCCACAGCCTGTATGGCAGAGCCGCCGGTGGCAAGCATGGGGTCCGGCAGGATAACGAGGCGCTGGTCAATGTTTTCGGGCAGCTTGCAATAGTACTCGTGGGGCTCGTGAGTCACCTCGTCGCGGTAGAGGCCGATGTGGCCGACCTTGGCCGAGGGCACAAGGGCCAGTATGCCGTTGACCATCCCAAGTCCCGCGCGGAGGATAGGCACCACCGCCAGCTTGCGGCCAGCAAGCATTGGTACATAGGCCTCGGCAATAGGGGTCTTTACCTCCACCAGCTCGGTGGGAAGGTCCCGCAGGGCCTCGTAGCCCATCAGCATGGCGATCTCCTCAACCAGCACGCGGAAGTCCTTGGTCCCCGTTCTCTCGTCCCGCAGCAGTGATATCTTGTGCTTTATCAGCGGGTGCTCCATAATTACAACTCTACTCATTTTTATCTTCCTTTCGATCTTCTTTTTTTCCTGCTCTTGTTTCGGTTGTTATTGCCCTTTGCGGGGATGCCTCCGCTTTTGGCGCTTCCCTTCCCAGCCGTGGCCTCGGCGGGCTCGTCCTTTTCCCCGGAGAGCATGATGTTTGTAAGTATTCCAAGTATCAGCGCCGCTGCGATCTCGGTAACGGTGACCTTGCCAAAGGAAACGCTCAGCCCGCCGATGCCCGCGATAAGGATGACGGAGGCCACAAAGAGGTTCCTGTTCTTGTCAAGGTCCACCTTTTGCAGCATCTTAAGTCCCGACACAGCGATGAAGCCGTAGAGGGCCACGCACACGCCGCCCATCACGCAGGCGGGAATGGAGTCCACAAAGGCCACCAGCGGCGTGATAAAGGACACGATGATGCAGCCCACCGCCGCCGCGATTATAGTCACGATGGAGGCGTTGCGGGTGATGGCAACGCAGCCCACGCTCTCGCCATAGGTGGTGTTTGGGCAGCCGCCGAAGAAAGCGCCCACCATAGAGCCCACGCCGTCGCCCAGCAGGGTGTTGGACAGGCCAGGGTCCTCCAGCAGGTCCCTGCCGATAACGGAGGAGAGGTTCTTGTGGTCCGCAACGTGCTCGGCAAAGACCACAAAGGCCACAGGCACATAGGCCACAAGGATGGTAGCGATATATGAGCCCGTCAGCTCGCCCGTGCCTTTAAATGCGGAAACAAAGGTCAGGTCCGGCACCGAGAGGAAGGTCTTTAGCGTAACGCTGCCGTCCTCCAGCAGGTAGTTCTCAAAGATCTTGAAATCCACCAGCTTCAAAGCGTCGATGTCGGCGCTGTTGCCGATGAGGGTCAGGCAGGCCGCTGCCGCATAGCCTGCAAGGATACCAAGGATAAAGGGTATCAGCCTTACCATCTTCTTGCCGTAGGTGGAGCAGAGCATGGTCACAGCAAGGGTAACAAGGCCGCAGCACAGCGCCGCATAGGGCGAAGCCACCATGTTTCCGCTTGCGTCCACCACGTCGCCCTTTTGCAGGTCGCCGATGGCGTTGCCCGCCAGCGAGAGACCGATTATAGCCACCGTGGGTCCGATGACCACAGCGGGCATAAGCTTGTTTATCCAGCCCACGCCTACGGCCTTGATGACCAGAGCGATAACAACATAAACAAGGCCAGCAGCCACGGCTCCGATTATAAGTCCCAGAGCCCCGAGCTGCATTGAAACGCCGCCCGCAAAGGCCGCCGCCATCGAGCCCAGGAACGCAAAGGAGGATCCCAGGAACACAGGGCTGCGCCTTTTAGTAAACAGGATGTACACAAGGGTGCCGACGCCCGCGCCGAACATTGCGGCCGCAGGGGTCAGGCCGTTTCCGATTATCATCGGCACGGCGATGGTCGCTGCAAGGATGGCCAGCATCTGCTGCATGGCAAAGACCACCAGCTGCCCCGCCTTGGGCTTATCGCCAACGTCATATATAAGCTTCATATAGCCTCAGCCTTTCTGAAAGATCTTACAATTTTTGCCTAAAACAAAGGGGCGTGACTTTTGTCAGCCCCTTTGGGTTTAGATAGGTTTTACTGCTCCTCGAGAACAGAAGTGCAGTTCGGGCATCTTGTAGCCTCGATATTGATGTCGGTCTTGCAGAAGGGGCAGGCCTTGGTTGTGGGAGCGGCCTCTTCTTCCTTCTTCTTGCCGATTGTCATGGCCTTGTTGATGGCCTTGAGCAGCAGGAAGAGGACAAGCGCCATGATAAGGAAGTTGATAACGGCAGTGATGAACGCACCGTAGTTGAACACCTGACCCTTGACAGTGAAGGCTCCGCCTACCTCGCCGTTGCCGGGGATGAGGCCCAGCAGGGGGTTGATGAAGCTATCGGTGAGCGCGGTAACGATGTCACCGAACGCAGCACCGATGATAACACCGATGGCCATGTCCATAACGTTTCCCTTTAATGCAAACGCTTTGAACTCTTCTAAGAACTTTTTCATAGGAAAACACCTCGCTATTAAATTTTATTAAATTATACCACAAATCCCGACAGATTGCAACAGTTTTTTATAAAAAATTTAAATTTTTCATACATTTTATCCTGTGGTAAAATTAGTAAATATGAGGGTTTCCGCAGACATCGGTCTTCTCGAAAAGCGTGGTCGCGGCGCTGCTGCGGCCACGCACTTTTGCCTCCCCTGAAAGGGGAGGTGGCTCGGCGTCAGCCGAGACGGAGGGGTTACAAAGGCATCTCCGCATACTGGACGCCGTCAGCACTTGCAATCATGTGAATAATATGGTATAATCATACAGTCAGAACACACCCACCGAAAGGAAATCACTATGAGCGAGAACACAGCGAACACACAGAAAAAAATGCAGTCTCCTTTGCTTAAAAGAAAGCTCTTCCTCTACCTCACCGAGTTTTTCTCGGGGATGAGCGTTATGGCGGTGGAGCTGGGGGCCAGCAGGCTGCTGGCGCCTTATTTCAGCTCCTCTCAGATCGTTTGGACCATCATCATCGGCACCATAATGATCGCCATGGCCCTTGGCAACTACTATGGCGGCAGGAGCGCCGATAAGGACCCCGACCCCGACAGGCTATACAAGCGGATACTGGTGGCCGCCGTCTGGATAGCCGCCATCCCCTTCATCGGCAAGCTGGTGATCCTTGGAGTCTCGGCCCTGCTTATCGTCACCATAAGCACCGGTTTCCTGATCTGGGCGGCCTTCCTTGCCTGCATGATAATTTTCGTCTATCCCCTGTTCCTGCTTGGCACCGTAACGCCCTCGCTGGTAAAATACACCACCCAGAGCCTCGAGGACAACGGCTCCACCGTTGGCACCCTTGGGGCCTACAATACCATCGGCAGCATAATCGGCACCTTTGCCCCCACCTTCATCACCATCCCCGCAGTGGGCACCTCCGTCACCTTCCTTATCTTCTCGGGAGTGCTGCTGGGGCTGGGGCTGGTGTATTTCATCTCCTGCAAGCGCGGCACAGTGCGGCTGGCGGTATGCGGGGTGCTGTTCGTGCTCTGCTGCGTGCTCAGCACCCGCTTTGGCTTCGCCTTCTGGGAAACAAAGCTGGTCTACGAGGGCGAGAGCATCTACAATTACCTACAGGTCAACGAGGACGATGAAAAGCTTGCCCTCTCCACAAACGTGCTCTTCGGCGTCCAGTCGGTATATATGAAAAACGACAGCCTCTCGGGCCTCTACTATGACACCGCCATGGCAGCCCCCCTGATGAGCGAGGGCGGCGAGGAGTCCTCTCTGCTGGTGCTGGGGATGGGTACCGGGACCTACGCCAAGCAGTGCCTGCACTACTACCCCGCCATGACCGCCGAGGGCGTAGAGATCGACGAGAAGATCACCTCCCTCGCCCACACCTATTTTGAGCTTGACAAGGATATAAAGGTCGTCACCTATGACGGCCGCGCCTATCTCGAGGGCCTTGACCGTGCCTACAAGCGGGGCGAGGCTGAGCGGGACAGGTTCGATGTCATAATGGTAGACGCCTATCAGGACATCACAATTCCCTTCCAGATGTCCACGGAAGAGTTTTTCAGGCTGGTCTATGACCACCTGAAGCCCGGCGGGGTGATGGTGGTGAACATGAATATGCAGTCCCGCAGCGAGGACAGCATCAACTACTATCTTGCAGATACCATCAGCAGCGTTTTCGAGTCCGTCTGCACCTCGGACGTGCCATGGAGCACCAACCGCGAGCTCTTTGCCTTCAAGGATGCTGAGGCCCTCGGGCGCTTCGAGGGCCGCATAGACGGTCTGGAGGACCCGGACCTCAGGGACTGCATGGAGCGGGTGTACGGCTCTCTAAAGGGCTACGAGCCCGGCGACCGCCTGCTTACCGACGACAAGGCCCCTGTGGAGCTGCTGGGTATGCGGGTCATCGACGAGCTTATCTCCAAGGAGCTGGAGCACTACAAGAAGGTCTTCAAGGAGGAGGGCATCAAGGGCCTGCTGGAAGGCTGACAACAGGCAAAATAAAAGGGACTGCGATGCAGTCCCTTTTTTCTGTTCAGATCATCTCCGCCACGATGACCGTGACGTTGTCGATGCCGCCGTGGGCGATGGCCCGCTCTACAAGGCGCTTGCAGGCCTCGGAGGTATCCAGCTGCAGGGTCTCGGCGATCTCCACCGCCGACACCATGTCATAGAGGCCGTCGCTGCAAAGCAGCAGCTTCCAGCCCCTTTCTACCCTGAATGGGCGGTAGGGCTGGGCGGTAAGGCCGTTGTTGTCGATGTCCACCCCGAGGAACAGCGTCAGCTTGTGGCTGTCGGGGCCTGTCATGGCCTCCTCAAAGGTGATGATGTTGGACTTGTACTTTCTCATGCCGAGGGTGTGGTCCTCGCTTATCTGCACAAGCTTCGTGCCGTTGAAGGCGTAGATCCTGCTGTCTCCCAGCGAGTAGGGATAGACCACGTCGCCCTTGAAATAGATCAGCACAAAGGTGCTGCCGCCGCGGCGGGTCTCGGTGTTGCCAATGGTCTCGCAGATCTCGTTGTTGGCCCTGTCAACATAACTGTTGATCTCGTTTATAAGGTCCTTCTCGTCGGCCTGGCGAAGCTTTACAAGAAGGTCGGCGGTGTGTTTAACGGCGATCTCAGAGGCGACCTCGCCCATGGCCTCGCCGCCCATGCCGTCGCAGACCTCCAGCATCAGCCCGTCTGCGGGCAGGGTGTCCTCAAAGTCCACGATAAGGTCATCTATCTGTCTGTACTGTCCGTTGATGGAATAGTTATCCTCGTTGTTTGCCCTTACGGCGCCGTTGTGAGAGGCGGCGGCGACCCTTATGCGGGGCGCACCCTCGGGCTGTGCGGGAGCGGCTGCGGCAGCCTCTGCCACATTCGCGTTTTCAAGCTCATTACTCATCAGCTGACTGCCCTCCTTTACGAACCTCGGTTCTTGAATTTCAATACTCCTATCGTCACTCCGTAGCATACTCCCGTGATAAGGATTATTATACCCCAGGAGCCAAGGACGTTGCTTACCTCGTCCTTGTAATCGTGCTTGTAGTCAAAGACCTCGTTCTTCTCGGGCTTGAACTCCTTCGCGGCGTCGCCGTATACTGCTGCCTTGAAGGTGTCGTTATCCTTCTTCTGAGCGTCCTGACCCATCTCGCCCAGCTTGCCCTGAGAGGCCGTGGGAAGGGTAAGAATGTGAGAGGTAGAGGCGAAGGCGTGCATTCCCCACTTGCTGTAGGTGATGTTTGCAACGCCGCCTACAAGGCCCTCCAGCGGGAACAGAACGCCGCTGAGTATCAGCTGGACGATCAGCACGAAGGGCATGATGGTCATAGCGGTGGTGGGCGTATCGGCAATAGCCGAGATCATAAGGCCCAGCATATCTGCGCCAAAGGTGAGGAGCAGGATGGTTATAAAGTTCTCAAGGTGGGGGAAGTCGTCGATTATCTGGCCGCCCTCAAAATCAACGAAGATCAGGCAGACCACCAGGATGATGACCGTCTGGGCAAGGCAGATAACGAACTGCCACAGGGCGTGGGCGGTAACGTAGGAGGCCAGATTCAGGCCCGAACGATACTCGGCCTTGATTATGTTGTGCTCCTTGCAGATGTTCTGGATGGAGTTGAATATTCCCAGCCAGATGCCCGCCGAGGCGATGGTGAAGAAGCCCGACTGGGTGTCCTCAAAGCTCTTGAACATCTTCTCGCCCACAACAAAGCCTACCATAAAGGCTATGACCGCTGCGAAGGCCAAAAACTTTATGAATTTTTCCTTGATGGCGATACGCGCTATCTTCTTGAAATATACCTTGGTCTGTAATCCAAATGAAGCGTCATTCATTATAAAGATCCCCCGTTCATTGCTAAGAATTTATTTATATACATATCGGCAAGGCCCTTGCCGCCCTCCTCGGGAGGATTGATCTCTATCATTATATCCTGCAGCTGGTTTACACCGAAGAACTTCATGGCCTCGTCAACGCTGCCAAAGAAGGCCAGATGGCCCGCTCTGTCCACAGAGTTCCTTGCGAGCACCAGCACCTTGTTGAAGCGGTACCGCTTCACGCCCATCTCGTCGATGTAGGAGGCGTCGTCGGGCTCGTGAGAGATGACCATAACGATCTTGCCGTCCTTGGCGATGTCGTCAAGGATCTCCATCTGCTGCTTTCTCGAGGCCGCGTCAAGGCCGGAGTCTGGCTCGTCACAGATGAACACCTTTGCGAAGCCGATGAGCTGATAGGCCACCGAGGCCTTCTTCTGCTGTCCGCCCGAGAGGTTGCTTATGTACTTCTCAGCGTGCTCCATGATGCCGACGTGGTTGAGAACATCGTCTACCTTCTGCTTGAGCTCTGCCTTTGTGAGGCCGGGCATCTTGATCTCGGCTCTGTCCATCAGCGTGTTGCGCACGGTGTCGCTGGTCCTGAGTATCAGGAACTGAGGCACCATTGCCAGCTGGGGCTTAACGGTCTTGAGGTTCTTATAGAGGTCCTGACCGTTGAGGATGATCTTGCCGTCGGTCTTGTACTTGCCGCGGCTCTGGTCCGCCAGAATGGCGTTGATAAGGGTGGTCTTGCCTGCGCCCGAGCCGCCCAGTATCAGCACGAAGTCGCCATTGTTGAACTCTGCCTTTACGTCCTTCAGCAGCAGCAGCTTGCTCTTGTTGTCAACTCTGTGCTCGTTGATGGTAACGGAGAGGGCGTTGTTGGTCTGGGCCTCGGCGCTGTTGTAAACGAACTTGTCGCCAAGGAAGATCAGGGTGGTGTTTGCAAGTCTGATAACGTCGTAATTGAACAGCTCCGTATCATACTGTATCTCGACGCCGTTGACGCCGACACCGTTGGTGCTGTGCTCGTCGCGGATGAAGGTCCTGCCGCCCGCCCTGTATATCGTGGCGTGGAAGGCAGAGGTCATTGGGTCGGTCAGGGACAGGTTGCACCTTGGGTCGCGACCGATGCTTATCTGGGGCAGGGCGCCGATGGGGAAGGTCTTCCACTTCTCGTCAAGGCTAAAGGTCTGGCTGAACACCATCAGCACCGCGTCGGCGTGAGGGTTGTTCAGATTGTTCTGGTCGATGCGGATGATGTCGCCGTCCGAGAGCTGAGCCGCATAGGAGCCCCGCTCGTTGTAGCGCAGCAGCTTCTGTCCGTTTACAAAGGAGCCGTTGAGGCTGTTGTTGTCGATGTAGTAATAATTGCCGCTGGAGTCGTCAACGATTATCTCGCTGTGGCGCCTGCTGACGATGGAGGAATTTATTCTCAGGTCACAGGTAGAGCCCGGGAACTCTCTTCCTATCGTTATGCTGCGGTCCAGCCTTATCATATGGGGGACGTGGGTCTTATCCATAAGCAGCAGGACTGCTTCTTTTTTCTTCGGCTTCGGTTTGTAATAAACTGTCTGATTAAAGTCCAAGGTCATTTCTTCCTTTCATTAAAATGTACATTTTAGAGGTTAGATGTTAGATATTAGATATTAGAGAACAAGGTGTCCGCAAAGCGGACTGATTTCTAAAAACCGCCAAAGGCGCCCAGCCTCTAGCCTCTAACCTCTAATTAGAAGCTCTGGTTGATAAAGCCGTCAGAGTTGGTCTTCTTTGCCGCGTCAATGGTTATCTCAGTGATATTGACGCCGTAGCACTGGAAGGCGAGACCCTTGTTAGAGGATTTCAGCAGCTTCTTGACGCATTTCGCCGAGAGATTGAAGGTTATCTTGCCTGTATTCGACATATCAACGACGAACACGCCGTTTTCGTCCAGATAGCAGTGCTCCGCGAAGTCGATGAGGTACAGGGTGGCGCCCTCCTCCTCCTTCTTCGGAACGCCCGCGATGTAGTCGGAGCTGGTCGCGTAGAGGTTGTCATCAGCGTCATACTCCAGCACCGAGATAAGGTACTGCTTATAAACGTTGAAGGCCTCAACATCGGCGGTGTCCAGCTTCAGGGTGATCGAGCAGCCGTCCTCGTCATAGCCCGTGAAATACTTGTCGGGGATGTAGGCCAGCTTATCAGAGTCCACCTTAAAGGTAGAATAGTTGTTGTCGCCGTCGTAGTTCACGGTGCCGTCGAACTTGTATTCCTTAGCTCCGCCCAGCAGCTTGGGGATGAAAATGGCACAGGCCACGCCGATAGCAGCGACCAGGGCAACGATCGCTGCAATCAGGATGCCCTTCTTGCTGCCCTTCTTGGCGGCGGGAGCCGCCGCGGGGCCGACAGGCGCAGGCTGTGCATAGCCCGTGGTGGGCATACTGCCGTAGGTGTTCTGCGGGATGCTGGGGTTAGAGGGGATCGGCGCCATTGACGGGGCCGCAGGCTGCACAGGCGGCCTGATCGACCTGGGCTGAGCAGGCTGCGCGGGAGTGCCGCCGTAGAGGGGCTGCTGTCCCGAGAAGGAGGCGCCTGTCTGGGCTCCTGCATACATGGTCTTCTGGGCCATGTCCTGCATCTGGGGTGCAACAGGCTTCTGGGTATAGCGGAAGCCCTCGTTCCTCAGGGCTGCCAGCACCTCGCCCATAGACTGGAATCTATCCTCGGGCCTGTACTCGCAGCACTTCATTACCACGGCCTTGAGCTTCTCGGAGCCGTGCATCGGCGGCGGGAAGGGTTTACCGTTGAGTCTATCGTAGATGGCCTGCTCGATCTGGTTCAGGTTACTTTCCGCCGTTACCAGCGGCAGCCTGTTCTCGTTCAGCAGGTAATACAGCGTTATGCCGTAGGAATATATATCTGCGGTCTTGGAGTAATTCTTATTGCTCTTTGTGACCTGCCATACCTCGGGGGCGATAAAGGGCTGAGTTCCCGCCAGTGTGGAATAGCTGCTGGAATCCACCTGCTTGGAAACACCGAAATCTCCCAGATAAAAGACGTTTTTCTCGTCCATATAGATATTATCCGGCTTGATGTCACGGTGCAGCATATTTATGTCGTGCATCGACTCCAGCGCCATACCTATCTGGTAGGCAAGCTTTTCAACGCTGTTCTGGTCGAGGGCGCCGTTGTGCTTCAGGTAATCGGGAAGGGCTCTGTAGAAGTCCATCCTGATAAGTACATCGAAGCCCACAAGGTCGCCGTTGTCGTCATAAACGTCCCTTATGGAGTGGGCCAGGCAGTGCACAAGGTTCGAGCGTCCCTTGAGCTTATACATATTTTTGATCTCTTCGGCCACGAAGCGCTTTCTTTCCTCAATGTAGGACTGTCTTCTGTCCTTCGCCACCATCTCGCTCTCAAGATTGATAGATATGATCTTGACGGCCGAGTAGGTGACCACCCCAAGGAAGTCCTGCTTCAGTTTATAGACCTTGCCGAAGTTTCCTCCGCCGAGGTAGGAATCCTTATACCAGTTTTCCCACAGCGGCTCATAGGATTTCAGTCTGTCGCCTATTTCAAGCATTTTTCCACCCCTGATCTGAATCTGAAACAAATGGTAAAACAAAAATTAGAAGGGCCCTGTCTGCGGGTCTGTTGTCCGCGCAGACATACCCTTATAAATTATACTATAAGTATAAAGAAATGTCAATAATTTTTTATTATAATTCCATTCCCTCATTTTTCAGTCGGGGTACTTCGAGAACTACCACGTTCTTGGCCGTGTTGTAATTCCAACATCGGCGGTCGCCCTGTTTGCGAGGGGGAGGACCAAAAGAGGGAGGAGCCCCGAAAGCCACGTTGGCAAGAGGGGATCAGCAAAACAAGTTTGCACCGCATCCCCCCTCTTTAGGTCCTCCCCCTCGCGCTCCCCTTCTCCTTATTTCCTCCCTGTCGGCCCCTTTACGCGCGGTGAAGATGGAGTTAAAGGCGGCTTTTTGCGCCCGCGTCTTTCATAGCCTTCCTATAATTTGTGAGTTTTAGTGCGCATCGCGAGGGAGCCCTCGCGGTTTACACCGTTGTAAACGAGCTTGCGAGTGCTCACGCGACCTGCC